>JAWKUM010000066.1:0-1600 GCA_041398545.1 Planctomycetota bacterium | reverse complement strand
AGTTCGGCGCCGCGACGCAATAGTTCGTGCCGACCTGCGCCGACGCGACGCCGAGCGAGGCGACGAAGACCGCGGCCGCGCGCGCGCTCGTCGCCGCAATGGAGTGCTGCGTAGAGAGCCGGCGCGAAGCAGGAATGCCGACCGAGACGAGGGCCGCGGGGTCGACGAGCAGGGGCAGGGTGCGAGGATGCATGTCGTCTCTCGAAGGGCAGGCCGGACGGGCGCGAGCCGCGCCGTCCAGAGCGCTGGGGCTGGTTGGGGGCGAGGCACGGGGACCTCGGGTCAACCCGTAGGCGCGGACCCGAGCGTCAACTCACGCGGATTCGTACGGATTCCCGAACCAGCGAAGCATTGCACCCCGACCCGCACCCGCCAGCTCGCGTCGTGCGGCGCGGACTCTCGCGCGCCGAGGATCGACGGCCGCTTCGGGCTCGCTGCGCTCGCGCCTCCGAGCCCCGGCGCGCTCTCCACTTGCTGGATCAAGGGACGAGAACTGGGGCGAGGGCAACCCGGAAACCGACGTTGTTCAACGAGTAGTTGGGATCGCTGTAGCTCCGGTACGCGGAACGGCAAAAGAAGGAGTCGCCGCCCCAGCTGCCGCCGCGGAAGATCCGGAACGGGCCGCCAGTGACGAAGGGGTCTGTCACCGCCGCGGAGCCATACGGCCCGTACGAGTCCAAGCACCACTCCTGCACGTTGCCGTGCATGTCGTACAGACCGAACGCGTTCGCCGCGTAGCTGACCACCGGCACCGTGCCGCCTCCGGCGTTGCATGACGAGTTTGAGTGGTTCGAGAACTCGAACCGTGCTTGGTTGCAAAACAGCGCCGGCCCGTAGTGAAACTCCGTTGTTGTGCCCGCGCGGCACGCGTACTCCCACTCCGCCTCCGTCGGCAAACGGTACTCGTAGCCCGCCGGGAGATTGCCCGCTTGCTGCGCCGTCAGCGCCGCGCAGTACGCCCGCGCTTGATGCCAGCTCACCGTTTCGACTGGATGTGAGGCGCCCGGGAAGCTTGACGGGTTCGACCCCATCAGCGCCTGGTACTCGGCCTGCGTGACCTCGTGCTCGCCCATCCAAATCGGGTAGCTGATGGTTACCTGGCGGATCGGGTCCGGGGTGTACTCGCCGAAGTAAGGCGGGCCACTCGGTGCGTTCGAGCCCATCAGGAACGTCCCCGCCGGGATCGGCACCATCCCCGGCACGGTCTGCGTCGCGGTGAATAAGACCGCGAGTCCGTCGCTGAAGTTCGAGGTTGCGCTCCCGCCCACCGCGTCGCGGTACCAGCACTGGAAGTTCCAGGTCTCGCCTGGCAGCACGGCAACCGCGCCGGTTGGCTGCGGCAACACGTTGAGGTTGGCCGTGACGTCCACGACCCCCGTCGCGCCCGAATTCACCGCCACACCCCCGACGAGCCGGCCGATCGGGTTCCCGAGGCACAGATTGCCCGCGCTGCCACCGGGGTTCTGCACGAAGCCCTGCGTGCGGCTGCACAGGAAGTACGCCGCCGCGTTCAGTGGCAACCCCGAGCTCGTCAGCACGAGGTCGTTCAAGTGCACGACCGCGGTCCCTGAGCCCGAGATCAACGCGGGCGCGCCCGTCG
>JAWKUM010000065.1:0-1707 GCA_041398545.1 Planctomycetota bacterium | reverse complement strand
AGGCCTCGGCGACCGCGACCTTGCCCTCGTGGCGCGACGGGTCGTGGCGGGCCGACAGCAGCTCGATCCAGACCTCGAGGGCGTCGCGGGCCCCGTCGAGGACCCGCTCGATGCCCTCGCGACCCTCGGCCCGGGCCAGGTCGGCCGGGTCCTTGCCGCCCTCGAGCAGGCAGATCCGGGCCGGCAGGGTCTCGGCCGACAGGGCCGCGTAGGCCCGCTCGGCGGCCCGCCGGCCGGCCTCGTCGCCGTCGAACAGCAGCACGGTTCCGTCCGGGGCGTAGCGCCGGATCAGCGCGGCGTGCTCGCGGGTCAGGCTCGTGCCCAGCGTCGCGACCGCCTCGGGGATGCCGGCGAGGTGGCAGGCGATGACGTCGGTGTAGCCCTCCATGACGACCAGCCGCCGGGCCCGGGCCTGGCGCGCCTTGGCCAGCCCGAACAGGAGGCTGCGCTTGTTGAACACCGGCGACTCGGGCGAGTTCAGGTACTTGGGCTCCCGCTCCCCCTCGTGGCCGGGGAGGATCCGCCCGCCGAAGCCGACGATGCGGCCCTGGCCGTCGTGGATCGGGAAGGTCAGCCGGTTGCGGAAGCGGTCGTACCACTGGCCGCGCTCGGTCCGGCCGACGAGGCCGAGCTCGGCGGCCAGGGGCAGCGGCACGCCGGCGCGGCCGAGCTCGGCCACGAGCGGCCAGTGCCGGCCGCCGCCCGGCGCCTCCGACGGCCCGGGGGCGTGGCCGAGGCCGAACGGCACGAGCGCGGCCTCGAGGCCGCGACCCTCGACGTAGCGCATGGCCTCGGCGCCCTCGGGCGCCCGCAGGCGCGCGGCGAAGAAGGCCTGGGCCCGGGCCAGGACCTCGAGGTACTGCTGCTTGGCGGGGCCGCGGCGGGCGCCGCCGCCGCCGCGGGGCAGGTCGACCCCGGCGCGCTCGGCCAGCTCCTCGAGCGCCTCGCGGAACCCGATGCCCTCGCGCTTCATGACGAAGGCGAACAGGTCGCCGCCCTCACCGCAGCCGTAGCAGCGGAAGATCTGCGACTCGGGGTGGACGTGGAACGAGGGCGTCTTCTCCTCGTGGAACGGGCACAGGCCCTTGAAGCTGCGGCCGCTGCGCTTGAGCGGCACGACCTCTCCGACGAGCGACACGAGGTCGATGCGCTGCCGTACGAGCTCCTTGGCCTGTTGCAAGCCTTGCTGCAGCTCGGTCAATCCTCGTTTCCTCCGACCGGTCTTCCCCGCGCCCGATCCGGCCGGGAGCCCTGCGTCCCCGGCGTGCGCGACCTGCGAACGTCCCGAAAAGGAGCGACCCACCACGGGAACCCGACCGGCTGTCCGGCGGACGATCGGTGCTCCCTGGTCCGTTGCGCGGAGAGGGTCGGCCGTAGCGGCTTCGACCTGCGGGGGGTGGAGCTACCTTCGTCCTGGAGCGGCCGGTGCCCGGCGCCGGGCCGCCTCGGGGACGTAGCGAGAATCGCGAGAAGCTAGCTCCGACCCTGGCCGGAGACAACATCGAACAGGGGTTCGAGCTGGAAAAACAACTCGATCGGCCAGGCCTCGGGCCGGGCCTCGAGCAGGGCCGGGTCGAGGCCGAGCTCCGTCCAGCGGGCCTCGGGGTCGGCCAGGCCCAGGCGCCGGAGGGCCCCCCGGCCCTGCTTGCGGCGCTCGGCGAACAGCAGCTGGACGAAGCGGGCCAGGGCCTCGCGCCGCGGCCGCGA
>JAWKUM010000064.1:0-1949 GCA_041398545.1 Planctomycetota bacterium | reverse complement strand
GTCCACGGCCTCGTGCGCGGCGCGCGCCGCGCGCCCTGGAAGCGGCGCGTCGTCGAGCCCGGCCGCAAGCCCATGTCGCGGCTGGCGGTCCTGGCCGGCGCCGTGGCCCTGGCCCGCCGCCTGCGCCGCGAGCTCGACGGCCAGCCCTGCCTCGCGGTCCTGCTGCCGCCGTCCCTCGGGGCCGTGCTCGCCAACCTCGCCGGCGCCCTGGCCGGCCGGACCCTCGTCAACCTCAACTACAGCATCGGCGAGGCCGCGATGGCCTCGTCGTTGCAGCAGTGCGGCGCGACCAAGGTCGTCACCGCGCGGCGCTTCCTGGACCGCTGCCCGGTCGGGCTGCCGGCCGACGTCACGCCTATCCTGCTCGAGGACGTGCTGCACGGGATCGGCCCCGGTGCCCGCGCCGCCGCCCTGGCCCTGGCCCTGCTCGCCCCGGTGGCCCTGCTGCAGCGGGCCTGCGGCGCCGCGCGCGCGAGCCGGCCGGACGACCTCGCGACCGTGCTGTTCTCGAGCGGCAGCACCGGCGAGCCGAAGGGCGTCATGCTGAGCCACGAGAACCTCGCGGCCAACATCGACAGCGCGATCCGCGCCCTGGCCCTCGACCGCGACCACAAGATCCTCGCCAACCTCCCGTTCTTCCACTCGTTCGGGACGCTGATCCTGTGGCTCGGCGCGACCGGCGGCGTGCCGCTCGTCCTCCAGGCCAACCCCCTCGACGCGGCCGAGGTCGGCCGCCTCGTCGCCGAGCACCGGCTGACGGTCCTCGTCACGACCCCGACCTTCCTGCAGCTCTACGTCAAGCGCTGCACGCCCGCGCAGCTCGCGTCCCTTCGCCTCGTCGTGACCGGGGCCGAGAAGCTCCCGCCGTGGCTCGCCGAGCGCTTCGAGGAGCGCTTCGGCAAGGAGATCCTCGAGGGCTACGGCACGACCGAGTGCGCGCCGGTCGTCTCGGTCAACCTGCCCGGGGCCAACCGGCCCGGCTCGGTCGGGCGGCCGATCCCCGACGTCCGGCTGCGCGTCGTCGACCCCGACGACGGGCGGGAGTGCGCGACCGGGGAGCGCGGCATGGTCCTCGTGTCCGGCCCCAACGTCATGCAGGGCTACCTCGGCCGGGACGACAAGACCGCCGAGGTCCTGTCCGGCGGCTGGTACCGGACCGGGGACCTCGGCTTCGTCGACGCCGACGGCTTCCTGCACATCACGGACCGCGAGTCGCGGTTCTCCAAGATCGGTGGCGAGATGGTCCCGCATGGGGTCGTCGAGGAGGCGATCCACCGGGCCCTCGGCGCCGAGGACCGGGTCGCCGCGGTCACGGCCGTGCCCGATCCGCGCAAGGGCGAGCGCCTGGTCGTGCTCCACACCTTCCCCGAGGAGCGCGTCGACGACGTGTTCGCCGCCCTGACCACGGCGGGGCTCCCGAACCTCTTCCTGCCGCGCCGCGACGCCTTCGTCCGGGTCGACGAGCTGCCGCTGTTGGGCAGTGGCAAGGTCGATTTGCGACGGGTACGGGAAATTGCCCGTAGCTCCGTTGAAGACCCCATGGCCCGGGGGACGACAGGCAGGGCCGGCGGCTGCTAGGATCCTGGCCTCAGATGGGGGGACCCGCCAGGCGGGTCCATGACACCGACCGTTGGCGAAGCAGGCTCCTCGGGGGGAGGAACCGTCGCCGGCGTCGGCCACCGGTTCGGAAGGAGCCGTGGACATGACCAACAGGGATCCACAGAGCCTGCTCGATCACTCGATGCGGCGCGACTGGGTCGTCCTGCCAAGGGGAACGATCGTCTGGATGCTGGCCGCGTGGGGCCTCGTCGGCCTCGGGCTCGGCCTGACCCTCGGCAGCCTCGTGACCGGCGTCGGCCCTTGGTGGGCGTTCCCGCTCGCCATCGTGCTCGGCGCAACCGTCGCACGCTTCTTCGTCCTGCCGCGCACGCGGGCCTCGCTGGCCCGGC
>JAWKUM010000063.1:0-1991 GCA_041398545.1 Planctomycetota bacterium | reverse complement strand
GGCCAGCGTCACGCCGAGGACGGCGTCGTCGGGCACGCCGAGCTCGCTCCTGGCCTCGGCCCGTCGCGGGGCCAGGCTCGCGAGGAGGGCCGTGTCGACGCCGTCGGGCACGACCTCGACGCGCCCGGGCTCGACGCCCAGCGCCCGGACCTCGCGGGCGACGGCCTCGGACACGGCCACGACGGCGTCGACGGCCCGCCCGTACAGCCAGCGGCGGTAGCGGCCGCGGCGCAGCGGGTAGTCCATGCGCCGGGTCACGACCGCCGGCGGCAGGCCGCCGCCGAGCAGGCGCGCCAGGCCCCAGACCTTGTGCGAGCGCGAGCAGCCGAGCTGGACGAGGTCGGGCGCCTCGGCCCGGCACAGGCGGCGCAGGCGGACGGCCGAGCCGACGTCGAGGCCGTTGCGCAGCGGGAGCTCCCGGACCGGGAGGCCGAGCTCGCGGCCGAGGTCGGCGAACCGCGCGCCGGGGCGCAGGACCAGGACCTGGTCCCAGCCGTCGGCGGCGAGGTGGCGCACGAGGGCCTCGAGCTGGTGTTCGCCGCCCGACCAGTGCCGCTCGGAGAGGACGTGGAGCAGCTTCAATCGCCGAGGCTGCCCGAGACCTTGCGCAGGGCGGGACGCCCCTCGAGCACGGGCGGCAGCGGCTCGAGCACGAACGCGGGCTCCTCGCGCAGGGAGTCGACCGGGCAGTACGGGGCGCGCTCGAGGCGCAGGATCGCGAGGACCTCGCGGATGCGGTCCTCGTAGCGGTGCTCCTCGTGGACGAGCTCGCAGCCCTGGCGCGCGATGCGCGCGCGCAGCTCGGGGCGGGCGAGGTAGTAGCGGATCTTCTCGAGGGCCTCCTCGCGGCTCTCGAACCAGTCGAGGTGCACGCCGCGGTCGAACAGCTCCTCCATGCCCGGGACGTAGTGGGTCAGGTGGAAGCCGCCGGAGGCCAGCGTCAGGAACAGCCGGTTGCTGAAGTACAGCGGCGAGTCGTGGGTCTGGTTCTGGCCGAGGACGATGCGCGTCTCGGCGCAGACCCTGGCGTAGCGCCGGGGCCGGACCTCGCCGACGAGGCGCAGCTCGGGGAAGCGCTTGAGGTACGGCAGCCAGGAGTCCCGGCGGCCGAACACCTCGACGTCGTGCATCCGGCTCAGCCAGGCCAGGAACTGCGGCCGGTCACCCATGTGCCCGGGCCCGCCGATGAAGCACAGGTCGCGGACCTGGGCCCGCGGCGCGCGGAGCGGCCGGTGGTAGCGGGGCGAGAAGCCGCTCATCGAGAACGTCGTGTCGCGGACGCCGGCCCGGCGGTAGGCCTCGACGAGGTCGGGGGTCGAGAGGCACAGCAGCCGGACCTTGCGCACGTAGTCGACGTGCGACGAGTCGGTGTGCCGCAGCTGCTCCTCCATCCACACGACCGTGGGGATCTCCCCGGAGATCTCCTCCATGAGGTCGGGCGGGAGGTCGTGGAAGAACACGAAGCAGAGGTCCGGGTCGTAGAGCCGGCGGACGAGGCGGACGGCGGCCCGCATGCCCCAGGTGCCGATCCACCGCTTGAGCATCGAGCAGTTCACGGTGCGGACCTGCAGCCCCTGGGCCCTCAGGGCCTCGACGAGGGCGCCAGTGCAACGCGTCCGCGACTTGCGCTTGCCGAAGAACAGGACCCGCCGGGGCTCGAGCGGCTCCGGGGTGGGTACGTCGAGCGCGGTGATCGCGGGCTGGCCGGGTTGGTTCGACTTGGGGGGCTGGTCCGGCATGAGGGGTTCGAGCGGACCGCTCGGGGCATCCATCAGATGCCGCTGACGTCGTCCACTTCGGGTCGGAAGAGGAGGAGGAGATCCACGAGCTCCGCGTCCGGGATCGGCCCGCCAATATAGAGACTCTCCCGCCGCCGCCATAACCCCGGATCGCGTTCCCAAGCCACAACCGGCAAAGGGTTTCGGCCGGTTTCCTGCGCGAGCATGGCCGCGATCCAGACCCTGTGCAGGCCCCCCGGGGCGCGGATCCGG
>JAWKUM010000062.1:0-2787 GCA_041398545.1 Planctomycetota bacterium | reverse complement strand
ACGCGGCGGCGGGCCTCGGCCCCGCCGAGCCCGTGGAACAGCGCGAAGCCGTGCAGGTTCTCGCGCAGGGTCAGGTCCTGGTCGAGGCTCTCCTCCTGCGGGACGACGCCGAGCCGGCGCTTGATCGCGCGGCGGTTGCCGGGGTCGCGGGCGTCGAGGCCGAGGATGTCGAGGCTCCCGCGGTCGGGGGCCACGGCGCAGTACAGCATGCGCATCGTCGTGCTCTTGCCGGCGCCGTTGGGGCCGAGGAAGCCGAAGCGCTCGCCGGGCCTGGCCTCGAAGTCGATGCCGTCGACGGCGTCGAGCTCGCCGTAGCGCTTGCCGAGGCCCCGGGCGCGGATGACGTCCATGGGGCCACGCTACCGCCGGGGGACCCCGATCCCGAGGGCCTGCCGCCGGGACCGGCGCCCGCGGGTATCCTCCGGCCATGACCAGGATCCGCGCGGCCACGGCCGCCGACATCGACGCGATCGCCGCGTTCCAGGCGCGCATGGCGCTGACCACCGAGGGCCGCCGGCTCGACCCCGGCCCGCTGCGCCGCGGCGTCGCCGCCGTGCTCGGGGACCCCGACCGGGGCCGCTACCTCGTCGTCGAGGACGAGGCCGGGGCCGCCGTCGCGAGCCTGCTCCTGACGCGGGAGTGGAGCGACTGGCGGGACGGCTGGTTCTGGTGGATCCAGTCGGTCTGGATCGAGGAGGCCTGGCGCGGCCGGGGCCTGTACCGCGCGCTGCACGACGAGGTCCGGCGCCAGGCCCGGCAGCAGGGCGACGTCGTCGGCCTGCGGCTCTACGTCGAGCGCGACAACCGCCACGCCCGGGCCGTCTACGACCGGGTCGGGATGAGCGAGTCGGTCTACCTCCTGTACGAGGAGGTCCTTCCACCCCCCCTCCCCGACGGGGACCGGGGCGCCTAGCATCCCGGCCATGCTCGCGTCGCTCGTCCTCGGCCTCTCGCTCGCCTGTGCCCCGCAGACCACGGAGCGCAGCATCTTCGGCCGCGTGCTCCAGGCCGACGGCACGCCGTGGACCGGGGCCACGGTCGTCCTCGCCGCCCAGGCCGGCAGCACGGCCGAGGAGACCGAGCCGACCTCGGCGACCACCGACGAACGCGGGCGCTTCAAGCTCGTCGTCCCGCCGGCCGAGGGCCACGTCGTCTGGGCCCACGGCGCGCCCGACGAGGCCGGCGTCGCGCGCGTCACCGGCGCGTGGACCCTGCGCGCGATCGACAAGCGCATCGAGCTCGCCGAGGCCGGCCTGGTCCCGGTCGTCCGCCTGCGGCTGCTCGGCCACGAGCGGCTGCGGCGCGACTGGTGCGCCGAGCCGTCGCTCGTGCTGCTCGGCCGCCTCGGCCTCGCGGCCCCGCTCCACCCCGACGCGGAGGGCGAGGTCACGCTGCCGGTCTGGCCGGCCCAGGAGGTCGAGGTCCAGTGCCGCGACGCGGACGGGCTCGTCCTGCTGCGCCACTCGTTCCCGACCGGGCTCGACGAGCGCCGCGAGCGGGTCGAGGACCTCGCCGCGCGGCGCCGGCAGTTCCGCGAGCTGCCGCTGCCCGAGGGCATGGTCGAGCGGATGCCCGAGCTCGGCCTCGAGCCGTTCCACTGCCCGCCCAAGGCCCGGCTGCACCTGCAGGTCAAGGCCGAGGACGGCGGCGCCGATTGCCGGGGCCCGCGTGCTCGAGCACCCGGGCAGCGACTTCCACGGCAAGGTCCGCGGCCTCGCCACCGACGCCGACGGCCGCGCCGCCCTCGAGGTCCCGTGGCGGCTGTGGCCCTGGGGCCGGCCGGTCGACGCCTGCATCTACGAGTGGCTCGTCCGCGTCGACGGGCGCGAGGACCGCATCGCGTACTGGGAGCTGCGTCAGGGCGGCAAGGGCTCGACCCACGACCTCGACGAGCTCCTGGCCGGCAAGCCGGTCGAGCTGCGCTGCGCGATGACGGCCGAGATCGAGGTCCGCGGCCGGCTCCAGCTGCCCGCCGGGGCCGACCCGACCAAGGTCGCGCTGGCGGTGTCCTGCACCGGCCCGCTGGCGCGCAGCGACGACTGGATCGCCTACGTCCGCCAGCCGGTCCGCAACCCGCGGCCCGACGCCGAGGGCCGCTTCGTCCTGCACGGCCTCGGCAGCAACCCCGAGGGCCTGCGGGTCCGCGTCGGCCTCGACGAGGCCCTGTGGCGCGCGCTCGGCTCGCGGCGGACCGGGGTCCCCGGCCCGGCCTCGCTCGAGCGCGTCGTGTCCGAGCTCGAGGACCTCGACGAGGCCCACGACCTCCCGCCCCTCGACTTCGCCCACATGACCGCGGCCGACCTCGACCTGCGCCTCGACAACGGCCGGCCGGCGTCGTTCGCCGAGGTCCTCGCGGTCCCGCCCCAGCCCGAGATGCGCCGCCACTCCGAGCCGTGGTGGCAGCCGCTCCACCTCGTCGCCGACCTCCGCGGCCGCTGCCGCCTGCCGGTCCCGGTCGAGGGATTGAAGCTCCTCGTCCGCACCGACGAGGCCTGGGCCGTGGCGGAGCTGCGCGCCGACGACCCCAACCTGCGCCAGGTCGCCGAGCTCGTCCTCCAGCCGATCCCGCGCGTCTCCGGCCGCCTCGTCGACGCCGAGGGCAAGCCGCGGGCCGGCGTGCGCATGTTCGGCCGGGCCCTGCAGGAGGGCGCGGCGGTCGGCGGCGTCGGCCGCGCGCCGCGGCTGTTCGAGCAGGTCGGCCTCGAGCTGCTCGAGGCCCGGACCGACGCCTACGGCGCCTTCGACCTGCCGTACCTGCCGATCGACGGCCTGACCTTCGTCCTCGTC
>JAWKUM010000061.1:0-3300 GCA_041398545.1 Planctomycetota bacterium | reverse complement strand
ATGCCGGCGGCGAGGTTGGCGAGGCGGACGGCCTCCTCGAGCCCGAGGCCCGCGCCGAGCCCGAGGCCGAGCAGGGCCACGACCGTGTCGCCGGCGCCGGTGACGTCGTACACGGCCCGCGCCTCGGTCGGGAGCAGGCCCTCGGTGCCGCCCTTGGTCCGGTAGAAGATGCCCTCCGGGCCGAGGGTCACGACGACGCTGTCGAGCGACGCGACCTCGACGAGGCGCCGCGCGACGGCGCGGAGCTCCTCGTCGCCGCCGATGCGCATCCCCGTCGCGGCCTCGGCCTCGGCCTTGTTGGGCGTGATGAGCGTGGCGCCGGCGTACTTGGAGAAGTCGAGCCCCTTGGGGTCCACGAGGATCGGGATGCCCTTCGCGCGGGCCAGGGCGACGGCCTGCTTGATCAGGGCCGGGGCGAGCGCGCCCTTGCCGTAGTCGCTGAGGATCACGGCGTCGAAGGCCGACATGCGCGCCTCGAGGAACGCGAGCATGCGCTTGCGCGCCTCGGTGCCGACCTCGGCCCGGCTCTCCTCGTCGACGCGGAGGACCTGGTGCGTGCCCGAGACGAAGCGCGTCTTGACCGTCGTCGGCCGGTCCTCGTCGATGACGAGGCCCTCGCTCGAGATCCCGGCCTCCTCGACGAGGTCCTGCAGCTGGCGCGCCCGGACGTCGTCGCCGACGAGGCCGAGGCAGGTCGCGTGGCCGCCGGCCGAAACGACGTTGGCGGCGACGTTGCCGGCGCCGCCGAGCCGCAGCGACGACCTGCCCGACTGGAACACGAGGACCGGCGCCTCGGGCGACACCCGCTCGGCCCGCCCCTCGACGTAGAGGTCGAGGATCAGGTCCCCGATGACGAGGACGTTCGGCGAGCCGAGGCGGTCGATGACTTCGGAGTGGCTGAGCATGCGTCAGGAGGCGGCCCGGTCCCGCTCCTCGGGGGGGCGCGTACGGTAGCGGTTGTGGACCCAGAAGTACTGCTCCGGGGTCTCGCGGATCAGCGTCTCGACGGCCGCGTGGATGTCCCTCGTCGTCCTCGTGATGGCCGCCTCCCTGTCCTCGCCGGGGAGCTGCGCGGGCAGGAAGACGCGGGCGATGCGGGCCCGGAACCGGTAGCCGGGGCCGTCGCGGAGCATCGCGGCGACGATGACCGGATGTCCACCGAGCAGGGCCAGGCCGGCCGGGCTGCGGTCGCAGGCGGCCATCTTGCCGAACACGGGTACGAAGATCCCACCGATTCTCTGGTTCTGGTCGGGGAGGAACACGGCGGCCGCGCCGCGCCGGAGCCCCCGGCGCAGGGCCCGGATCCCGCCGCGGCGCGGGTGGATGCGCTGGCCGGCGCGCGAGCGGTTGGTGACGAGCCAGCGCTGGAGCCAGGGGTTGGGCATCGGCCGGGCGATGACGTCGAGCTCGCCGAACTGGCGGGCCAGGAGGAAGGAGCCGGCCTCCCAGGAGCCGAGGTGCGGCGAGCAGATGATCGGCCCCCGGCCCGGGGCCAGCCGCGCCGCCTCGGCCGCGGCCTCGACGAGCTCGTGGTCCTCGACGCGGCGGGCGAAGCCGCCCGAGCGGAGCAGCCGCGGCGTGCGCGCGACGTCGACGAGGACGCGGAACACCTCGCCGGTCGCGCGGCGGCCGAGGGCGGTCAGCGCGGCGGCGTCGCGCCCGTCGCCGAGCGCCAGGCGCAGGTTGGCCAGGGCGATCGCGCGGCGTGCGCCCGCGAGGCGGAACCACAGCCGGCCGGCGGCGGCGACGAGCCCGTAGACGGGGCGCTCGGGCGCCCAGGCCAGCAGCGCGATCAGCGCGCGCGTCGGGATCCAGGCCAGCAGGTCGAGTGCGGGGATCCGTCGCTTCGCCACGCCGCGAACGTTGCCAGGGACCCCCCCGGCCTTCAAACCTCCGCTCGCCGCTTTGTCACCCGCGGGGCAGCAGGCGGCCCGGGTCGGGCTCCTCGTCGAAGACGAGCTCCATCCGCAGGTGCGACCGCGCCGGCCCGCCGCGCAGGTCGAGGCGCGCCTCGTCCTTCTCGGTCAGGAGCAGCGTGGCGCCCTCGCCCTCCGCGCGCCGGGACAGCTCGGCCAGGAGGTCGCCGGGGATCGCCGCGTGGTCGTCGAGCCAGCGCGCGCCGAGGACCTCGGCGCCGAGCGCCTCCACGCTGGCCCGGAAGCGCTCGGGGCGGGCGATGCCGGCCAGGAGCAGGACACGCCGGCCGCGCAGCTCGGCCGCCGGGCGCGCGGGCCCCCCGCCGGCGGGCACGAGGGCATCCGGCTCGAGCCGGCACCGGCACCGGGGCCGCCCCGGCGCCCAGCGCTCGGCGAAGGCCTCGAGCCGCGCGCGCTCCCCGTCGTCCCGCCCGGCGCCGGTGAACACGAGCAGGTCGGCCCGGCGCAGCGAGGACGGCGGCTCGCGCAGCCAGCCGGCCGGCAGCAGCCCCCCGCCGCCGGGGTCGGCCGCGTCGAGGCAGACGAGGTCCGCGTCCCGGTGCAGCCGCCGGTGCTGGAACCCGTCGTCGAGCAGGACGACGTCGAGCTCGTGCCCGGCGCAGAGCCTGAGGCCGCCGGCGACGCGGTCCGGGTCCTGCACCTGGGGGAGGTCGGGGAAGCGGCCCGCGAGCAGCCGCCCCTCGTCGTTGAGCTCACGGCCCGGCTCGCGCCCGTAGCCGCGCGCGAGGACCCCGACGCGGAGCCCGTCGCGCCGCAGCCGCGCGACGAGCCAGGCGACGAGCGGCGTCTTGTTGGTGCCGCCGGCGGCGAGGTTGCCGACCGACAGGACCGGGACCGGCAGGCGCCCGACCTCGCGCAGGCCGCGGTCGAAGCCCGCGTTGCGCAGCGCGACGCCGAGCCCGTACATCCAGGCCAGGGGCCTGAGCCAGGGGATCGGCGCGCGCGCGGCCATGCCTCAGAGGGCGGTCAGGTCCTCGGGCCGGGTCACGGCCAGGCTCTCGACCTCGACCTCGAGCGGGCCCGCGATCTGGGCCACCATGCGGGACAGGGTCGGCTTGGGGCCGAACTCGACGAAGCGCCGGTGGCCGTCGGCCAGGAGGCACTCGATCGACTGCTGCCACAGCACGGAGCCGGCGAACTGCCGCTCGAGGGCGTCCCGGACCGCGGCCGCGTCGGTGAGCGGCGCGGCGTCGACGTTGCACACGATCGGGAACGCCGGGTCGCGCAGCTCGACCGCGGCGAGGTCGGCCGCGAAGCGCTCGCCGGCGGCGCGCAGCATCGACGAGTGGAACGGGACGCTGACCGGCAGCCGCAGCGCCTGCCGGCCGAGCTTCGCGACGACCTCGTCCATGGCCGCGGTCTC
>JAWKUM010000060.1:0-4359 GCA_041398545.1 Planctomycetota bacterium | reverse complement strand
AGGATCGAGTTGATGCAGACGGACTTGCCCGACCCGGTCGCGCCGGCGATCAGCAGGTGGGGCATGCGGGCGAGGTCGGCGACGATCGGCTTGCCCGAGACGTTGCGACCGAGGAACAGGGGGACGCTGTCCTGCGTCCCGCGGTAGGTCTCGATCAGCTCGCGCAGGTAGACGAGGCTGCGCTTGGCGTTGGGGACCTCGACGCCGACCGTGTGCTTGCCCGGGATCGGCGCGACGATGCGGACCGACAGGGCCTTGAGCGCGGCGGCGAGGTCGGGCGCGAAGTTGCGCAGGGCCGCGAGCCGCTGGCCCTCGCCGACCTCGAGCTCGAACAGCGTGATCGCCGGCCCGGCCGAGATCTCGACGACCTTGGCGTCGATGCGGTGGCTCGAGAGGCGGCGCTCGATCGCGTCGGCCGCGCGCTCGAGGCTCCTGCGGTCGGCGACCGGGCTCTGCTGCGGCTCGATCTCGAGGAGGTCGAGCGGGGGCAGGACGAAGTTGCCCCAGGACTTGCGCCGCCGCGGACGCGGGGCCTTGTGCTGGACCTCGCCGGTGATCGTGATCGGGCGCTTGGAGGGCTCGGGCCGGGGGGCGGGTCGCGCGCGCCCCGGTGCCTCGCCGGCCTCGGCGGTGTCCTCCCCGTCCTCCTCGGGCTCGTCGGGCTCGTCGTCGGCCTCGGGGGCGTCCCCGGCCTCGACGGGGACCTGCGGCGAGGTCCCGACCCCGGGACCGTCCTCCTGGAGCTGGCCGGCGACCGGCTGCTCGGCCTCGCGGCGCTTCCGGCGCAGCCTCCGCCGGCGTGGCGAGACCTCGGCTTCGACTTCAACGTCGTCGTCCGAGGCGTCGGTCCCCAGATCCTCGTCGCGCTCGGGCTCGGCGACCGCGGCCCCACCCCCGGCGACGGCGGCGCGGGCGGCGGCCCGGCGGGCGCGCAGCGCCGCCCAGCCGTCCCGGCCGCGGCGGTACAGGGCCACGAGGGCCCTTCCCGGCCGGCGGCGGGTGCCCTCGTCCGCGTCGGTGTCCTCGTCGGTCCCGGCGCGGCCGAGGCCGCCGGCCAGCGCCTGCTTGAGGTCCGAGACCAGGACCCCGAAGCCCCAGTCGGTCGCCACGAGGAAGGCCATGAGCGGTCATCGCCATCAGCAGGTGGGCCGAAGCCGCCGAAGCCGTGAGAGCCGCGGCCCGAGCGCAGCCGAGGGCCCCGCCGAGCCCGCGGGCAGGCCCGGGCCGGCGCCGCGGGGAGGCGATCCTCGAGGTCCGGCCAGGAACATCGACAGGACCAGGGTCAGGGCCAGGGCGCCGAACCTGCGCAGGCCGGCCCGGGGCAGCTCGCGGCGCAGGAACAGCAGCAGGCCCCAGTAGATGAGGAAGGCGAAGAACAGGAACGAGGAGATCCCGAACACCGCCAGGAAGAAGCCGCCGAGGTGGTGGCCGACGACCCCACCCCAGTTGCCGCCCTCGGCGTCGCCAGGCCCGGGTCGAAGGTCGCCCTCGTGAGCGCTCCAGGGCCGCGATCGTCAGGAACAGGCCGGGCCAGAGGACCTGCACCCGAAGGCGAGGACCTCCGCAGCTGGATCGGCAGTGGACGACCCGCGTCCTCGACGGGGACGAAGGTCACTACGACCTCCCCCTGCTTGGAATCCGCCCTGGCCCGCGTACGCCATTCGGCTGCTCCTCCCCAGGACCGCCCGAACGCACCCGGGCCTCGACGTGGACCCGAGGGGACAAACCGCGGATCGCAGCCCAGCCGTCGGCGGCGCTTTGACACGCGCCCGAGTGCCGCTCAGCGCGCGCAGAAATGTGCTCAGCCGTCACGGGCAGGCCCGCAGGTCCGCCTCGACGTGGTCGACGATGCTCCGCGCGAGCTCCTGCTTGGCCGCCGTGCCGAGCATCCGGCTCCCGCCGGCGACGATCCGCAGGCCTCGCTCGTGCCGGCCTCCATCGCCTCCAGCCCGTTCAGGACGAGGGCGCGCAGGCCTTGCGGGCCAGCGGCACCCGGGTGATCGACCGCCCGGCTGGAAGCCGCCCCGCTCGTCGAGGCTCTCGAGCGCGAAGCCGACCGGACAGCGGACCCGGCCCGTGGCCGCCAGGGTCCGCAGGACCGGGTTGGGGACCAGGGGCCAGGGTCCGACCGCCGGCCTCGCGGGCAGGCGCCGGGCTCGCGCCGGACCGGGCGCCAGTCGCACGGCGGCGACCCCGAGCAGGACGTCCGGCCGCCATCTCCAGCTCGACCCGGCAACTCGCAGCATGTCCTCGGCGGAGACCACATCTACGCGGCGGACCCGCCGGGCACGGGCAGGGCGACCGGGCCGCTGACCAGGACGACCTCGTGGCCCCGGCGGGCGGCCTCGGCGGCCAGGGGCGTGGCCCATGGCGCCCGAGGCGTTGGTCGAGGGCCGGACCTCGTCGAGGTGCTCACGGGTCGGACCGGCGGTCAGCAGCCACATGGAGGCGAGGATAGGGGCATGCCCGGGCCCTGCAGCCTCGGCCCGGGTCCGGCGATCAGGTCAAAAACCGATCCTGAGCGGGCTCCCATGGAACATCCGCGGCCCGGGGCCGTCCTACCCCTCCCGAAGGTCGTCCCGATGGCGGCGCCGTGAGGGCCCCCACGGCGGAGGGAGCAGGTCAGGCCCATCACTCGGACCCGGCCTTCACCCAGAAGCCCAAGCGAGTTCAAACGGATCGGCTCCGGTCCAGCGCCGAGCGGTCCAGGCCCAGGCGGCCGGCACCGGACATCCCCAGCGGATGCTCACGGGCCGGTCCGTTCGACCTGCGACCGGCGATCGGGTGCGCCGAAATCGTCAGGGCATAAAAAAGCCGAGGACCCACGCGCAGATTGCCCCGAGGTCCCGAACCACCGTGCCCGAAACCTCTACGTGGATCCTCGTGCGAGTTCCTACGGGCGTCGCGGCGCGAGCCGCCGCTTGCCTCGGCCCTTGCGGGCCTCTGCCACCTCCGGCTTCCGGAGGTCCGCTTCGACAACGAAGTCGAGCACGGCCCCATAGCCGGTGGGTTGGTGCAAGTTTCACAGAGTCCTCGCAGTTTTCCAGTCCCCCCGGCACTGATTCGTGCCCGGGAGCCTGGTCCGCGCTGAGCCCGCAGCCCTAAGTCCTTGCCTCCGAACGATCGGGGCAGGTCCGATCGGGTTCCATCGAGTCCGGTTTTTTTTCGCGAGCCGGCACGGGCACCGGGTTGCGTGGAGCCCAGACCTCAGGGCGTCCCGTACATGACAGGGACAGGCGGTCCCACCACCCCTGCTCGGGGCTGCGAGGTCCTCGAGGGAGGGCATGCACGACGCGAGAAAGACCCCCGCGTCGTCACCTTTGCAACGGGTCGGGGCCCGCCGCGGCAGACGGATGCAACATCGCGCCGCGCGGCCTGGATGGGTGCCGACCCCCCGTTCGCCCAGGCTGAGGAGCGACGCTCTCCGAGGTGGAGGACCGCATGCGAATCCCGCCGCGGCCCGACTCATCCCTGCGAGGTCAACGACCATGAACAGCTTCCAACTCGGCACGCTCGGCATCCTCTGCCTGGCCGGCGGGCTCTCGGCCCAGAAGTACGCCTACTACCCCTCCAACCACGAGAAGGTCGAGGGCTACTCGTACGACGGCACCTACCACGTCTCGAACGGCATCTCGCGCACCCAGTACCACTACGAGAACTGGGACCTCAACATGCCCAACGGCGCCAAGGTCGACGGCCTCGGCATGCGCCAGGACGGCAACTACGCGCTTTCCGGCTACAAGCTGCAGTACGACCTGTCGATGGGTCACAGCTCCAAGACCATGGACCAGACGGTCTCGACCTTCGACTCCAACTACGACACCGGCACCAAGGTCGAGGTCATCGCCAAGACGACGATCGACCTGCCGTCCTTCAGCCAGGGCGCGTCCCCGTCCCTGAACTGGGTGACGTTCAAGTTCGACAAGCCCTTCGTCTACGACAACACCAAGAACCTGGCCTGGGACATCCGGATCTACGCCAACAGCAACGGCAACAAGTCCTGGTCCTACCCCCTCGACTACGGCCAGTACATCGTGCAGACCGACTCCCCGATCGGGCAGGCCTGCCACACCGGCGGCAAGGCCTACGTCGGGAACGCCATCCTGGGCAACAACTGGAACATCCAGCTGCAGGGCGGCCCGGCCTCCGTGCCGACGATCCTGTTCCTCGGCGGGTCCAAGACCAAGCTGTACGGCGTCATCCCGCTGCCGTTCAGCCTCGACATCCTGGGCATGAAGGGCTGCTTCCAGTACGTCGACGTCGGCATCGTCCTGTCGGGCCCCGTGAGCAACACGAGCGGCAACGTCTCGGTCAACCTCCCCGTCCCGCTCGACTTCAAGCTCATCGACAACTGGATCT
>JAWKUM010000059.1:0-5045 GCA_041398545.1 Planctomycetota bacterium | reverse complement strand
TCCTGCACGCCCTCGACACGCTGTTCCGCCAGGGGCCGGCCCTGCCCGACGAGTGCCAGGTCCTGTACGTCTCGCCGCTGCGCGCCCTGTCCAACGACGTGCAGAAGAACCTCTAGGGCCCGCTGGCCGCGATCCGCGAGCGCTTCTACATGCTCCCCGAGGTCAGGGTGCTCGTGCGCACCGGCGACACGCCGGCCGCCGAGCGCGAGGCGATGAAGCGCCGGCCGCCGCACGTCCTCGTGACGACGCCCGAGTCGCTCTACCTGCTGCTGACGAGCCTCGGCGGCCGCCGGCTGCTGTCGACGATCCGCACGGTCATCGTCGACGAGATCCACGCGATGACCGGCGACAAGCGCGGCTCGCACCTGTCGCTGTCCCTCGAGCGGCTCGAGGCCCTGTGCGGGCGGCCGCTGCAGCGCATCGGTCTGTCGGCGACCCAGAAGCCGCTCGAAGAGGTCGGCCGCTTCCTCGTCGGCCGCGACCGCGCCTGCGCGCTCGTCGACGTCGGGCACCTGCGCGAGCTCGACCTCGCCGTCGAGCTGCCGCCGTCCCCCCTCGGCCACGTCTGCTCCCACGAGCAGTGGGACGAGATCTACGCGCGCATGGCCGAGCTGATCGCCGCGCACCGGACGACGCTCGTGTTCGTCAATACGCGCAAGCTCAGCGAGCGGCTCGCGGCCCGGCTCAGCGAGCACGTCGGCGAGGAGCTCGTCATGAGCCACCACGGCTCGCTGTCGCGCGAGATGCGCCACAGGGCCGAGGAGCGGCTCAAGGCCGGCGAGCTGCGCTGCCTCGTCGCGACGGCCTCGCTCGAGCTCGGCATCGACATCGGCGACGTCGACCTCGTGCTCCAGGTCGGGACGACGTCGACGATCGCGGCGTTCCTGCAGCGGGTCGGGCGCTCGGGCCACGCGCTGCGCGCGACGCCCAAGGGCCGGCTGTTCCCGCTGACGCTCGACGAGCTCGTGACCGGCGCGGCGCTCCTGCGGGCCGTGGGCCGCGGCGAGCTCGACCGCACGCCGCAGCCGGGCCGGCCGCTCGACATCCTCGCCCAGCAGCTCGTCGCCGAGTGCGCCCACGCGCCCTGGGACGAGGACGGCCTCTACGACCTCGCGACGCGGGCCTGGCCGTACCGGGACCTCGCGCGCGAGGACTTCGACCGCTGCCTCGAGCTCCACGCCCGGGGCCGCTACGCCCTGCTGCACCGCGACGGCGTCAACCGCCGCGTGCGCGGCACGCGGCGCGCGCGGCTGACGGCCCTGCAGTCCGGCGGCGCCATCCCCGACCTCGGCGAGTACCGCGTCCTGCTCGAGCCCGAGGGCAGCTTCGTCGGCACGGTGCACGAGGACTTCGCCGTCGAGGCCAACAAGGGCGACATCTTCCAGCTCGGCAACGCGTCATGGCGGATCCTCCGCGTCGAGAAGGGGACCGTGCGCGTCGCCGACGCCAAGGGTCAGCCGCCGACGCTGCCGTTCTGGATCGCCGAGGGGCCGGCGCGCAGCCGCGAGCTGAGCCGGGCCGTCGGCGAGGTCCGCGTCGGCGGGCAGGACCCGCGCTGGCTCGTGGCCGAGTGCGGGCTCGACGAGCGGGCCGCGCAGCACCTGGCCGAGTACCTGCAGGCCGGGGACAAGGCGCTCGGGACCGTGCCGACCCAGGACTGCGTCGTGCTCGAGCGCTTCTTCGACGAGTCGGGCGGCATGCAGCTCGTGCTGCACAGCTGCTTCGGCGGGCGGATCAACCGGGCCTACGGCCTCGCCCTGCGCAAGCGCTTCTGCCGCGGCTTCGGCTACGAGCTGCAGGCCGCGAGCAACGAGGACAGCCTCGTGCTGTCGCTCGGCATGCAGCACAGCTTCCGGCTCGACGACGTCTGGGACTACCTCCACCCCGACCGCGCGCGCCACCTCTGCGGGGAAACAGGCCGTGCTCGTGCAGCCCTGGTTCACCAACCGCTGGCGCTGGAACGCGACCCGCTGATGCTCGAGCGCATGCGCAATGGCCCGGCAGGTGCCGATCCACCTCCAGCAGACCGAGGACCTCCTGGCCCAGTCGTTCCCGGGCGCGGTCGCCTGCCCCGAGACCCTGAGCTCGCCCGACGTCGAGATCCGCGCGAGCACCCCGTCGTGTTCCAGACGATCGAGGACTGCCTCCGCGGGCCATGGACCTCGACGGCTTCGTCGAGCTCCTGCGCGGATCACCGGCAGGGCGATCACCAAGGTCGCCGTCGACACGCCGAGCCGTCGCCGTTCGCGCGGTCGATCACCAACACCCGATGCCATGCGCCTTCCTCGACGACGCCCCGCTCGAGGGCGGCGGACCGACGTGATCCAGCGGCGCATACTCGACCCGCGCGGCCCCGAGGACATCGGCAGGCTCGGCCGAGGCGGTCGAGCGCGTGCGACCTGGCCGCAGCCGGTCGACGCCGAGGAGGGTCCACGAGGCCCTGCTGTGGATGGGCTACGTGCGCGGCCGGCGGGCCGGCCTGAGCCGGTGGCTGGCGAGCTCGGCGCCGCGGGCCAGGTCGTGCACGAGGACGGGCGCTGGTGCATGGCGAGGTCGGGCGCGACGCGGTGGAGCTGTGGCGCGGGCGGCTCCGAGGCCCTCGGGCGGTCGTCAGCGACGACCCGGTCCTGCTCCGGCTCGGGTGAGGGCGTGGCCATGCGCACCCGCCTCGGCGGCGTCGAGCACCGTTGCGACCGCCGGCCTCCTGGCCCGCATCCACCGCTACACGATCGAGCGCCTGCGGCGGAGATCGAGCCGGTGTCGGCCAGCACGTTCCTGCGCTTCCTCGCGCTGGCAGCACGTCGCCCCGAGAGGACCGGCTGCACGGCCCGCGCCCGGGGTCGCCGAGGTGCTCGCCCAGCTCGCCGGCTTCGAGGCCCCGGCCGCGGCCTGGGGAGGCTTCGTCATCCCGGCGCGCGTCCGCGGCTACCGCCGCGAGTGGCTCGACGAGCTGACGCTGTCGGGCGAGCTCGCTTGGGGCCGGCTGTGGGGCTCGGGCCAGGGCGCCGTGCGCAACACACCGGTCGCGCTCGTGCCGCGCGAGGACCTCGCCGACTGGGAGCGGCTGGCCGAGCGCCGTCGCTCGACAAGCTCTCGGCCGCGACCCGGCTCGTGCTCGAGGCCGTCGGCAAAGCGCGGCGCCCTGTTCCCGGCCGACATCCGCCGGGCCGCACGGCTCCTGCCGGCCCAGCTTCGAGGCCGGGCTCGGCGAGGCGATCTCCGCGCAGGCTCCTGACCTGCGACTCGCAGGGGCCTGCGCCGGCTGCTCGTGCCGGCGAGCCGGCGCAAGGGCCGCATGAACCTCATCGGCCGCTGGTCGCCGTTCCGCGAGCCCGGCCCCGCCGGCGCGCTTTGGAGCCGACCCGACGCCCCGCCGCCCGAGCCGCGCGGGCGGACGCTGCCGGCCTGCCCCACCTCGACGAGGGCGACGCCGAGTTCGTCGCGCGGCGCCTGCTCGCGCGCTGGGGCGTCGTGTTCCGCAGGTCCTGCTGCGCGAGCAGCAGCCGATCCCGTGGCGCGAGCTGCTACGCGTCTACCGCCGCCTCGAGCTGCGCGGCGAGGCCCGCGGCAGCCGCTTCGTCGCCGGCTTCGACGGCGAGCGATACGCCCTGCCCGAGGCCGTGCGCGAGCTGCGGCGCGGCACCGCCGCAAGGACGGCGCCGGGTCGAGGGTCTCGGCCGCCGACCTCAACCTCCACGGCATCCTGACCCCGGAGCCGCGGGTCTCCCCGAAAAGCGCCCGCCGCCAGGTCGTCATCGGCGGCGACGGCGAGGACTGAGCAGGCTGACCGGTCCCGATCCGGCGGCATCCTGCCCGGGCTCCCGGCCGCGACGTCACTCGGTCACCGCTAGAATCCGCCCACCCAGGCGGAGCCCACCGATGCGCCACCCGCTCTCGCCCGCCCTGATCCTGCTGCTCGCCCTGTCCGCCCACGGCCTGCCGGCCCAAGATCGGATCCTCGACGACCAGTACGACTACGGCTTCACGCCCCTGCCCGACGTCGACAAGGACGGCTTCACCGACTACGTGCAGTGGCGCCCGACCTCGGTGACGATCTACTCGGGCTTCAGCCGGATGCCGATCCGGACGCTGGCCAACACCGGCGGCAGCGACTGGCCGACCTTCTGTCGCTGTGCGACCGGCGACCTCGACGGCGACGGCAAGCCCGAGCTCCTGGTCACGAATCCCCAGGAACACCCCTCCGGGCAGAGTGGCACGCGGGGGTCCCTGCGGATCTACGATCCCGTGACCGGCAAGCTCCTGCGCGAGCACTGGGGCCCCTTCCCCGGCATGACCCTCGGGGACACGATCCTCGTCGTCGGGGACGTCGACCAGGACGGCTGCGAGGACTACCTCGTCGGCGATACCAATTCCCCGGGCGGGTCGAGTGGAAAGGGCGCTGCGTATCTGTTCTCGGGCAAGAACGGGTACCAGATCCGGCTCCACACCAGGAACGACGTAGCGCGTTTCGGAGCACGCCTGTTCCTGCTCGGCGACCTCGACCAGGACGGCGTCCGCGACTACGTCGTCACGGACGGCAACAAGAACTACGAGATCTACTCGGCCAAGACCGGCAAGAGCCTGCTGTTCAGCACCGGGATCCAGTCCGGCAGCAACGGCTGCCTGGCACCGATCGACGACCAGGACCAGGACGGCGTGGAGGACTATGCCGCCTCCGAGGGGAGGAGGACCATCAACCTCTACTCAGGCAAGACCCGGTCCCTCATCAAGTCGCTGTCCTACGGCTTGCCCACGGGCTACGTGACCGGGCTCGACGTGATCAGCATGGACATCGACAGCGACGGTCATCGGGACCTGTTGCTCGTCGAGCCCTGGGACGAGTCGACGGTGTCGGCCGGTTACGGGCGCGTCCGGATCATCTCCGGCAAGGACTGGAAGGAGATCGCGTTCGTCGAGGGCACGGCCGCCCAACCCATCTGGGCCACGCGGATCGGCGCGGCCGGAGACGCCAACAACGACGGCCGGACCGACTTCTGGATCGGCGGCGGCAAGAAGCCGGGCACGTCCGTGTACCAGGGCGACCT
>JAWKUM010000058.1:0-6658 GCA_041398545.1 Planctomycetota bacterium | reverse complement strand
GGACCGGCGGCGGGCCCTCGACCGCGCGGGCCTGGCCCTCGGTCTCGACCTCGCCGACGACCTCGGTCCCCGCGCCGCCCGAGCCGGTGCCGCTGCGCCGGCGGCGGCGCCGGCGGCGCTTGCGCCCGGCATCGCCGGCTTCGCCCTTCTCGGGCTCGGGCTGGGCCGCCATCCTGGCGATCGGCTCCCGGCCCTCGGCGTCGGCGTCGTCATCGTCGTCGGTGTCGACGCCGTCCAGGTCCTCGCCTTCGTCGCCGTCGTCGGAGTCGTCGGCGTCTTCGTCGTCATCTTCGTCGTCGCCGCCGTCTTCGTCGTCGTCGGCGGCGTCCTCGTCGTCCTCGGCCTCCTCGGGCTCGTCGTCGTCGGCGTCCTCCTCGTCGAGGTCCATGTCGGGCTCCTCGGTCTCGTCCCGGAGGGCGTCCTCGTCCCCGTCGTCGGCGCCGGCCTCGTCCTCGTCTTCGTCCCCGGCGTCGTCATCCTCGTCGATCAGCTGGCGCAGGGCGTCGGGCCCCTCGTCGGCGTCGCCGCGCAGGCGGCCCTCGAGGATGTCCACGAGGTCGACCTCGGGGTCGGCGTAGGCCGGCACGACGTCGGAGGCGTGCAGGAAGCCGTTCCTCGTGCCCCCGAAGTTGACGAAGGCCGCCCCGATCGAGGGCTCGATGTTGACGACCTTGCCCTTGTAGAGGTTGCCCAGGTAGCTCTCGCGGTTGGAGAGCTCGACGTGGAGCTCCTGGAGGACTCCGTCCTCGACGATCGCGATCCTGACCTCTTCAGCGTCGTTGGCGTTGACGAGCATCCGCTTCATCGGTGTCTCCCTTGCCGCGACCTCGGGTCGCGGTTCCGCGCGCGCCGTCCGCGGGGGGGAGACCTCGAGCTGCGGGGGGGTGCCCGTGTCCGGTCGGGGCTGCGAGCCGGTCGCCCGGGGGTGCCCCCGGGGCCCGTACTCGCCGACCGTAGCCCTGTCGCCTCGTCCCGGCGCGGCTTCCTGGACCGCGCCTCGTATCCCGTGGTCCGGCGGCTCCGTCCTGGGCCGATCCTCGCGGACGCGAGGCCCGGAGCCCGGGGAGGCTCAGGGCCTCTTCCGGCTGCCCCAGGGGCTGGATCGGTGACGGATCGCGCTTCATCTCCTCGAGCGTGCGTGCACGCGAATCCCATGCTCCGGCGCGCGCCCGGCGGGCGGCCCGGCGGTGCCCGGAACCCCCTGCGGGTAGGGGGTTTCCGCGCATCCAGAGGGTCGGGACCCTAGCAGGATGCCCGGCTCCGGACAAGCACACGGGGGCGCCGGGATCGGATCCCGGCGCCCCCGTGGAGCCTCGAGCGCCCGCCCCGGCGGGCGCCGCGGGTCTACTTGCCGTCCGCGCCGAAGATCTCGCGGTACTCGGACTCCATGTCCTTGCGCCGGCGATCGAGCACCGAGCGGATCATCTGATCCGTCTCCTCGGGGCTGCGGATGATCTCGGGCGTGATGAACACGATCAGGCTGTTGCGCGAGTTGCTGTCCTTCTGGTGCTTGAACAGCCAGCCCAGGATCGGGATGTCGCCGAGGAACGGGACCTTGGTCGTGGTCTGGGTGTTCGTGTCGGTCGTGAGGCCGCCGATGACGGCGGTCTGGCCCGACAGGAGCAGCATCTGGGTCGAGATCGTCGACGAGCTGATGCGCGGCAGGGCGATCGAGCCGTCGCCGGTGCCGGCGCCGACCGTGAAGACGTCGAAGCCGGTCGGGGCCAGGGGCGGGCCGCCGGAGCCGCTCAGCGAGTTGCTCTCCGGGATGACGTGGAGCATGACCTTGTCGGTGCCGGGGACGACGTGCGGCACGATCAGCAGCTGGAAGCCGGTGCTGACCGGGGAGCCGGGGGCCTCCTCGACGACGAGCTGGAGGCCGCCGGTCTGGCCGGCCTCGGACCTGGCCTGCGCGTAGCGGACCGTCTCGCCGACGAAGATGGTCGCCTCCTGGTGGTCCAGGGCGATGATCTTGGGCGCCTGGACGATCTCGGAGGTCTCGTCCTTGGCCAGCAGGCTCAGCGTCGCCTGCATGCCCTGGAAGTTGAGGGCGCCGAACACCGTGTCGGGGATGACCGTGTTGCCCGGGTTGAGGGCCGAGTCGCCGAACAGGCCGGGGTTGTTCCGGTCGAGGTAGACGGCGATCTCGTCCTGCCAGCCGCCGCCCATCTCGAACGGGAGCCGGGTCGGGATCTGGCCGAGCGTCTGGCTGACGCGCCAGCCGGTGTCGCCGATGTTGACGCCGTACTCGAGCAGGTCGGTGTTGCGGGTCGTGACGAACTTGACGTCGACGAAGACCTGGCGCGGCTCGACGTCGATCGTCGTGATCATCCGCTCCATCGCGTCGAGGATCGGCTTGGTGTCCTTGAGGAGCAGGATGTTCTGCTTGTCGATGTACTGGATCGAGCCGTTCTCCGACTTGATCTCGCGCAGCGCCTTGAGCAGCGTGAAGTTCTCGGCCGGGTCGCCGCCGGCGATGAACACCTGGCCGTTGACGTACTGGCTGTTGATGCGCGGCACGAAGGTCGACGCCGGGCGGACGAAGCGGAGCTGGATGCTCCGGCTCTCGAGCTGGTCGACGAGGCTCGCCGGCGAGACGACGCGCAGGATCTCGCGGTCCTCCTCGACGACGGTGAACCCGAGCGTCTTGACGATCTGGTCGAGGGCGTCGCGCCACGGCACGTTGCGCAGGCGCAGCGTGATCGAGCCCTGGACCTCGGGGGCCGTGATGATGTTGGCGCCCGAGATCTTGGAGATCGCGTCGATGACCTTGGTGATGTCGGCCTTGTCGAAGGCGAAGTCGACGCGCGCCGGCTTCTCGACCTTCAGGATGTTCCGGCCCTTCTGGATCACGACGCAGCCGGCCTTCTCCGCGGCCTCGTCGAGGAGGTCGCGCCAGTGCACGTCGGTCAGCTTGAGCGTGACGCGGTCCTCGATGTCGTCGTCGATGACGATGTTGACCCCGGCCGCTGCCGGATGACCTCGACGACGTCCTTGAGGGCCGGTCGCGCAGGTCGATGTCCTTGATGATGGCCTTGGGAGTCCCCGACCTCCTTGCGGGGTCCTGGTTGCCGGACTGCGCCAGAGGCCCCTGGGAGCAGGAACGAACAGCGCGAGGCCGAGGGCCAGGGCCGTCCAGCGGAGGTTTCGGGCGCTGAGAGGAGGCATCGTGCGTTCTCCTGGGAATCCGTGGGGTCAATGGGGCCGGGCTCGTCCCGGTGCGCGCGCAACTCTCCGGGGGCCGCCCGCCGTCTCTCTTCGGGACTCCCTTCGACCCGGAGGGACCGGGGACTTGACCAAAACCCCGGTCCCGGGGGCCGATGGCGCCAGGCCCGGCGCGGGCCAGGACCGGGGTCCGCCGTGCGGGGAGGGCCAGGATCGCTCCCGGCCTCCCCCGCCGCGGCCCGTCAGGGGCCGCTCCAGCGGCCTTACGATGACCACGCCCTTGAACGGGAACTCGAGGTACTCCTTCTTGACCTCCTTGAGGAAGAGGTCCAGCGGAGATCAGGTCCCCCTCCTGGTAGGTCTTGCCGTTGATGATGGCCGTCGAGTTGCCCCCTCGAGGAGGATGCGCCGGTGACGTCAAGCGGGAGGGTGCGGAACTCGATCGCGGCGGGGCCTTCTTGTAGAAGACCGTCATCGTCTGCACGACCTTCTGCCGCTCGTCGTCGTAGTCGAGGCCGCTGTCCGCAGCATCGTAGCAGTTCTTGACCTCGTCGATGTTGCCGTTGACGAGGTCGTCGGCCATCTGCTCGAGGTGGCCCTCGAGCTGGAGCCTGGGACCAGCCCTCCTCCTTGTCCGAGGAGTTCTCGAGCGCCTTGGCCAGCGTCTCGAGCAGGTTGATGACCTTGTTCTCGAAGACCAGGCGGTGCCCCTTGAGGGCCTCGAGCTCGCGGAGCTCGTCCGTCTTGGCCTTGAGCGTGACAATGCTCCCTTGCGGATCTCCCGCGGCTCCTTGTAGCGGTGCAGGATGATCAGCGACGCCGGCGGCCCGGTCGTAGCGGTCGACGAGGGCGGCGATCTGCTCGCCGAGCTCCTCGATGCGGCGCTGGACCTCGCGGGGTTCATCCCCGCGCCGATCATCGTGTCGCTGTCGTCGATGCGCGGGTCGACGAAGATGTCGCAGCGGTGCTGGTCGCCCTTGAAGTTGTAGCCTGTCGATCGGATCTGCTTGCGGGCGAGGTAGATCTCCTCCTTGAGGAGGTCCCGCTTGCTGTTGTAGTTGACGATCTCGGCAGACTTGCGGCCGCCGGCGGCCTGGTTATCCGTGTAGGTCTCAGCCGTCATCGTCACGACATTGCCGGACGTCGTCATGCGGGAGTTGTCCGAGTCGGGCTTGCCCGAGGTCAGCTGCAGAGCTCGTGATCGACGAAGACGCTTGTAGGACTCGAACAGGTTGGCCAGCTTCATGAACTGCCAGATGGTGCCCTCGAAGCTCATCCGGTAGACGAACTTGGAGAAGGCGCCCTTGCCGTTGTCGCCGGTCTGCGCAGTTGGTGTAGTCCTTCAGCGTGACCTTTGGGCGGTTCACGAAGCTGTTCACCGTGCGGGCGGGAGTCCGTGAGCTCGCTGCCGTTGGGCAGGATCTTGACGTACTCGCCGACGTTCTCCCGGAGGATGATGACCGCCTTCTCGTCCTGCGGGATCCGGCGCTTCTTGGCCTCCGCGGTGGCGATCTTCTTCTCCAGGTCCGTGATCTGGGTCTTCTCCTCCTCGATCTTGCCCTTCGCCCAGTAGACGCCCCCGAAGGAGCCGCCCGTAAGGAGAAGGCCTCCGAAGGCGATCGAGAGGATCAGCTGCTTTTCGCTCATCTGCGCCATGGCGTCCTCCCTCGACCTACTTCTTCGTGTTGCGGGCCCAGTCCTTGGGCGCCTTCATTGCGAGATCGAGCCGGAAGGAGATGGCCTTGTCCGGCGTCTTGCCCTTGGTCGTCTGCACGCGGCCACCCGGGACGGTGGTCTGCGCCATGTCCTGGTAGAACTCCTCGTGCGCCTGGATGTCGTCCAGGAAGTTGGCCTGCTTGGCGTACTGGTCGGTCGCGATCATGGCCTGCAGCGACAGGCTCGGGCCACCGAAGCGGCCGCCGTCGCTGCGCGTGCTCATGTTCTGGAACCACGCCATGTGCCGGCCCGTGTCCCCGTTGTTGTTGACGATGTCGACGAACTGGTCGAGGACCTTGGTCCAGAGCAGGCGCGAGTTGGCGATCTTCTGGATCGTCTGCGACCGGCGCTGGTACTCGGCGGCCTCGGACACGAGGGCGTCGTCGTACGCCGCGAGCTTCTGCAGGCCGTCGAGCTTCTCCTGCTGCTGCATCCGCTCGGACTCGATCTTCTTGTACTCGTTGAGGTAGACGTGCCCGAAGTAGCCGAGCGACGTGCACACGACGACGACGGAGGCCATGACGGTCGAGAAGACCTTGATCGAGGTCCGCTCGCGCCGCCGGTACTCCTGAGGAAGCAGGTTGATATGGATCATGTTCCTATCCCCCCTAGATGGCGCGGGCGGCCAGGCCGACCCCGACCGCGAGCTGGAGCGCCGAGCCGTTCAGGGCGTCGATGTCCACGTTGTCCGACTTGATCTTGAGCCCCTCGATGGGGTTCCAGACGCGCGTCTTCTTCTCGAACAGCACCTCGAACTCCTCCTCGAGGTGCGGGATCATCGCGGACCCGCCCGACAGGTAGACGTTCTGGACCTGCCCGTCGTACTGGTTCTCGAAGAAGTCGAACGAGAGGCTGATCTCGTTGCCGAGGTCCTCGATGACCGGCGCGAGGGCCTCCTTGACCTCGGCCTCGCGGTCGGCCGGGTCCTTCTTGAGGGTCTCGGCCTGGTAGAGGTCGACGCCGAGGCGGCGCGTGATCGCGTTGGTGAAGTCGTTGCCGCCGAGGTAGACCTCGCGGGCGAACAGGCTCACCCCGTCCTTGAGGATGTTGATGCAGGTCTTCTGCGACCCGATGTCGACGAGGCCGAGGATCTTCTCCTCGTCCAGGCCCGGCGAGAGCTGCTCGTTGAGGCCGTAGGCGTTGCCGATCGCGAAGACGTCGACGTCGATCGCGACGGGCTGCAGGCCGAGGCCCGACAGCATCCGCGCCTGGTCGTCGACGAGGCTCTTCTTGACGGCGACGAGCAGGACCTTCATCTCGTCCGCCGGCTTGCCCTCCTCCCCGCCGGGGATGTCGCAGAGCTTCTGGCAGTCGAGCTGGACGTCGTCGATGTCGAAGGGGATGTACTTGTCCGCCTCGAACCGGATCGCGTTGCGCAGGTTGTCCTTGGTCATCTGCGGCATGTTGATGTAGCGCACGATGACCGACTTGCCGGAGACGGCCGTGACGACCTTCTTGGTCCGGAACCGGCACTCGTGGAACAGCTCGCGGATCGCGTCCGGACGAGCCGACTCGTTGGGCACCTCGATCTGCCCGTAGCCGGTGATGATGTAGTCGAACTTGTCCCTGGTGATCTCGACGGCCTTGATGCAAGAGCCGCCGATGTCCAAGCCGACTGCGCTTTTCCGTCCTCTGAGCATCTCGCGCCCTCGTGTCTTGGTACGGGTCGGGTGGAGCCTCGTCCGCAGTGGGCCACGGTCCGCCGCGGCCCGGTACGGGCGGGTCCCCTCCGTACGGATCGCCTCCCTCTTCGACCCTGGGCGACGGGGCGCTTGAG
>JAWKUM010000057.1:0-7026 GCA_041398545.1 Planctomycetota bacterium | reverse complement strand
CCATTGCTGACCAGTTCCTGCGCCACAAGAACCGGCGCCTCCTCAACAGCCTCCCCCCCTGGCTCATCATGGGGCTGGCCATCCACATCGGTACCCACCGGATGAAGGGCAGTCGCCTCGAACCAAAGCCCGATGAGTGGGACATGGAGGCGATCCGGGAGGGACTTCGCGAGGACAGCTTCAAGCCGACCAAGGAGCTCATCTCCGCCCGTGACGGCGACTCCTTCGACAGGAACGCCCGCATCCAGTCCCTGGCCATGATCCAGTTTCTGCGTACCAAGGGGCAGCGGAACAAGAAGTACAAGAACATCATTTCCGACTACCTCGGCCTCCTCGACAAGAAGATGAGGGAGTTCCAGAAGTCCCGGTCGGACGAATTCGTGGAGGCCGTTGGTGAGGCCGGCGACGACGATGGCGACAGCCTGCGTCGCTGGATCTCCGAGTGGGAGAAGAAGCGCAACGCCATCTACGACGAGTGCCAGAAGGCGGTGTTCGGCTCCTGGGACGACGACGACTGGAAGCGATTCGACGACGACTGGAAGAAGATCTTCTAGGCTTGAGCAAGCGATGATCCAGCGTGACCTGTGGTTGGGAGGCCTCATGGCCTCCCTCTTGCTTTCGGGGGCGGCCTCCGCCCAGGACGGGGCCGCGGCCCGGCCCGAGGGGAGCGGCGCCCTGTCCCTGCTCGACGGCCGCTTCGTGTTCGGCCCGCCGATCTCCAAGAAGGGCGACCACCTCGTCGTCCACTTCAAGCACGGCGACGTCGACGTCCCGCTGAGCCAGGTCCGGGACTGGTTCTCGACGACGGTCACGGGCGAGGACTACGAGCCCAAGGACGACGACGAGAAGGCCAAGCTCGCCAAGGGCCTGATCCCGTTCAACGGGCAGTGGATGAGCCGCAGTTCGGCCGAGCGGCAGGTCACCCGGATGATGGAGAAGCGGCAGGAGGCCATCGAGGAGCAGAAGGAGCGCCGGGAGTGGCGCAACGCCAAGGAGGTCAAGACCCGCTACTTCGACTACAAGCACAACCTGCCGGACGAGACCTTCGACAAGTTCCGCGATCTGGTCGACGTCTTCTACGAGACGTTCCTCTCGTATTGGAAGCTCCGGCCGACCCGCAAGGAGAAGTGCCAGATCTACCTCTACTCCAATCGGCTGGACTTCGAGCAACTCTCGGGTGCAGGTCCGGGGGTCCTGGGCTTCTATGTCCCGAACAACCACACCATGCACTACTACCTGGACAGGAGCGACATCGACTTCACGATCGCGATCCTGTTCCACGAGCTCAACCACGTCATGGTCGGCATGACGAGCGGGCGCTTCGACTACCCGGACTGGCTCGAGGAGTCGCTGGCCGAGTTCTACGGCGCCAGCCGCTACAACCCCGACGCCAAGAACAAGAAGGACAAGCTGACGATGGGCCACCTCCAGGCGGCCCGCCTGATGGTCGTCCAGTCGGAGGCCAAGCGGGACGAGTGGGTCACGCTCAAGAGCATGATCGAGAAGCCCGACTTCGCCGCGCGCGAGTACGCCTGGGGCTGGACCTTCGTCCACTACCTGCTGACCAACCCCAAGTACTGCGACAACTTCAAGAAGCTCTACAAGGACCTGGCCCACGGCCGCGGCATCAAGCGCGTCCCGTCGCCGTTCGGGGGCGGCAAGGTCACGATCGAGCCCGACTACGCCAAGGAGATCCTCTGCAAGCGCCTCGGGGTCGAGAGCCTCGACAAGCTCGAGGAGGAGTGGAAGGAGTACCTGCAGAAGCTCGAGGTCCAGGACCTCCAGGGCCTCGAGCAGGCCGCGACCTACCCGCTGTACTTCGGCAGAGCGCAAGCGAAGGCCCGGGAGATGCTGGAGAAGGCCGTCTCGATGGGCGCCAAGCTGTCCAAGACCTACGCCACGTACGCGAAGCTCCTGGACAGGAAGAGCGAGAAGGAGAAGGCCCTCGAGATGATCGACCGCGCGATCGCGATCGACCCGCTCGAGCCCCCCTACTACTACGCCAAGGCCAAGCTCCTCGATCGGGTCAAGGGCAAGGCCGCCCGCAAGGACATCCTCCGCACGCTCCAGCTCGCCGAGGAGATGGACCCCGAGGACCTCGAGATCCTGACCGAGATCGAGGTCCAGAAGATCCTGCTCGAGCGCGAGCAGGGCGCCGCCGCCGGCAGCGGCGGCTGAGCGCGCGCCGCAGCCCGGCGGTCAGGCCTCGAACGGCGGCCGGTCCTGCACGGCGCCGCAGTACAGGCATTGCCGGTGCCGGCGGTTCATGACCTTGCCGCAGGCGGCGCAGGTCCGGGCCGGCGGCTTGCTGCGGCCGTCCCGCTTGCCGTCCCGGAGGTCGATCTCCTGGACCTTGGCCAGGAACTCGTCCGGGGTCACGCCGACGCGCTCCGCCATGAGCTCGAACATGGCCTGGCAGCCGAGGCGGAGCCGGTCCAGGTCCCTCCCCAGGGTCCGGAGCTCGCCGGTCGGGGAGACCACGTCGGTCGGCATCGCCCCGCCGAGGTCCTTGACCTCGTCGAGGACCTGGAGCAGGAACCAGAAGTCGAGCGGGTTCATCCGGCCTCGCCTCCCTCGCCGCCCGGGCGGTTCTTGGGGAAGTCGTAGTCGACGAGCTCGCAGCGGCCGGGGGCCAGCTCGGCGAAGTCCCCGTCGAACTCCATGATCGCGACCGCGCAGGTCGGCATGTCCCCGAGGTCGGCGCCGGTCAGGAGCTCGACGAGCTCGCTGATGCCGGGGTTGTGGCCGAACACCGCCACGCACGACCGGGACCCGGGCAGGCCGCGCAGGACCTCGAGCATCTGGTCGGGCTCGGCCAGGTACAGGCGCCCGTCCTCGTGCAGGGGCACCTCGGCGAGCTCGAGGGTCTCCCGGAAGCGCTGCGCCGTCTTGCGCGCCCGCCGCGCCGTGCTGGTCAGGAGCAGGTCGGGCTCGACGTCCTTGTCGGCGAGCCTCCGGGCCATCATCGGCGCGTCGTGCCGGCCGCGCTCGTTGAGCGGGCGGTCGTGGTCGTCGCGCCCCCGATGCGACCAGTCGGACTTGGCGTGGCGGATCAGCAGCAGCTTCTTCATCGAGGATTCCCCGGCGGCCCCGAGATCCTACGGGGCGGCGGCGGCGCCGCAGCCCTGATCCCCCGACGGGTACGCACATCGGCGCACGGCACCCCCCGAGGCCGGCGGGATACTCGTCCCCGGGAAAGGAGGCAAGGATGGCGACCCAGGCGACCGGTCCTGCCCGCGGCCAGCGCTATGCCCGGCCGCTCGCGACCATCGGGCGCGACGACGCGGGCGGCGCCGGGGGCAAGGGGGCCAACCTCGGGGAGCTGCTCGCGGCCGGCTTCCCGGTGCCGGACGGCTTCGTCGTCACGGCCGACGCCTTCCGCGCCTTCCTCGACGCCAACGGCCTGCGCGACGACTTCGTGGCCGCCGTCACGGGCGCCAAGGTCGACGACCCGCGCGCGCTCCAGGACCTCTGCGACGGCCTCCGCGCCCGCGTCCTGGCCGGCCGGATCCCGGAGGCGGTCGCGGCCGACGTCGACGAGGCCCTGACGGCGCTCGGCGACGGGCCGGTCGCCGTGCGCTCGTCCGCGACCTGCGAGGACTCCAGCGAGGCCAGCTTCGCCGGCATGAACGAGAGCTTCCTCGGCGTCCGCGGCGCCGGCGAGCTGCGCGGCGCCCTGCTCCGCTGCTGGGCCTCGCTGTACTCCCCGCGCGTCGTCGCATACCGCCGCGACCTCGGCGTCGACGAGGCGCGGCTGGCGATCGCCGTCGTCGTCCAGGCCATGGTCGACTCGGCCTGGGCCGGGGTCCTGCTGACCGAGCACCCCGACGGCGGGCCCGACCGCATGGCCGTCGAGGGGGCCCCCGGGCTCGGCGAGTCGGTCGTCTCCGGCTCGGTCACGCCCGACCACTGGGTCGTGACCAAGCACCCGCTCGCGATCGTCGAGCGTCTGCCCGGCCACCACCGGACCCGCCTCGAGCTGTCGACCCACGGCGTCGCGCGCCGGGACGACGCCGACGCCGAGACCCTCGACGACGCCCGGCTGCTCGAGCTCGCGGCCGTCGCGCTGCGCATCGAGGCCCACTACGGCCGGGCCCAGGACATCGAGTGGGCCTTCGACCGCGAGGGGAGCCTGCACATCCTGCAGACGCGGCCGATCACCGCCGGGCGGTCCCGGCTCCGCCGCGGGGCGCCCGCCGCGGCGCCCGAGGCCGCCGGCACCGGCGAGGTCCTCGTGCGCGGCACCGGGTCCGGGTTCGGGCTGGCCGAGGGCCGGCCGGTCGTCGTGCTCGACTACGACCCGGACGCGGCCTTCACCGAGGGCGACGTGCTCGTGACGCGGCGGACGACGCCGGACTGGTTCCCCTTGATCCGCAAGGCCGCGGGCCTCGTCACCGACGAGGGCGGCGCCACGTCGCACGCGGCCATCGTCGCGCGCGAGCTCGGCATCCCGGGCGTCGTCGGGACCGGTGATGGCACGGGGCGGCTGGCCGGCCTCGACCGCGTCGTCGTCGACGGCGCCGAGGGCCTCGTGCGGACCGGCCCGCTCGGGCCGCCCAGGACCCCGGCGTCCCGCCTGCCCGTGGCCGGCGCCCGCGTCGTCACCGGCACCGAGGTCCTGTGCAACCTCTCGGTGCCCGACCGCGCGGCCGAGGTCGCGGCCGGCCCGGTCGACGGCGTCGGCCTCGTGCGGGCCGAGACGATGCTGCTCGGGGCCCTCGGCAACGTCCACCCCGCCCTGCTCCTCGAGCGCGGCCACGGGGACCGCTTCGTCGACGCGATGGCGGCCTCGCTGGCCCGCCTGGCCCGCCCGTTCGGCGCCCGCCGCGTCGTCTACCGGACCCACGACTTCCGCACCAACGAGTTCCGCGAGCTCGAGGGCGGCGAGCGCTTCGAGCCGGTCGAGGAGAACCCGATGATCGGCATGCGCGGCTGCGCGCGCTACCTCGAGGACCCGGCCCTGTTCCGGCTCGAGCTCGAGGCCCTGCGCCGCGTCCGCGGGCCGGAGGGCTGCGGCAACGTCGCCCTGATGCTGCCGTTCGTGCGCACGGCCCGCGAGGTCCGCGGCTGCCGCGCGCTGATCGCCGAGGCCGCCGTCGAAGGCCTCGAGCTGTTCGCGATGGCCGAGGTCCCGTCGATCCACGACAACCTCGAGGTCCTCGTCGAGCAGGGCTTCGCCGGCGTCTCGGTCGGCAGCAACGACCTCACGCAGCTCCTGCTCGGGATCGACCGCGACAACGAGGCCCTGACCCGCCTCGCCGACGCGCGCGACCCGGCCGTCCTGGCCTACCTCGGCCGGCTCATCGCGAAGGCGCGGGGGCTCGGCCTCCACACGTCGATCTGCGGCCAGGCGCCGAGCCTGTACGAGGGCTACGCCGAGCGCCTCGTCGCGATGGGCATCGATGCGATCAGCGTCAACCCCGACGTCGTCGTCGAGGTCCGCTACAAGGTCGCCGTGGCCGAGCGGCGCCTCCTGCTCGCGGCGACGCGTCGCGCGCCGGCGCCCTGACCGGCAGGGTCAGACCAGCGCGGGGGCGTTGAGCTCCGCGATGACGACGGTCACGATCGCCGCGACGACGACGAGGGCCAGGAAGACCACGATCAGGACCCAGGGGCGGCGACGGATCAGCTCGCGCATCACTTGTGCTCCGGCGCCAGGAGCGGCGCGGTGGCGACGACCTTGTGGTCGCCGGAGACGACCTCGACCTCGACCTCGTCGCCCTTGTGCCAGCCCAGGTGGGGGAAGGTGGCGATGACGACGGCGTTGTAGGCCTGCATCGGCGTCAGCGGGACCTCCGGCGTCGGCACGACGAACCGGACGCCGTCCAGGGCACGGGCGGCGTGATCCTGAAGGTCGCGTCCGCGCCGAGCTTGTTGACGAGGTGGAGGCGGAAGATGTTGCGGACCTGGGCGTCGGCGCCGGCGCCGACGACGACGTACGGCGGGCCGTCGCTGCGGACGAGCCGCGCGTCGAAGGCCGTCCGGCCGCCGGCCAGGACCGTGAAGCCGACGAGGGCGACCGCGAACACGACGGCGTAGAACACCACCCGCGTCCGCCAGAACCGCCGCCGGCCCTGCTCGACCCCGCGCAGCGACTCGTAGCGGATCAGGCCGCGCGCGCTGCCGACCTTGTCCATGACCTCGTCGCAGGCGTCGATGCAGTTGGCGCAGCCGACGCACTCCATCTGGACGCCGTTGCGGATGTCGATCCCGGTCGGGCAGACGGCGATGCAGCGCTGGCAGTCGATGCAGTCGCCGCGCCCCTCGACGTGGTAGCGGCCGCGGGGCTCGCCGCGGACGAAGTCGTACTGGACGTTGACCGTGTCGGGGTCGGACAGGATCGACTGGAGCCGGCCGTACGGGCAGATGATCAGGCAGAGCTGCTCGCGGAACCACGCGAAGTCGAAGTAGATGATGGCCGTGAAGACCATCGTGAACACGAACGCCGTGAGGTGCTCCGCCGGCGAGTGCTGCACGACCCCGACGAGCTCGTCGACCGGGATGAAGTAGGCCAGGAAGACGTGGGCGAGGGCCAGCGACAGGACGAGGTAGGTCCCGTGCTTGAGCACGCGCTTGGCCAGCTTGCGCCCGGTCCAGGCCCCCTTGGCCAGCTTCTCCCGCTGGCCGGACGGCCCGTCGATCCAGCGCTCGATGCGGCGGAAGAAGCCCTCGAGGAAGACCGTGTGCGGGCAGGCGTAGCCGCACCAGACGCGGCCCCAGAGGGCGCTCAGGAGGATCAGCGTCAGCCCGATCCCGAACACGAAGAAGAAGGCGAGGTAGAAGTCCTGCGAGTCGAAGACCGAGCCGAACAGGTAGAAGGTCCGGTTGGGCAGGTCGATCTGGACGGCCGGGTGCCCGCCGATGTGCAGGAACGGCAACACGACGTAGATCGCGACGAGGACGGCCCAGACGAGCTTCTTGCGCCGCTGGAACCGGCCGCGGACGTCGGCCGGGTGGATCGTGTTGCGCGACCCGTCCGCGTTGATGCAGTACAGGGAGTCCAGGTCGGGCCGGCGCTTGGACGGC
>JAWKUM010000056.1:0-8534 GCA_041398545.1 Planctomycetota bacterium | reverse complement strand
TCGTCGGGGAAGTCCTCGATCAGCTTCAGGAGCCCGGGGTGCTGCGAGAACCACTCCTCGCGCCGCACCTTGGCCGAGGCGACCGAGTACTTCTGGTACGCGCCGTCGACCGTCCGGGTCAGGTACTCGCGCAGGAGGCCCCGGTCGTCCCGCGCGAACAGCTCGTCCCACTCCGAGCTCCACAGGACCTTGACGACGTTCCAGCCGGCGCCGCGGAACACGGCCTCGAGCTCCTGCACGATCTGCCCGTTGCCGCGGACCGGGCCGTCGAGGCGCTGCAGGTTGCAGTTGACGACGAAGGTCAGGTTGTCGAGGCCCTCGCGCGAGGCGACCGACAGCGAGCCGAGCGACTCGGGCTCGTCGCACTCGCCGTCGCCGAGGAAGGCCCAGACGCGCGAGCGGGAGGTGTCGGCGAGGCCGCGGGCGTGGAGGTAGCGGTTGAACCGCGCCTGATAGATCGCGCACAGCGGGCCGAGGCCCATCGACACGGTCGGGAACTCCCAGTAGTCGGGCATGAGCCGCGGGTGGGGGTAGCTCGACAGGCCCTTGCCGCGCTCGACCTCGCGGCGGAAGCGATCGAGGTGCCCCTCGTCGAGGAAGCCTTCGAGGTACGAGCGCGCGTACAGGCCCGGGCTGATGTGGCCCTGGAAGTAGACCTGGTCGCCGCCGTCGCCGGCCTCCTTGCCGCGGAAGAACCAGTTGAAGGCGACCTCGTAGAGCGTCGAGGCCGAGGCGTACGACGACAGGTGGCCGCCGATGCCGTCGAAGTGCGTGTTGGCCCGGTGGACCATCGCCGCGGCGTTCCAGCGGACGATGCCCTGGATCCGCTTCTCCATCGCGAGGTCGCCGGGGTAGGCCGGCTCGTCCTCGACCGGGACCGAGTTGACGTAGGCCGTGACCAGGGGCCCCGGGGGCATGAAGCCCTCGTTGGCGGCCTTGCGCAGCAGGGTCTGGACGATGAACCGGGCCCGCTCGCGGCCGCCGTGGGCGAGGACCGCGGCGAGGGACTCGATCCACTCGCGCGTCTCCTGGGGGTCGGCGTCGGGCAGGGGCTGGGGGATGAGGTGGCTCAAGCGGTCTCCCTTCGCGGTCGGGGGAGGATACGGAGGGCGGGACGGTGGCCCAAGCTCCGTCGCGACGGCCGGTTCGGATCCGCCCGCAACGGCGGGGCCCGCCGGGGCCGATAGCCCGTCCATGGAGCTCCGAGCCACCGGGACGACGTCCGAGGCCTGCCGCGGCTGCGGCGCCGCGACCGCGGTCGAGGCCCTCGTCCCGGTCGCGGGCGTCCCGTTCTGCGCGGGCTGCGCGCCGGTGGCGCAGGATCAGCACGGGCGCCTCCAGGCCCGCCGCGAGCAGGAGCAGCGGCTGGCCGAGCACGAGGCCGACCTGCTCGAGCTCCACCGCGAGCGCGAGGACAAGGACCGCATGCTCGACGGCATCCTGCGCCTGGAGGCCACCGGGCGGCGCGGCCTCGGGCTCGCCGGCGGCGCGGTCGACTTCGGGCTCTGGGCGGCCTCCGGCAGCTCGGAGCTCGTGCTGGCGCTGTTCCCCGGCGTCCTGTTCGCCGACGCCACGGCCTGGGTCTGCCGGGCGTTCTTCGAGATCCGCGACGGCCGGGCCCGGCCCTTCGTCGAGCTCGGGATCTACATGCTCCTGTTCCACCTGTGGAACACCGGCGGCGGCCACATGCCCGAGGACCCGACGATGCGGGGGGCCATCTGGCTCGTCTTCGGCGTCGTGTTCGTCGGCAAGATGACGCCCTGGCTGCTGAACCGCCTGCACCCCGGGATGCTCTGGGGCCGCAACCCGTACGTCGACGACCGGGACTGACGGGGCCTGCCCGTCCGCCCCGGACCTCCGCAAGCGCGGGATCGTGGCGGTCGGCCCTTCCCCTGCGCCGCCCGCTGGCTTTCATGGGGCGCCCGGACCCCCTTGGACGCGCCCGCACCGAGCCCCCCGAAGAGCCGCAGCCTCGCGACGACGCTCCGCCTCGGCGGCACGCTGGGCCTGCAGTTCATGCTGCTCGGGATCTGGCTCCCGTTCTTCGCGCCGTACCTCGAGTCACGCGGGCTCGACCGCGACCGCATCGGCTTGATCTTCGCGGGCATGACGATCGTCCGGATCCCGATCCTGCCGTGGATCGGGCGCGCCGCCGACCGCTGGAACCGGAGCCGCCTGCTGATCGGCGTGCTCGCGGCCGCGTCGCTCGCGGCCTTCTCCGGCATCTTCCTCGTCGACGGCTTCGGGCCGATCTTCGGCGTCCTGCTGATCTACATCTGCTGCTCCTGCGCCGTCATCCCGCTGACCGAGAACCTCGCCGTGGTCCACTCGGCCGAGGGCCGGGTCGACTTCGGTCGGGTCCGGGTCATCGGTTCCCTGGCCTTCCTCGGGACCGCGCTCGGCGTCGGCCACCTCCTCGAGGCGCAGCCGATCTCCCTCGTCCCGGTCCTGCTCTGCGCCACCTGGGCGCTCGTCCTGCTGTCGACCCCGATCCTGCCGGAGATGTCGCGCGTCGCCCCGGGCGCCGAGGGCAGGCTCTCCGCTCTCGGCCTGCTCCGGCGCAGGGACTTCGTCCTGGCCCTGGTCGTGGCCGGGCTCGTGCAGTCGAGCCACGCCGTCTACTACTCGTACGGCTCGATCCTGTGGAAGGACGTCGGGCTCGACGAGGGCACGATCGGGGCCCTGTGGGCCACCGGGGTCCTGGCCGAGGTCGTGCTGTTCGTGTTCCAGGCCCGGCTGTTCAAGGGCTTCAAGCCGAGCCACCTGCTGATGCTCGGCGCCGCCGGCGGCGTCCTGCGCTGTGTCCTGACGGCCGAGACCGACGACCCGGCCCTGCTGTTCCCGCTGCAGTGCCTGCACGCGCTGAGCTTCGCCGCGACCCACCTCGGCGCGATGCGCTACCTGCAGGTCTACATCCCGCGCGACTCGATCGCGACCGGGCAGGCGCTGTACTCGTCCATCGTGACCGGCGTCTTCCTCGGCCTCGCCAACCTCCTCGCCGCCTCGCTGGTCGAGGACCTCGGCCGCCTGACCTACTTCAGCGGGGCCGTGTCCTGCACCCTGGCCCTGCTGCTCGGCCTGTGGCTGCGCCTGCGCAAGCGGCGCAAGGAGCGCCTCGGCCTCGTGGACGTCGAGCGCCTGGCCTGAACGGGGCGAGGGCCGCGGCCGCGCGGCATTGGCGCGGAAGCAGTGGCGGGCCGGGGGCCGGGCCTGCAACATCGGCGCGCCGGCCATGGACTACGCGACCACCGTCCTCGTCACGCTGATCGTCTACAAGCTCCTGCTCGTCGGGATCGGCGTCGCGGCCCAGCGCTTCAACCGGGACGAGCAGGACTACCTGCTCGGCGGGCGGGGGCTGGGGCCGGTCGTGGCCTCGCTGTCGGCGGCGGCCTCGAGCTCGTCGGCCTGGAGCCTGATCGGCGTGGCCTACGCGAGCTACACGAGCGGCATCGCGGCGCTGTGGATCTTCCCGGCCTGCGTCGGCGGCTTCGCGTTCAACTGGTACGTGCTCGCGCCCCTGCTCCGCAGGACCAGCCTCGCACAGGGCTCGCTGACCGCGACCGAGGTCCTGGCGCTCGACGCGGACGGTCGCCGCCGGCCGGCCGTGGCCTGGCTGGCGACGGTCCTGATCCTGTTCTCGTTCCTGACCTACGTCGCGGCCCAGTACCAGGCCGCGGGGATCGCGTTCGAGGCCAACTTCGGCACGCCGCGCGTGACGAGCATCCTGCTCGGGGCCGCGATCATCCTCGTCTACACGCTGCTCGGCGGGTTCTGGGCCGTGAGCCTGACCGACACGCTGCAGGGCCTGCTGATGGCCTTCGTCGCGGTCCTCCTGCCGGTCGTCGCCCTCGTCGCCTGCGGCGGCCCGGCCGGGCTCCACGCCGGGCTCGCGGCCCTGCCGGACGGCGACGCCCTGCTGAGCCTGTCGCGCGGCGGCGGCCTCCCGGTCGGGCTCGGCCTCGCCATGGGCCTGCTCGGCATCGGCTTCGGCTACCCCGGGCAGCCGCACGTCGTCAACCGCTTCATGGCCCTGCGCGACGAGCGCGCCCTCGTCGTCGGCCGGCGCATCACGCTGGTCTGGGCCGTCGCGATCTACGCCGGCATGCTCCTCCTCGGGCTCTGCGCCCGCGTCCTGTACCCGACGATCGACAACGCCGAGACGCTGCTGTTCGAGGCCGCCCGGGAGCTCCTGCACCCGGTCCTCGCCGGCGTCGTCGTCGCCGCCCTGCTGTCGGCGACGATGTCGACGGCCGACAGCCAGCTCCTCGTCGCGGCCAGCGCGGTCAGCCACGACCTGGCGCGCGAACGGCGCGAGGCCGTCGCCGGCATGCGGCTCGCCCGCCTCGTCGTCGTCGTCGTCAGCGTCCTCGCGGCGGGCTCCGCCTTCCTGTGGGAGGAGACGATCTTCAAGAAGGTGCTGTTCGCGTGGAGCGCGCTCGGCGCGGCCTTCGGGCCGCTGCTGCTCGTGCGCTGCCTGCGCGGGCCGATCACGCTCGGCGGGACCCTGGCCGCGATGGCCTCCGGGGCCGGGCTCGCGGTCCTGGCCTACGCGCTGCGCACCGGCCCGCTCCAGGCCGAGCTCGCCGACTGGGGCGGCGGCCTCGAGCGCGTCCTGCCGTTCGTCGTGGCCCTCGCGATCGCCTGGTGCTCGGTCGAGCGCCGGCCGGCTCAGACGATCGGCACCGGCCCGTCCCCGGCCCAGCCCGGGTAGCGGTCGCGGAACCACGCGCGGACCGCGGCCGCGTCGTCGCCGGCGGCGATGCGCTCGCGCAGCCCGGCCATCAGGCCCTCGACGAACCAGAGGTTGTGCAGGCTCTGCAGGATCGCGCCGAGCATCTCGCCGGTCAGCGCCAGGTGGCGGACGTAGGCCCGCGTCCAGCGCGTGCAGGCCGGGCAGGGGCAGCCCTCCTGCAGCGGGACGAAGGCCGCGCGGTGGTGGGCGTTGCGCATGTTGAGCACGCCCTCGGGGATCCACACGCGGTTGCAGCGCCCGTTGCGGGTCGGCGACACGCAGTCGAACAGGTCGATGCCCCGGAGGACCTGTGCGCAGAGGTCGTCGGGGTCGCCGACGCCCATGAGGTAGCGGCACTGGTCGACCGGCAGGAGCGGCGTGACCCCCTCGACGGTGGCGCGCATGCGCTCCTTGCTCTCGCCGACCGAGACGCCGCCGATCGCGTAGCCGTCGAAGCCGAGCCGACACAGCTCCTCGGCCGACTCGCGCCGCAGCCCCGCGTCGGCGCCGCCCTGGACGATGCCGAACAGCGCCTGGCCGCGGTCCCTCCCGCCCCAGTCACGGTGCAGGTCGCGGGCCTCGCGGGCCCAGACGAGCGTGCGCCGGCAGGCCTCGCGCAGGGCCTTGGGCGTCGCGTCGTGGGGCGGGCACTCGTCCAGGACCATGACGACGTCGGCGCCGAGGGCGCGCTGGATCGACAGGGCGGACTCGGGCGTGAGGCGCAGCTCCTGGCCGGCGTCGGCGCCCCAGAACGTCACGCCCCGGTCGTCGACGCGGCGCTTGCCGGCGAGCGAGAACACCTGGTAGCCCCCGGAGTCGGTCAGGATCGGGCCGTCCCAGTCCATGAACCGGTGCAGGCCGCCGGCCTCGGCGATCAGGTCGGCCCCGGGCCGCAGCGCGAGGTGGTACGTGTTGGCCAGGATCAGCTCGGCGCCGGTCGCGCGGACGTGCTCGGGGAACAGGCCCTTGACCGCGGCCTTGGTCCCGATCGGCGCGAAGCACGGCGTCTCGAACGACCCGTGGGGGGTGTCGCAGCGGCCGCGGCGCGGACCGTCGGGGCGGTCCCCACGCAGGAGCGTGAACTCGAAGTTGCCGGCCATGGCCGCGTGATAGGGGACCGGACCGCGGCGATCAACGCGGCGGCCGGCCGAGGGCCTCGAGGGGGACGAGGTCGGCGCCGGGGTAGTAGCGGGCCAGGATGGCCCGGAAGTCCTCGCCCCGCCCGGCCCAGGCCTCGGCCCCGCGCTGGCACAGCCCGACGCCATGGCCGAAGCCGTGCCCGACGAGGGCGAGGCCGTCCTGCAGCCGCTCGACGCCCGTGATCCACGTGCTCGGCAGCCGGAACGCCCGGGCCAGGGCGTCGAGGGGGACCGGCACGGGCTCGCCCCGGCCGGCGACCGCGACCGCCCCGAGCCAGTCGCCGCGCGGGGACGTCGCCGTTGGCGACAGCGCCAGCGGGCCCGGGCCGAGCCCGGGGACGAGGCGGCGGAGCGAGGCGGCGTCGAGCTGCCGGCGCCACTCGAATAGCGGCGCCCCGTCGCAGCCGCCGCAGACCACCGACGGCAGCGCGTCGACGGGGACGTCGCGGAAGCGCTCGTGGCCGTCGCGGGTGCGGCCGCCGCAGACCGAGCCGTAGTAGGCGCGCAGGACCCTGCCGTCCCGGGCCAGGACGAGGCCGCGCGTCGCCCGCACGGCCTTGCGCAGCGGCGGGGAGTCGGAGATCCCGCCGTAGCCCTGGCTGCGCGTGTCGTCGAAGAGGTCGAAGTCCCGCCCCGTGGCGGCCGCGCGGCGCGCGCACTGGACCGCGTAGGAGCGGGCCGCGACCGCCTGGGCCTCGAGGGCGGCGGGGGGGAAGGACCGGCCCATCTCGCGCGCGAGGACGCCGGTCAGGTACGGCTCGATCGGCGTCACGAGGACGAGCCGCAGCCGGGCGTCCTCGTCGAGCCCGACCTCGAGGCGCCCGTCGTCGAAGCGCTCGGGGCCGTCGTCGAGCCTGAGCCGCGCGGTGCCGTACCAGGCCAGGCCGAACGGCGTCGCCAGGCGGCGCTCCCGGTCCCCGACCTCGAGGACGACCGCGTCGACGGCCGCGCGGAGCACGGCCGAGGCCCCGAGCGGCTCGCCGTCGTCGAGCAGGAGCAGGTCGGCGTCGATCGCCAGCGTCCCGGGGCGCGCGCCGAGGAGCACGCGGATGTCGCGCGAGGACGGGCCGACCGCGGCGACCTCGAAGGCGCCGCGGGTCAGGAGGTGCGCGGCCAGGAACAGCAGCGGGACCGCGAACGCCAGGCCCAGCAGCCGGCGGCGGGCCCGGTCGCCTCGGATCATGCCCCGTCCCCGAACAGGCCCTCGCCTCGTCCGCTTCTGCCGAGCCCGAGGTGGGCCAGCGCGCGTGGCGTGGCGACCCGCCCCCGGGGCGTGCGCGACAGGAAGCCGAGCTGCAGCAGGTACGGCTCGTACACGGCCTCGAGCGTGTCCTCGGCCTCGCCGACCGCGGCCGCCAGCGTGCGCAGGCCGACCGGCGCGCCGCCGCGCTCGGCCAGGGCCCGGAGCAGCGCCCGGTCGAGCTCGACGAGCCCGAGCTCGTCGACGCCGAGGGCCGCGAGGCCCTCGCGGGTCGTCGCGAGGTCGAGGCTGTCCCGGTTGCGGACCTGGGCCAGGTCGCGGAGGCGGCGCTGCAGCCGCAGGGTCACGCGGGGGATGCCGCGCGAGCGGCGCGCGACCTCGCGGGCGGCCTCGGGTTGCATGCGCAGCGACAGGCGCCCGGCGGCCCGCTCGAGGATGCGCACGAGGTCGTCCTCGGGGTACGGCTCGAGCCGCTCGACGATGCCGAAGCGGGCCCGGAACGGCGCGGCGAGCAGGCCCTCCCGCGTCGTCGCGCCGACGAGCGTGAACGGCTGGAGGTGGAGGCGCAGCGAGCGGGCGGCCGGACCCTTGTCGAGGGTCACGTCGATCGCGTGGTCCTCCATGGCCGCGTAGAGGAACTCCTCGACCGCGCGGGGCAGGCGGTGGATCTCGTCGAGGAACAGGATCTCGCCCCGGCCGAGGGACGTCAGCAGGCCGGCGAGGTCGCGCGGCGCCGTCAGCGCGTGGCCGGAGCTGACCTTGATGTCGGTGCCCATCTCGCGGGCGAGGAGCCAGGCGAGGCTGGTCTTGCCGAGGCCGGGCGGGCCGCAGAACAGCACGTGGTCGAGCGGCTCGTCCCGCGCGCGGGCGGCCGAGATCGCGACCCTGAGGTTGGTGCGCAGGCGGTCCTGGCCGACGAAGTCCTCGAGGCTCTGCGGTCGCAGGGCGCGGTCGAAGTCCTGCTCGACCGGGTCGCGGACCTCGGCGCTCGTCCAGCCCACCTGGTCGTCGCCGGCCCTGCCGCGGGGGTCTGTCATCGCTGCTCCGCCTCCCTCGATGCCGCCGGGTCGGCAGCATAACCACGAGGGGCCCGAGTGCGAGGCCGCTCAGACCGGCCGAGGTCTCGCACCTTCGGCCCCCGGCCGGCCCCCTGCGAGCCGGGAACTGCGCCCGGCCCAATTCGCAAGTCATTGTCAGATAGCGCTCTGCACGAGTCGGCCGAGGTCGGGCAGGATGAGCCCGACCCGTGGCATGGACCTTGCACATCTCCAAGTCGGACCGGTCCTCCGTCGGTCCGGGAGCCCAGCCCCGCGGGTCTCCCTCCGCTCTGTTCCACTGTGAGTCCGAGGCCCGCCAGGGTGGCCGAAATCCTGCTCCCGCCGGGAGTTGAATGAAGCTATCCTTCCGGACCTCGTGTCGAGCGTGCCGCCTTTCCGCCCCGGGAGCGCGGCACGGTCCCTGC
>JAWKUM010000055.1:0-11499 GCA_041398545.1 Planctomycetota bacterium | reverse complement strand
CGACGCCGAGGGCGATCAGCGTGAACATGTTCGCGCTGAGGTTGACGACCGAGCGCCACGCGCGCTGGAAGAACGGGAGGCCTCCCCACAGCACGACGGGGGTCGCCAGGGCGAGCTCGATCCGGTGGCGGAGGTGGGGGGCGGGGACCAGGTCGCTCAGGGCAGGGACCATCGACCCCATCGCCAGTACGAGCAGGGGGGCGCTCAGGGCCAGGCTCACCCAGAACCTCCTGGTCATGTCCCGCAGCTCGGGGTTTTCCTCCGGCGCTGCGGTCGGGGTCACCGGCTCCAGCGCCATGCCGCAGATCGGGCAGGACCCCGGCCCGTCCTGCAGGACCTCGGGGTGCATCGGGCAGGTCCACTTCGTGCCCGGAGCGGCGGCCTCGGTCCGGGGCGGGACGTTGCGGTGGGCGGAGGGGTGATGATGGTGCTCGCACATGGGGGTGCTCCGAGGTGCTTCCAGGATGCCAGGAGCCGGAGGACACCCTGCCCTCCGGCCTCCGTGCTGGCTGACGGAGCGCCCCCGGGAGCCTTACACCTCGGCCGGGATCCCGGTCCGGGGGCCTCCGCAGCTGCAGTCGGCGCAGCCGTGGGTGGCGCAGGTCCTGCAGGACCGCATGACCTGTCTCCACAAGGCCTTCCGGGCCCGGTGGAGCCGGACTCCGGCGTTGTTCGGGGTGATCCCGAGGGCCTGCGCGACGTCCCGCACGGCTTCCCCCTCGAGGTCCACCCGCTGGAGGAGCCGGGCATACTCCGGCTTGAGGGTCGGCAGCAGGTCCAGGACGCAGCGACAGGCCTCGGCGCGCAGGTCCGGGTCCTCCACCTCCGCGGGCAGGTCGCCCTCGAGGGGCTCCAGCTTCGCGCGCCGCCCCCTCGCGCGCTCGGCCCGATGGCGGTCGGTCAGGGCGTTGCGCAGGACGCGATAGAACCAGGCGACTGCGGACTCCTTCGACCGGAGGCTCCCTCCGCGCTCGAGGGTCCGCACGAAGGCGGCCTGCAGCAGGTCCTCGGCCTCCGCCCTGCTGCCGGTGCGCCGTTCGAGGAAGTCGAGGAACCTCCGGTGGTTCGCTACCAGGGTCGCCAGGACCTCGGGGTCGGGGTCATCCGTCATCGTGCGGCTCGTGGACCTGCCCAGGCATCGCCCGCGTGCATCGAGCCTGGCGGGTGGGCCTGCGAGGGATCCAGCATCGTGCGGCGAGGGGTCGGGTTCCACGGTCACGGGGCGAGGGACCGGAGAACCTGATGGTCGCGGGGTGATCCCGGACGGATCCGGGACCCGATTGCCGGGCGCGAAAGCCTGGTGTAGGCAAGCTCGCGAGGATGTTCTCCCTCGCCCGCCTGCTCCCGCTCCTCGCCGTGATGTCCTGCCGCTCCGCTCCCGGGCCGGACCGGCCGCCGCTCGCGCCGGTCCCCTTCGACCGCGTCACGGTCGACGACCCGTTCTGGTCCCCGCGGCTCGAGGCGGCGCTGGTGGGCACGATCCCGCACTGCCTCGACGAGTGCGAGGCCAGCGGGCGGGTCGCCAACTTCGACGTCGCGGCCGGTGTGGGCGGGGGGAGCTTCCGCGGGCGGCTCTACGACGACTCGGACCTCTACAAGGTCATCGAGGGAGCGGCCTGTGCGCTGGCCCTGCGCCGGGACGCCGGGCTGGAGGCGCGCGTCGAGGGGATCGTCGCGCGGATCGCCGCGGCCCAGGAGGACGACGGCTACCTCGCCACGTACTGGCAGACCGAGGGCCGTGGGCGGCGCTTCACCGACCTCCGCGGCGGGCACGAGCTGTACTGCGCGGGCCACCTGATCGAGGCCGCCCTCGCCTGGCGGCGGGCGACCGGACGCGAGGATCTCCTCGCCGTGGCCCGGCGGCTGGCCGACTGCATCGACCGCGAGCTCGGCCCGGGGGGCCGCTTCGTTCCGCCGGGCCACCAGGAGCTGGAGCTGGCCCTGCTGGCCCTGGCCGACGCCTGCGCCGAGCCGCGCTACGAGGCGCTGGCCCGGCGCCTCCTCGCCGCCCGGGGCCACCACGAGGACCGCGCGTCCTGGGGTGAGTACTGCCAGGACCACCTGCCGGTGCGCGAGCAGCGCGCGGCCGTCGGCCACGCCGTGCGGGCGATGTACCAGGCCTGCGCCCTGGCCGACCTCGCCCGGCGCGACGGCGACCGGGAGCTCCGCGCGACGCTCGAGGCGCTGTGGGACGACGTGCAGGCCGGCAAGGTCTACGTGACCGGCGGGATCGGCTCGGTGCCGGGGATCGAGGGCTTCGGGCCGGCCTTCGTCCTGCCCAACGACACGGCCTACACCGAGACCTGCGCGGCCATCGCCAAGGCCCTGTTCGACTGGCGCATGTACCTGCTGACCGCCGACCCGCGCTACGGCGACGCCCTCGAGCGCGTGCTCTACAACGGCGTCGCCAGCGGCGTGTCGCGGGACGGGCGGCGGTTCTTCTACGACAACCCCCTCGGGAGCCGGGGGCAGCACGAGCGCAGGCCGTGGTTCGCCTGCGCCTGCTGCCCGAGCAACGTCGCCCGCTTCGTGCCGGCGGTCGGCGGCAAGGTCTGGGCCACGGGCGGACCGCACTGCTGTGGATCGGCAGCCCGGACCGAGGTCGAGGTCGCCGGCACCGGCGTCGGGCTCGCCCTGGCAGCCGGCCTGCCGTGGAGCGGCGAGGCGGCGCTCCTACTGTCGAGCCCCGCGGCGCCGGTCGCGTTCACGCTCGTGTTGCGCGAGCCGGCCTGGTGTCGCGGGCGGCTCGTGCCCAGGCTCGCGGGGAGCAGGTCGCCTGCGCGCGCGAGGGGAGCCTGCGCATCCACCGCACCTGGCGGCCGGGGGACCGGCTCAGGTCGCCACTGCCCTCGACGTCCGCCGCGTCGCCGACCGCGCGTCGTCGCCAACGAGGGCGCGTGTCGCTGCAGCGGGGATCGCTCGTGTGCTTGCCTCGAGGGCGTCGACCACGGCGGCCACTGCGCGACTCGCGCTGCCGCCCGAGGCCCGCTCGAGGCCGTCGCGCGGCCCGACCTGCTCGGCGGCATCGTCGCGCTGCGCCAGGACCGCCCGCACGCGGGTCGAGGTGGATCGGACCACCGCGGCGCCGCCGACGCGGCCGCTGCTCCGCCCGGTCCCATGCTGCCTGGCGGAACCTGCGCCAGCCGCGGCGAGCTCGTGACCTGGATCCCGACCGACACGGCCCGCGCCGAGCCGCCGGGCCTGGGGCCGAGCGCCCGCGTCGGCGACCGTGAGCTCTGGGCCTCGCACTGCTGGCACGAGGACAGCGTCGCGGCCTGCATGGACGGCCGCCTCCCGCGCTCGAGCAGGGACCCGCAACGTTCCGCGCCTGACGTTCTGGCCGATCCGGGGCGGCGTCGAGCACGTCGGCTGCCTCGACCGGCCGGCCAGGCTCGCGGGCGCGAGCGTGTGCTGGTTCGACGACGGCGGTCGGGGCGCCTGCCGGACTGCGGCAGCCTCCACGGCGGCTGCTGTACGCGACGGCGAGTCCTGGCGGCCGGTGCGCCTCGCGCCCGGCTCCGCCACGGACGCTCGAAGGTTGCGGCCCAGGCCGTCCGCTTCGCCCCGGTCGAGGCGCGCGAGTGGATGCTCGAGGTCACGCTGAGGGACGACTGGTCCGCCGGCGTGCTCGGTGGACTCGGCTGACGCCCGGCGGCGTCGGTCCGGGTCCCGCGCTGGGCCATGGCCCTAGCGCTTTCTGGGGCGATCGAGCGCGCTCGGGGAGCGGGCACTGCTTGGGCGAGCCGTGCCACGCGCGCCCTCGTCGGGGCGCGAGTCCCAGAACCCGGTGACCATCGCGAGGATCGTCCTCGTCTCCCGGGCGAGGCAGGGCACGGTCGCGGTCAGCTCCCCGAAGTCGTCGTCGAGCAAGGTCGCAGCAGCCTCGGCGCCGTCCATCGCACCATCGGCGACGAGGATCCTGGCGGCGGTCGTGGTCACCTGGTCGGTGGTCCACCGGGCCGCTCCGGACCGGTCAGGATCGGTCCCCTGGTCAGCTCGAGGCACCGCTGGCCCGCGCCCGGACGGCCGGGAGAGCTGGTAGTCGCAGGCGATCTGCCAGACGGGCTCCGCCCGCTCCAGCGGCGCGGCCTTCCGGCCGAGCGAGGCCAGCGCCGTCATGCGCAGGTCCGACTCGAAGCCGAGCGCCACCTCCATGAGGTACGCCTCGGAGCCGGCCGTGATCTGGGCGCTACCGAGGGCCTCGACCGCCGCCTGCTTGCCGGGGCCGGTCGCGCAGCGCGCGAACGTGATCAGCTGGGCGACCTCCTCGGCCCGGCGCGAAGGATCTCGCGGACCGCCGCCTCGCGCACCTTGGGCTCGACATCCGGAGGCGGGAGGAGGATGTCCCGATCGATGCCGGACGCTGTCGAGCGCCGCGTCGAGCGCCGCGATCACGATCACCCGAGGTTGGGGTCGGCCAGGAACTCCTCGGGCTTGTCCTGGACCAGTCGGAGGCCTCGCCGCCGCGCCGATCGCAGCCTCGCCAGACGCGATCGGCGCCGTGCGACGCGAGCCAGACCAGCTGAAGAGCAGAACCCCAGGCGCATGGCCCACAGCTGCTTCCGTGATCGCCTCCGGCGGCAGCTCGTGGCCCGGCTGGGCCAGGAGCAGCCTCAGCGGCGCCTCCGAACCGCATGCGCCTCGGCGCCGGTCAGCTGTCGAGCTGTCTGCGCGTGTCGGGCGGCCAGGTGCGGCGGCACTCGGCCAGCCGGTGCACGAGCTCGATGAAGGTCGCCGACTCTCCGCGGCCGTCGGGTCGGGAGGTTCTCGCGCCGGGATCTGGCGCGTAGACCGCGATCCACAGCGCCGATCGGCACGATGGTCCAGGGGAAGAGCCTCAACCGACCGCCCTCAGTCCTTGCTGACCTCGTGCCAGCCGTCGAAGGACACGTACTTGCCCGGGATGGCCGAGAAGGCGCCGTCCATCGCCTGGCTCGAGTGGTAGATCCAGGACCCCCGCAGGTGGAAGTTGCTCTGGCCCGTCGGGCCCTGGACGATCTTCCCGTAGATCGACGAGCCGGCCTCCATCTCGATGTCCGACCCGAGGGCGACGATCAGGCCGTCCCAGCGGGCGTCGGCCATGTGGAGGTTGCCCTCGACGAGCAGGATCCCGGCGCCCCTCGTCCCCGCCTTGAGCGTCAGGTTGGAGCTGGCGTAGGCGATGACGTAGTTGTTGGTCAGGGCGTTGCCGATCGTCGCCCCCTCGTACTCGGCCGAGGTCAGCACCTGCGTCGCCGAGCTCTTGATGATCCTCGCGAGGGAGGCGAGGTCGATGACCGAGCCCAGGCCGAGGCTGGGCGCCGGACCGAGCCCGGTCACCTTCGGCCGCTCGGTCGCACTCAGCGAGCCGAGCAGGTCGGGGATCGTGCCCGGCGGCGAGACGGACATGCCCGGGACCGCCGGACCCGGACCGGGCGTCCCGTCGAGGTTCGTGTCCAGGCCGGTCACGAGGCTCGAGCCCTCGATCTCGATCTGCAGGTTGGACTCGCTGAGGTTGGCCGCGCCGCCGAACGGCGTGGCCTGGGGGAGCTGGCCTAGGTAGGCGTTGACCCTGCGCGAGGTTCCCGCGTAGGTCCCGGTCGCCGTGACCATGATGACGCTCTCGTCGGCCTCGTCGGTCAGGCCGTCGGCGTCGTTGTCGACGCCGTCGGTCTTGAGGGAGACGGTCGTCACCTCGAAGCCCATCCCGTCCGCGAGCTCCCTCGTGATGAGCTCGCCCGGGACGAGGATCCCGAGGTTGGCGCGGTAGAGGGCCTCGTCGATGCCCGACTCCGCGGCCATGAGCGCCTTCTCGAGCTTGATGTCCTCCTGCAGCGTCTTGCTGCGACCTACCATCGTCCCGGCCGCGGCGGTCAGCATGATCAGCAGCGGGACCGCCAGGCCGATGAGCAGCACGAGGATCGAGCCCGCCTCGGAGCTCCGGGGTCCGGCCTGTCGTCGGGACTGCGCCATGGTCTGCTCCATCAGTTGTTCCTGAGCCAGATCGAGTGCCTGAACGTGCTCCGGAACACGTTGCGCGACTGGTCCTTCCGCGCCAGCGAGACCTCGACGTCGAGGACCTTCCCGTTCAAAGTGAACGAGACCGCCTCGACGTCCAGGGCCAGCGCGAAGCCGGTCGCGCCCGAGGTCCCCCTCAGGGTGCCCTCGTCGATGAGCCCGTCCTCGTCGTCGTCGACGCCGTTCGCCGTCTCCGCCGGGTCGAGCACGCGCTCGATCGTCCTCGGGTCCGTCGTCGCGTCCGGGAGGAGCGAGACCGGCCCGACGGCGCCCTGGAACCGGATCCCGGGCCTGGACGTGATCGGGCCCGGCGGGACGATCCAGTCGCCGACCTCCGGGATCGGGTTCGGCGTCGCGAGCGGGTTGGCCGCGAGGCGCGCCGCCTCGATGGCCTCGAGCTGGTCGACGTCGGCCTGGGTCGCCCTGACCCTCAGCGAGGACGTCAGCGCCGGCCTGAGCAGCTGGGTCAGCCGGTCGGCGAGCTTCGGTGTATGGGTCATGACGTCGAGCGCCGGATGTTGGTGGTGCTCCTCTCGACCACGGTCGTCGTCGACAGGATCGCGAGCAGGATGGGGACCATCGCGGCGAGGACGGCGATGGACTCCACGAGGGTGAAGCCGCGGGAGGCGCGCACGGGGTCGTGTGCGCCCCTCACTCGAAGACCCTCATGGACATCAGCGAGGACATCCCGAACCGCCGCTCGCCCATCGAGCCGGTCCAGTGCACGACCAGCTCGACGAGGTAGATCTTCTCGGTGCCCACGGCCTGGTCCACGGTGACCTTGATCTCGCCCGTGAGCCCGTCGGCGTCGCCCTCGACCGCGCGGAGCCCTCCGGGGTCGCCGTTGATGTTGGGGACGTCGAAGCCGGAGCCGTCCAGGGTCGGCAGCACCGAGAACGGCAGGTTCCGGGCCACCTCCATCGTGGTGCGGCAGGTCGAGTAGGCGAGCTGCAGCTCCTCGTCGCCGCGGTGCAGCCGGTTGTTCTGCGTGACCAGCTTCGCGAGCGACGCCAGCAGCGTGACGATCACGATCGTGCCGATCATGAGCTCCACGAGAGACGTGCCGGACTCTGCTCGGTCACGGTCCACGGCTGGATGGCCTCCCCGTCGGATGTGGCTGGTGGGCGGGCCTGGGGCACCCCAAATAGGAAGCTGTTCGGCTTTTTTCCCTGGGGACTTGATCTCCCCGGTGGCACTGGGCCTTTACTAGGGGACTGCCGGCGTGCCGCGCCGCCGGCCGCCCCCCTGTGACCGGTCCGCACCCCTTGTCCCACCTGGCCTTGCTCCCAGACTGGATCGTCGGCCTGTCCGGCTGGGCCTACGGCCTCCTCGTCCTGGGCTGCCTGCTCACCGCCCTGCTGCGCAAGCGCGAGCCGTCCCAGGCCCTGGGCTGGGCCCTGGCGATCGTGTTCCTGCCGGTCATCGGGCCGCTGTTCTTCCTGCTGTTCGGCTGGAACCGGGTCTCGCGGACGCTGCGGGTCAAGCGCACCCACCACGGGCAGTGGGTGGAGGACGAGCGGATCGCCGCCCTCGCGGCCCACGTCGGCGACCTCCACCACGTCGAGCCCCTCGAGGGTCGCTGGGGCGGGCTCAGCCGGATGCTCGAGGACCTCGGCCAGGGGCCGCGCCGCGGCGGCAACGCCGTCGAGCTGTACGAGGACGGGACGCGGGCCTTCGAGGCCATGGGCGAGGCCATCGCGGCCGCCAAGGAGCACGTCCACGTCGAGTTCTTCATCTTCCGTGGCGACGACCTCGGCCGGCGCGCGATCGGGCTCCTCGCCGACAAGGTGCGCGAGGGCGTCGAGGTCCGCGTCATCGTCGACGCGCTCGGGAGCATCGGCGGCTGGAAGGCCCTGCGCGAGCTGCAGCAGGCCGGCGGCCGGGTCGAGTCGTTCCTGGCGCCGCTGCGGCGCCCGGTCAGCCCGCAGCTGCGCAACCACCGCAAGGCCGTCATCTGCGACGGCCGCGTCGCGTTCTTCGGCGGGCTCAACGTCGGCCGCGAGTACCTCGGGCGCTGGTGGCAGAAGGGCAGCGAGTGGTGCGACCTGCACGTGCGCGTCGAGGGCGCGGCGGTCTGGAACCTGCAGTGGATGTTCGTCGAGGACTGGGACTACTGCACCGGGGAGTTCCTCGGCGTCCCGCGCTACTTCCCGCCGATCGAGGCGATGGGGGACAGCGCCCTGCAGGTCCTCGTCGGCGGCCCCGACACGCGGCCCAACCCGATCCGCCAGGCCTTCCTCGGCGCGTTCTCCCGGGCCGAGCGGAGCATCCTCGTCGTGACCCCGTACCTCGTCCCTGACCTCGCGCTGCGCGACGCGCTCAAGCTCGCGGCGATGACCGGCGTCGAGGTGGACCTGGTCACCCTGTCGTCGCCGCCCGACAAGTGGTGGCCCTACTGGTGTGGCTGGTACTACACCGAGGAGCTCAGCGCCGCCGGCGTCCGCGTCTGGAGCCACGAGCCCGGGATGATGCACGCCAAGGCCGTCGTCGTGGACGGGGAGTGGGCGATGCTGGGCACGGCCAACCTGGACAACCGCAGCATGTTCCTCAACTTCGAGCAGATGGCCGTGTTCGACCGCAAGGCCGACGTCGAGCGCATCGAGGCCGCCCTGCAGCGGATCCGGGGCCGCTCGGTCCTGCGGGATCCGGCCGAGGTCGCGCGCCGGTCCTGGCCCTGGCGGCTCGTCGTCCAGACCTCGCGGCTCCTGGCGCCGATCCTCTGACGGCCCGGACCCGGGGCGACCCCGGTCGCCGGCGGCAACCGCACCGCTTGCCTCGCCCAACCGGCCGTCCTACCGTTCTTCCTCTCGCCACCCTCGGACCCTGGGCGCGCTTCGTGAGACAGAGGTCCGATTCCGACCCGACCGAATCGAGGACAGGACCATGGCCTTCGAACTCCCCGCCCTGCCGTACGCGATGAACGCCCTCGAGCCCCACATCTCCAAGGAGACGCTCGAGTACCACTACGGCAAGCACCACAACGCGTACGTCACCAACCTCAACAAGCTCACCGAGGGCAAGCCCGAGGCCGGCAAGTCGCTCGAGGACGTCATCCGAGGCGCCTCGGGCGGCACGTTCAACAACGCCGCCCAGGTCTGGAACCACAGCTTCTACTGGAACTGCCTCAGCCCCTCGGGCGGCGGCGAGCCCCAGGGCGCCCTGGCCGACGCCATCTCCAGCGCCTTCGGCTCGTTCCAGGACTTCCACCAGCAGTTCACCCAGGCCTCGGCGACCCTGTTCGGGTCCGGTTGGGCCTGGCTGGTCAAGACCGCCAAGGGCGGCCTCGAGATCGTGCAGACCCAGAACGCGGGCTGCCCGCTGACCGACGGCCACACCCCCCTCCTGACCTGCGACGTCTGGGAGCACGCCTACTACATCGACCGGCGCAACGCCCGCCCGGCCTACATCGAGGCCTGGTGGAAGCTGGTCAACTGGGAGTGGGTGTCCGCGCAGCTCGAGGGCTGAGCCCGGGGGCTGTTACATCTCCCTGACCGGGGCCGGGATCCTCGCCTTGCCGGCCTCGTAGGGGCCCCGATACTCACCGGACCTCGGTTCCGATCACACCGTCCCAGGAGGGACCCCATGAAGACCAGCCTGTTGAGTTTGGCCCTCGTCGTGGCCGCCCTGCCCCTGCGCGCGCAGGACGGCGACCCGGCGAAGGAGGGCGAGATCCGCCAGGAGCCCGCCAAGAAGCAGGGCGAGGGGCAGGAGCCCAAGAAGGAGGAGAAGAAGACCTACGAGGCTCCCTGGACCGTCGGCAAGGAGGTCGATCCCAAGACGACCCTGACCGACATCTTCGGCAAGAAGCTCAGCTTCTCCGAGCTCCAGGGCAAGGTCGTCTTCGTCCACTTCTGGTCGCGGACCTGCCCGTACGAGAAGGTCGCCGAGCCCAAGATCAACCAGATCTCGGCGGACTACGCCAAGAAGGGCGTCGTCGTCATCGGCATCAACGCCAACGGCAACGAGCTCGGGCCGCGGCCCGACGCCAAGGCGTTCGAGACCGAGGACGAGGCGAAGCGCCCGTACGCGGACCTGCGCGCCCACTACGCCAAGAACGAGGTCAACCACCGCATCCTCGCCGACCACGACAACGTCGTCGCCGACAAGTTCGCGGCCCGGAGCACCCCGCACTGCTTCGTCATCGACGCCAAGGGCGTGGTCCGCTACGACGGCGCCCTCGATGACGACCCGCGCGGCTCCAAGGAGGACGGCGAGCGCAGCGACTACGTGCGCCTGGCCATCGACGCGGTCCTCGCCGGCAAGGCGCCGGAGGAGACCAACACCAAGCCCTATGGTTGACAGATCAAGCGCGCCTCCCGGTCGGGAGGCACGGGTCGTGGTCGCAACCGAGGCTGAGTGAGAGGGGAGACCGATGCGCATCGCCGCAGTCGCGCTCCCGACGTTGATCGCCCTGTCGGTGGCCTGCGGGCCTCGGCAGGGCGATCCCGCATCCGGGCCGGGCGAGGCGCCCGGGGCCGGGGGACAGGGGCCCGCGAAGGAGGCGGAGGCGATCCGGTTCACGACGCTCGAGGAGCTCGATCGCGAGCTCGCGTCGTTGCGCGGCCGGCCGGTCCTCGTCAACTTCTGGGCGATCTGGTGCGTGCCCTGCGTCGCCGAGCTGCCCGAGCTGCAGGAGGTCTACGAGGCCCGCAAGGACCAGGGCCTGGCCGTCCTGGCCGTGTCGTACGACCTCATGGTGCCGGACGCGACCCGGGACAACGTCCTGCCCAGGATGCGCGCCTTCGTCGAGAAGCGCCGCATGACCCTGCCGGTCCGGGTCTTCGACGGGCCCGACTACGACGCGATCAACGAGCGCCTGGGGCTCCCGGGTGAGGTGCCCGTGACCCTGGCCTTCGACGCGAGCGGCGAGGAGGTCGACCGGGTCGAGGGGCGGACCGACAGGGCCGGGTTCGAGCGGCTGGCGGACGTCGCGGCAGGCAAGCGTTAAGGGGGGAGCGCGCCCACGTACGGGCCGGCGCATCCTTCCCATCGCATTGGGGGAAGGGGCCGCGTCAGGGCGATCGTCGGGGGCTTCCAGGCCGGCTGTTCTCGCCTAGAATGCCGCCATCGTCCACCCGACGGGGCTCCCTGGCGGAACGCCTGATCCGGTCGCTCTCTCCCCCCGCCAGAAGAGCCGTCGAAAGTCCTGGGGAATGCACACAGCGACGCCCGAGGGTCGACGAGCACCGACACCGACCTCGATGCCCCCCGACGCCGACCACCACTCGACCGAAGACCTCCCCCTGCTGCGCAGGATCCGCGACCTGCTGAGCCAGGCCCCGGTCCGCCGCTTCCGCGAGGGCGGCTGGAGCGACGAGATCAGCGAGAGCTGGTACCAGGACGCGGCGACGTTCTGGAAGGACGTCTACTTCGAGCTCAACCGGCACCGGACCAGGCTGCAGGAGCTCATGGAGCTGCTGCTGAGCGACGATGACTTCCCGGCCCAGCGGACCTACAGCTGGCGCGACAGCGGCGAGCTCGTGCCCGAGACCTAGCGCCGCG
>JAWKUM010000054.1:0-13474 GCA_041398545.1 Planctomycetota bacterium | reverse complement strand
CGCCGGAAACGCTTCATGGATCCAGCCATGCCCGACCTACGTACAAGGTCCGGGCCGTGTTGGGAGTCCCGGGTGCTATTTTCCGGACAGGCTCCTAGCTCACGGCTCGGCGGCGGTGGGCAGCCTTCGCTCGCTCGACCGCGCGGTGCATGTAGATCCCGGTCGTCGCCTGCGTCGTGTGGCCGAGAACAAGCTGCGCCTCCTCGGCACCGCCCTTGATGGCGATGCGCGTCGCGGCCGAGTGGCGAACCTGATAGGGCGTTCAAGTCGGCAGGGGTAGGAGCTCCTTCTCCTTGCGGACCCGGGCGCGCGCGGCGTTGGCAGCCTTCACGGCGCTCTCCACGGCTCTCCGCAGGTCCCGGTGGTCGTAGACCTCGGCGTGCGTCCGAGGCTCCTGGAGGCCCTCCTCGATGGCCTGAGCGCGCATTCGGGCTCTGTAGTGCTCCTGGCTCGCGTAGATCGTGGAGGTTCGCGCCTTCCGCTTGCGCCGGCACTGCTCCCGGAATCTCTCCTCAGGCTTGAAGAGGAGCTCGTCCTCGGGGAGCAGCAGGAACGGCCGGAGCAACTCCTGCGCCTCGGGGCCGAACAGCAGGATCCGCGGCTCGCGCGTCCTCTTGGCCGTCTTGTGGTCCTTGAGCACGACCGCCCAGAGGTCGTCCTCGCTCCGGTCGAGGTCCATGGGCCGGAGTCGGAGTATCTCGCTCGGACGCGCCCCGGTGAGCCACAGGAGTCGTAGCACGGTGTCCAGGTTCGGGGCGACGTAGGGCAGTGTCGCCTCGAAGACCTCCTCCGAGACATCGGTCCGCGGCGCGTTGATCCGCACCCCGAAGTCCTCGTCGCGGATCGCCTCGACTTCGGCAAGGGCATTCCGGACCGAGCTCGGCACGAGCTGCATCGTCGAGGCCCACTTGAACAGGCCCTTGATCTTGCAGATCCGCGCGTTGATCTCATCGCGGCACAGCTTCTTGCCCTCGATCATCGAGAGCCGCAAGGCGTGCAGGTCGAGCGGTCCGAAGGTCATCGCAGGCTTCGTGCCGAACATGGCTTTGAGCGCGTCGGCGGCGTAGCGGATGCGGTTACCACTCGACTGCATCCACGCCTCGCCCTTCTGCTTCTCCTTGAATGCGAGGTAGTGGTCGCAGAGGTCGTCGATGTCGAGAGATTCGGGAGTGCTTCCGGTCGGCAACGATCCACCGTTCGCCTCCCACGCCTGGAGATCCTCGGGGTAGCGCGCGAACGAGCGCGGGTCGTCGCCTCGTCCGTATCGCCGCTGCTTGCCGTCGAAGGTCGCGTAGAGGTAGGTCCCGGACGGCAGGACGTGCTTCCGCAGCTCAGGCTGCTTCCTATCAATCGCGGTCATAGCGTCACCTCGTGTCCTGAATCGCTATCAGATCAGGCTTCCAAGCCGAGATGTCGCTCCGCTGCGAGGCAGCGGGTTCGCGTAAGCCGCGATCGACAAAGGGATAATATGGTCGGGCAGGCGGGATTCGAACCCGCGACCCCCTGCTCCCAAAGCAGGTGCGCTGGCCAGGCTGCGCTACTGCCCGATGCCGGGGGGCCAGGAAAGCCGAACGGGGCCAGAAGGCAAGGGCCGAGGGCTCAGGCCTTGGCCAGGCCGATCGTGAACGCGGCCTCGCCCATCGTGGCCGGGCGGGCGTCGAGGCCCGAGGACACGTGGTCGACCAGGGTCGCGTCGCGGGCCAGGGTCTGCTCGGCGACCCAGGACAGGTGCCGCGCGAGGGCCGGGCGCCAGTCGGCCGGCGCGACGACCTCGAGGCGGATGCGGTCGGAGACGTGGAGGCCGGCGTCCTTGCGAGCCTGCTGGACCATGCGCACGAGATCGCGGGCCTTGCCCTCGGCCAGGAGCTCGTCGCTGAGCGCGGTGTCGAGGACGACGAGGGCGTCGTTGCCGGGCAGGGCCATGCAGGTCACGCCCTCCCGGGCCTGGAGCAGGAGCTCGAACTCCCCGGCCTCGAGGACCTCGCCGCCGCACTCGACGCGGCCGTCGTCGAGCGCCTTCCAGCCGCCCTGCTTGGACGCCGCGATGACGCCCTTCATCGCCGGGCCGAGGCGCGGGCCGAGCTTGCGCGCGTCGACGCGCAGGACGAACGACGCGTAGGCCTCGAGGTCCTCGCCGAGGCGCACCTGCTTGACGTTGACCTCGTCGGCGATCAGCGGGAAGTACGGCTCGAGCCGGGCCACGTCGCGGCCGGCCAGGGTCAGCGAGGCCAGGGGCTGGCGGACCTTGAGGTCGGCCGCGCGGCGCAGCGACAGGCCGGCGGAGCAGGCCTCGCGGACGCGGTCCATCGCGGCGACGAGGGCGCGGTCCTCGGGCAGGGCCGCGGCGTCGGGCCAGTCGGCCAGGTGGACGCTGTCCCCGCCGCAGAGCCCCTCGTGGACCTCGTCGAGGACGAGCGGCAGCAGCGGCGCGCCGACCCGGCACAGGGTCACGAGCACGGTGTAGAGCGTGTCGTAGGCGTCGCGCTTGTCCTGGTCCCGCTCCTCGCGCCAGAACCGCTCGCGGCCGCGGCGCACGTACCAGTTGTTGAGCGCGTCGAGGAACGCCGAGAGCTCGGCGCAGGCCCCGGCGATGTCGAGGTCGTCCATCCGCGCCGTCACGCCCTCGACGAGCGTCCGGGTCTTGGCCAGGACGTAGCGGTCGAGGAGCCCCTCGGCGTCGGTCCGGAACCGGGCCTCGACGCCGTCGGCGTTGGCGTACAGCGTGAAGAAGTACCAGACGTTCCAGATCGGGTTGAGGACGAGGCGGACGACCTCGGCCATGCCCGCGCCGTCCTTGTCGATCAGCAGGTCGTTGCCGCGCAGGATCGGGGACGACATCAGGAACCAGCGCATCGCGTCCGACCCGTGCCGGTCGAACATCTCGAGCGGGTCGGGGTAGTTGCGCAGGCGCTTGCTGAGCTTCTTGCCCTCGCTGTCGAGGATGACGCCGTGGCACAGGCAGTTCTGGAACGGCGGCCGGTCGAACAGCGCCGTGGCCAGGACCATCAGCGTGTAGAACCAGCCCCGGGTCTGGGCCACGTACTCGACGATGAAGTCGGCCGGGAAGTGCCCCTCGAACCACGCCCGGTTCTCGAACGGGTAGTGGACCTGGGCGTACGGCATCGAGCCCGACTCGAACCAGCAGTCGAGCACGTCGGGGACCCGGCGCATCATGCTCCTGCCGCTCGGGTCGTCGGGGTTGGGCCGCACGAGCTCGTCGATGCCGGGGCGGTGCAGGTCCTCGGGCCGGACGCCGAAGTCGCGCTCGAGCTCGTCGAGGCTGCCGTAGACGTCGATCCGCGGGTAGCGCGGGTCGTCGCTGCGCCAGACCGGGATCGGCGTGCCCCAGAACCGGTTGCGGCTGATCGACCAGTCGCGGGCGCCCTCGAGCCACTTGCCGAACAGGCCGTCGCGGATGTGCTCCGGGATCCAGCGGACCTCCCGGTTGAGCTCGACCATGCGGTCGCGGAACGCCGTGACCTTGACGTACCAGCTCGACAGGGCCTTGTAGATCAGCGGCTCGTCGGTCCGCCAGCAGTGCGGGTAGTTGTGCAGGTACGTCTCCTGCTTGACGAGCCGGCCCTCCTGCCTGAGGCGCTGCGTGATCGGCTTGTTGGCGTCGAAGACGAGGGTCCCCTCCCAGTCGGGGACCTCGGCCGTGAACCGGCCCTGGTCGTCGACCGGGCACACGACCGGGATGCCGGCCGCCTCGCAGGCGGCCATGTCGTCCTCGCCGAACCCGGGCGCCATGTGCACGACGCCGGTGCCCTCCTCGGTGTCGACGAAGTCGGCGCCGAGGACGACGAAGCTCCGCGGGTTGTCGCGGAAGTACGGGAACAGCGGCTCGTAGCGGCGGCCGACGAGCGCGGCGCCCTTGACCGTGCCGACCCGCTCGGCCCCGTCGAGCTCCTTGGCCAGCTTGGGCAGCGTGGCCTCGCCGACGACGACCCGGACGCCGTCGAGGAGGAGCACGGCGTAGTCGATGTCGGGGCCGACGGCCAGGGCCAGGTTGCTCGGCAGCGTCCACGGCGTCGTCGTCCAGGCGAGCAGGTCGGTCGGCCCGTCGTCGCCGGCCTCGGGCACGAGCCTGAAGCGGACGGTGATGGCCGGGTCCTGGCGCTCGCGGTAGCTGTTGTCGAGCCGGGTCTCGAAGTTGCTGAGCGGCGTCTCGGCCGCCCAGGAGTACGGCATGACCCGGTAGCCCTCGTAGATCAGGCCCTTGTCGTAGAGGGTCTTGAAGGCCCAGAGGACGCTCTCCATGTAGGGGAGGTCCATGGTCTTGTAGTCGTGCTCGAAGTCGACCCAGCGGGCCATGCGCGTGACCTGGCGCTCCCACTCGTCGGTGTAGCGCAGGACCGACGTGCGACAGGCCGCGTTGAACTCGGCCATGCCGAACTCGAGGATCTGCTTCTTGCCCGAGATGCCGAGCTGCTTCTCGGCCTCGAGCTCGGCCGGCAGGCCGTGGCAGTCCCAGCCGAAGCGGCGGTCGACGCGCTTGCCGCGCATCGTCTGGTAGCGCGGGACGAGGTCCTTGACGTAGCTCGTCAGCAGGTGGCCGTAGTGGGGCAGGCCGTTGGCGAACGGCGGCCCGTCGTAGAACACGTACTCCTCGGCCTCGCCGACCGGCCCGTGGCGCTCGACCGAGCGGCGGAACGTGTCGTCCCGCTTCCAGCGCGCGAGGACCCGCTCCTCGATGCGCGGGAAGTCGGGCTGCTGGGGGACATCTGGGTAGTGGGCTCTGCTCACGTCCGGACCTCGAAGCCGGCCATGCTAGCGAGGCCCCCGGGGCGACTCCAGGAAGCCGGTCCGGGCCCGGGGGTGGGGGACATGCCCGGCCGCGAGCCCTGTGCGGGGCCGGCTCCTGGCCTATGATCGACCCGCTCGCCATGCCGCCACCCACGGACCTCCACCGCCGCCCGCTGCGCAGCCTGCGCCTGTCGGTCACCGACCGCTGCAACCTCCGCTGCGCGTACTGCATGCCGGAGGAGGACTACACCTGGCTGCCCAAGCCGGACATCCTCGACTTCGGCGAGGTCGAGCGCCTGGTCCGCGTCTTCGTCGGCCTCGGGGTCGACCGGCTGCGGCTGACCGGGGGCGAGCCGCTGCTGCGCCGCGACCTCCCGGTCCTCGTCGGAGCGCTGGCCCGCGTCGAGGGGGTCCGCGACCTGGCCCTGACGACCAACGGCATCCTGCTCGCCGACCAGGCCCGGGACCTGCGCGCGGCCGGCCTGCACCGCCTGACCGTCAGCCTCGACACCCTCGACCGCGAGCGGTTCCTGCGCCTGGCCCGCCGCGACGAGCTGGCCCGGACGCTGCGCGGCATCGAGGCCGCCGCCGAGGCCGGCTTCACGGGGACCAAGCTCGACACGGTCGTGATCCGGGGCACAAACGAGGACGAGGTCCCGGCCCTGCTCGGCTGGGCCCTCGAGCGCGGGCTCGAGCCGCGCTTCATCGAGTACATGGACGTCGGCGGGGCCACCCGCTGGCACCCGACGCTGGTCGTGTCGCGCGAGGAGATCCTGGCCCGCGTCGCCGCGGTCCACGGCCCGGCCGAGCCGGTCGTCGAGCCCGGCAGCTCGGCCCCGGCCGAGCGCTTCCGCCTCGCCGACGGTCGGGTGTTCGGGATCATCGCCTCGACGACGCAGCCGTTCTGCGCGAGCTGCGACCGCAGCCGGCTGACGGCCGACGGGCACTGGTTCCTGTGCCTCTACGCCCGCACGGGCCTCGACCTGCGCGCCCCGCTGCGGGAGCACGGCGACCTCGAGGCCATCGCCCGGCTGGTCCGCGAGACCTGGGCCGGGCGCGCCGACCGGGGCGCCGAGGAGCGGCTCGCCGAGCACGCGCGCTCGGCCCTCGCGCACCCCGAGGAGCTGCGCCGGGACCCGCGCCTCGAGATGCACACCCGCGGCGGTTGAGGCGCGCGGGATCGGCCTTGCCCGCCCCCGGACCCGGCGCCAGACTCGTCCGCCCGCGGGCACCCCGTGCAGGGGACCGCACCTGACAATCCAAGGGAGACTCGTCGTTTGGACGTCCTCGTCGTCGGAGCCGGTGGTCGCGAGCACGCGCTCTGCTGGAAGATCGCCCAGTCCCCGCTGGTCGACAAGCTGTACTGCGCGCCGGGCAACGGCGGCACGCACCGGGTCGCCAGGAACGTCCCGATCAAGGCCGACGACCTCGACGCTCAATCCGCTTCGCCAAGGAGAAGGGCGTCGCTGACCGTCGTCGTACCCCAGGACCCCCTGTGCCTGGGCATCGTCGACGGCACGAGGCGGAGGGCCTGCGGATCTTCGGCCCCGACAAACGGGCCGCGGAGATCGAGGGCAGCACCGCGCGAGGCCTTCTGCCGCGACCTGTGCCGCAAGCACCGCATCCCACGCCGCAAACTGGACCTTCGCCGACCAGGCCCAGGCCAGTAGCGCCTTCCTCGAGAACCAGCGCGAGGAGCGGATCGTCGTCAGGGCTCCGGCCACAGCCCGCCAGCAAGGGCGTGACCGTGTGCAGCAGCCGGGAGCAGGCCCGCAGGGCCGTGGCCGAGTGCATGGACCGCGGCGCCTTCGGGTCCGCCGGGGCGACGCGGTCGTGCTCGAGGAGTTCCTCGAGGGCGACGAGGTCTCGCTCCTGGCCCTGACCGACGGCGGAGACGATCGTCCCGCTCGAGTCGGCCGACCACAAGCCCCGCTTCGACGGCGACGAGGGCCCCAACGAGGCATGGGGGCGATCTCGCCGGCCCCGGCGGCCAACGCGCACGCTCAAGCAGACCGAGCAGCAGATCCTGATGCAGGCCATCCACGCGCTGGAGCCCGGAGGCCGGCGCTACCATAACGTGCTCTGCGGGGATGCTTGGTCACGGCCCTCGGCCCGCGGCTGATCGAGTTCAACTGCCGGTTCGGCGACCCCGAGGCCCAGGTCCTGATGATGCGGATGAAGTCCGACATCGTCCCCTACCTCGACGCGATCGCCCGCGGCGAGCTCGACGAGCTCCGTCACGGGCCGGAGTGGGAGCCCTGGCCCGCGGCCTGCGTCGTCGCCGTGTCCGAGGGCTACCCCGGCAAGTACGAGAAGGGCCGCCGGATCGAGAACATCTACGAGCACGAGGACACGGACGACCTCGTGATCTTCCACGCCGGGACCGAGCGGCGGATCGACGGGCACTGCTACACCTCCGGGGGCCGCGTCTTCGCCGTCACGGCCAAGGCCCCGGCCCTCGGCAAGGCCCTCGACAAGTGCTACGGGACCCTCGAGCGGGTCCGCTTCGCCGGGATGGGCTACCGCACCGACATCGGCCGGCGGGGCTGATCCCTGCTCGGTCCGGTCGCCGGCATCCCGTATGATCCGCGTCCGACCCGACCTTCAGCGAGCAGGAGCGTCCATGGTCGAGCCAAAGGTCCGCAAGGAACTCGACGAGATCAAGCAGCACTTCCGCAAGGTCGGGCTGCGCTGGACCAAGCAGCGCGAGGCCATCGTCGAGCAGGCCTTCCTGACCCACGAGCACTTCAGCGCCGAGCAGCTCTACGAGATGCTCAAGGGCCGCCTCGGCCGCGACTCGGCCCACCTGGCCACGATCTACCGGACGCTGCAGGTCCTCGAGGAGGGCGGGTTCATCGAGGGCTTCGACGTGCACAAGGGCGAGGGCCGGCTGTACGAGCACGTCCTCGGCCACGAGCACCACGACCACGTGATCTGCAACGACTGCGGCAAGATCTTCGAGTTCCACGACGACCAGCTCGAGCGCATCAAGATCGCGGACGCCGCCGACCTGGGCATCGAGATGACGCACCACTCGCTGCGGATCTTCGGGGACTGCACCAGGCTCCGGCGCGACGGCCGCTGCGAGAACAAGGTCCGCTGAGGGGCCGCCCGGGACTCAGCGGCCGGGCCCCCCGTCCGAGCGGGGCGTGCCCGGGACCAGGTACAGGCTCACGAGCTTGGCGATGACGACGGCGAGGTAGATCTGGCCGAGGAGCGCCTCGGTCACCGAGAGCAGCCGGGTCGCCGGCGAGGCCGGGTGGACGTCGCCGTAGCCGAGCGTCGTCAGCGTCACGTAGCTGAAGTAGTGCAGCTGGTCCATGAGCTGGTGCCGGCCGGCGTAGTCGTCCAGGCCCTGCCCCGGCGCGAGCGGCGGCAGGCCCACGAGGGCGCCGTCGGGGTCGAGGATCCACGCGCAGGCGTAGGCGTGGGAGAACACCATGCCGATCAGCATGTAGCACAGCACCGCGCCGCAGAGCGTCGCGCGCGAGGCCCGCTCGGCCCTGAGCAGCGAGACCAGCAGCACCCCGCAGGCCATGACGGCCAGCGGGAGGATCGGCAGCAGGGCGACCTCGAGGGTGGCCCCGGCGGGCAGGAACAGGAGGTTGACCAGGACCCCCGCGGTCACGACCAGCGCCAGCACGAGGGCGACCCTCGTCATGCGCGGCTTGCGCGACCAGGCCCAGATCGACAGGTACAGCAGCCAGGTCAGCACGAGCGAGACGGCGCTCTCGCCGAGCTCGAACAGGTACAGGTCGAGGCGCGCGTCCGGCCGGTCGTAGAGCGCGGCCTGCAGCCCGCGCACGACCGGCGTCGCGAACCACAGCGCGACCCAGACGCCGAGCAGGACCGGGAACACGACCTCGCGCTCCTCGGGGTGGTGGAGGTCGCCGAGGCGGCGGATCAGGCGGCCCAGCCGGCTCACCGGGCCTCCGCCCGCGCGAGCCGGGCCAGGGCGGCCTCGAAGGCCGCGTCGACCTGGGCCTCGTCGATGCCCTGGGTGATGAACACGATGCGGCTGCGCCGGTCGCCCGAGGGCCAGGCGTCGAGGGCCACCGGCGGATGGACGGCGTGCTGGACCGAGTGGATGACGATCGGGACCGGCGACTCCTGCACGTCGAGGATGCCCTTGACCCGGAGGAGCTGTGGGCCCTTGAACTCGAGCAGGGCCTCGTACCAGGCCTGGAACACGCGGAACGGGATCGGCGCGTCGTAGGTCACGCAGAACGACTCGATCCCCGCGTCGTGGGGGTGGCCGGCGTCCGCGGGCGCGTCGCGCCCCAGGGCCTCGTCGCGGAGCCAGCCGTCGACGTCGGGCCGCTCGTCGTGCCGCCCGAACAGGGCCACGTCGAACAGGAGCCCCCGGTCGACCTTGCCGTGGTCGACGCGGATCCGCGGCGCGCTGGGGTTGAGCTGGTCGAGGGCGGCCTCGAGCGCGGCCCGGCGCGCGGCGCCGTCACCGACCTCGTCGCAGAGGTCGAGCTTGGTCAGCAGGATCCGGTCGGCGACCGCGACCTGCTTGCGCGACTCGTGGTGCCGCTCGAGGGTCGCGAGGCCGTTGAAGCCGTCGACGACCGTCAGGACCCCGTCGAGCGCGTAGCTGCGGCCGAGCTCGGGGTCCTGGACGATGGTCTGGAGGACCGGGGCCGGGTCGGCGAGGCCCGTCGTCTCGATGACGACGCGGTCGAAGGGCGGCAGCTCGCCCTTGGCCCGGCGGTGCTCGAGCCGCTCGAGGGCGTCGACGAGGTCGGCGCGCATGCTGCAGCACAGGCAGCCCGACTGCAGCAGGACGACGTCCTCCTCGGTGGCCTCGAGCAGGAGGTGGTCGAGCCCGACCTCGCCGAACTCGTTGACGACGACGGCCGTGCCGGCCATGTCGGGCAGGCGCAGGACCTCACGCAGCACGGTCGTCTTGCCGCTGCCGAGGAAGCCGGTCAGGAGCGTGAACGAGACGCGGTCGCCGACGGGGCCGATGCTGTGGGGGGAGGTCATCGGAGAGATGCTGCCGTGCCCCTACTTTGCCCGCTCGTCCCGGCCGGTTCCAAGCCGGGCCGGGTCGTCTTGACGGCCCCGCCGGGGGGTGCTGTGCTCTGGCCTCCGGAGCGTCCTGCTCCCCGGCCCGCCTGCCTCCCCGGCCGGCCCCACTCCCCGTCCCGCCGGAGGTCCCTCCGATGCGTCTCGTCCACCTCCTCACCGCCCCGGTCCTGCTCGCCGCCGGTCTCCGGGCCCAGACCGCGACCGAGATCCTGTACTACCGCTTCGACATCGGGAGCGGCACGACCGTCGTCAACCACTACGCGGCGTCCAAGCTCGCCCCGGCCACCGGGACGATGGTCACCACGGCCAAGGCCGCCTGGGCCAAGGGCATGTTCGGCAACTGCATGCAGGGCGCCGAGAGCGGCACGGCCTACAACTACGTCGACTCGGGCTGGAAGGGCGCGCTGACCGGCGACTTCACGGTCGCCTGGTTCCTGAAGCAGCGCACGACGCTGCCCGACACGCTGGCCTACTACTTCTTCAGCGGGGAGGGCAACTTCCGCGCGTTCACGAGCGGGGCGGCCTCCAGCGGGCTCCGCGTCGCCGGCTGGGGCACGGACGTCTCGCTGACGGCCGACATCCGCACGCCGGCGGCCTCGCGCTGGGTCCACGTCGCCCTCGTCGTCGACGGCACGGCCAAGACGGCGACCTTCTACGTCGACGGCGTCGCCCAGACGCCGATCACGATCGCCGGAGGCGCCAACGTGCCGGCGCGCACGACCAACGGGTTCCGCGTCGGCGCCCACACCCGCCTGACGACGACGTCGTGGTGGGACATGGACGACTTCCGCCTCGTCAACCGGGCCGTCCCCGAGGCCGAGGTCAAGGCCTGGTCGGCCGCGGCCGTCGGCTACGCCAAGAACTGCGGCGCGACGCTCCTCGGCGGCGGCACCGGGACGCCCAAGGTCGGCAACGCCCAGTACGGGCTGACGCTCAACGGGGCCGCGTCGGCCCCCGGCCTGCTGTCGATCGGCGCCTCCGGGACGGGGCTCGGGCCGATCCCGCTGCCCCTCGACCTCGGCCTCGTGTTCCCGGCCCTCCAGGGCTGCCCCTGGGCCTCGTCGCTGGACATCCTCGTGCCGATCGTCACGCCCAACACCGGCACCCTGAGCATCCCGTACCCGATCCCCAACGACGTCGGCCTGGTCCAGGTGGCCCTGTTCAACCAGTGCCTCCTGTTCCCGCTGCACGCCAACCCCCAGAGCAGCGCCGGCTTCGTCCTCACGATCCTGCCCTGACCCGGGAGGCGGGGTCCCGGCCCGTCCCGGGCACCCGCGCTCGCTTCGCGGGCGCGGGCGGCTATCGTCCCGCGTCGAGGAACGACATGGAAGAACGCCGCTCCGCGCTCCGTGAGGTGCCCTACATGGGCGTCATCTGGGTCGTCGCCGAGGCCGTCAAGCGCGGCTTCGTCAACGGCCACTCCCGACTGGTCCAACCTCGGCCAGGGCCAGCCCGAGGTCGGGCCGATGCGCGGGCGCCCCGCGCATCGACGGGGTCGAGATCCTGCCCGAGGACCACGCCTACGGCCCGCTCGAGGGCATCCCCGAGCTGCGCCGGCGCGTCGCCGAGCACTACAACCGGCTGTTCCGGCAGGGCAAGGCCTCGCAGTACGGGCCCGAGAACGTCGCGATCGCGATGGGCGGCCGTTTGGCCCTGACGCGGGCCTTCGCCGCACTCGGCGAGGTCCGCTGCGCCTACCAGGTGCCCGACTACACGGCCTATGAGGACCTGTTCAACTACCACCTCGACCGCGTCGAGCCGATCCTGCTCGAGGCCCTGCCCGAGGAGGGCTTCCTCGTCCGCGCCGCGCGCGTGCGCGACGCCGTCGAGCGCTTCGGGGCCCGCGCCTACGTCCTCAGCAACCCCTGCAACCCGACCGGGCAGATGCTCGAGGGCCAGGAGCTCGCCGACCTCGTGGCCCTGTCGCGCGAGGCCGGCCTGACCCTGCTGCTCGACGAGTTCTACAGCCACTTCGTCTACACCGCCGACGGGCGGCCTGGCGACGGCCCGGTCAGCGCGGCCCCCTACGTCGAGGACGTCGAGGAGGACCCGGTCCTGCTGTTCGACGGCCTGACCAAGAGCTACCGCTACCCCGGCTGGCGCATCGGCTGGGTCGTCGGCCCGTCGTGGATGGTCGAGCCCCTGGCCCGGACCGCCTCGGCCCTGGACGGTGGCCCGTCGCGGATCGCCCAGCGGGCCGCGCTGCGCGCCCTCGAGCCGGCCCAGGCCGACGCCGAGACCGAGGCCCTGCGCGACGTCTTCGCCGAGAAGTGCCGGATCATGGTCGAGCGCCTCGAGGGCATGGGCATGCGCTTCGCGCACCGCCCGCGCAGCACGTTCTACTGCTGGGCCTCGATCGCCGACCTGCCGGCGCCGTTCGACGACCCGTTCCAGTTCTTCTGGAAGGCCCTCGACCGCAAGGTCATGACCGTCCCGGGCGAGTTCTTCGACGTCAACCCCGGCAAGCGCCGCAAGGGCCCGTCGCCGTACCGCCAGTGGATGCGGTTCTCGTTCGGCCCGCCGCTCGACAACATGCAGATGGGCCTCGACCGCCTCGAGGAGATGCTCGGCTGAGCCCGGGGCGGCCGCCGGCCGCCCGGCGCGCTCAGGACGGCCGGCGCACGCGGCTGCCGGGCACGACGTCCAGGGTGCCGTCGTCGAGGAAGCGGACCTGGCACTTGGTACCGCCGTCGTAGTCGCGCGCCTCGACCAGGAGCTCGGCCGGGCGACCGAAGGCCTCGACCCGCTCGTGGCCGGGGGCGTCCGCGCCGAGCCAGAGACGGACGAAGGGGTTCTCGGCCCGCTCGCGGGCGATCGAGGTCGGCTCCATGTGGCCCGGGTAGACCGTCGTGCCGTCGGGCAGGACGAGGAGGCGGTCCATGATCGAGCGGCGCAGGGCCTCGAAGTCGGCGTGGCCCGGGGCGCGGGTGCCGCCGACCGAGCCGCGGAACAGCGTGTCGCCGGTGAACACGGCCTCGTCGTCGACGACGAACGCGAGCTGACCGACGGTGTGCCCGGGGATGTGCAGGGCGCGGACGCGGAGCTCGCCGACGCGCAGCTCCTCGCCGTCGGCCAGGGTCCGGTCGAGGCCCCCGAACATGTGCTCCTCGCTGGCGTGGCCGCAGACCGGGCAGCCGTACCGGCCCTTGTAGTCGGCGTTGTGGGCGACGTGGTCGTGGTGGTGGTGGGTGCAGAGCACGAGCTCGGGCTCGACGCGGAGCTCGGCGATCCGGGCCAGGATCGGCTCGAGCGGGCCGCCGGTGTCGATCAGCACGGCCTTGCCGCCGGGCCGGTCGGCGACGAGCCAGGTGTTGGACAGCCAGTGCGGGTCCCGCGACGAGGCGACGATCACGGGCCCTCCACGGTCTTGAGGAAGCCGTCGTCGAGGCGGGCGCGGCCCTCCTCGAGCAGCTCGTCGAGGGCGCGCTCGATCGCGACCTGGATCCGGCGCCCGGAGCGGCGGAAGCCGAGCCAGCGCCGCACGCTCTCCACGAGGTGCTCGGGCGGCAGGCCGACCTCGAGCCCGAGGACGGTCAGGACGGCCTCGCGCAGCTCCTCGGGGGCGATCAGCTCGGTCTCGGTGACGGGGCAGTCGTCGCCGCGGAACCTCACCCGCGCCCGCTCGAGGCCCTGCGGCCACAGGAAGTTGCCGCGGCTCCGGAGCAGGCCCTCGCTCTGGGCCCAGAGCATG
>JAWKUM010000053.1:0-15679 GCA_041398545.1 Planctomycetota bacterium | reverse complement strand
GTCCCCGCGGTTGATCAGCAGGGCGAGCTCGATCGTGCTGCCCTCGAGGCCCTGGACCACGACGTAGTCCCGGCGCCGGTCCCCGTCGAGGTCGACGAGCCGGACCTTCTCCGGGTGCGTCAGCTCGGTGACCTGGAGGCTGAAGCCGTCGAGCTGGCCGCGCTTGCGCTGCAGCAGCCAGTGCAGCCGGCTCTCGTCGTCGACGGCCGCGACGTCGGGCAGCCGGTTGCCGTCGAGGTCGGCGACCGAGGCCCCGAGCACGCGCTTGGGGACGAGGGTGACGGGGTCACGGAAGCCGCCCAGCCCGTCACCGGGGAACAGCAGCAGCCCGGTGACCCCCGCGCGCCCGACGAGGTCCTCGAAGTCCCCGCTGAAGATCAGGTCGACGCAGCCGTCGCCGGTGACGTCCTCGAGCAGGAACACGCGCGGGATGACCCGGAGGGCCGACCAGCGCATCGGGTCGAGGGCCGCGGGGGCGAGGTGCGTGGCCCGGTAGCGGGGCAGGGTCGCGTCGACCTGGGCGGCCCCGAGCGGGCGCACGACGGCGATCCCCCCGTGCTGCCCGATCGCGACGAGGTCGGGGAAGCCGTCGCGATCGAGGTCGGCGCTGCGGGCGTAGGGGAAGGTCACGAGCGGGTTCGCGCTCGGGTTGCCGACCGCCTCGCTGGTACGCGCGTGGTACGAGCGACCGAGGAGGGTGATCGAGATCGGGCCGTTGGACTCGAGCACGAAGCCGCCGGCGAAGGCGACGTCGTTGGTCCCGTCGACGTCGAAGTCGCCGACGCAGGCCAGGCCGGCGTAGTCGCGCCCCGCCTCGACGAGGACCGGGGCCCCGAAGGCCATCGACAGGCCCTGGCCGGGCTGTCCGGGCGCCTGGCGCGGGAGGCCGCCCGCCTGGGCCGGCGCGGGCAGGGACAGAACGGCGGCGGCGAGCGTGCCGCGGACTACGGCGCCCTTCATCTCCACTCCTGTGCTGTCGTCCCTCGCATCGCGGGGCAGCGGGGAGCGCGAGGCGCGCGCGAGGTTCTCCTGGGGCTCCGTGAGGAGCTGTGGGCCTTCCTATCAGGCGCTACGGAGAGAGGTCACCCCCCTAACCGTGGAAAGGCTGTACCAGTCAGGCAGCTTTCTCCAGCTGCGGGAACAGCAGCAGGCCGTGGGCCACGAGGATCCCGAGGGCCGCGAGGATCCACGCGCGAACCGAGATCCCGGCCAGCTCCTGGGGCGAGCTGCGCCGGCCGCGCAGCAGGTGCCACGGCGCGAGGGTCAGCAGGAACGCCGACAGCAGGGCCTTGAGCAGGACCCAGGCGACGTCGCCGCCGGTGAGGTCCTCGAAGAACAGCGGGGTGAACCGTGCGAACCCGGTGCCGTGCAGCCAGAGCTCGGCGGTCCAGGCGCCCCAGGTCGCCGCGACGAGGGCGCCGAGGATCGCGGCCGGCAGCGCGAGGAGGTGGGTCCACAGGATCGGCGACAGCAGCTCGGCGCGGACCGAGCGCCCGAGGCCGCGGTACGCCGCCAGCTGGCGGTCGCGCTCCATCGAGCCCGCCCGCGCGACGAGGGCCGAGACCGCGGGCGCGGCATACAGCAGGCAGACGAGGAGCGGGACGAGCACGGCGAGGAGGACCTTGCCGCTGCCCTTGATCAGGACCGGCGAGATCGCGACCTGCAGCGGGTGGTCGCCGAGCACGAAGTGCATCGTCAGGCCGCCGATCAGGAACCCCGACAGGGCCAGGAACGGCAGCAGCGCCAGCAGGCGCCCGCCCGCCTCGGCGAGGCAGCGCAGCGGGCGCTCGGGGACCAGGGCGGCCAGCAGGCCGAGCGTGCTCGTCGCGACGCGCGCGGCCGCGAGCAGGGGCGCCTGGAGGCGGTGCGCCAGCGGCGTCGGCCGGCGCGGGAGGCGCACCGGCGCCGCGGCCTCCGGGGCGGGGTCGAGCACGAGGCGGCCGTCGCCGACGACGCGCAGCTCGTGGTCGGCGATCGCGCGCGCCTCGTCGACGTCGTGGCTGCACAGGATCACGGTCCGGCGCCGCTCCTCGTCGCGGAACAGCCGCGCGAGGAGCGCGTGGACCTGGCGCGTCGCCTCGGGGTCGAGGCCCGAGGTCGGCTCGTCGAGGAGGAGGAGGTCGGGGTCGAGGGCCAGGGCCCGGGCCAGGGCCACGCGCTTGCGCTGGCCGCCGCTGAGCTCCTCGACGCGGGTCGCGGGCTCGGGCAGCCCGACGGCCGCGAGCAGCTCGTGGGCCCGCGCCCGCGAGCCGGCGACGAGGCGGACGTTGTCGAGCGGCGAGAGGTCGTCCCACAGGCCGTCGTCCTGGAACAGCGCGACGATGCGCGGCCGCTCGTTGCCGGTGAAGCGAGAGCGGCCCCGCCGCAGCCAGCGCGGGTCCTCCGCGTCCATCTCGCCCGCGATCCAGTCGAGCAGGCAGCTCTTGCCCGAGCCGCTCGGGCCGGTCAGGACGACGAGCCGTCCGCCGGGGAGCTCGAGGTCGACGCCGTCGAAGACCCACAGCGTGCCCCCGCGGCCGGCGAAGCCGAGGCCGAAGCCGTCGAGGCGGAGCCCGGGGCCGCGCGCCGCGCCGCTCATGGGTGCATCGGCCGGAGCTCGGCCGGGAGCTGGTCGAAGCAGCTCAGGCGCCGCCCGATGCCCGAGCCGGCCTTGCCCTGGCCGGCGACGCCGAAGAAGCGCCCGTCCTCGCCGAGCAACGCCCCGTCCGCGGCCTGCTCCAGGCCGGCGGCGCCGTCCCGCGGGCGGAAGTCGAGGTAGTCGGGCCACGGCGGCAGGCCCTGGCCGTGCCCGCCGTCGCCCGCGTCGACGCGGAGCAGGGCGAGGTCACCGTCGTCGGGCGCGGTCCAGACGCGGGTCGCGGGCAGGACGCGCCCGTCCCCGAGGTGCACGCGGAGCTTCTCGTCGCGGATCTTGATGCGGTCGAAGATGCTGCCCTCGAGCACGAAGCCGCCGTCGCAGATGCTCCGCGCGCACAGCGCGAAGAGCTGGCCCTCGTGGACGAACAGCAGGCCGTCGCCGTGGTAGGCCAGCTGGTCGTCCTCGAACGTGTCGACCTCGACGGCCGTGTAGCGGACCTCGACGCGCGGGGCCAGGCGCGCGGCGCCGGGGCTCGTCGCGCGCGGCCGCGCCTCGAGCTCGGCGACGGCGCCGGCCCGCCGGTCCCAGTCCTCGTCGGTCGCCGGCGGCGTCGGCACGCCGACGAGCAGGGCGTCGTCGGGGCACGGACCGCTGTCCTCGTCCTCCCCGCGGTCGTAGGCCAGGGCCGGGCGCAACAGGCTGCCGAGCTTGCTGGCCGTGATCCCGGTCAGGAGGTTGCCGTGGAGCACGGGCCGCGAGACCCAGACGCGCGAGGCCTCGCGCAGGGTCGGGCGGTAGGCGACGGCGACGCGGAAGGTCACGAGCACGCCGCGGCCGTCGGTGGCCAGGCGGATGCGACGGACCTCGCCGACCTCGAGCCCGCGGAACAGCACCGGGCTGCCGACCGCGAGGCCGTGCGGGTCGGGCAGCAGCACGCGCGCGACGAGGTCGCCGCGGCCGGGGTCGTCGAGCTCGCCCTCGCGCAGGTCGTCGGGCGGGCCCTCGAGGGCGAACAGCTCGCCGCCGGGGGCGAGCCGCTCGCCGCCGGGGCGCTCGCGCAGGCGCAGGTAGCTGTCCTTGATCAGCGTGTCGAGGCCGCTGAGGTCGCCGGCCAGGCCGCCGAAGCGCGGCCGCACGATCCAGCACTGCGTCGTCGTGCGCAGGAGCCCGACGAGGTCGGCGCGGACGGCGACCGACGCGCGCACCCGCCCGGCCTCGGCGTCGAGGTCGAGGGCGAGGACCTCGCCGACGTCCATGCCGCGGTAGCGGAGCGCGCTCCCGGGCCGGAGCCCGGCCGCGTCCTTGAACAGCACGGCGAAGCCGACCCGGTCGTCCCCCGGGCCGCGCTGGAGCACGCGCCAGATCTCGAGGCCGCCGAGCGCGAGGACCGCGAGGGTCCCGACGCCGAGCGCGAGCCGCAGCCAACGTCGCGGTTCCATGGGCATGGATCATAGTCCCCGGCCCGGCCGGGGCCCGGCGGACGGCCCCCCTGCGGGCCCCGGCCGCGAGGATTCCGGTTCGGCCGGCTCAGAGCCAGGCCAGGAGCTCGCGCCAGCGGGCCAGCTTGGACCCGAAGCCGAGGCCGGCGTGGGCCGGGCTCGTCGACGGCAGGTAGGCCAGGGCGAGGCCGTCGCGACGCGGGCCGAGGTCGGGCGCGACGAGGCGCGTGAACATCTCCTCGGCCTTGCGGCCGTTGAAGCCGAGCGCCCGGATGCGCGGGCAGCGCCCGAGCAGGCCGGCGAGGTCGTTGGGCACGACCTCGTCGATCGTCGCGTCGGCCGAGGCGTGGCGCCGGCAGCGGTGCGCGACGTCCCACAGCGCGAGGCCGCGGTCCTGCAGCAGCCGCAGGCGCCGCTCGTACGGGGCGTCGGCCGGGACGCCGAGGAGGGCCTCCATCAGCGGCCAGAAGGCGTTGCGCGGGTGGGCGTAGTAGCGGCCGGCGGCCAGCGAGGCCGTGCCCGGCATCGAGCCGAGCACGAGGACCCGCGCGTCGGCGCGCCAGACCGGGGCGAAGCTCTCGACGACGGTCACGCCTTGTCGCGCGCGAGCAGGGCCTCGGCCCGCGACACGACGACGTCGACCGTCAACCCGTACTCCTCGTACAGGCGCTCGTACGGCGCGCTCGCGCCGAAGCGCTCGATGCCGACGACGTCGCCGTCGCTGCCGACCCAGCGCCACCACGGCATCGGGTGCGCGGCCTCGACGGCCAGCCGGCGCCGGCACTCGGGCGGCAGGACCTTGTCGCGCCAGCTCCGGTCCTGCTCGGCGAAGCGGTCGAGGGACGGGACCGACAGGACGCGCACGAGGTGGCCGCGGCGCGAGAGCTCCTCGCCCGCGGCGATGGCCAGCGCGACCTCGGAGCCCGAGGCCAGCAGGACGAGGTCGGGGTGCCCGCCCGGCTCCTCGCGGATCGCGTAGGCGCCGCGCGCCACGAGGCTCGCCGGGGCGCCCGGCTCGCGCGACAGGAACGGCACCTTCTGCCGCGTCAGCACGATCGCCGTCGGGCCGTCCCGGCGGGTCACGGCGCAGCGCCAGGCCTCGGCCGTCTCGGCCGCGTCGGCCGGGCGGATCACGTGCAGGCCCGGGATCGCGCGCAGCGCCGCGAGCTGTTCGATCGGCTGGTGGGTCGGTCCGTCCTCGCCGAGCCCGATCGAGTCGTGCGTGAACACGTAGATCGTGCCGAGGCCCATCAGGGCGGCGAGCCGGATCGCGGGGCGCATGTAGTCGCTGAACACGAGGAAGGTCCCGGCGTACGGGACCAGGCCGCCGTGCAGGGCGATGCCGTTGAGGACGGCCCCCATCGCGTGCTCGCGGATGCCGAAGTGCAGGTTACGGCCCTGGGGCCGCCCGCCGAGGAAGTCGCCGAGGCCCTCGAGCCCGGTGTTGTTGGACGGCCCGAGGTCGGCCGAGCCGCCGATCAGCGCCGGCAGGTCGCCGGCGATCGCGTTGAGCACCTCGCCCGAGGCCTGGCGCGTCGCGAGCTCCCCGTCCTCGTCGTCCCAGTGCGGGAGGTCGTCCTCCCAGCCGTCCGGGAGCCCGTTGGCCATGCGCGCGAGGAGCTGGGCCGACTCGGCCGGGAACGCCGACTGGTGCTTCTTGAACACCTTCTCCCAGCTCTCGCGGAGCTCCCGGCCCCGCTCGACCGTGCCCGACCAGTGCTCGCGCACCTCGATCGGCACGTAGAACGGGTCCTCCCACTGCCAGCCGAGGTTCTTGCGGGTCGCGGCGACCTCGTCCTCGCCGAGCGGGGCGCCGTGGGCGGCGGCCGTGTCCTGCTTGTTGGGCGAGCCCCAGGCGATGTGCGTCTTGACGACGACGAGGCTCGGCCGGAGGAGCTCGGCCTTGCAGGCGTCGATGGCGTCGTCGAGGGCCGCGAGGTCGTTGCCGTCGTCGACGTGGACGACGTGCCAGCCGTAGGCCTCGAAGCGGGCGCCGACGTCCTCGCCGTCGCTGAGCGAGCGCTCGCCCTCGATCGTGATCGAGTTGTCGTCGTAGAAGCCGATCAGCTTGCCGAGGCCGAGGTGGCCGGCCAGCGACGCGGCCTCGTGGGAGATGCCCTCCTGCAGGTCGCCGTCCGAGCACACGAACCAGGTCCGGTGGTCGACGACGTAGTGGCCGGTGTGGTTGAACTCGGCCGCGAGCCGGGCCTCGGCCAGGGCCATGCCGACGGCGTTGGCGACGCCCTGCCCGAGCGGCCCCGTCGTCGTCTCGACCCCCGGGGTGTGGCCGTACTCGGGGTGGCCGGGCGTCCTGCTCCCCCACTGCCGGAAGGCCTCGACGTCCTCGATCGACAGGTCGTAGCCCGAGAGGTGCAGCAGGGCGTAGAGCAGCATCGAGGCGTGGCCGCAGCTCAGGACGAAGCGGTCACGGTCGATCCAGCCGGGGTCCCTGGGGTCGTGCCGCATGTGCCGCGTCCACAGGACGTAGCCGAGCGGGGCCAGGGCCATCGGGGTGCCGGGGTGGCCGGACCGGGCCTTCTGCACGGCGTCCATGGCCAGGACGCGGATCGCGTCGATGGCCAGCCGGTCCAGGTCGTTGGGCTGCTCGGCAGGGGCTTCGGGCTTGGCGGGTTCCCCCGTGCTCGTTCGTGCCATCGCGTCCTCGTCGTCTCGGTCTCTCGGGCCGTGGGCCTATCGCTTGAGCTTGGGATCCAGGGCGTCGCGCAGGGCGTCGCCGACGTAGTTGACGGCAAGCGTCAGCAGGAACAGCATCGACCCCGAGGCCAGGATCGGCCACCAGATGCCCTTCATCAGCTCGCTCTTGGCGGCCGAGATCATCTGGCCCCATGAGGGCTCCTTGTCGACCCCCACCCCGAGGAACGTCAGGATGACCTCGGACTTGATGGCCGTCACGAAGGTCAGCGAGAAATTGATGATGACGAGGTGGAAGACGTTGGGCAGGACGTGCTTGAACATGATCCGCACGTCCCCGAAGCCCAGCGCCCGGGCGGCCTGGACGTAGTCCAGCTCGCGGACCTTCTTGACCTCGGCACGGACCAGGCGGCACAGGGTGACCCAGGAGGTCAGGCCGATGACCAGCACGATCGTGAACAGGCCGAGGCTCATGTACGCCTCGGGCTGGAACCCGAGGATCGTCAGCTCCGCGTAGGCCTTCGCGATCCCGCCCTGCCGGATCAGGAAGGCCAGGGCCAGGATCAGGAGCAGGTACGGGATCGAGGCGACCGTCGTGTAGACGTAGACGACGGCCTCGTCGACCCAGCGGCCGAAGTAGCCGGCCATGAGCCCGAGCGTCATCCCGATCAGGACCGACAGCAGGGCGCCGAAGGTCCCGACGACGAAGGCGATCTTGGTCCCGTGGAAGACGCGCAGGAGCACGCTCTTGCCGTGCGAGTCGGTGCCCAGCCACGCCTGCCAGTGGGTCGTGCTCGGCGGCGTGGCCTCCTCGGGCCAGGGGACGCCGGGCGCGACCTCGATGCCCTGCTTGGCGAGGCTCGTGTCGTACAGGAGCCCGCGCCGGTCCCCGTCGTGGATCTGCGTGAGCTCGAGGACCTGGGCCGTGATGGCCATCAGCAGGAACACGCCGAACAGGCCGAGGAAGGCCATCGCGAGCCGGCTCTGCCGGAAGCGCCGCCACGCCTCCTGGCGGGGGCTGCGGACGACGAAGGGCCGGGGGGCCTGCTCGAGGGTCGTCGACGACATCAGAAGCGCACCCGCGGGTCGAACAGGGCGTAGAGCACGTCGGCCAGGATGTTGAACGCCACGTAGAGCAGCGTCCCGATCATCGTGAAGGCCTTGACGACCGGGAAGTCGGACTCGCGGATGGCCGCGTAGAGCTGGCTGCCGAGGCCGGGGATCCCGAAGAAGATCTCCATCAGGAACGAGCCGGTGATCAGGAACGGCACGACGATCGTCAGCCGCGTGATGATCGGGATCGAGCAGTTGCGCAGGACGTGCTTGAACAGGACCTTGCGCTCGGGCAGCCCCTTGCTCCGGGCCGTGCGGACGTAGTCGCGGCCGATCTCCTCGAGCGCGACCGTGCGGAAGTAGCGGAGGTCGGTGCCGACCGACAACACGATCCAGATCAGGACCGGGAGGGCGACGAAGTAGATCGAGCGCCAGCCGTACTCGTAGCCCCAGATCGGGAACAGCCGGAGCTGGTCGGCGAACAGCCACTGGCCGATCAGGACGTAGATCAGCGAGCTGACCGAGATCCCGGCGATGGCGGCGACGGTCATCGTGCGGTCGAACAGCGACCCCCGGTACCAGGCGACCATCAGGGCCAGGGCGACCGCGATCAGGGCCCCGAGCAGGAAGGCCGGCACGCTGACCGACAGGGTCGGCCCGATTCCGTCGAGGAAGATGCGCCTGACGGGGGCCTTGCGCTCCCAGGAGTCGCCGTAGTCGAAGCTCCCGATCTGCCGGACGAACTCCACGTACTGGACCGCGAACGGGTCGTCGAGGTGCATCTCCTTGCGCATGCGCTCGACGGCCTCGGGCGAGGGGTTCTTGCCGAGCCGCTTGGCGGCGGGGTCGCCGCCGGCGAACGTGAACAGCGCCAGGGTGATCGCCGCGACCCCGAGCACGACCGGCACCGCGTAGAGCAGCCGCCGGATCAGGAACGGGATCAAGGCCGCCTCCCCTGGTTCAGGGTCCACACGAGGAAGGCCGCGAACAGCGCCCCGAGGACGGCCAGGGGCCAGCGCACCGGCTTGTTCCACTCGAGGACGAGGCGGCCGCGCGCCTCGGCGTCGACGTCGGAGTAGCGCCAGAACTGGTAGCTCGTCTCGGTGTACTTGAAGCCCGTGAGCCAGGGCTGCTGGAGGTTGGGGCGGATCCGGTGCGTGCGCGTGATCCACGGCACCTCGTCGGCGACGATGTGGGCCATGCGCACGTAGAGCCGGGTCCGTTCGGGCGAGTCCTCCATGACCGCGGCCTGCTCGTACAGCCGGTCGAACTCGGCGTTCTCGAAGTTGGCCCGGTTGATGCCCGGCGCCTTGTTGGGTCCGTAGAGCAGCTGGAGGATGTTCTGGGCGTCGGGGTAGTCGAAGCCCCAGGCCAGGCCGGCGACCTGGAAGTCGGCCTTGCGCATGACCTCGGTCAGCTGCGGGAAGGTCATCCGCGCGATGTCGACCTCGATGCCGAGCTCCTTCATCTCGTCGCGGAAGCGGATCCCGAAGTCCTCGGCGGTCTTGGACCCGGCCGCGTTGCTGAGCGTGATCCGCAGCGGCCGGCCGGTCGCCGGGTCCCTGCCGCCGGGGTAGCCGGCCGCGGCCAGGTGCCGGCGCGCCTCCGCGATCCGGGGCCGACCGTCCTCGCTGTGGTACGGGTGGTAGGCGGGGTCGAAGCCGGCGACGCCGGGCGGGATCAGGCTCGTCGCGACGATGGCCTGGCCGGCGTAGAGGTTGTCGACGGTCCACTTGTGGTCGAAGGCCAGGGCCATGGCCCGGCGGAGCTCGACGTTGGCGAGGACCGGGTCCTTGCAGTTGAGGCAGGAGTAGACCGTGCCGAGCTCGGGCCAGGGCCGGAGCCGCGTGCCGCGGGCCTTCATCTCGTCGGACAGGTCGCCGCCGGGGATGGCCTCGGCGACGTTGTCCTTGGGCGGGTTGAGGAAGTCGGAGTAGCCGGCCTTGAAGTACAGCCAGCGCGGCTGGTCCTCGAGGATGAAGCGGATCTCCATGCCGTCGAGCAGCGGCATGCGCTTGCCGGCGTTGACCAGGAGGCCCTCGGCCTCGTCCTCCTCCCAGCCCTCCCAGCGCTCCTCGGGCTTGTCGCGCGGGTCGGGGAAGTAGTCCTCGCGGTAGGTCGGGTTGCGCCGGTACACGGCCCGGTAGACCGGGTTGTACTCGGTCACCTGGAACGGGCCGGTTCCGACCGGGTGGTTGCGGAATTCGTCCCGGTAGTACGCGACGGCCTCCTTGGGGTAGGCCGACGTGTAGGGCATGGCCAGGACCCACAGGAACTGCGGGTACGGCCGCGTCAGGCGGAGCTGGAGCGTGTAGCGGTCGACGGCGCGGACCCCGGCCACGTCCCGGTCGATGCCGTAGAGCTCGGGGACGTCCTTGCCCTCGGCGAGCAGGGCGTTCCGCTCCTCGTCGACCTGCCTGCGGTACGCATCGAGGCCCTCGACCCAGCCGTCGAACAGCCACCAGCCCGGCGTGTTGACCACGGGGTGGGCGAAGCGCTTGAAGCACCACACGAAGTCCTCGGCCGTGACCTCGCGGCCCTTGCCGTCCGGGAAGCAGGGGTCGTCCTGGAACCGCACGCCCTTGCGCAGCCGGAAGGTGTAGGTCCGCCGGTCCTCGCTGACCTCGGGCATGGCCTCGGCCAGGGCCGGCATGAGCCGGTACGGCCGGGCGAAGGGGTGGTACATCAGCAGCCCGTCGTAGACGTGGGCCGCGCACTTGCCCGAGCCCTCCTCCTCGATCTCGGTCGGGTCGAACGACTTCGGCATCAGCCTGAGGCTGACGTGGAGGATCTTGCCGTGCTCGCCGGGATAGGGATCCGGGGAGCAGCCGACGAGCAGCGGGAGGCCGAGGGAGAGGGCGGCGAGGACCGTCCGGAAGGACATGTCCGAGGGTCATATCGGGCCGGCCGGCCGCTGTCAGCCACATGGCCCCGGGGAGCCCCCCCCGAGGGCCTCCAAGCCTTTCCCGGACAACGGCTTGCGGCCACGGATCGGCCCGGACATTCGTTGCTCGGAGCGGTCCTTGCGGGGATACTTCCGACCGCTTCGAATCGCGGCGGGAGGGGGCCGCTCCGCCCCCACGCCGGACCCGGGCGGAGGCCCGCCAGAGGACCCTGCGGATGAGCGACGAGACCGAGGAGTTCGTCGAGCGGACCGAGTCCAGGCTGCTCGAGAAGGAGCTCAAGGAGAGCTACCTGACCTACGCGCTGAGCGTGATCCACGCCCGCGCCCTGCCGGACGTCCGCGACGGGCTCAAGCCGTCCCAGCGGCGGATCCTCAAGGCCATGCACGACCTCAACCTGGGGCCGCGCGCCAAGCACCGCAAGTGCGCCAAGATCTGCGGCGACACGTCGGGCAACTACCACCCCCACGGCGAGTCGGTCGTCTATCCGACCCTGGTGCGCATGGGCCAGGACTTCAACATGCGCTACTGCCTCGTCGACAAGCAGGGCAACTTCGGCACCGTCCGGCCCGACAACCCGGCGGCCATGCGCTACACCGAGGCGCGCATGTCGCTCGCGGCCGTGCACATGCTCGAGGACATCGAGAAGGACACGGTCGACTGGGTCGACAACTACGACGGCTCGACCAGGGAGCCCACCGTCCTGCCGGGGCGCTTCCCCAACCTGCTGTGCAACGGCTCCTCGGGCATCGCCGTCGGCATGGCGACCTCGCTGCCGCCGCACAACCTGCGCGAGGTCGCGGCCGGCATCCAGGCCCTGCTCAAGCACCCCGACATCACGCACGAGCAGCTCCTGCGCCACGTCCCGGGCCCCGACTTCCCGACCGGCGGCATCATCATGGGCCGCAAGGGCATCGACCAGGCCTACCGCTACGGCCGCGGCCTGCTGACGGTGCGGGCGCGCTACGAGGTCGAAGAGAAGGGCGGCCGCCGCTACCTCGTGTTCCACGAGATCCCGTACCAGGTCACGCTGACGTCGATCATCGAGGCCGTCGTCGCGGCCGTGAAGGGCGGCAAGATCGAGACCGTCTCGGACATCAACGACGAGACCAACGCCCGCAGCGGCATGCGGCTCGTGATCGAGCTCAAGCGCGGCGTCGACGACGAGACCGTCACGGTCAACCAGCTGTTCCAGTACACGCCGCTGCAGTCGACGTTCTCGATCATCAACCTCGCGCTGGTCGCGGGCGAGCCGCGGACCATGTCGCTCAAGGACCTCCTCGAGTCCTACCGCGACCACCGTGTCGACGTCATCCGCCGGCGCACGCGCTTCCTGCTCCAGAAGGCCGAGGCCCGCCTGCACGTCATCGAGGGCCTCCTCGTCGCGCTGGCCAACATCGACGAGGTCGTCGAGCTGATCAAGTCGAGCCGCTCGACCGACGACGCCCGCGAGGGCCTCAAGGGCCGCTTCGAGCTGACCGACGTCCAGGCGCGCGCGATCCTCGACATGCGTCTGTCGCGCCTGACCGGGCTCGAGATCGAGAAGCTGCGCCAGGAGCACGGCGAGGTCCTCGAGGAGATCGCCGGCTACAAGGAGATCCTCGGCGACGTCCAGCGGGTCTACGACATCATCCGCCAGCAGCTCGACGAGATGGTCGCGGCCTACGGCGACGACCGCCGGACGGAGATCAGCGACATCGAGCTGTCAGGGTCGGTCGACATCGAGCACCTCATCGAGGAGGAGCTCATGGCCGTGACCTGCAGCCACCAGGGCTTCATCAAGCGCGTGCCGCTGACGAGCTACCGCCTGCAGGGCCGCGGCGGCAAGGGCGTCCAGGCCGGGGACATGAAGGAGGACGACTTCCTCGAGAAGATCTTCATCGCCTCGACCCACGACTACTTCCTGTTCTTCTCGAACAAGGGCAAGGTCTACTGGCGCAAGGTCTACCAGCTCCCCGAGCTGGGCCGGACCTCGCGCGGCCGCTCCCTGCGCGGGATCCTCGAGCTCACCGACGAGGACGAGCGCATCGTCGAGTTCCTGCAGGTCGACAACTTCGACGACCGCTACCTGCTCGTCGCGACCGAGCTCGGCTACGTCAAGAAGACCGTGCTCGCGGCCTACAGCCGGCCCAAGCGCGGCGGCATCCGGGCCATGGCCCTCGACGAGGGCGACAGCCTGATCGGCGTGACCCTGCTGCGGGACCACCAGAGCGTGCTCCTGGCCACGGCGGGCGGCATGGCGATCCGCTTCGACGAGGTCGAGGCCCGGCCGATGGGCCGCGTCGCCCGCGGCGTGCGCGGCATCAAGCTCAAGGCCGGCGACCACGTCGTCTCGCTCGTCGCCGCCAACGAGGACCAGGACATCCTGACGGTCTGCGCGCTCGGCTACGGCAAGCGCACCCCGATCGGCGACTACCGCATCCAGGGCCGCGGCGGCCAGGGCCTGATCTCGATCAAGACCTCCGAGCGCAACGGCCCGGTCGTCGCGGTCCGGGCCGTCGAGCCCGAGCAGGAGGTCATGCTGATCACGCAGGGCTCGATGATCGTCCGCGTCCCGGTCGCGGGGATCTCCCAGATCGGCCGGGCGACCCAGGGCGTGCGCGTGATCTCGGTCAACGACGGCGACCGCGTCGTCGGCGTCGCGCTCGTGCCCAAGGAGGACGAGGACGAGGTCCCCGAGGAGGCCGAGGAGTGAGCGCGGGCCCGATGCAGGAACGGATCACGGCGGACATGAAGGCCGCGCTCAAGGGCGGCGACAAGGACCGCCTGTCGGTGCTGCGCATGCTGCTCAACGACCTCAAGAACGAGGGCGACGCCAAGGGCGGCCTCGACGAGGACGGCGAGGTGGCCGTGCTGCGCCGCGCGGCCAAGATGCGCCGCGACTCGATCGAGCAGGCCGAGGCCGCGGGCCGGGACGACATCGCCTCGAGCGAGCGGGCCGAGCTCGTGGTCATCGAGGGCTACCTGCCGCAGCTCATGGACGCCGCCGAGACCGAGGCCAAGGTCGCCGACCTCCTGGCCGAGCTCGGCATCACGAGCCGCAAGGAGCAGGGCCGCTTCATGAAGGAGTGGATGGCCCGCTACAAGGCCGTGTCCGACGGCAAGACCGTCAACGCCTGCCTCGGCAAACTACTCTCCTGACGTCTCGGAGACGTCGAGTGGAGAGTTCCCCGGGAAACCGTTCCGTATCGGGCTCCCGGAGCGGAACGGTTTCCTGACAGGCTGGCAGGCACTGCCAACGCGGCAGGTCCGCCCGGTACAGGTGCGGACCCCGGGGCCGCTCGCGCGTCGGCCATCCGGGGTCCGCTGGCGAAGGCTCGTACCGGGCAGGAGAGTGAGCCCGGAACGCCGAAGTCTATCCCGCCGCGAGGGGGGCGGCCGGATCGGCCCGGGCGGCGCGGTCCTCGAACAGGACCCAGGCCAGGGCAGTGAACGGCAGGGCCGCGCACAGGTCGATCCACCAGTGGTAGCGGAGGACGAGGGTGCCCAGGATCAGGAAACCCCCGATGGGACCGAGCCAGAGGAGCTGCCGCCGCGAGTAGCGCCAGGCCAGCAGGAAGGCCAGGAGGGTCATCATCGTGTGCCCCGACGGCATGCAGTCCTGCCGCAGGGCCTCGGCCTCGTAGAGCAGCGGATTGAGCCACCGGAAGCCCGGGCCGCCGGCCAGCTCGGCCGGGTACGACAGGAACCGGTACGGGGGCAGGGTCGGCCAGCACAGGTAGCCGAGGTACGACAGCAGGAACCCGCCGGGGATCAGCACGGTCGTGTGGCGGACGGCCCCCCACCGCCGCTCGAGGCCGAAGCAGAGGGCCAGGGCCAGCGGCAGCAAGTAGAACGTCGCGTAGCAGACCTGGCAGGTCTCGACGAGCCACGGCGGCGGCGAGGCGAAGAAGCCCTGGACGGCCTCCCCGCCGACGGCGGCGTTGGCCGGGATCAGCCGCCACTCGAAGGGCTCGGGCACGACGTCCGGCAGCCAGGTCCCCAGCGTCGTGAACGCCGTGGGCACGAGGACGAGGGCGGCCAGGTAGCGCGGCCAGGCGTTCCGCAGCCGTGACAGGAGGACGGCCGGGACGACGAGGCCGACGTGGCCGGCGATCCAGGCCCAGCGGCCGGGCAGGCTGCCCCCGTAGCACAGCATCAGGGTCGCGGCCGTGAGGCCGTACCAGACGTAGAGCGCCTCGAGGCGTCCCAGGCGGACAGGCATGGCCGAGACGTACCGCCTCCGCCGGCGGGACGCGAGCCCGGATCCAAGCCGATGCTGGCCTGGGACTTGCATTGGAAACCCGTGCGGCTCCCATGCGGCCTGGAGTAGCGCGACCCCCCGGGTCGATATACTCCGCGTAAGCCGCTGTCCAGCAAAGCCTAGGAGCACCGATGTCGACCAGCAGCCCGCGCCGTGGCGCCCCCCGCGTCCAAGGGCTCCTGTGCACTTTCGCACTGCTTGGCCCGTTCGCCGCGACCGGTCTGGCCGCGCAGACGATGCCCCTTCCCGATCCGCTCACCCTCGTGCTCGAGGACGCCGCCCGCGGCCTCACGACCAACACGAGGATGCGCGTCGGCGACGAGCTGCTCGAGACCGCGCGCCGCGCGCTCGACGGCGGCACGCAGCAGGAGCAGGCCGAGGCCGTGCTGCTGCTCGCGTTCAGCAGCGACGAGAAGGACCGCGCGCGCCTGATCGAGCTCGCCGGCAAGCCCGACGACCCGCTGTCCGACCGCGCCCTCGTCGCCCTCGGCCTGCGCGGCGAGCCCAGCGCCGACCTCTACCTGACCTCCGTCCTCAAGGAGAAGAAGGAGAGCACGAAGCGCCGCGCCTTCGCCGCCCTCGGCCTCGGCCTCGAGACCCCGATCGGCGAGCCCGCGGCCAACCGCGCCAGCATGCTCGTGGCCCACGCGCAGGTCCTGCTCGAGCGGAGCACCGAGCGCCACGCCCCCGAGCTCGCGGCCTGCTTCTTCGGCATCCCGGTCGCCGGCGGAGGCGCGCTGTTCAAGAACTACCTGCGCACGTCGGGCGGCAGCATCAGCCTCGAGAAGGGTCGCGAGGCCCAGGGCATGGC
>JAWKUM010000052.1:0-16161 GCA_041398545.1 Planctomycetota bacterium | reverse complement strand
GGTCGGGCGCGCCGCCGAGCAGGAGCAGCAGGCCGGCCGCGCCGAGCCACAGCCCGTTGGTGGCCCGCGTGCAGACCGCGAGGCCGCAGCACAGGCCGATCCACAGCGGGGCCGTCCCGCGCAGCCGCCGCGGCAGCGCCGCCGGGTCGACCGCGAGCAGCAGGGCCGCGGCGACGAGCGCGGCCGAGTGCACGTGCGCGCTGTACGGATCGCCGGTGCAGAAGTACAGCAGCGGACCGCAGAGGACGGCCGCGGCCGCACAGGCCATGCCGGCCTCGGGCCCGAGCCCGGTCACGCGGCGCGCGAAGCCGGCCGCGGCCCAGAGCAGCAGGGTGGCGAAGGCCCAGACCCCGACCCGCCACGCGAGGTAGCACGGCGCCGAGTAGCCGTCGGTCCGCACCTCGACGCCGGCGGCGTCGAGGCCGAGCGCGAGCAGCTGCCCGACGGCGAGGAACGGGACCTGCAGCAGCGGCGCGCCGACCGGGTACTTGCACGGGACGCGCCCGGTCGCGGTCGGCTCGTCCCAGGGGCGGTCGGTGCTCGTGTTGACGTTCTCGGGCCGCGGCGTCAGCTCGCCGAGCTCGCGGCGCAGGTCGAGGTCGCCGTCGACGACGAGGGAGCGGGCCTGGGCGTAGTAGTACTGCCCGTCGGTGCCCCGCGGGCCGAGGCCGTGGTGGAGGTCGAGACGCAGCCCCAGCAGGACGAGGAGCGCGAGCGTCAGCCCGAGGACCTTCACCGGCGCTCAGTCCTTCCAGAACGAGGGCAGGAACACGATCAACGCCGTGTAGATCTCGAGCCGGCCGAGGATCATCGTGAACGACAGCAGCGCCTTGACGCTGGCCGGATAGGCGCCGAACGAGCCGTACGACCCGATGTCCATGGCCAGCGCGTTGGCCGGCGTGACCGAGTCCGGGGTCAGGGCCGAGAAGCCCGGGCCCATGTTGGACAGGCAGGTCAGGACCGAGGCGAAGCAGGTCAGGCCGTCGACCCGCGGCTCGAGCAGCGAGACCGTCAGCGTGCCGAACACGAGGACGAGGACCCACAGGACGAACAGCGCGAAGATCCCGTCGACGGCGTCCTGGTCGATGCGGGTCCCCCGGATCTGGAACGGCTCGACGCTGCGCGGCCGGATGAAGCGGCGCAGGACGAAGCGCACGTAGCTGACGATGACGAGGACGCGGACGAGCTTGAGGCCGCCGCCGGTCGAGCCCGAGCAGCCCCCGCCGAACATCGCGACGAGGATCAGGAGCTGCGCCAGCATCGGCCAGCTGTGCAGGTTGCTGTTGGCGAAGCCGGTCGAGGACACGAGGCTGACGGTCTGGAAGGTCGAGTCCCGCAGGCACTCGCCGACGTGCCCGTAGTCGTGGTGGCGGTCGAACTCGGCCGACGGGACGACGGACCCGTGCCCGAGCCAGAGGTCGACGGCGATGATCAGCGACAGGCCGACGCAGATCGCGAAGTAGAGCCGCCACTCCGGGTCCGACCAGAAGATCCGGCGGATCTCGCGGAAGCGCGGCAGGTCGTGCAGCCGCGGGAACCAGCGCCCCTTGGCGGCCTTGCGGAACAGCGTCTCGACGCGGAAGTAGAGCCCGAAGTTGGCCGCGGCCAGGAACATCCCGAGGATCGCGAGGAGCTCGATCCAGACGCTCTGGAACTGGCCGACGCTGCCGTTCTTGGTCGAGAAGCCCCCGGTCGCGATCGTCGCGAAGCTGTGGCAGACGGCGTCGAACAGGCCCATGCCGAGGACCCAGAAGCCGAGGAGCAGGAACAGCGTGATCGCGAGGTAGATGCGGACGAGGGCGTTGGCCGACTCGCGGATGCGCGGCTTGACGCCCTCCTTGCTGACGCCGGCGACCTCGGCCTGGAACAGCTTCTTCTCGGTGATGCCGAGCGCGGGCAGGAAGACCAGGAACATCACGACGATGCCGATGCCCCCGACCCAGTGCAGCAGGGCGCGCCAGAACAGGACCGCCGTCGGGAGGTCCTCGATGGCCGGGTTGCCGCCGGCCCCGAAGATCGACGAGCCGGTCGTCGTCATGCCGGAGATGGCCTCGAACACGCCGTCCCAGTAGCCCTGGACCGAGCCCGTGAACCAGAACGGCAGGCCGCCGAGGAGGCCGGTCAGGATCCACACCAGGGCCACCGCGAGCAGCCCCTCGCGGCGGAAGAAGTCGGCGTCGCTCTGCCGGCCGATCCGGAACAGCGTCATGCCGGACAGGCCGCCGACGAGGGCCGCGGCCCCGAAGCCGACGAAGAGGTTGCGGTCACCCTCGACGATCGAACCGCCCGCGAGCACGTGGACCAGGACGGGCACGAACATCAGCAGCGAGAAGCCGGTCAGGAACGTGCCCAGGACCCGCGCGACCATGCGGAGGTTGAGGTCCTGCCGGACCAGGTCCCGGCACCGCTGGAGCAGCCCCTTCCTCACGGTCCCTGGTCACCCATCGTCCGGTCCTCCGGGTTCACGCGCGCCAGAATGACGGCAGCAACACGATCAGGGGAGTGTAGATCTCGAGCCGGCCGAAGAGCATGGCGAAGCTCAGCAGGGCCTTGGAGCCGGCCGTGAGCCCGCCGAAGGAGCCGTAGGAGCCGACGTCGACCCCCGCGCCGTTGGCGACGGCGGCCCCGCCGGGCACGAGGGGCGTGAAGCCGGGGCCGGCGTTGCTGAGGCAGGTCACGAGCGACGAGAGCGAGCTGAGGGGGTCCAGGCCGGGTTCGAACAGCAGCAGGAGCAGGCTGCCGGCGACCGCGACCGAGATCCACAGCACGAACAGGCCGAGCACGGCCTGGAGGAGCTCCGGGTCGATGAGCTCGCCCCCGATCTTGAGCGGGTCGACGCTGCGCGGCTGCCGGAACCGGCGCAGGACGTGGCGCAGCCAGGCCCACAGCACGAGCACGCGGGCGAGCTTGATCCCGCCGCCGGTCGAGCCGAGCAGGCGCCCAGGAACATGACGAGGAGGAGGAGCATCTGCGGCAGGAACGGCCACCGCGACGTGTCGCAGTTGGCGAAGCCGGTGCAGGAGGACAGGCTCGTCGTGTGGAAGGTCGCGTCGCGCAGCGCCTCGCCCAGGTTGCCGTAGTCGTGGACGCGGTCGAAGCCGACCGAGGGCACGGTCTCCCCCGACCCGAGCCACAGGTAGAGGCCGATCGCGAGCGAGCAGCCGCCGACGATGAAGGCGTAGAGCCGGAACTCGGCGTCGCCGGTGAAGACCCGGCGGACGTCGCGGAACCGCGGCATGTCGGCCCAGCGCGGGAACAGGCGGCCGCCGGCGGCCTTGCGGAACAGCGTCTCGACGCGGAAGTAGAGCCCGAAGTTGGCGCCGGCGAAGAACATCCCCACGATGGCGAAGAGCTCGATGCCGAGGCTCCGGTACTCGGCGATGCTCCCGGCGCGGGTCGAGAAGCCCCCCGTCGCGATCGTCGCGAAGCTGTGCGCGACCGCCTCGAAGGGGTCCATCCCGAAGGCCCAGAACCCGAGCACGAGGATGAGGCTGAACACGAGGTAGATCCGCACGAGGACGGCGGCGGAGTCGCGGATCCTCGGCTTGACGCCCTCCTTGCTGAGCCCGGCGACCTCGGCCTGGAACAGCTTCTTCTCGGTGATCCCGAGGATCGGCAGGAAGACCAGGAACATCACGACGATGCCGATCCCGCCGATCCAGTGGAGCAGCGCGCGCCAGAACAGGATCGCGGCCGGGAGGTCGCCGATGGACGGGTTGGCCCCGGCGCCGTAGATCGACGAGCCGGTCGTCGTGAGCCCCGACACGGACTCGAAGACGCCGTCCCAGAACCCGCCGACGACGCCGGAGAACACGAGCGGCAGCCCGCCGAGGAACCCGGTCACGACCCAGACCAGGAACACCGACAGCAGCCCCTCGCGGCGGAAGAAGTCGGTCGTCGAGCCCCGCCCCACGCGGTACAGCAGGCTGCCCGCGAGGAGGCCGGCCAGCGCCGTCAGCCCGAAGCCGACGAAGGGGTTGTAGCCGTGCACGACGACGCCCTGGCCGTCGAGGAGCTGGACGATCGGCGGCAGCACCATCAGCAGCGAGAAGCCGATGACGAAGGCGCCGACGACCCGCGCGATCATCGCGTAGTTGAGCTGCGCGCGCCGGAACGGGCCGAGGAGGCGCTGGAGGCCGGCCGACACGCCCCGCCTACTCCGTCGACTCGAGCAGCTGGTAGACCGTGGGCTCGACGGCCTTGAGCAGGAAGAAGACCAGCTCGTCCTTCTCCTGGAACTCGAAGCCGCCGCGCGGGATCACGACCTGGTCGACGCCGTCCACGGTCCGCTGCACGGCCCCGACGACGCAGCCCTTGGGGAAGCCGGCCTCGGACAGCTTCTTGTTGGCGATCGTCGAGCCGAGCGGGATCCGGCCGGCGCAGACCGTCGCCGCCCCCTCGTCGAAGGCGGCCATGAACCGCAGCTTGCCGGCCTGGACCCGGGCGACGATGGCCTCCGAGCACAGGATGCGCGGCGACACGGCGCGGTCGATGCCGACGACCTTGTAGATCTCGCTGTAGGTCGGCGACGAGACGAGGGCGATCGTCCGCTTGCAGCCGAGCTGCCCGGCGAGGAGGCAGGCGAGGAGGTTCTTCTCGTCGACGTCCGAGGCCCCGACGAAGGCGTCGGCCTTGCCGACGTGCTCCTCCTTGAACACCTCGGCGTTGGCCGAGCCGACGTGGAGGACCTTGGTCTGCGGGTCGATCTTGTCGGCGTAGAGCTCGGCCGACTCCCGCTCCTCGATCAGGATCCGCACCTTGATGCCCTGCCGGGTCAGGCTCCGGGCCGCGTGGAACGCCGTCGAGCTCTCGCCGAAGATCACGACGTTGCGCGTCCGGGTCTTGCGGTCCCCGACCCAGGCCTCGAACTCCTCGACGACCTCGGGCAGGCCGAGGAGGTAGACCTCGTCGTCGACGTGGAACTCGAAGTCGCCGCCCGGGATCAGCGTCGAGCCGTCCCGCCTGACGGCGACGACGTTGAGGTCCCGGGGCCACTCGACCTCGCGCAGCACCTTGCCGGCCAGCTTGGACTCGTCCTTGACCGGCACGACCCGCAGCGTGACCTTGCCCTCGAGGAAGTTCTCGACCGCGACGGCCTGGTTCCGGCGCACGACCTTGGCGATCTCCTCGGCCGCCAGCTCCTCGAGCGAGAGCATCTCGTCGAACAGCAGGTTCTTGCGCATGAACGTCCGGAACCCGGCGTAGGGCGCGATGTCCTTGACCCGGACGATGGCCTGGGCCGCCCCCATGCGCTTGCAGAACAGGCTGGCGATGAGGTTGACGCGGTCGTCGTTGCTGACGGCCAGGACGAGGTCGGCCGCGGCCGCGTCGGCGTCGTCGAGGACGTCGGGGTGGCTGACGTCGCCGCACAGGGTCTGGACGTCCAGGCTCTCCCCGACGCGCTTGACGCGGATCGGGTCGTTGTCGACGACCGTGACGTCGTGCCCCGATTCCGACAGCACCTTGGAGAGGTGGAAGCCGACCTCGCCGAGTCCGAGGATCAGGATGTTCATGTAACCGGGAGAGCTGGCGCGACCCGGCGCCCGCCGCAGGCCGGCGGCGCCGCGAAGGGGGCGAAGCATACGCCTGGCCCCCGGCCAAAACAGGACCCCGCGCGCTTGACCGCCGTGAGCGGCCCTCGGAGGGTACCGCCGTGCTGCTCGTGCTTGACAACCGCGACTCCTTCGTCTTCAACCTCGACCAGGCCTTCCGGGCCATGGGCGTGGAGTCGAAGGTGCTGCGCAGCGACCGCTGCACGGCCGCCGAGGTCCTGGCCCTGCCCCTCGAGGGGCTCGTCCTCTCGCCCGGGCCGGGGCGCCCGTCCGAGGCCGGCTGCCTGCTCGACGTCGTGCGCCGGGCCCCGCCCGACCTGCCGATCCTCGGCGTCTGCCTCGGGCACCAGGCCCTGGCCGAGGCCGAGGGCGCGCGCATCGTCCAGGCGACCGAGGTGTTCCACGGCCGCAACTCGTGGATCCGGCACGAGGGCGCGGGGCTGTTCGAGGGCCTGCCCAACCCGATCGAGGCCTGCCGCTACCACAGCCTCGTCGTCGAGGCCCTGCCGGCCTGCTACGTCGCCGACGCCTGGGTCACGGGCCCCGAGCGGCTCGTCATGGGCTTCCACCACCGCGAGCTGCCGCGCTACGGCCTGCAGTTCCACCCCGAGTCGTTCCGGACGCCGCTCGGCGACCGCCTGCTGCGGAGCTTCCGCGAGCGCTGCCGGAGGGCCGGGTGAGGCCGCTGGAGCTCCACGACCTGGGCAAGGGCTTCCGCCGGGCCACGGTCCTCGACGGCCTGGGCCTGGCCCTCGACGCCGGCGAGGTGCTCGGCCTCGTCGGCCCCAACGGCGCCGGCAAGAGCACGCTGATGCGCTGCATCGTCGGCCTCTACGTCCCCGACACCGGTCGGGTCCTGGTCGACGGGGTCGACGCCCTGGCCGAGCCGGTCCGGGCGCGGACCCGGCTCTCGTACCTGCCGGGCGAGACCTCGCTGTACGAGGCCATGACCGGGCAGGAGCTGCTCGACTTCGCCCTGGCGTTCCACCCCGCCCTCGACGGGGACATGGTCCGCCGCTGCGCCGAGGCCTTCCCCCTGCCGCTCGACGCCCGGGTCCGGACCTACTCGTCGGGCATGAAGCAGAAGCTGGCCCTGCGCGTCGCCCTCGCGCCCGACGTCCCCCTGCTCCTCCTCGACGAGCCCGACCGCGCCCTCGACCGCGGCGCCCGCGACCGCCTCTACGCGCTGATCCGCGCCCTGCGCGCGCGCGGCCGCGGCGTGCTCCTGTCGTCGCACCACCTCGACGAGCTCGAGGAGGTCGCCGACCGGACGGCGTTCCTCGTCCACGGGCACCTCGCCGGCGACGCGGAGGTCGCCGGGGCCCGCACCCGGCTCGCCCGGGTGCTCGAGGCCGGCTTCGAGCGGGTCCCCGAGGGGCTCGCGCTGCCGGGCGGGCTCGAGGTCGAGTGGGACGGGCCCCGGCTCCGCGCCCGCGCGGCCGACGACGCCACGCTGCAGGCCGCCGCCGCCCGGCTCGCCGCGGCCGGCGCGACGTCGCTGAGCTTCGGCGGGGCGCGCCTGATGGCCGTCTACGACGCGCTCTACGCGGCGGGGAGGACGGCGTGATCGCGGCCAAGTGCTGGCGCGAGATGCGGCTCTACGCGCTGCTGTACGTCGTGCTGCTCGGCGGCCTCCTCGGCCTCGCCCTGCTGTTCTGGCCCGACGCGCGTGAGAAGCTCGTCGAGAAGGGCGGGCAGTTCGAGTTCCTCGCCCCGATGCAGGCGCTCAAGGACTTCTTCAAGGACGCGGCCTCCCGGCTCGAGCCGGCCGCCTTCGCGGCCTACGTCGGCGTGCAGCAGTTCTTCAAGGGCGTCAACATCGTCGGCGTCGCCTGCGCCGTGCTGATGGGCTGCAGCACGATCGCCAAGGAGCGCGAGCGGGGCACCTTCGAGCTGCTCGCCTCGCGGCCCGTGTCCCGCGGCCGCATCCTGTGGTCCACGACCTGGGTCCTCGCCCTGATCCTCGTCGTCCCGGTGTTCGCGTCCTCGCTCCTGGTCCTGCCCTACGCCCGCGCCCAGGGCTACGAGCTGCCGGTCGGCGGCCTGCTGCAGGCCTCGCTGCACTCGAGCCTGTTCGTGCTCCTGTTCCTCGGCCTGACCCTGCTCGGCTCGGTCCTGCTGCGCACGCAGGTCGAGGTCGCGACGGCGATCGGGGCCTTCGTGATCCTCCAGGTCGGGATCTACTTCGTCCCCGTCGTCCAGCACGGGTCGCTGTTCCGGCTGACCGACTACGACGTCTACCGCCCGATGGTCCCGGGCAACCTGGACTGGACCGGCTTCCTGCTCGGGACCGAGGTCTGGCTCGTCCTCGCCGTCGTCGGCGTCTGGCTGCTGGCGTTCACGCTGTTCCGGAGGCGCGACCTGTGAGCGCCCAGGATCGCCGGCTGTCGGCCGGCACGCGCCTCGAGCTCACCCGGGTCCTGGGCCGTGAGCTCGTCCGCGCCGCGACCGTGCCGCTCCAGCTCATGCTGTTCGTGCTCCGGCGCCGGACCTACGTCCGGCGGAGCGCCGAGGTCCTGGCCGCCCAGGGCGGCTTCGACCGGGCCGCGGCCGACCGGGAGGCGCGCGCGGCGTTCCGGGCCGTGCTCGGCGGGCGCCCGCTCCGGCACGTCTACCTGGCCTGCGGCGAGGCCTCGGGTGAGCGGCACGCGCTGCGCATCGTCGAGGCCCTGCGCGCGGCCTCCCCGGGCCTGCGGGTCAGCGGCATGGGCGGCGAGGCCCTGGCCGCGGCCGGCGTCGAGGTCGGCGACCGCATCGTCGACCGCGCGGTCATGGGGCTCAGCGGGGCCCTGCGCGAGCTGCCGTTCTTCGTCGGCGTCGTCGGCCGGTTCATCGAGGGGCTGCGGCGGGAGCGGGTCGACGCCGTCGTCCTCGTCGACAACCCCGGCCTCAACCTCGTGCTCGCCGAGCGCGCCCGGGCCCACGGCGTCCCGGTGCTGTACTTCGTCTGCCCCCAGTACTGGGCCTGGGCCCCGTGGCGGATGCGCCGCTTCCGCCGCGCCGTCGGCGGCGCGATCGCGATCCTGCCGTTCGAGCAGCCGCTGTTCCACGCCGCCGGCGTGCCGACCGCGGCCGCCGGCCACCCGCTGCGCGCCCACCGCCCGCCGCTCGCGGCCGAGCCGCGCGAGCCCTCGCTCCTGCTCCTGCCCGGCAGCCGCCGCGCCGAGCTCGACGCCCACCTCGAGGGCATGCTGCGCCTGTTCGCCCGCTTCCGCGCGCGCCGGCCCGAGGCCCGGGCGCTGCTGCCGCAGCCCGACCCGACCCGCCTGGCCGGGCTCGAGCGCCGCGTCGCCGCCCTGGCCGCGCATGGCGTGCCGACCGAGGGCGTCACCCTCGTCGCCGAGGACGCCTACGCCCTCGCGGCGACGTGCCGGGCGGCCCTGGTCAAGTCGGGCACGAGCGCGCTCCAGACCGGCCTCGCCCGCTGCCCCCTCGTCGTCGTGTACCGCGTCCGCTCTCGCCTCGCCAAGGCCCTCGGCCACCTGCTCCTGACCGTGCCCTGGATCGCCGCCCCCAACCTCGTCCTCGGCCGCCCCGCGTTCCGCGAGCTCCTGTTCTCCGACGACCACGGCTGGGACGAGGCCCTCACCGCCCTCGACGCCCTCTGGGACCCCGGCCCGACCCGCACCGCCTCCCTCGAGGCCCTCGACACCCTCGCCATCCGCCTCGAGGGCCCCGCCCCCGAGCAGGTCGCCGCCGACTGGCTCCTCGACCCAGGTCCGTAGCATCACCAGTTCGACGGAACGGGAAGCGGAACGCTCGGGACACAGGAACTCGTAGTACTGGGGTGAGTTCGTGCTGTCGCCCGTGACCGCGCGGTGATCGAGGGACGTCCGATCGGACAGGGGGTCGAGCGCGGGTTCAGGAGCGCGAGGCCCCAAGTGTGATCGGACGTCCCTGCCTCCCCGCCTTCACCAGGGGAAGCGATTCGCCCCTACCACCGCCCCTCCTCGACGAGCTTCTCGATGCCGGCGGCCAGGGACCTCGCGGCCAGGGGATACAGGTCGGGGTCGACGTCGTCGTAGACGAGCGGGAGCAGGTCGTCGACGGAGTCCAGGCCGCGCGCGCGGGCGGAGAGGAGCTTGCGCTCGCGCTCGGCGCGGTGCTCGAGGTACCAGCGCAGGAGGGCGTGGCTGTCGGGGTGGGCCGGTCCGTGGGCCGGGTGGATCGTCCCCGAGGGCCGGTCGAGGACGCGCTCGAGGCTGCGCAGGTAGGTCGCGAGGTGGCCCTCGGGCGGGTCGATGACGATCGTCGACACGGTCGAGACGAGATCGCCGGCGACCAGGGCGTGGTAGCGGTCCTCCTGGAACACGAGGTGGCCGCGGTCGTGGCCGGGCGTGTGCAGGCACTCGAGCCGCCAGCCGTCGCGGCCGTCGGGGCTGCGGCCCAGCGGCAGGACGTCGCCGTCGTGGAGCGGGCGCAGCGGGAGGTCGCCGAGGGGGACGCGCTCGAGCGTCAGCGGGTGGCCGAGGACCGGCAGGTCGTAGCGCCGCGCGACCGGGACCGCCGCCTGGACGTGGTCCTGGTGGTGGTGCGTCAGCAGCACGCCCTCGAGCCGGCTGCCGCCGGCGACGCGGCGGTCGAGCTCATCGAACAGCCGGGCCTGCTCGGCGCGGTCGGGCGTCGCCGGGTCGACGATCCACACGCGCTCCTCGCCGACGAGGATCGTGTTGGTCGTCGTCGCCGGCGGCAGGGTCGGGGTCCGGAGCGGGGCGACGAAGATGCCCGGCACGAACCGGACCGGGTGCAGGCGCCCCGCGTCGAGCGCGGCGACCTCGCCCGGCAGGACCGCTCCGAGCCCGTCCCGGCCGTGCTCGGCCAGGAGCGCGAGGATCATCAGCACCGGAGGCGCGATGCGCATGTCCCCGCGCCGCCACGCGTGCAGGGCCGCGTCGGGCCGCCAGAACCCGCCGCCAACGAGCTCGCCCGGCCAGATCTCGCAGGCCTCCCCCGGCGGGAGGCCGAGGGCCAGGAACCGCGTCTGGTACGGCACCGGGATCATCGGCGGCGTCGTCAGCTCGCAGAGGTCGTCGAACGGGGCTCGCAGGCCTGCGAGCCGGCGGCGGGCCGCCTGTCCGGCGTCGAGCTCCGGGCCCTCGCGCAGCCCGCGCCGGCCCGCTGCCTCGGCCGCGAGCAGGGCCTCGCGCAACGGGCGGCGCTCGGCCGGGGCCACGGCCTCGGGCACGGCCAGGATCCCGCACTCCTCGAACAGCTCGCGCAGGGCGCAGGCCCGGTGGGCCTCGTCGGGGTCTCCGTCCGCGTCACGGCCGACCACTCCCCCGGGCAGGGCCCAGTAGCCGCCGAGGAAGCGGAGCTCGGGGTTGCGCTCGACCAGGAGCACCTCGAGGTCGGGTTCCCTTCCCCGGTAGACCAGGACGGCGGTGGATCGGCGGACTCGGCTCATCTGCGATTCGGGGCGTCCCACGGGACATAAACCCTTTTCATGTCCCAACCAAGGGCCTTGGTCCGGGCCCTCGTCGGGGACCGGGGGCGGTCTCGGCCCGGGACGGGATCCCGGATCCGGGTCGGTTGCCTCGGATCCTGACCCGACTAGACCGCCGTGACACGTCCTCGGGACCGAAGGGTCCGGACGATCCTCTCTGCAGTCCTCAGCTCCTCCCCCGACATGCAAACCGCAAAGGTCCCCACCCGCGAAGGGTTGTCCGAGCTCGCCGACCGTCTCCGCAAGGCCAGGATGGAGGCTGGTTTCAAGCGCTTCGAGGACGCTGCCCGCGCGGCCGGCCTGTCGGTCAACACCCTCAAGAGCTACGAGTACGGCAAGTTCGTGCCGAGCGCCCTCAACCTCGCCGCGCTGGCCCGCGCCTACCGGGTCACGAGCGACTGGCTCCTCGGCCTGTCCTCCGACCCCAAGGGCCTGCCCGCCGGCCGCGCCCTCGTCGACCTCGACACCGCCGAGGGCATCCTCGCGGCCGAGACCCGGGACGAGCTGCTCCACCTGCTGCCGGCCAGCCCGCCGATCACGGCCTGCATCCAGCCGATCCCGTCCCGCGCCCACCTCATGCCGCTCGACGAGGCGCTGACCCTGTCGCAGAAGCTGGCGGCCAAGATCCACCGCCTCGCGCCCGAGTGGACCGAGCGCTGGGAGCGCCTCGGCAGCGCCGCGGCCGACCCGGTCCTGCGCAACGGCGAGGCCCGCCGCCTGGCCTGAGCGGCCCTCAGGCCCGGCCGAACAGCAGCCGGCCGAGCACCTCGCGGCTCTCGGCAACCTTGGCGCGCAGGGCGTGCTCCCCGACCTGGTGCGCCTGGGCCGGCGAGCCCGGGCCGTAGTTGAGCGCGTCGAGCCCCATCTGCGACAGCCGACCGACGTCGGTCCAGGCCTGCTTGGCCCGGGTCTCGAGTGGGCGCGGCGCCGCGCCGCGCAGCCGGGCGAGGAGCGCGTTGTCGCCGCAGACCTTGCCCGAGGGGCAGAGGTCGGGCACCTCGACCGAGACGTGCTCGGGGTCGATGCCGGCCGCGGCGTTGGCCTCGGCGACGAGCCGGACGACGTGGTCGACGGCCTCCTCGGGCTCGCGGTCGGGGCCGAAGCGGAAGTTGAGGTTGACCGTGCACGCGCCGGGGACGACGTTGCGGGCGCCCTCGTAGTCGATCTGCGTCGCCGAGATCACCTCGCGGAACTCGAGGCCGTGGAGCGTCACGGTCCTGGGCTCGATCGCCGCGATGCCCGTCAGCAGCGGGCCCGCCATGTGGATCGCGTTGCGCCCCTGCCACGGCCGGGCCGAGTGGGCCCGCTTGCCCTCGAAGCGCACGACCGCGTGCAGCGTGCCGAGGCAGCCGAGCTCGAGCTCGTTGTCGGTCGGCTCCATCGCGATCGCGAGGTCGACGCCGTCGAAGCAGCCCGGGGCGGCGGCGAGGATCTCGGGCATGCCCGAGCCCGCGTAGGGCCCCTCCTCGGCCGCGTACAGCACGCAGGCCAGGTCGAGCTCGGGCTCGCGCGCGACGGCCTCGGCGGCGAGGCTCAGGATCACGGCGTCGGCGCACTTCATGTCGCTCGCGCCGAGGCCGAGGATCCGGTCGCCCTCGAGCCGCGCCGGGTTGTCGTCGGCCGGCGGCACGGTGTCGAGGTGGCCGAGCAGGAGGAGCCTGGGGTGGCCGGGGCGGAACGGCCGCGGCTGGAACGCGAGGTTGTCGCCCGAGCGGGTCAGGCCGTAGCAGCCCTTCTCGCGCAGGTACGCCTCGCAGAAGTCGGCGACCAGGCCCTCGCTGCCGATCGGGCTGGGGATCGCCAGCAGGGCGAGGCACAGCCGCTCGAGCTCGGTGGGCTCGCCGCTCATAGCGCGAAGCCGCGCAGGATCTCGTTGAGCGCGGTCTTCTCGTCGGTCGAGGCGCTGCGCTCCTTGACGATCAGCGCGCAGGGGATCTCGTAGTCGCCGGCGGGGAAGGTCTTGCGTCGCGTGCCGGGGATGACGACCGCGCCGGGCGGGACCCGGCCGTAGGTCGTGACCGGCTCCGCGCCGCGCACGTCGATGATCGGCGTCGTCGAGGTCAGGCAGACGTTGGCCCCGAGCACGGCCCGGTCGCCGATCTCGACGCCCTCGACGACGATGCAGCGGCTGCCGACGAAGACGCCGTCGCCGATGATGACCGGGCGCGCGCCGGCCGGCTCGAGCACGCCGCCGATGCCGACGCCGCCGGCGAGGTGGACGTCGCGGCCGATCTGGGCGCAGGAGCCGACCGTGGCCCAGGTGTCGACCATCGTGCCGGCCCCGACCCAGGCGCCGATGTTGACGAAGCCGGGCATGACGACGGCGCCACGCTCGAGGAACGAGCCGTAGCGCACGACCGCGCCGGGCACGACCCGGATGCCGGCCTCGGCCAGGCCCGACTTGATCGGCACCTTGTCGTGGTAGTGCAGCGGGCCCGCGTCGTGCTCCTGCATCGGGGCGAGCGCGAAGTACAGGACCACGGCCTGCTGGACCCAGCCGTGGACCTCCCACGCCCCGTCGGCGTCCTTGGTCGCGACGCGGAGCCGGCCCTTGTCGAGGTCCTCGACGGTCGCGAGGCAGGCGTCCCGGTGCGCCGGGTCCTGGAGCAGGGCGCGGTCGGCGGCGGCGGCTTCGACGAGCGGACGGCGGGGGTCTTCGTGCTGGGTCATACGGGCTCCTGAGGGCGGAACGTTGTACCCGCAGACCCGGCCCGGGGCGAGGCTCAGCGGGGCCAGGCCTCGAGGGCCCGGCGGCAGCCGTCGAGGTCGGGCACGAGCGCGAGCCGGAACCACTCCTCGTTGCCGGCGCCGAAGAACGAGCCCGGCGAGGCCACGATCCCGGCGTCGAGCAGCAGGTCGGTGTAGCTGCGGTCGTCGTGCCCCGCGGGCACCTTGACCCAGACGTAGAACGTCGTCTCGTTGGGCCAGACCTCGAGGCCGAGGGCGGCGAGGCCCCCGAGCACGAGGTCGCGCTTGGCCCGGAACACGCCGCGCCGGTCCTCGACGTGGGCCTCGTCGCCCCAGGCCGCGACGCTGGCGGCCTCGGTCGGCGCCGGCATGGCCTGGCCCATCGCGGCCCGGCACCTGCGGTACTCCGCGACCAAAGCCGGGTCGCCGCAGACGATCGCCGAGCGGTAGCCGGTCATCCCGGAGCGCTTGGAGAGCGAGTGGAACGCGAGGCAGCCCTCGAGGCCGAACTCGAGCAGGCTGCGCGGCGGCCGCGCGCCGAACCACAGCTCGGTGTAGCACTCGTCCGAGCACAGCACGAAGCTGTGCCGCGCGCGGGCCTGACCCAGGCCTCGAACAGGCCTCGTCCCCGAGGACCGTGCCCGTGGGGTTGTGGGGGATAGCTGAGCCAGACGATCGCGCAGCGGTCGAGGACTTCGGCCGGGACCTCGGCCGGGTCCATGAGGTAGCCGTTGCCGGCGTTCAGGGCGTAGCGCCACGTGTCGGCCCCGGCGTAGAGGCTGCTCGATCTCCATGACGGGGTAGCCGGATACCGGGTACAGCACGGTCCGCCGCGGGCCCGAGGGATCGACGACCAGCGGCAGGTGGAACATCGCCTCCTTGCTGCCGCGGCACGGGAGGACGCCGCCGGCCACGTCGAGGCGACGCCGAAGCGGCGGTCGAACCAGGCCGCGAAGCCCGCGCGCAGCGCGGCGCCGCCGGCCACGCTCGGGTACTGCGAGACCTCGGGCTGACCGTCGCGGAACGCGGCGCGGATGTGCGCCGCCGTCGGCTCGATCGGGTCGCCGGTCCCGAAGTCCCAGACCGGCAGGCCGCGGTCGAGGCGCGCCTGCTTGCGGCGGGCCAGCTCGACCATCGGGTACGGCTTGAGCGCGCGGATCCTCTCGTTCATGCCGCCCGTTGTACGCGCCCGCCCCGGTCGCGGGCCAGCGGGCGCTCCGGGCTCAGAGCCGGCGCAGCGCCGCGAGGGTCCGCGGGGCCCGGGCGAAGGCCGCGTCGGGCAGGGCCCGGAGGGCCGCGAGGTCGGCGGGCCCGTCGACGTCGTCCTCGTGCCGGAGCTCGCCGAGCGCCAGGCCCTCGGCCCGCGCGTGGCGGCAGGTCGCGGCGTGGACCCCGTCGTGCCCGCGGTGCCGGCCGAGGCCGGGCACGGCGAACAGGTCGGGGAGCGGCCGCGACAGGCCGACGAGGTAGTAGCCGCCGCCGTTGTCGGGCCCGAGCACGGCGTCGACGCCGGGCGCGCCGAGCGCCTCGAAGGCCTCCTCGATCCGCGCCGCCGGGAGCAGCGGGGAATCGGTGTTGCGCAGCACGATCCTCGTCGCGCCGCGGCCGAAGCCGTCCTCGAAGGCCGCGGCCATGCGCTCGCCGAGGCCGGCCCCGCGCTGCTCCCAGACCTGCAGCCCGTCGAGGCCCTCCGGCTCCGGACCCTCGCCGGTCAGGCACAGGACGACCTCGCGGTCGGGCCCGGCCAGCGCCCGGGCCTGGGCCACGACGTCGGCGACGAAGCCGGCGTACAGGTCCGCGGCCTGGTCGGGCTCGAGCGGCGGGCACAGCCTCGTCTTGACCGCGCCGGGCGCGGCCCGCTTGGCGAACAGGAGCAGGAGATCGGCCATGGTGCGAACGCTCGGAGGTCGCCTCCGTTGCGACCGGGCTCGTCCTCGGGCTGGCCCCGGGTCCGGACCCCCGAACCCATGGGAAGCCCAGCGTACCCGCCGGCCCCGCCCCTATGATCCCCACGTCCGCCATCCTGGACCGGCCGGGAGCCCATGGGACGACCGCCCGTCGGGCCGTCCGGCCCCGAACACCCCCGGAGATCAGCATGCTGCCGACCGCCCTGCTCACGACCCTCGCGATGACCGCCCTGTGCCTGCCCTGCGCGCCGGCCGCCCGGGCCCAGGACCCCGTCTCGACCCTCAAGCGGCAGATCGACGGGCTGGTCAAGGAGGTGGCCCAGGACCCGCCCAAGACGGCGACCGGGGCGGCCAAGTTCCTGATCGCCGCGGTCCGCTGCCCGCGCCGCTACGACCTCTCGGACGGGCCGTTCATGCGCGGCCCCAAGGACCTGCTGATGAAGGCCCGGCGCAACAACGGCCTGTTCGGCAGCGGCGACGCCAACGAGGTCCGCGAGACGACGGCCTGGGCCTGGCAGGCCCTGTCCGAGCTCGACGAGGCCGAGTTCGCCGAGGTCCTCGAGACGACCCG
>JAWKUM010000051.1:0-16619 GCA_041398545.1 Planctomycetota bacterium | reverse complement strand
CTCGGGCCGCAGGCCGGCGGCGCGGAAGCTGCGGAGGTTCTGGCCGCACGGTAGCCACAGCTCGTCGGCGCCGGCCACGATCGGCCGCCACTGCCGGGGCAGGCCCTCGCCCTCGTACGTCGTGCGCAGGATGTCGGCGGCCGCGCCGTCCTGCGGCGCGAACTGCCACGGCAGCAGGACCTGGAGATACAGCGGGCGCTCGCCCGGCTCGCGCCGCGCGGCCTCGAGCACCTTCGCCAGCGTCGCGGGGTCCTCGGCGCTCTGCGCCTCGCCATAGCGCAGCGGCCGCAGCGCGAGCCGCACGCCGGGCTCGTCCTCCAGCGCGAGGAACAGGGCCCGCGCGTCGGCGGCATAGCCCGACGGGCCGAGCACCGGCGCGGTCATGACGACCTCGACCGGGTCGCGGGCCTCGTCGGCGAGGCATGCCTGCCAGTGGCAGCGCAGCGACTCGGCCAGGGTCTCGCCGTCGCCCTCGAACGAGGGGTCGACGAGCAGGACCTCGCCGCAGTGCGGCAGGTCGGCGCGGATCGCGTCGCTCGGGTCCTCGGCCGGGCCGGCCAGGGCCAGGACCGGGCAGCCGAGCGGGGCCGTGGCCTCGACGGCCCGGCGGACCGCGGCGAGCTCGCCCTCCGAGGCCAGGGTCCGGACCGTACGGCCGGGACCGCCGTCGGCGAGCGGCAGCGGGCGCCCGTCGGTCGGCTCGGCCCCGGGCGCCGGCCAGAACCGCCGGGCCTCGACGACCGGCAGCCGCGCCAGCAGCCCGGGCAGCAGCGCCCGGCCCCGGCGGGCCGCGGCCGACTCGCCGAGCAGGTCGCCCCAGAGCACGAGCGGGGGGTACGGGGACGCGGCGCTCATGCCGCTGCTATCGGCAGGATCGGCCCCCGGGCTGGGGCGGGATCGCTACTCGGGCCGGCTCAGCTCGAGGTCCTCGATCCGGGCCCGGGCCGTCGCGCCGGGGAGCTGGCACAGGCCGATGCGTCCGGCGGTGTCGAGGTCCGGCACGGGGATCCGGCGAGGGGCCAGGTCCTGGGCCTGGAGCAGGATCGCGCGGTCGGCCAGGGTCAGCGAGAGCCTGAGCGGCTTGGCCAGCTCGTCGGGTCGGAGCCTGAGCTCGATGTCGAGCAGGATCTCGATCCCCGCGGGGGTCGCGCGGGCGACGACGAAGGCGGCCCGGCCGTCGAGCTCGCCGATCCAGGCGAGGATCGCGCGATCCTCGGCCTGTCGGCCGACGACGACGCCGAAGCAGACCGGACCCTCGCCGCCTGCGCGCCGCCCCTCGAGCTCGACCCTGAGCGGGCCCGACAGCCACTTCTCGGACAGCAGCACCGACAGGTCGGCGAGCCGCAGCGACTCGCGGGTCGGACCGGCCTCCGCGGGCGTCAGCCAGGCCGCACCCTCGCGGCTCCAGCCTGGGGCCTCGCCGCGCAGGGCGTCGGCCGCGAACAGGGCGGCCGAGTCCGGCAGCCTGTCGCCGCCGCGCGCGGTCCTGGCCGTGTCGGCCAGCTTGCGCCGCTCGGGGGCCGTGCTCTCGGCGTCGAGGTCCCAGGCCAGGTCGACGAGGCGCTCGGCCATCCGGAACCACCGCTTCTGCGCATAGGTCTTGGCCACGGCCACGAGCCGGCGGGCGGCGTCGCGCAGCTCGCGGCCGCGGCGGCGGTCGAGCTTGTCGCACTTTTCGAGCAGGCGGTCGACGTCGCGCGCGAGGTCGCGCCGCGTGCGGTCCTCGTCGAGGCCGACGATCGCGCGCTGCGCCTTGCGCAGCAGGATCGCCGCCTCCTCGTCCTTGTCACCGCGGTGGAGGCGGTCGGCCTCGCGCAGGTCCGAGCGGATCGCGCCCGCGTCCTGGACCAGGGCCGCGCGCGGACCGGGATCCGGCGCGGTGGCGACGAGCGGCAGCAGCAGGACGGCCAGGCGCGCGCTCATCGGATCTCCTCGATCGTCAGCTCGCGGTAGGCGATCGGCTTGGCGCCCTTCTTCCAGCTGCCCGAGCGGAGCTTGACGGTCGGCGGCGTCTTCCAGCCCGGGACCCGGAACACGTGCTGCACGTGGTTGCCGCCCTCGACGGCCAGCTCCCCGGCCCGCACCTCGATCGTGATCGGCCGCCACTCCTGCCCCTTGGTGAACAGCAGCTGCACGGTCTCGCGGTCGACGACCTGGCCGTCGACGGCCTCCTGCAGGGTCACGATCGTCTCCCCGCCCTTGTGCTGGAGCGTCAGCATCAGCACGCGCTGGCGATCGGGCCCGGTCCAGGTCAGTCCGCCCCAGAACATCGGGTCCTCGAGGTGGTACTCGAAGGCGACGAGGTACGGCGGCTTCCACAGGCCGGCGAAGTCGAGGTCGCTGATGACCCCCTTGTCGAGCGCGGGCGCGTGCAGCGTGCGGTCGTCGAGGCTCCAGTCGTGCACGTCCTCCCAGTCGCGCATGTCGGGGAACAGGTTGCGGGGGTGCGGGCGCGTCGGCCTGGCGGCGGACGCGGCGTCGCGGTCCCCGGTCCCCAGCACGGCCTCGGGCGCGGGCCGGTCGGCCTTGGCCAGGAGGTCGGGGCGCATGCGCGCGCACAGGGCGTGGAGCTCGGCCGCGCTGGCCTTCCACCCGCGCTCGGCGTACGCCTGCGCGAGCGCGGCCAGCTCGTCGGTGCTCTTCTCGAACGCCTCGTCGAGGGCGGACGCGTCCCCGTCGACCTCGGCCAGGGCCGGGTCGCAGAGCGTCAGCAGGTGGCCGAGCTCGGGGTCCATCGGCGCGAGCCGGCAGAGCTGTCGGGCCTCGATGAAGTGCAGCGCGGCCTCCTCGGGCCGGTCCTCGGTCCGGGCCGTGCGTCCCGCCTCGTACGCGGCGCGGGCGCGGCGCTCGAGCGGGCCCTGGTCGGCGGGTGGGACCAGGACGGCCAGCAGGGCCAGGGTGGGCAGGACACGGGCGCAGGGCATCGGTGGGGTTCCTCGGGACGGCCGGGCGAGGGCCGGCTCGGCCCCCTCGTGGGCTGTTCCTGTGATAGCCCGGATCGCGGGCGGGGTCGACCGTCGTCCGGCCGGCGGCCAGCGCGTAGGCTCAGGCCATGCTGGAGCGCGTTCCCGAAGTCGAGGCCATGGACACCCCGGAGGAGGCCCGCGAGTACGCGGCGATGGACCACCGCGAGGCCAACGAGGCCTTCGTGCAGGCCCTCGAGCGGCACGGCTGCGCCGCCGGCGACCTCCTCGACCTCGGCACGGGCCCGGGCGATATCCCCATGCTCCTCGCCGGCCGGCACCCCGGGGCGTCGATCACCGGCATCGACCTCAGCAACGAGATGCTCAAGCTCGCGCGGCTCGAGGTCGCCCGGCGCGGCCTGAGCCGGCAGATCCGCCTGCTCGAGGCCGACGCCAAGGGCCTGCCGTTCGGGGACGGCGTGTTCGACGGCGTGTTCAGCAACACGATCCTGCACCACGTCGCCGACCCCGAGCGCTACCTGCGCGAGGCCGACCGCGTGCGCAAGCCCGGCGGTGCCCTGCTGATCCGCGACCTGGTCCGGCCCGAGACCGAGGCGCGGCTCGAGGAGCTCGTCGACACCTACGCGGCCGGGGCGACCAAGCGCCAGCGCCAGCTCTTCGCCGACTCGCTGCGCGCGTCGTACACGGTCGACGAGGTCCGCGCGCTGTGCGACCGCTGCGGCCTCGGGGCCGCGACCGTCGAGCGCAGCTCGGACCGGCACCTGACGATCTGGCTGGAGCCCCGGTGAGCAGGACCAGGGACATCACGCTGCCGCAGGGCCTGTACCCGGGCTCGGCCGCCGCCCGGCGCGCGCTGCACGCCGCGACGGCCGACCTCGGCGCCGACGCCCGGCTCCGCCTCGGCGAGGCCTGGATGCTCGAGGCCCTGCTCGAGCAGGACCACGGCCGCGGCCCGCGCTGCGACGCCGTGCCGCGCTACGTCCGCCTCGACGCGTTCGCGCCGCTCGCCTTCGACGACTGCGACCTCGCCCTCGGCGGGCGCCTCGTCGAGACCCTGTGCGGCGCGCGGGCCGAGCGGCCCGAGCACCGGCTGGCCACCGGCGAGCGCGAGCCGACCCTGCCGCGCGCCGGGCTCTGTCTCGAGCAGCGCCGGCTCGCGGCGCGCCTGGCCGCGACCCTCGGTCCGCGCCTCGTCGAGGACGCCGGGGTCCGCGCGGTCCTGCCCGACCTCCTGCCGGCCCTGTCGCCGGCCGGCCTCGGTGGCCTCGGCAGCCCCGAGACCGAGCGCCGCGCGCTCGCCGTCCTGCGCGACGCGGCCGCGAGCCTCGGCGTCGGCGACGACGACGTGCCGCTCTTCGAGGGCGGGCGAGCGCTTCCGCGCCGCGTGCCGCGGCAGGAGCTCCGCGCCGCGGACCTCGTGCTCGGCTGGGCCCGCTCGCGCGGCCTGTCCTGGGCGCCGGGCGGGCTGCGGCCCTGCCTCGGCCTCGGCAACCTCGAGGTCCAGGGCGACCTGTCGGCGGGCGGCGACGCCGAGGCCCTGGCCTTCGCGCCCGGGCACCCGCCGCGGCCGCGCGTCTACGAGGCCGCGCACATGCAGCCGGTCCGGCTCGTCGACGACGGCGACCGCGTCGGCCTCGAGCTCGAGCGCCTGCTCGAGATCCCGTCCGACCCCGAGGCCGCGGGCGGGCGCAAGCGCGCGGCGCGGTGGCGGCTCGCCGTGTGCGCGTCCAAGGCCCGCCGCGAGCTGCGCCTCCGCGTCGAGCTCGACGGCCTGCCGGCCGGCATGCGCTACCGCCTGCGCGTGCCGCTGCCGTTCTGGCCGCGGCCGACCCGCCTTGCCCGCGTGCTCGACGACGGCCGGCGCGAGCCGGCCGAGCTCGAGGGCCCCTTCGGCCTCGAGGCCGTCGACGGTCCGCTCGAGTGCGCGACCCGCGGGCTGGCCGTGCGCGTCGACGGCGCCGGCGTCCATGAGGTCGAGCTCTGCGAGGTCGCCAACGACTGCGTCCTGGCGATCACGCTGCTGCGCCGACGCGACTGGGATCCGGACCGGATCGCCCGCGAGCTCACGGTCAGCTGGAGCTGACCATGCGCTCGGGCTCGGGCGTGCGGAAGCAGGCCTTGCGCAGGTAGACGTCGCAGGCCTCGATGGCCTCGTCGAGGGCGCCGCGCAGCTCGGTCCCGAGGGCGCGGACGTGCTCGGCGCGCCAGAGGTTGTCCTCGCCGTGGCAGTGGCTCGGGTCGGGCGCCAGGTGGCCGAACCACCCGACGTACGAGTTGCCGATGTACCAGGCGCGGCGCAGGGCCTCGGCCAGCACGGCGAAGCGGGCGCGGTCGCGCTCGAGCTCGCGCAGGTTGACGTTGCGCGAGCGCAGGTCGGCGAGGTGGGCGGACCGCTCCTGCCAGCGCCGGAAGCCCTCGTGGGCGATGCGCTTGGCCTCCTCGCCGTGCTCGCAGAGCTCCTGCTGGAGCGTCGCACCGGCCAGCGCCATCTGCATGGCCGCGCCCGGGTCGGCGGGGGCGGCGTCGGGCTCGGTCAGGGCCTCGAAGTGCCGCAGGGACTCGTCGACCCTCGTCCGGGCCAGGTCCAGCAGCTTGCGCAGATGTCCGACGGCGATCAGGGTCCGCATCGTCCTTCCTCCGTTTCCGGGGTCACCGGGAACGCGCCGGAGGAAGGCGATGTCCGCAACGGGGCTCGGGGCGGAGCCCCTGGGGCGGGGACCCGGGCCGTCCGGCGTTGCTCCGGACGGCCCGTAGCGACCGGGCTCAGCCGCCGATCGTGGCCTTGCCGCCGTTGCTCGTCGTGATGCCGAGGCCGTTGGCCTTGGCGTCGAGGACGAGGAACTGCTGGAACAGCACGGCCCCGATCAGGGCCGAGTCGTTGGGCAGCGGGAGCTGCAGCGAGGCCGCGCCCGAGCCGTCGGCCTGGACCGCGAGGGCGAGGTCGCCCGAGGCCAGGATCGCGCAGCCCTTGGCGCCGAAGCCCGTCAGGTCGAGCGGGAGGTTGATCGGCCCCCAGTTCTTGTCGCTGACGCCGGTGTAGGACACGGTCCAGACCGAGGCCGGGGCCGAGGCCAGGGTCACGGTCCAGGTCTTGCCGATCATCGGCACGCCGGAGGCGGCGAGGGTCGGCGTGCCGGCCGTGCCGGCGCAGCCCGCGCCGTAGGTCGCGAAGGCACCCGGCTGGCCGGGCACGAGCGAATAGAGCTCGACGTCGTCGACCTCGAAGCCGCCGAGCGAGCGCTCGGTGGACGAGGTGTTGGTGTTCTGGAACTCGAACTTGACGACGACCGAGGCCTGGTTGTCGGCCGCGGCCGAGACGTCGAGGTCGACCTCGGTCCAGGCCTGCTCGTCGCTCTGGTTGATCTCCATGACCTTGGTCGAGTTGACGTAGACGCGGGCCGTCGTGTAGCTCATCGACGTCAGCCAGCGCATGAAGCGCAGGCGCATGCCCTTGCGGCCGAGCGTCGACACGCCGTTGCCGGTCAGCGACACGGTCTGGGCGCGGTTGTAGGCGCGCTCGTCGGTGCCGCTGCGGTCGGTGCCGAACGACCAGGTGCCGTGGGCGGCCGCGATCGGGTCGAAGTTGCGGCCCCGCGGCGTGCGCCGGAGCCAGCCGTTGGTCGAGGTCTGGTTCTGGACCGTGAACGGGCCGTTGCCGCTCTCGAAGCCCTCGGCGAGGACGGTTGCCTTGGCGCCGACCGCGACGTTGAGGTAGCTGCCGTTCTCGGCCGGGTAGCGGACGTCGGCGTTGGCGTCGTTGCCGAAGTCGAACCAGTAGCGGGCGACCTTGCCCGAGGCGACGGCCGGGGTCTTGGCGCTCCACTGGTTGCCGGTGCCCTGGGTCATGGCGAGCTTCTGGAAGGTGCCGGTGCCCGGGTCGAAGTAGAGGTCGGCGCGGGTGAGCTTGCCGGCCTGGTTGTCGACGTTGGCGGCGACCGTGAAGCCGGCCGAGCCGTCGGCCGCGTCGGCCAGCTTGGTGTGCTGGACCTTGATCGCGGCGAAGACGTCGCGCAGGAAGTGGCGCTTGTTGGCGGCCCGCCACAGCGAGGCGATGTTGGGCGTGCCGTTGTTGAGGTTGCTGTCGTCGTCGTCGGCCAGGTAGACCTGCAGCAGGTAGTCGTAGAAGTCGGTCGGGTTGGCCAGCACCGACTCGAGCACGATCTTGTCGGCGACCTTCTTGCCGACGACCGGCCCGTAGACCGAGCGCAGCTCGAGCAGCAGGTCCCAGGCCCAGCCGAAGTACGGCTGCCCGGTCAGGTGGACCTCCTGCGAGGTCCCGGTCAGCGGCCAGGTCAGCGTGTTGAGGCCGGTGCGCACGTAGCCGCCGTTGGTCTGGAAGTCGCGGCCGAGCACCGGGTCGTCCTGGAAGTAGGCGCCGATGACGTCGGCGACGCCCTCGCTCGGCGTGGCCGGGTTGCGCCCGATGCCGCCGTTGAACGAGTCGACGCCGTGCCCGTACTCGTGGGCGATGACGCTGCCGGCGGCCGTGTTGTTGCACGAGCCGGCCTTGCGGTAGAAGTTGATGCTCGAGCCCGAGAAGTAGGCGTTGCACGAGCTGTTGATGTTGACCTGGATCGACACGTTGCGGTCGATCGCCGACATCGCCGGGACGACGCCCTTGATCCAGTCGTGCGTGTCCATCATGTACTTGACGCCGTTGGCCTGGGCCGTCAGGTACTCGGTCGGCGTCGGGTTGAACATCAGGTTGTTCGCGACGGTCGGGTCGAGCTGGACGTTGAGCACCTGGATCGGCGTCGACGAGGCGTCGGACAGGGCCGACCACCAGCGGCCCGAGGCCAGCGAGATCGTCGCGTTGACCTTGGCCGTGCCCGTGTAGGGGATCGAGAAGTCGCCGTTGGAGTCGGTGTAGGTCGAGCCGACGCCGCTGGCGACGACCTGGACGCCGGCCATCGGCAGGGCCTTCTCGGGGTTGCGGACCGGGTCGAGGCCGCCGGGCGTCGGGCTGATCATGCCCTTGATGTTGCCGGCCAGCGCGCCGCCGCCCTGGACCGGGTTGCACAGCGCGCAGTAGTGGACGGTCGACTCGCGCAGCACCTCGGCGCCGGTGCGGGCGTCGATCCACAGCGTCCAGCCCTCGGGGCGGCCGCTGAAGTCGGCCGAGACCTTGTAGCAGAGCCTGTAGCCGCCCTCGGCGTCGGGGGCGATCTCGAGCACCGGGACCTGCAGGAGCGTGCCGAGGCGCTCGTTCCAGCCGGTCGTGCGGCGGAACACGCCGAAGACCTCGTTCTTGGACAGGACCGGCTTGGTGTCGACCTGGAGCCGGCGCGCGGCCGAGCCCATGCAGGCCAGGCGGCCGTCGCCCTTGTGGAAGACGAAGCTCAGCAGGGCGTCCTTGACCGGGACGCCGCCGATGGTCTGCAGGTACTGCAGGTAGACGTGGCTCGAGGTCTCGCCGCTGTGGTGCTCGACGACGGCGTCGGGGCCGGTGCCGAGCCAGGCGCCGTGGTCCTCGAGCAGCCGGCTGACGGCGACACGCGCGTCGGCCAGCGAGGCGACGCCGCCGGGCAGGACGTCGGCGCCGGGGCCGAAGACCCGGTGCGGCACGCCGTCGGGGCCGTTCCACACGGTCCAGCCCTTACCGTGTTGCTGCTTCCACTTGGCGAGGCCGTCGGGGACGTCACCCTGCTGGGCCGGCAGGGGGACGGTGAGGCAGAGGGCGACCAGGGACGCGAGGACGTGCTTCATGCATGCACCAGGAAGGACAGGGAAGGGAGGTAGCCCCGGGGGGTCGTGTCGGTTTCGCCTCCCGGGTCCGATCCCGGACGAGGTCCGTGCACGACTCATCCTTCCGTCAACGTGTCCAGCGCTCGCGGATGCGCACTGTTCGCTCCAGCTCGTCGAGGGATTGCTCGAGCTTCCGGATGATGTCCTGCGGCAGGGTCTCCTTCTCTTCGCGCAGGAAGCCCTCGACGATGTCCAACGCCTCTCGCGAGTCGTGCCCGTTGACGAAGGCATCGAGCCAAGCGGGCATGAAGAAGATCTTACGGTGCTTCTGTACCCACTCCAGCCGGTCGAGGGCCTGACGTAGATACCTCAGCGTTACATCCCCCTGGCCCGGCCAGTGGAACACGTCGAGGCTCTGCTCGATCCACTGCTCCGGCGGACGCTCGGCGTGCTGCCACGTGTCCCAGTAGGCCTGCTTGACCGCCGCGGCCGGCGACGCGGCCCGCGCGACGTACAGCAGCTTGGGCAGGTCGCGGTCCAGCGCCTTGGCCAGCGCGGGCGAGGGCTCCTTGGCGCCGAGGCCGGGGACCCAGGCGCCGGCGGTCTCGAGAGCCAGCAGCCAGTCGCGGACGCCGTTGTCGCCGCAGGCCAGCAGGTAGCTCGCGGCCTCGAACAGCTCGCGAACGGACGGGTCCCAACCCGGGACGCCGGGCTCGAGGCGGAGCAGGCCGCGGCACAGCTCGAGGGTCCGGTCGTCGCGGCCGAGCCGGCACAGGTGGCCGAAGGGCTCGGCCTCGTCGCCGGCGTAGCGGCCCTCGCGGAGCTGGGCCAGGACGCGGTCGCGGAGGCCCTTGGCCAGGGGCGCGCGCGCGGCGTCGTCGAGCGTGCGCAGCGCGCGGCGGGCCGCGCCGAGGACGCGGTCGCGGGCCTGGGCGTCGGCCTCGGTCGCGAGCGCGCGGTCGCTGGCGGCGAGGAACGCGCGCGGGTCGAGCGTCGCCTCGCGGAAGGTCTCGTAGAGGGCCGCGTGCGCGACGCTGCGCAGCAGCGGGTCGGTCATCTTCGGCCACAGGTCGCAGAGCTCGGCGGCGCTGGCCTCGTCGAGCAGGAAGCGGCCGTAGGCGACGTCGTCGGGGTTGAGCAGGACGAAGCGCGGGGCCGGCTTGCCGGCCGCGCCCTCGACGACGGCGCGGGGGCCCGACAGGCGCACGCGCAGGCGCTCGCCCCTGCCGGTCTCGTCCCGGCCGAGCAGGACGACGAGGTCGAGCGGCCAAGCGGCCTCGGCGACGTCGCCGAGCGAGGAGCGCTGGCGGACGGACAGCGACTCGATGCGGCCGTCCTCGACGACGAGTGCGGGCTCGAGGATCGGCAGGCCGCGGCCGAGGATCCACCACGCCGACCAGGGCCCGAGGCCCTCGGCGCCGGCCCGCTCGAACGAGGCCAGCAGGTCCTCCCAGGTCGCGTTGGCGTAGGCGTGCCGCGTCAGGAAGTCGGTCACGCCCTTGGCGAACACCTCGGGCCCGATGCGGTGCTCGAGCTCGCGTAGCACGGCCGGGGCCTTGTTGTAGACGATGGCCCCGTACTGCGACTTGGCCTGGTCGAGGTTGGCGAGCTCCTGCCAGATCGGCGTCGTGCCCGGCGTGCCGTCGATCGCGTAGGCGCGCGGCTTGATCTTCTGCAGGAAGCGCAGCCACGGGCCCTGCTCGGGCTCGAGCGCCTCGAGGGCCTGGTAGCCGAGGAAGGTCGCGAAGCCCTCCTTGAGCCACAGGTCGTCGAACCAGCGCATCGTCACGAGGTTGCCGAACCACTGGTGCGTCAGCTCGTGGTAGATCAGCGTCGAGCGGCGCAGGCGCTCGCCCTGGGTCGGCTCGCGGTCGAAGACGAGCGCCGACTCGCGGTAGAAGATCGCGCCGGCGTGCTCCATGCCGGAGTACGGGAAGCCGGGGCAGAGCACGAGGTCGAGCTTGCCGAACGGGTAGGGGACCGCGAAGCGCTCCTGCAGCCAGGCGAGGCCCGCGCCGTGGAGCGAGAAGCAGGCCGAGACGTCGCGGTCGTTGCGGGCCGACTCGCGCAGGTAGAGGCGCATGCCGCGGGAGCTCTCGTGGCCGCCGATCTGGAACGTCGGGCCGTCGACGACGGCGAAGGGCCCGGCCGCGAACGCGAACAGGTACGTCGACAGCGGCTTGGTCTCGGCGAAGCGCCAGGTCCGCCTGCCGTCCTGCTCCTCCGGCTCGGCCGTCCGCTCGCCGTTGGCGACGGCGACCCACGCGGCCGGGGTCACGAGCTCGAGCGTGAAGCGGCCCTTGAGGTCGGGCTGGTCGAAGCAGGGGAACAGGCGATGGGCGTCGGCCGGGACGACGAGGGTGTAGAGGTAGTCCTCGCCGTCCTTGTCGTCGTGGAACAGCGTCAGCGGCGTGCCGGTCGGGGCCAGGGCGGCCTCGAAGGCGACCTCGATCGTGCGCTTGCCCTGGCCGGCGCCCGGGATGACGAGGTGGTCGTGGACCCTTCGCGGCGTGATCGCCTGGCCGTCGAGGCGGACCTCGCCGACCGAGGCCAGGTCGGCGTCGAGGACGAGGTCGCCGGCCTCCCGAGCTCGAGCTCGACCCGGGCCTGGCCCTTGGCGCGGTCGGCGCCCTCGGCGAGCTCGAAGCGCAGCCGGTAGCGGAGCTTGGCGATCGTCGCCGAGCGGGCCTTGGCGAGGCGCAGCGAGATCCCGGGCTCGGGGTCCTGGGTCCGGGTCGTCGTCTCGGTCTGGGGCGGGCTCACGGCGAGGAGGCACGATAGCGGCAGGGCGGCGAGCATGGCGCGATCCTAGCGTGCGGGCTCGGCCATCGTTGCCGGGCCTCCCCCCGTCCCGGTCGACCGTTCCCGGACCGGCCCCGGCCTGCGAGGATGGCCGGGCCCCTGTCCGCCTCCGAGATCCGCCGATGCGCTCCGCCCTGCTGATCCTCGCCGTCCTCGTCGTGCCCCTGCCGGCCCAGGACAAGCCGCCCAAGGTCCCCGGCGGGACCGTCGAGCGCTTCGACGTCGTCGACCGCGAGGGGATGTACTGGTACCTGTTCCGGCCCGACGGGGTGAGCGACAAGGACCGCTACCCGCTGGTGTTCTGCCTGCACGGCAACGGCCAGAAGAGCGAGGGCCACCTGCGCAACATGGCGAAGCTGTCGACCAAGGAGCGCCCGGTGTTCCTGGTCGTGCCCCAGTACCAGAAGGGCAGCACCTTCAACGACCCGACCTATCCGGACTGCCCCGGGGCGTTCGAAGGCATCCTCGCGCAGGCCCTGGCCAAGGCGCCGATCGACCGCGGCCGCATGGTCCTCGAGGGCTTCTCGATGGGCTGCAACTTCTCGATGGCCTGGGCCTACGGCTACAAGGGCCGCCACCCCGACGAGGCGTTCCCGTTCCGGGCGGTGTGGCTCAACAGCACGGCGATCCCGCCGCCGGCCGAGGCGCCGCGCGTGCCGTGGCTGCTGTTCGTCGGCGAGAAGGAGCGGGCCGTGCTCGGCAAGATCGACGTCGTCGCCGGCGTGCGCGGCGCGACCCGGGCCTTCGTCAAGGCCGGGCACGACGTCGACTACCGCGAGATCCCCGGCATGGGCCACGCGGTCAACAAGGACTGCCACGAGCTCATGCTGGCCGCGCTCGCGGCGCTGCCCGACTGGAGCGGGCTCTGCGACGGCAAGTGGCCCGAGAGCCTGCAGCCGGCGGTCGAGCTGGCGCGGGCCGGGGAGTTCGCGGCGTTCGCCAAGGCGCTCGCCGCGCTGCAGCAGGACGAGTCGCTCAAGAGCGCCGACAAGGCCAAGCTCCGCGGCCTGCCCCGCGCGTTCGAGACCGACCTCAAGAAGGCGCTGCACGTCGACGCCCGCAAGCTCGCCCCCGCGGCCGCCCTCCTGCTCGACGACGACCTCGCCCGCCTCTCAGCCGAGCTCGGCCCCGACCACGCCGGCTCCAAGGCCGCCCAGGCCCTGCGCGACAAGCTCGCCAAGGACCGCCACCTCGCCCCCGAGTTCGCGGCCCGCGACAGGTTCCGCGAGGCGCAGAAGGCCGACGACCCCGCCGGCCCTCCAGGCCCTCTCCGACGACAAGGACCTCGGCGACACCGAGTGGGGCCGCCGCGCCGCCCGTCCTGCAGGCCTACGCGGACCGACATGGACGCTGAGCCAGTGGCTTCACGGTGATTGGCACGATAGGTGGAGTCGGACACGCCCGTCGCCTACTCCCGGTCCGCACCCTCAGAGCCGTGCGTCCGCGAGCGAGCAATCTTGCCAGCGTGGTGTAATGTCGAAGCACAGAAGACCCTGCTCAAGGTCCTCCGCGGAGGAAGCGATGCCGACGTCGGCTTCGAGGACCTCCGCAAGCTTCTCCTGCACCTCGGTTTCGAAGAAAGGGTGCGTGGAAGTCAACTATGGACACTCTTTCGGCGCCGGGATCAGTGAGCTGATCAACGCGCAGCGGTCAGAAGCAAGGCGAAGCCATACCAAGTCAAGCAGGTGCGCGCGATCATTACCCGGCATGGCCTTGGAGGCTCGAGATGAAGCAATGAAGTACGAGATCATCTGGCTTTACCAGAGCGACGAGGATCGCGCGTTCGTGGCGGAGGTTCCGGAGCTGCCCGGGCAGCGCAGCCCATGGCGATGACGCCAGGAAGAGGCCCTCTTGAGCTGCGGAGAAGCGATCACCCTCTGATCGACACGGCGAAGGCGGCTGGTCTGACGATCCCCGAACCTGGCGTATCGCCTCAGGCTGGCGTGAGGGAGAGGTGAACCGGACGGGGGTCGGTCGATGGCGCAACGTCCAAGCCGGGGCCAGGCTCGCCAGCCAAGACTTCCTTCATTGGGCTGCCGCCTATTAAAGGAAGCGGCCTAACCTTTGGCTAAGCGGTCCTCGGAGGCCGGTCCGTCTCACTCCTCGACGCGCTCGGCCTCGTCGCGGAGCAGGTCGCGGGCGCGGAGGACGCCGTCGTGCTCGGGCGCGAGGGTCTCGGCAGCCTCGAGGGTGTCGAGGGCCTCGTCCTTGCGGCCGGCGAGCCACAGCAGCAGGGCGCGGTCGGCGAGGTAGCTCGGCTCCTGGGGCTGCTGCTCGAGGGCCTTGTCGATGGCCTCGATGGCCTCGTCGAGCTCGCCCTCCTTGTGGGCGCAGACGGCGACGTGGGCCCAGATCTCGCCCTGGTCGCGGCGCAGGAAGGCCGCGGTCCGGTAGGCGACGAGGCCCTCGTCCCACTTGGCCTCCTCCTCGTCGAGGCGGCCGAGGAAGAACCACGCCGGCCAGAACTGCGGCACGGTCTCGACGACGCCCTCGAAGAACGCGCGGATCAGGCGCGGGTCGCCGTCCTCCTCGAGGCCCTCGACGGCGGCGGCGAAGTCGTCGTCGAAGCCCGGGAACATCAGCTCGCACAGCGTCTCGGCGCCGGCGTCGCGGCGGTCGAGGTCCTCGACCCGGGGCAGGGCCGAGAACAGGCACTGCCGGGCGTGGTCGGCGAAGCCGGTGCGGGCCAGGCAGATGCCGAGGTTGACGCGGTCCTCGGGCTCGCGGATCAGCTCGACGAGGTCGACGAGGAGCTCGCCGACGTCGGCCGGGGGCTTCTGCCGCGCGTCGAGGTCGCAGAGGTGCTCGGCGAGGTAGCGGAGCAGCACGCCGCCGCGGCCCTCGTCCTCGTCCCACTCGCCGGGGTGGCAGGCGCGCTCGCTGAGGCGCCTGAGCCCGCGCAGGACCTTGTCCCAGGCCTCGTCGAGCTGGCCGTCGCTGAACGCCAGCCGGGCCAGGTGGGCGAAGAAGTCGGGGTGGCCGTCGACGCGGACGCCGGTCAGCCAGAGGTTGCGGGCCTGCATGGTCTCGCCGCGGTTGGCGAGCAGGATCCCGAGGAACTCGAGCGCCTCGGCCGGCGGGTGCTCGTCGTCGATCGCGAGCCTGAGCCAGTCCTCGGCCCGCTCCCCGTCCTCGAGGGCGCCGAGGAACTCGCCGATCCAGGCCGCGGCCTCGCGGTCGTCGGTGTAGCTGGAGTACGCCAGGTCGTAGAGCTGGCCGGCTTCCTCGCGGGCGATCGTGAAGTCGTGCACGCCCTGGACGACGGACCAGTGCAGCTTGCGCAGGGCCCAGCGGAACTCCGGGTCCTCGTCGATCGCGCGGATGAACGGCGTGAGCAGGTCCTTGGCCGAACGCGAGCCGAGGAGCTGCGGGTCGAGGCTGGCCGCGCCCTCGAGGCCGAGCAGGAACAGGCCGAAGGCGCGGAGGTTGGTCGTGCCGAGCCGGGCCCAGGGGTCGAGCCGGAACTGGACGCCGAGCACGCCGGCCAGGGCCTCGGCCAGCTCGGCCATGCCCTCGACGAGCTTGTCCTCGGGCAGCTCGACGCGCAGCCGCTTGGTCACGGCGCCCTCGGCGTGCTTGAGGATGTTGAGCACGAGCCGGATCCGGCCCTGCTCGTGCCTGAGGCTGCCGAACACCGCGACCTCGTAGACCCCCTCGGGCAGGAGCTCGAGGACCTCCTCGGTCTCGGGCACCTCGTCGAGCTGGACCCACTCCCCGGTGGGCATGCCCTGGTCGTCGGCCTCGCGGACCTCGAGCATCCCGACCCGGTCCTCGTCCATGCCCTCGTTGAGCAGGAGGCACAGGAAGTCCGGGATCCGGCGGGCCAGGACCCCGGCCGGGAGGCCGAGGCCGGTGGCCTTGGTCAGGTCGGCCAGCGGCAGGAAGAGGATGCCTGGGTGCGTCATAGGGTCAGGCCTCCGGGGGCGTCGGGCCCCGGTCCCTGGATCGGCAGATCGGTCGGCACAACCGTGGGCGGTTCGGGCATCTCGCCATGCCGTGGGCCTCTCGGAGGTCCTTCGGGCCTACGGCCTGGCCTGCCAGCCTCACTCCGGCAGGGGGGTCGGGGTCCCTTCCTGTAGTCCCCCGGCTCGCACAAGTTGCGATCTTGGCCGGACTTCGGCCTGCTCATGTCTCCCCTCCGCCCGTGACCGGACGGCCGCCCGCCGCCTGGACCACTGGGCCGGAGCATAGGCCTCCCGGAGGGTGAGCGCAAAAAGGGGGAAGCGAAGAGTCGGCCAAGTCAGGGGGAAGGGGGGGTGCGCGTCGGCGGCGTGGTGCAACCATGTGCGTCTCCACCCCTGGCTGAAGGCAGGACCCACCATGATCAAGCCCGCGCTGACGCTCGCGCTCGCCTTCTTCCTCGTCCCTCAGGGCAACGGCTACCAGGCCTACGGCGACTACGACCTCAGTGCGGTCATCAAGCCCAAGCAGGTCGAGGGCGGCGAGACCGAATACCGCGTCGACCTCGCGCTGGTCATCAAGGTCATGGAGGACCTCGCGAGCCATGCGCGTGACTATCCGACGCGGTTCCAGGGTGTGGACGAGAAGGCCCGCGCGATCCGCGACGCGAGGATCCTCGGCCACCTGTTCGACGTCATCGCGGCCAAGGACGACGCCAAGACCGAGGTGCTGTTCATGGCCGCGCGGTTGCGCAGCATGGCCCACAACCTCGACGTCGAGGGGGCCTCGGACAAGGCGATCGAGGCCTACGAGCGCCTGCTGAAGCGGGAGCCCAAGCACCCCCAGGGCAACTGGTACTACGGCATGTTCCTGGGGAGCACGGCGACGATGCAGAACAAGGCGTTCCCGTACCTCGAGCAGGCCTACGACCTCGGGATCGAGGAGGCGGGGTTCTCCCTCGGCGTGCTGCACCTCATGTTCTCGATCCGTTACCTGGAGGGCTACCTGGCGCACCACCCCAAGGACGAGCGGACCCGGCGGCTGCTGGAGGCCGCGCGATCGGGCAAGGCCACGGTCCAAAGGAAGCAATGAGCGCCATGGGATCCGAGCCCATCTACTACGACGAGCCGCCTCCGGATCCGAACCGGTACGGGCAGTCGGCCAGAAAGCCGGCTCGATCGGGGCTCGGCGTCGCCTCGTTCGTCACGAGCATCGTCGCGGTGATCGTGCTGTTCGCCATGTTCGGCCTTGCCTGGTTCGCGAACCAGCTCACGCCAGGAGGACTGAAGGAGGGCTCCCTCCTCCTCG
>JAWKUM010000050.1:0-20636 GCA_041398545.1 Planctomycetota bacterium | reverse complement strand
GCCGGGACGAGGCTCACGCGGCGCTGCCTCCCGAGCCACCCGGCGCCACGACCAGGCGCCGCAGCGTCACGAGCCCCAGGTCGCCGGGGCCCTCGGCGACGAAGGCCGAGCCGGCGAAGAGGCCGAGCGCCGCGCCGTTGCGCTCGTCGACGCGGACGAAGAGCTCCCGCCAGCCCGCGGTCCGCGCGCGCTCGAGGCCGTGGTCGAGGAGGCGCCGGCCGAGGCCGAGGCGCCGGACCTCGTGCATGACCCCGATCGTGACCTCGGCCCGCTGGTCGGGGCCGACGTCGAGGAGCAGGAACGACACGGGCCGGGGGCCGAGCCAGCCGGTCCACGCCTCCCGGCCCGGGGGCCAGGCCTCGCTCCGGCCCTCGGCGAGGGGCTGGAGCCAGCCGAGGTCGAGGAAGGCGTCCCCGGCCAGGGCCTCGGCGAGGGCCAGGGCCTCCCGGCCCAGGACACGGACCTCGAGGGCTTCGGGTGCGTCCGGACCGACCTGCATCGTGCCCAGCATAGCTGCCCGGCGCCGGTCGTCACATCCGCGCCGCCGTGGCCGCAGGACGCGTTCCCGACGGCACTTCGGGCCTTGCCTGCTTGACTGTCCCGCCGGCCAAACTAACCTCTTTCGCCTGTTGTCCCCGCGTCCTGCGCGGGGAGCAGCCGGTCCGGACCTCGAGATCCCCGAGGCCCGGTCGGTCCCGCGACAACGCTCCGAAGCCGCGCGCCACCGGCGCCGGTGCAGGGAGGCGCGATCGCCAGGGCAGCCTCGGCAGGCCCCGACGACAGGGTCGGGGCGGGCGCGAGGTATGCCCTGTCGGCGTTTTCGGACGCCTGCGATCACGCCGAGGGCCGCGGGTCCGGTCCGCCGGGAGGGGTGGCCGGGACCGCCCGGCCAGGAGCCCAGTGCACTCATGAACGCCGATTTCGTCCGCTACATCGACAGCATCCACCGCGAGAAGGGCATCGAGCACGAGGTCCTGTTCCGCGCCTTCGAGGATGCCCTCGTGACCGCCATCAAGAAGCGGTACGAGATCGACGACGACCTCGAGATCCGGTTCGACCGCCAGACCGGCGAGATGCAGTCGAACTACGAGATCAACTTCGAGGACATGGGCCGGATCTTCGCCCAGACCGTCAAGCAGACCTGGTTCACGAAGATCAAGGAGGCCGAGCGCGACGTCCAGTTCGGCGAGTACGCCGACCAGATCGGCGAGATCGTGACCGGCCAGATCCAGCGCTTCGAGGGCGACTCGGTCGTCGTGCAGCTCGGCAAGATGGAGGGCCTGCTGCCGCGCAGCGAGAAGGTCCGGGGCGAGAGCTACCACGTCGGCGAGCGCATCCGCGCCATCATCCTCGACGTCCGCAAGGTCGGCCTCAAGGTCAAGATCATCCTGTCGCGCAGCTCCCCGGACCTCGTCCGGCGGCTGTTCGAGCTCGAGGTCCCCGAGATCGCCGACGGCGTGATCGAGATCGTCAAGCTCGAGCGCGAGCCGGGCTACCGGACCAAGATCGCCGTGACCTCCAGCGACGCCCGGGTCGACTGCGTCGGCGCCTGCGTCGGCGTCCGCGGCACGCGGATCAAGTCGATCATCGACGAGCTCGGCGGCGAGCGCATCGACATCATCCGGTGGAACGAGGACCCGGAGCAGATGCTGATCAACGCGCTGCTCCCGGCCCAGGTCTCGCACGTCCAGCTCGACCAGGACGAGAAGCGTGCCCTCGTGCTCGTCGAGGAGGACCAGCTCTCGCTGGCCATCGGGCGCAAGGGCCAGAACGTCCGCCTCGCGAGCAAGCTCTGCGGGTGGGACATCGACATCATGACCCGCGCCGAGCTCGAGCAGACCCTCAAGGAGGAGGAGGAGGGCCCCGCCGCCGAGGCCACGGAGGGCACGGAGGGCACGGAGGCCGCCGAGGCCACGGAGGCCGCCGAGGCCGAGGGCGTGGCCGGCGAGGAGGTCGCCGGCGAGACCGAGACCCCGGCCGAGGCCGAGGACGCCGCCGAGGAGCAGGCCGCCGCCGAGGAGGCGCGCAGGGTCGAGGTCGAGGACGCCGGTGCCGAGGCCGCGGGGGACGACGCCGGGGACGGGGAGGAGACCAGCCCCGTGGCCGGGTCGAGCGAGGAACCGGAGAAGCCGGAAGGCGGGATCTAGCACCGACCGGTGCAGCACCCTCCACCGAGGCAACCGCCATAGGAAGGACCTTGAGCAAGCGCAGAGTCTACGAAGTCGCCAAGGACTACGGCATGAAGGGTCCGGAGCTCGTCAAGATCCTCGGGGATCTGGGCTTCGAGAAGTACAAGACCCACATGGCGGTCCTCGACGACGCCGACCAGATGATGATCGAGGTCCGCCTCGAGACGGCCGGCTACAAGAAGGGCGGGGCCACGGTGGCGGAGGCCGCGCCGGTCAAGAAGAAGCCGGTGTTCAAGCGCAAGGCCGCGCCCAAGGTGAAGGAGGCCGAGCCCGAGGTCGACGAGGACGTCGAGCCCGAGGCGCCGGCCGAGCCCTCCCCGCTGATCAAGAAGAAGCCGGTCCTCAAGAAGCGCGAGACGCCGCTCCGCAAGAAGGACGGGGAACCGGTCGAGGCGGAGGCCGCCGCCGAGCCGGAGCCCGTCGCCGAGGAGCTCCCGGAGGTCGAGCCGGTCGTCGAGGCCGAGCCCGCGTACGAGGAGCCCGTCGCCGAGCCGGTCGCCGAGGCCGAGCCCGCGTACGAGGAGCCCGTCGCCGAGGACGAGCCGGTCGCCGAGACGGCGCCCGAGCCCGTCGCCGAGGCCGAGCCCGCCGAGGCCCCCGCCGAGGACAAGGAGGAGGTCAAGTCGCTGGCCGAGAAGCCGGAGCTCAAGGCCCGCAAGGAGGGCTTCATCCAGCTCTCGCAGGAGACCATCGCCGACGCCAAGGCGCGCTCGGGCGGCGGCCCCCGCAACCCGGCCTCGGTCGACCGCAAGCTGCGCAAGGCCGCCTTCGAGCAGTTCCGGTCCCGCGGGGCCGTCGCCGGCCCCGGCCGGCGTGGGCCGATGGCCCGCGGCGGCGGACGCACGGCGACCAAGCGCGGCGGCCCGCGCGTCAAGCGCGACCCCCTCGCCCCGCCGCCAGGGATCGACCCGACCAAGCCGGTCCAGGTCGAGATGCCGGTCACGGTCAAGAAGCTCAGCGAGGCGCTCGGCCACAAGGTCAACGAGCTCCTCCTCGTGCTGATGAAGCTCGGCGAGCCCGCCAACATCAACTCGTTCCTCGACAAGGAGCAGGTCGAGCTCGTCGCGCTCGAGCTCAACCGCATCGTCGAGGTCGTCGAGGAGCGCGGCGCCGAGGACGAGCTCCTCGAGGCCGTCAAGGAGGAGAAGAAGGAGGCCAAGGAGGAGGACTACGCCCCGCGGCCGCCGATCCTCACCTTCATGGGTCACGTCGACCACGGCAAGACCTCGCTGATCGACGCCCTGCGCGAGTCCGACCTGACCAAGCGCGAGGCCGGCGGCATCACGCAGCACGTGGCCGCCTACCGCATCGTCCGCCCCGAGGGCACGATCGTCGTCCTCGACACGCCGGGCCACGCGGCGTTCACGGCCATGCGCGCCCGGGGCGCCCAGGTCACCGACATCGTCGTCCTCGTCGTCGCCGCCGACGACGGCGTCATGCCCCAGACCGAGGAGGCCCTCAACCACGCCAAGGCCGCCGAGGTCCCGATCGTCGTCGCGATCAACAAGTGCGACCGGCCCGACGCCAACCCGATGCGCGTCAAGCAGCAGCTCGCGACCCTCGGGCTGCAGCCGGAGGACTGGGGCGGCTCGACCCAGTACGTCGAGGTCTCCGCCCTCAAGGGCACCGGCCTGGGCGAGCTCGTCGAGAAGATCATGCTCGAGGCCGAGCTGCTCGAGCTGGCCGCCCACCCCGAGATCCCGGCCGAGGGCGTCGTGCTCGAGGCCAAGCAGACCCCGGCCCAGGGCAACGTCATCTCCCTGGTCGTGCTCGAGGGCACGCTGCGCCGCGGCGACCTCGTCCTCTGCGGCCCCGGCACGGGCCGCATCCGCGTCCTCATCGACGACCGCGGCGAGATGGTCGACGAGGCCGCGCCCGGCACGCCGGTCGAGGTCCTCGGCCTGCCCGAGCTGCCGATGCCGGGCGACCAGTTCTACGTCGTTCGCGACGCCAAGATGGCCAAGCAGGTCGCCGAGACGCGGCAGACCCGCGCGCGCGCCAAGGACATCGCGGCCAAGAACCGGGCCCGCCTCGAGGACGTCAAGGCCCAGCTCATGGCGCAGAAGATCGAGGAGCTGCGCCTGATCGTGAAGGCCGACGTGATGGGCTCGATCGAGGCCATCCGCAAGGTGCTCGAGGAGCTCAGCAACGAGGAGGTCCGCGTCCGCATCCTCCACTCCGCCCTCGGCGGCATCTCCGAGAACGACGTCATCCTGGCCGGCGCCAGCGAGGCCTTCCTGATCGGGTTCAACTCGGTCGCCGACGAGAAGGCCCGGACCAAGGCCGAGGAGCTCGGGGTCAACATCCGCACCTACAGCGTGATCTACGAGCTGATCGACGACGTCAAGAAGGCCATGGAGGGCATGCTCGCCCCCGAGAAGAAGGAGGAGATCCGCGGCCACGCCGAGATCAAGCGGGTCTTCCGCTCGAGCAAGTTCGGCAACATCGCCGGCTGCCTCGTCCTCGACGGGGTCGTCGGCCGCTCGCACAAGGCCCGCCTCACCCGCGACGGCCGCGTCGTCTACACCGGCAGCCTCCTGTCGCTCCGGCGCGAGTCCGAGGACGTCCGCGAGGTCAAGCAGAACTTCGAGTGCGGCCTCCGCCTGCGCGACTACGAGGACATCAAGGTCGGGGACGTCGTCGAGACCTTCGAGACGATCGAGGTCAAGCGCACCCTCGGCGACGTCGAGATCAAGCGGACGATCAAGGACCAGGAGGAGGGCGCCGGCTGAGGCCGGCCTCCTCCGAGGGACCAGGGCGGGACCAGGGCCCGCCGGAGCCACGGAGCGACCCGATGCTCCACATCGGCGTGCTGCAGTTCAGCCTCGAGATCCCCTGGGCGACCAGCCTCAAGGACAAGCGCCGCGTGCTCCGCAGCCTCAAGGACCGGACCAGGCAGTACAACGTGTCCGTGGCCGAGATCGACGACCACGACCAGTGGACCCTCGCGACGCTCGGGGCGGTCATCGCCGGCACCGACGTCCCCTACATCAACGGCGCCCTCGACAAGTACCTCGAGGTCCTGCGCGCCCTCCCCGACGCCCAGCTCGTCGACCACCAGCTCGAGATCCTGTGAGGTCCCCGCCGTGGCCGCCCCCCGCCGCATCCAACGCCTCGAGAAGCTGATCAAGGTCAAGATCGCCAGCACCCTGCAGCGGGACGCCAAGGACCCGCGGCTGGGGTTGATCACGATCACGCGCGTCGAGCTCGACCGCGAGCTCGTCCGCTGCAAGGTCTACTGGTCGGTCCTCGGCGACGAGAAGGCCCGCCGGCTCAACGAGGCGGGGCTCCAGCACGCCCGGCGCTTCATCCAGCACGAGGTCGCCGAGGTCCTCGAGACGCGGACCGTGCCCCAGCTCGAGTTCGTGTTCGACGAGTCGATCGAGGGCGCGGACCGGGTCGCCCGGCTGCTCGAGGAGCTGGAGCGCGAGCGGCGCCAGGACGGCGGCGGGACCGGCGAGGATCGCGACCCCGAGGGGCCGGACCCCGGATTCACGCCCGACCGGGAGTAAAGCCGGCGGCCCCGCCGTCGGGCCGTCCTCGCCAGGTCAGGGACCGCCGTAGAGGGGGGGAATCAAAGGGATCGCCCCTGCCCCTCGCGGTCGGCCGCGGCGAGAATCGCGACCCCGCTCTGAAGGAGAAGACCTCGATGAACGCCCTCGCGCCCGTCCTGCTCGCCCCCCTGCTCGCCCTCCCAGCCCTGCCGGCCCAGGACCAGGGCTCGGTCGACGTCGGCTCCCGGGTCGCCCGCTGCCTGGGCAGCCTGGCCGGGACCGACGCCTACCACCTGACCTGCTCGCTCGAGGGCGGCGGCAACCCGTTCATGGCGATCCGGGTCCAGGGCATGGGCGGCAACCAGGCCAAGCCCAAGCCCCAGGTCGTCGAGATGTACAAGGAGGGCGGGCTCAAGACCTGGCTCAGCAACGACGGCGACCAGGTCCTGGCCACCTATCAGGGCCGCTTCGTCGTGCGCGACCGGGACGGGGACTGGATCCCCTGCCTGGCCCCGATCGGCTCGTGGAAGAACACCCACACGACCGACCTCGAGTTCATCGCGGCCCGCCTGGCCGACCTGGGCAAGGCCTGCGACTGGGAGGTCATCCCCGGCCAGACCCTCGAGGACCGCCCGGTCCGCTGCTACGAGGGCGAGATCTCCGAGGAGGACAGCAGGCTGCTGTTCCGCAGCGGCGCCCTGCCCGAGAGCGGCATGGGCGGCGCCCTCGGCCAGGTCATCATGATCGCCGGCGGCGGCGGCGCCGCGCTCAAGACCCCGGAGACCCTGCGCCGCGTCGTCGTGCGCGTGTTCGAGGACCCGCGGACCAAGCTGCCGCTCAAGACCGTCTTCGAGGTCTACGTCAAGAACGACCCCAACAACCCCTTCCAGGTCGCCTTCCCCGGCGGACAGCAGCAGGACGAGGACGAGGAGGAGGACGAGAAGGGGGAGAAGAAGAAGGCCAAGCCCGCGATGACGCTGACGCTGAGCCTCGACGAGGCCCACGACGGCAAGGCCAAGCTCCCCGCCAAGGCCCGCAAGGTCGTCGGCGCCCCCGAGGCGGCCGCCGGCGGCAAGGAGGGCACCGAGGGCGGCGGCATGGACTCGGCCGGCAAGGCCGCCGGCAACGAGGGCAACGAGGGCGGGGGCATGGACTCCGCCGGCCGGCGCCACAAGTAGCCGGCTCCGCCCGACCGGGGCGGTGGCTCAGCCGCCGTCCCGGTAGCGCTCCTCCCGCTCGCGGTCGAGCCGCGCGCGGTCGGCCAGGTAGCGCTCGACCTCGTCGATGTAGCGCTCCATGCCGGCCGCGAGGCGCTGGCCGAGGTCGGCCGCGTGGGCCCGCAGGACGTCCTGCCACGCCCGGCCCCAGACCGTCCAGCTGTGCGGGTGGATCAGCGTGTGCAGCCGCTCGTGCACGCCGAGCTTGGTGCAGACGCAGCCCTCCCGCCAGTGGAAGCCCGAGTCGCCGAAGTACGGGATCTCGCGCACGAGCGCGCTCTGGTACGCGCAGGGGCGCGCGGGGTCGATGTCGGCCAGGAGCGGCCCCTGGGCCGGCTGATGCTGGGCGATCGAGCGGGTCCCGAAGCCGACGAGCTCCTCGAACACCCGGATGTCGCGCCGCGTGCCCTCGACCGGGTCCTCGCCGCGGGCGAGGAAGAAGCCCGGCTCGTAGTGCAGGCCGACCTCGTGCCCGAGCTCGTGGACGCGGCGGACCGAGTCGAGCACCTCGGCGTCGGCGAGGTTGTAGGTCGGCGCGTGCAGCCGGTAGTAGTACGTCGTGTGCACGCCCTCCTCGTGCTCGACCCTGGCCATCTCCTCGGCCGCCCACGGCGTCAGGTCGACGTCGTGCCGGACCAGGAACCAGCGCCCGCCCGGCAGGCCGAAGGCCACGTCGCGGACGAGCGGCAGCGCGTAGCCGAGCTCCAGCGCCCGGCGCAGGATGAAGCGGTAGTGCGGCAGGCTGTACGCGTGCGCCGCCGCGACCTCGGCCCCCGCCCCTCCGCCCGCGCCGGTCACAGCCACCCCCCGCGATAGGTCCAGGTGCGCGGCGCGAGCCGGACGCCGTGCTTGCGCAGCCACTCGCGGAAGGCCTCGCCGAGGGGCCCGGGGCGGCCGGCGAGCCGCTTGCGGCCCAGGTCCATCGCGCAGAGCTCGGCCGGCAGCGCCGCCCAGCGGGCCTCGTCGACGCGCAGGCCGACGCGCAGGTCCTCGGCGACGAGGTCGTGCTCCTCCAGCGGGAGCTGGAGGTCGACGATCATGCGGTGCCGGTCCCCATCCCGGTCGACGTCGAGCACGAGGCGCGTGCCCTCGCGGCGCGTGCCGAGCTCGAGGCCGCGCAGCTCGAGCTGGCGGGCGAACTCGGCGCAGATCGCGAGCAGGAGTTCGAGGCGCTCGTCCTCGGCCAGGGGCCGGGCCGCGGCCTTGAGGTCGCGGGCCGGGACGCCGCCCCACAGCCGGCCCGGGGGCAGGTCGCCGATCAGCGACGAGCCCGACAACAGGATCGAGCCGCGGCCCATGTGCACGCCGGGGAACAGCACGGCGTTGATGCCGACCTGGCACCCGTCGTCGATCGTCACGCCGGCGAACCGGCTCGGGTAGCCGGCCAGCGCGTCGAGCCCGAAGGAGTGGGTCATGACGACCGCGCCCCGCGACACGACGACCTCGTCGCCGATGCGGAGCGGGCGGCAGGGGTTGAGGTGCACGCGCTCGCCGACGAAGCCGTGGCTGCCGATCTCGCAGCGGGCCTCGGGGTCCATGGCCCCCCCGCCGCCGACCTCGACGTCGGGCGCGAGGTAGGCGTTGGCCCCGAGCCGCAGCACGCGGGCGCGCAGCGAGGAGCGGTCGCCGATGCCGGTCCCCGGCCCGGTCTCGAAGCTCGACGCCTCGACGCGGACGTCGCGGCCCAGGCGGGTGCCCGCGCCGAGCACGAGCCGCTCGCAGACGAGCAGGCTGCCGGGCCCGAGCACGCAGTCGGGGCCGACGTCGGCGCCGTGGCGACGGTACTGGTCGAGGCGGAACGACGACGACAGCCGGGCGAAGGCCCCGCCCTCGGTCCGCAGCCGCGCGACGAAGCCGGGGTCGAGGCGGCCCCGGTCCCCGTCCCCGCCGGCGTCGACGGGCGCGCGGGCCGCGGCCTCGACGTCCTCGACCCGGATCAGGCCGCCGGGACCGCTGCCGGTGCACGCGGCCAGGTCGACGCCCAGCTCGGCGGCCCGGCGGCGCGCCGCGGGCGCGGCCGGGACGGCGGCGCCGCCCCCACCCGCGGACCGGGGCGCGGTGGGCTCGGCGAGGGGGACGTCCTCCTCCCCGGTCGGCGGCGCGCCGACCTCGTCGACGAGGTGCGCCCAGTCCGAGGCCGACGCGACCTCGCCGGGCGCCGCGAGCGCGGCGAGGGGGGCACCGACCTGCAGCCGGGTCCCCTCCTCGGCCAGGTGCGCGCACATCCGGCCGTCGTCCTCGGCCTCGATCTCGAAGCTGGCCTTGAGCGTCTCGAGCACGACGAGGATCTGGCCACGGTGGAAGTCGTGGCCTGGGGGGACGCGCCACTCGAGCAGCAGCACGTCCTCCTCGGCGGTGCCGAGGTGGGGAACGGACAACAGTCGGACCATGCGTCGGGACTCCGCGGACGCCGGGGATCGTAGGGCCCGGCTCAGCGCAGCGCGACGAAGCGCCCGCCGTTCTCCTCGGCGAGCCTGCGCATGAACGAGTCGGGCCCGACCCGCTCCGGCTGGTCGATCGGCAGGCCCCGCGTCTCCTGGCCGAGGTAGACGGCGTGGATCGCCGCGGCGCGGCCGGGGTTCCACTGGCGGACGCGCTCGAGGATCAGGTCCGGCGGCGACGACGGCATGCCGTCGCTGAGCACGAAGACCTCGTCGATCGACGTCCCGTAGCGCCCCTGCTGCTCCTTGATGCGGCCGGCGATGCCGAGCCGCAGCGCGGCCAGGAGGTTGGTCCCGCCCCTGGGCTGCAGGCCGCGCAGCGACGACGCCAGCGCCTGGCGGCGGCGCTCGGTCGCCGGGCGCGGCGCCGGCATCCAGGCCCGCGCCGAGGTCGAGAACAGGACGACGTTGAACCTGCGGTGGTCGTCCATGCCCTCGACCGCGGCCAGGAGCTCCTGCTTGGCCCGCTCGAGGCGGGACGGCAGGACCCCCGACTCCGGGGCCTCGCCGGTCAGGGTCCCGGCGCTCATCGAGCCCGAGCAGTCGAGCACGAACAGCACGCAGCGACCGCGGACCGGGATGCCGAAGAAGCCCTCGGCGCGGGTCGTGCCCTTCTGCTCCGGGCGGGGCGCGAGCACGAAGCGCGCCTTCTCCTGCTCCCAGAACGCGAACCAGTCCTCGGGGTCGCTGCCGGCGTGGAACGCGCCGCAGAGGTCGCAGAGCGTCTCGTGCACGGCCGCGACGAGGAACGGCAGGGACGTCGCGTGGCCGGCCGCCTTCTGCTGGTCGAGCGCGCGGCGGAGCTCGGCGAGCAGGAACGGCACGCTGTCGGCGCTGCGCCAGGTCCGGAACAGCGGCACGAGGGCCATCCTGGAGCGCGGCTCGGTCTGCCGCGCCCAGGCCTCGCGGACCTTGGCCAGGAGGTGCCGCTCGAGCGCCTCGCGCGCGGCCTTGTCGCGGGCCCGCGCGGCCTCCGCCGCGCCGTCGGCGGCCCCTGGCTTGCCGGTCCCCTCCTCGCCGGCCCCCTCGGCCGCGCCCTCCCCGTCGTCGTCCGCGGCGTCGAGCGCCAGGCTGTCGAGCTCGAGCACGAGGCGCACGAGCTCACGCAGCCGGTCGGGCGTCGAGAACCGGCCCAGCGCGTCGACGAGGACCGGCAGCGAGCGGGCCGACCGCATCCGCGACAGGCCCTCGCCGGCCGCGAGCACGAGGCGGAAGTCGCCGCTCCCCAGGTAGCGCTCGAGCACCGGGCGGAAGCGCGACGGGTGGAAGTCGCCGAGCAGCGGCAGGAGGCTCATCGCCAGCTCGGGCTCCGAGTGGCCGAGGCGCTCGTCGCGGCCGGGCAGGGCGAGCTGCCCGGCCTCGAGCCGGTCGAGGACCGCGGCCTGGAGGCCGACCGGGAGGCCGGGCCGGGCCAGCTCGGCCGCGACGAGCTCGACCACGCCGTCGTGGACGTTCGCGCCGAGCGGGTCGGTGGGCCGCGGCTGGGCCAGGACCTGCAGCAGGCGCTCGCCGTCGGCGTAGCCGCCCCGCTGCACGAGCAGCGTGAGGATGTCGCGGCTCTCCTCGACGCGGTCGTACGAGCCCTGGAAGCCCTCGGGCACGAGCCGCATGTCGGGTGGGAGGATCGGGCTGCGCTTGCGCCAGTCGCGGCCCTCGGGCGGGAACCGGCCCTTCTCGAAGTAGCGGAACCACTTGGTGAAGGCGTCGCCCAGGGCGTCGCCCTGGGCCGGTGCGGCCCCGGCGCACAGCGTCATCACGGCCAGCAGCGCGAGGTGCCGGTGCGTCACGGTCCTTGCCTCCTCGTGCGGGGCCTCCTCGTGGGCGCGGAGGGGCCGAGGGTCGGGAGCGGGGTCGAGCCGCATCGTAACCGCGGGCCGCGGATCGCAGAAGCCGCCCTCGGCGCCGGCCCGCGCGTGGATCCCGCGCGCGGCCGCGGGCATGCTCGGGCGTCGAGGAGGCCCGCATGACCAAGGTCGACCAGTTCGAGAGCCTGTTCCGCTCCGCGGCCAAACAGCCGTACCGCCACCGGAGGCCGCGGATCGCGCGCGTGCTCGTCGTGACCGACCTCGAGGGCGACGAGGCGCGGGGCTTCCTGGCGACGGTGCGCGCGATGCTGGCCGTGCTCGAGCCGGACGCCGCCTCGCCCGAGCGCCCGACCTGGACGCTGGTCGAGGGCCACGAGTTCGCCACCGAGCGGGCGCTGCTCGACCTCGTCGAGGCGCACCGACCCGACCTCTGCGTGACCTACCGCCACCTCCACTCCGAGGGCTGGCGCTGGCACTTCAGCCTCGGCGAGCACCTCGACGTCCTCGTCAACGCGACGACGACCCCGGTCCTCGTCCTCCCCCACCCCAGGGCCGGCGCCGCGGCCGGCCACGCGATGCAGGACACCAACCGCGTCCTCGTCGTGACCGACCACCTGACCGGCGACGACCTGCTCGTCGGCTGGGGCGCCGCGCTCACGCTGACGGGCGGGACCCTCGTCCTCGGCCACGTCGAGGACGCGCGGACGTTCGCCCGCTACCTCGAGGCCATCTCCAAGATCCCGTCGATCGACACCGAGAACGCGCGCGAGCGGCTCGCCGAGCGGCTGCTCAAGGAGCCCCGGGACTACATCGAGAGCTGCGTCGAGGGCCTGCGCGCGGCCCGGCCCGACCTCAGGGTCCTCCCCGAGGTCCGCTTCGGCCGCATGCTGGCCGACTACGAGCGCCGCGTCGCCGAGCTCGAGGTCGACCTCGTCGTGTTCCCGGCCCGCGACGAGGACCAGGTCGCGATGCACGGGCTGTCGTACCCCCTGGCCGTGGACCTCCGCCAGGTCCCCCTGCTCCTGCTCTAGGAGGCGCGCCGATGAGCTCCGCCGCCCTGCTCGGCCAGGCCGCGCACGCCGCCCACGAGGTCCCGGCGGCCACGACGTGGCTGTTCACGGGCCTCCTGGTCGCGCTCGTCGTGTGCCTCGCCCTCGAGGAGAAGCTCCACGCCAAGAAGTCCCTGATCGTGGCCTGCTTCGCGATCCTCGCCCTGCTGCTCGGCACGGCGCTCCACCTCCTGCCCTTCGGCCCGTACCGCATCGGCGGCCACGACGTCGACCTGCCGGTCTACGTCCCCGCGATCGACTGGGGCGTGATCACGATCATCCTCGGCTCCTCGCTGTTCATCGACGTCACCAGCCGCTCCGGGCTGTTCACGTGGATCGCGGTCCGCCTGACCAAGGCCTCGGGCGGCGACCCGCGGCGGCTCCTGTGGTGCTACGGGCTGATGACGGTGCTGTTCTCGGCCGTGCTCAACAACGTCACGGCCATGATCCTCGTCGGCTCGCTGACCGGGGTCTCCCTCGACCGGCTGGGGCGCAAGGACCACCTCCTCGGCTTCCTCCTCGTCGAGGGCCTCCTGACCAACGTCGGCGGCCTGCTGACGCTGATCAGCTCGGTCCCCAACATCATCGTGGGCACGGCGGCGGGCATCAGCTTCCTCGACTTCTTCGTCAAGGCGGCGCCGTTCGTCGTCGCGGCGACCTGGGGCACGATCCTCGTCGGCGCGCGGACGTTCGACGTCCGGCCCCTCGCGGGCGACGCCGAGCGCCAGGAGGCGCTGGCCATGGTCGCCGCCTTCGACGAGACCGACGGCATCGAGAGCCCCGGCTTCTTCCGGCTGTCGACGGCGCTGCTCGCGGCCTTCATCCTCGTCATCGCCACGACCTCCGTCCTGCCCTGGGTCTCGGACCTGGGCATGGGGTTCGTCGCGATGCTGTTCGGAACCGTCGCCCTGCTCCGCTTCAAGCACGAGGTCGACCGCTTCTACCAGGGCGTCGACTGGGACCTCCTGGCCTTCTTCGCCGGGCTGTTCGCGTTCATCCACGTGCTCGAACAGGCCCGCGTCCTGGCGATGATCGGGCACGGCATCGAGGCCGTGATCGGCCTCGGCGAGACCGCCGGCGGCGCGGCCCTGCTGCTGTCCTCGGCCGGCTTCTCGTCGGTGACCGACAACATCCCGCTCTCCGCGATGCTGGCCAGGATCCTCGCCGGCATCCCGGCCGCGGGCGGCGGCGTCCGCGGTCCGGACGACCCGATGTGGTGGTCGGTCGTGTTCGGGGCCAACCTCGGCGGCAACCTGACCCCGATCGGCTCGGCCTCGACCCTGGTCGCCGTGACGCTGATCCACCGCTACCGGATCCCGCTCGGGTTCGGGGCCTTCATCCGCAAGGCCCTCCCCTTCGCCGGCTTCCAGCTCGCCCTGGCGGTCGTCTACGTGCTGCTGTTCCTGTAGCCCCGCTCAGGGCGCCTGGGTCGGGCGACCCTCGGCGACCGCCTTGAGGTCGTCGAGGTCCTTCTCCGTCTCCTTGATGCACTTCCTGAGCAGGGGCCGCAGCAGGAACCCCATGACCTTGGCCGCGAGCGTCCGCGGCACGGCCTCGAAGGTCATCGCGATCTCGGTGCCGCCGGCCGTGGGCTCGAACCGGAACTCGGTCCGGTAGGTGCAGCCGTGGTTCTCGCAGCCGACCGTGTACGAGCGGGGCCGCTCGAAGCCGATGATGACCATCTCCTCGGTCGCGGGCCGGCCGAACATCGTCCGCGTCTCGCGGAACCGCGTGCCGACGCCGATCGGGCCCGCGGTCAGGACCTCGAGGCTCGTGATCGCGCGGATGTTCCGGCCGGCGTTGGCGAAGTCGGATGCGACGTCGAAGACGCGCTCGGGCGGCGCGTCGACCTGCTTGCGCAGCGTCATCGAGACCATGGGGTCCTCCTGGGTCCTGGGGGTCGGGGGCGGCGCCCTACTTGCGGCGCTTGTAGCGGACCTCGACGACCTTGGTGTTGGTCTCGCCGATCGGGAGGTCGTGGACCTCGAGGACGATCTCGTCCTCGGACAGGAACCGCCAGGCGTACTTGACCATCTTGTCGTGCTCGCCGGTGAGGTACTCGTCGAGCGTGCCGTAGGTGATCAGCGACTTGCCGTCAGGCGTCATGTCGCCCTCGGCCTCGAGCATCGCCGTGTCGAACGAGCTGACGTAGGTCGACACGAAGCTCTGCTTGAAGTTGTCGTAGCCCATGAGCATGAAGCTCTGGCTCGGCTGCCCCATCATCGTGCCCTTGCCGCGGGCCTCGAGCCACCGGCCGTCCATGAGCCACTTGCACTCCCACGTGCCCTTGTCGGGCGGGGTCGCCTGGCCGCCCATGAACATGCGCATCTCGGTGTCCCAGGTGCCGAGGAAGCGCCTGAGCTCCTCGTGGTGCTTGCCGGGCCGCGTGAGCTTGGCGACCTTGGCCATCATCTCGGCCATCTGGCCCTGGGGGTCCTGGCCGTCCTGTTGCGCGGTCGGGACGACGCGCGTGCCGGCGGCGAGCACGAGGAGGGAGCAGGCGAGCAACGTGGGCTTCATCGGGCGGTCTCTCCGTTCGGGGGGGAATGCCGGTGGAAGTCCGGCGGTGATCAGCGGGGCGCCTCCGCGGCGGCGGCCATGGCGCGCATGACGAAGAAGCGCTTCTGCAGGCAGCCCTCGAGGTCCTCGTAGGCCGGCCCGGCGCGGGTCGTCCGCGCCGGCATGCAGCACACGGCGACGACGGTCGCGAGGAGCAGGCCGAGCAGCGGCCGGCGCGGCCGGTGCAGCGACGGCAGCAGCTCGAGGCGGGCCAGCAGCATGCTGCGCGGGCCGAGGAAGCCGGTCGCCGCGCGCGGGCCCGGCGCGATCCACGCCCGGGCCTGGTCGAGCAGGGTCCGCCCGTACTCGTCGGGGCGGGCGCCGCTGCCGCGCAGGGCCTGGCGGTCGCAGCTGAGCTCGGCGCAGAGCTCGGCGCGGCGCAGCGCGAAGCGCTGCAGCGGGTGGAACCAGAACGGCGCCAGCAGGAGTCGCCACGCGGCGACCACGAGCGGGTCGCGGCGGCGAACGTGGGCCAGCTCGTGGGCCAGGACCTGGCGCAGGCGGAAGCGGGCGCGCGCGTCCCCCCGCGCGCGCTCGCAGAGGCGCAGCGGCAGCAGCACGCGCGGACGCAGCAGGCCGAGGGTCAGGGCCTCGTCGAGGCCGCGCAGGACCAGGAGCGACGGCGCGCGCCGCATGCCGAGGCCGGCGGCGACCTCGGCCACGGTCCGGTCGAGCCAGGCGGACGGGACGCGCTCGAGCCGCGCGAGGCGTCGCCTGTGGCCGAGCTCTCCGGCGACGAGCAGGCCGAGGTGGACGAGGGCGCCGGCGAGCCAGAGCACGGCGAGGACCCGGGTCCAGGCCGGGAGCGAGGCGGCCGCCCCGGCGAGCGGGGCCGGGTGCGGCAGCGGGGCCCAGCCGGCCTCGAGCCCGAGGGGCAGGCACGGCAGGGCCAGGGCCAGGGTCCACAGCAGGCCGCGGGCCTCGGGCCCGATGCGCCGGCCGAGCGCGGCGTCGACCAGCAGCACGGTCGCGAACAGCGGGAGGGCCTGGACGCTGCGCGGCAGCAGCCAGTCGGTGGCCAGGACCTCGAGCGCCGCCAGGAGCTCGCTCATCCGCCCTCCTCCGGGGCGGCCGCAGTGTCCGGACCACCCGCGCCGTCCGGCCCCCGCTCCTCGGCGTCGGCCTGCGCGAGCAGCCGGCTCAGCGCGGCGCGCTCACCGTCGGCGAGGCGCTCCTCGGCGACGAGGTGCCGCAGGAGGCCGCCGACGCTGCCCCCGAAGGCCCGCTCGACGAGCCCGGCCAGGGCCCGACGCCGGGCCTCGGAGCGGCCCAGCAGCGGCCGGTAACGGCCCTGCCGCTCGTGCTTCTCGACGGCCAGGGCGCCCTTGTCGACGAGGCGGTCGAGGGTCGTCTTGACGGTCGTGTAGGCCCAGCCGGTCTCGGCGCCGACGGCGTCCAGGACGTCCCGGGCCGTGACCTCGGTCCGGTCCCAGACGACGCGCATGACGGTCCATTCGGAGGGGCTGAGCTTCATGATCCGAGCGACGGGAGGGGCACACTACTACAGATGTAGCAGTCCACGCGCAAGCCTTCAGGCGAGCTCTGGGCCGATCTCCACCCGGGCCCGGCCCGAGCTGGCGTCGGTCACGGCCCGCGCGAAGGCCTCGGCCCGGGCCGTCGGGACGGCGAACACGAGCCGGACCTCGGCCTCGTAGGCGCCCTCGACCGGGGTGAGGCCGAAGCGGGCCTGGACCGCCTGCACCGGCCCGCTGTCGTCCCAGGCGTGGATGACCCGGACCTGCCGGACGATCGGGACCTCGACGACCCGGGCCCGGGTCAGGACCTCGCGGGCGGCCTCGCCGTACGCCCTGGCCAGCGGGCCGGTGCCGAGCTTGACCCCGCCGAACCAGCGCACGACGACGACGACGAGGTCGCGGAGGTCGCGGCCGTCGATCTCGGCCAGGATCGGCGCCCCACCGGTGCCCGACGGCTCGCCGTCGTCGGAGCTGCGGGCCCGCTCCGGCTCGCGGCCAAGCCGCCAGGCCCAGCAGTGGTGCCGGGCGTCGTGGAAGCGGCGGCGCAGCCCGTCGACGAACGCGGCGGCCTCGTCCTCGTCGCGGACCGGCGTCGCGAAGGCGACGAAGCGGGAGCCCTTGATCTTGGCGATCTCGTGCTCGACCGGGCCCGCGATGCGCAGCAACGACGACATGACGGGCGCAGGATATCCTGCGGCCATGCCGACCCGCCCGCTCCGCGCCGTCCTGCTCCCGGTCCTCGCCCTCGCGACGTTCGCGGCCGCGGGCCGGCAGGAGCCCGCCCCGGAGCCCGCGCAGGACCCGGAGCCCGCGCCGGCCACGCGGCCGGGGCCGGGCTTCGCCTGGCGCGAGGACCTCGCCGCCGCGCGCAAGGAGGCGCGCGCGACCGGGCGGCCGCTGCTGCTGTACTACCGCTGCGTCCCGTGAAGGGACTGCGCGACCCTGGCCGACCAGTTGGTCGAGCCGCCGCAGGACTTCGTCGACGTCGCCCGGCGCTTCGTCTGCGTCCGGGTCACCGACATGGCCGGGCACGACCTCGACAACCTCGCCTTCGACTTCGACCTGACCCTGGCCTTCCTGCTCGTGCACCCCGAGGGCCGGGTCTACCACCGCTACGGCGGCCGTGACGCGACCGACCCGTTGTCCTGGTCGTCGGTCGCCGGGCTGCTCCGGGTCATGCGGCTGACCCTCGCCGAGCACGAGGCCGTGGTCGCGTCGGGCGAGGCGGTCACGCCGCCGGCGCCGGGCCGCAGGGTCGGCGAGCTCGAGGCCTGGAAGCGGCGCCTGCGCGGGCGCGAGAAGCCGCCCGAGTGCGTGCACTGCCACACCCTGAACGACGTCCTCCGCGACGAGGCCCGGCGCGAGGGGCGCTGGTCCCGGGACGACATCTGGATCTGGCCTTCGCCGGCGAGGGTCGGCCTCGAGCTCGACCCGGTCGAGCAGGACCTCGTCCGCGGGGTGACCCGGGACGGCGCCGCCTGGCTGGCCGGGCTGCGGGCCGGCGACCGGATCCGGCGGCTCGGCGACGTCGGGGTCGCGACGATCGCCGACCTCCAGTGGGCGTTCGAGCGGACCCCGGTCGACCGGTCCACGTCCCTGCCCCTGGCGTGGGACCGGGACGGCACGGCCAAGGCCGGCACCCTCAAGCTGGCCAAGGGCTGGCGCGTCGGCACCCCCCTCGACCTGGCCTGGCGCCCGTCCAAGTGGGGCCTGTCGCCGCGGCCGGGCTTCGGCGGCCCGGCGCTCGACGCCGGGGAGAAGCGCGCCCTCGGCCTGCCCGAGGACCGGTTCGCGTTCCGGGTCGGCTACCTCGTGACCTGGGGCGAGGCGGCCGCAACGGGCAAGAGCGCGCTCGCCGCCGGGCTCCGGAAGGGCGACGTCGTCGTCTCCGTCGGTGGCAAGGACGACTTCGAGTCCGTCGCGCACTTCCACGCCTGGTACCGGCTCACGCAACGGACGGGCACCAAGGTCGCCGTGGTCGTCAAGCGCGGCCAGCGGTTGATCGCGCTGCAGCTCCCGGTCGTCGACTAGCGGGCGTGGTCCCTCCCTCCGGCGGCGACCCGATCGGGCGCGCGGCCGCCGTTGCAGGTGCGGTGCAAGCGATACGCGATCCGTAACGGCGGTACCCGCGGACGCCTCCCGTACCGCGACGCGGTATCGGGCTCGTCACGCGTGATCGCAGACAGGTGTGTCACCACGCGCACGTCGAGCGCACCGCGTTCGTCGTGGACCGTGCAGGCGCGTGAGCGGCGCCGTACGCGGAGACACACCGGGACGATTTCGAGATGGGCAAAGGACAAGCTTGGAGCACCGAGGCGATTGCCGGTCCCGTTGCATCGGATACGAATTCATACCGCAGGAAGGACGGTCGCAGCCGCGCGCGGCGAGGACCGGCACATCCCGCGGTCGCGTCCCGGACCGCCTGCTCGGGCGACGGCGCGATCCCCCCCCGAGGGGACTCCCCCTCTCCCTGCTTCGCTCATCCTGAGCAAAGGACAATCCATGTCGATCCCACTCAACCTGCGTGGGGCCCGTGTACTCTCCGTGGCCCTCGCGGCCACCTTCGGGCTCGCCGCCGGCCTCTCGGCGCAGAACGCCTACCTCGTCAAGGACATCAACACCACGCCGGTCACCCCGATCGCGTCGAGCTCGCCGAGCTACGCCACCTACGCCCAGTCCTACGACGAGTACCGCTACGTCCAGATGGGCGGCTACACGTACTTCGCCGCGACGACCTACGCCAACGGCCAGGAGCTGTGGCGGACCGACGGCACGGCCGCCGGCACGACGATGGTCGCCGACATCAACAAGGGTCCGGACAGCTCGAGCCCGTACTACCTGACCGTGGTCGGCACGCAGATCTACTTCCGCGCCAACGACGGGTCGTCCGGCTACGAGCTGTGGGTCACCGACGGCACGGCCGCCGGCACCAAGATGATCGCGGACATCTGGGCGGGGGCGAGCAGCTCCTCCCCGGCCTACATCGCCCGCCTCGGGACGAGCGTCGTGTTCCAGGCCTCCGACGGCACCAACGGCTACGAGCCCTGGATCTCCGACGGGACGGCCGCCGGCACCAAGATGATCAAGGACATCTACGCCGGCTCGAGCAGCTCCAGCCCGACCTACTGCCGCTCCAACTTCGCCGGCAGCAAGGTGTTCTTCCGGGCCACCGACAGCACGAACGGCACCGAGCTGTGGGTCACCGACGGCACGGCCGCCGGCACGACCCTCGTCCTGGACATCTACGCCGGCACGAGCAGCAGCTCGCCGAGCTACCTGCAGCCCTTCGGCCCCGCCGGCCTGATCTTCAACGCCAGCGACGCGACGGCCGGCACCGAGATCTGGATCACGGACGGCACGGCCACCGGCACGGCCCTCGTCAAGGACATCTACCCCGGGACGACCTCGGGCGCCTCGCTGATCTACAGCGCCGCCATCGGCACGGTCCCGAGCAAGTACGTGTTCCGCGGCTATGACGGGACCGGCACCGGCGCCGCCGGCTACGAGTGGTGGGTCACCGACGGCACGGCCGCCGGCACGGTCCTCCTGGCCGACATCAACAGCGGCACGGGTCAGGGCTCGTACTACTACCTCTGCTCCGACGCGGCCAAGACCAAGGTCTACATGTCGAGCTACACCGGCTCGGCGTACCAGATCTGGGAGACCGACGGCACGCCGGCCAACACCAAGGTGTTCTGCGCCGCGGCCGGCACGAGCTATGCCTACTACCTCGAGGAGGACGGCACCGGCCGCGTGTTCTTCTCCGGCAACGAGGTCGCGACCGGGACCGGTCGCGAGCCCTGCGTGACCGACGGCACGGCCGCCGGCACCCTGTGCTTCGACCTCTACTCGGGCACGAGCACCGGTTACGGCTACTACATGACCCGCATCGCCAAGGGCCAGGTCGTGTTCTACGGCCAGGACGGCACCAACGGCGTCGAGCTCTGGACCTCCCAGGGCACGGCCGCGACCACGGCGATGATCAAGGACATCAACGTCTGGACCTTCGGGGCCGTGACCGCGAACGACTCGGTCAGCTACATCGTCGAGCTCTTCGGCAAGGTCCTGTTCACGGCCAACGACGGCACCAACGGCTACGAGCTGTGGAGCTCGGACGGCACGGCCGCCGGCACGACCATGGTCAAGGACATCTACCCCGGCTCCTCCAGCTCGTACTCGTACTACAAGGCCCACCTCGGCAACAAGGTGATCTTCTACGCCAACGACGGCACGAACGGCTACGAGCCGTGGGTCACCGACGGCACGGCCGCCGGCACGACGATGCTCAAGGACATCTACGCCGGCGCGAGCAGCTCGTCCCCCAACTACTTCGCGCGCTGCGGTGACAAGGTCTACTTCTACGCGACCGACGGCACCAACGGCTACGAGCCCTGGGTCACCGACGGC
>JAWKUM010000049.1:0-20692 GCA_041398545.1 Planctomycetota bacterium | reverse complement strand
GCCAACCTGGCGGACTGCCGCTAGGTCGGGGAGGCGGCAGCCGGGGACCTGTCAGCGGCGCTCGAGCACGTAGCGCCGCGGCAGGGTCCGGCGGGCCCGGTCGAGCCACTGGTCCGAGCGCAGCATGCGGCGGCCGAGCTCGACGAGGCCCTCGCGGAGCTCGAGCACCCGCGCGCGGGCGCGCGCGTGGGCCTCGCTGTCGACGCCCTCCTCGCTGCGCATGCGCTCCTCGGCCCGACGGGCCAGGAACAGGTCGCGGATCCCGTCGACGATCTGGCGGCTGCGCTCGGCGTTCTCGCGGGTCAGCAGCGCCGACTGCAGCCAGTCCGGGTGCCGGACCTCGCTGCCGACGTCGACGCCGCGGGCCCAGGCCCGCGCGGTCGCGGCCAGGAGCCGCGTGCCGTCGACCGACAGCTCCCAGACGCCGTCGGCCAGGCCCTCGACGCCGAGGGTCAGCCGGTTGGCCTCCACGTAGCGGGGGTCGAGGACGGCCGCGCCGCGGGCCTCGAGCGGCAGGACCCACGGCAGGCAGTCGGCCCGGAGCCGGAACGCGACGCGGTCGGCGCCGCGCTCGACGCCGTCGAGGCTGCCGCCCGCGCAGCGGGCCTCGCCGCGCGCCGGGAGGACGACCTCGCCGCGCGGCGCGAGCTCGCCCGACCGGGCCAGGATCTCGAGCGCCATCAGGGCCGCCCCGGGCTCGTTGGGGTGGATGCCGTCGGGGCTCAGGCTCGCGCCGGGGTTCTCGAGGCGCAGCCGCTTGCCGGCCTCGCGCAGCGGGGACAGCAGGTCGACCCAGGCGGCCCCGCGGCGCCCGGCCTCGTCCTCGAGCCACTCGGCGTAGCGCGTCAGCACGAGCCCGTAGTCCGCGCCGTGCACGCGCGAGGCCAGCGGGCCGCGGTCCCAGGCCGGGGCGTCGATCGGCGGGGGGCTCAGCAGCCGCGCCTTGGCGCCGAGGGCGGCGACGCGGTCGAGGATCAGGCCCATGTGCTCCTTGAAGGCCGCGAAGCGGGCCGCGTCCCACGCCACGAAGCCGCCGTCGTTCATGCCGAGGCAGACGAAGACCTCGGCCGGCTTCCACGGCGCGACGTCCTCGTCGAAGCGCAGCAGCGCCTCGCGCGCCGTGTCGGCGCTGACGCCGGCGTTGATGAAGCGCAACCTCCTGGCCGGGTGGCGGCTGCGCGCGAAGTCCTCGAGGAACCGCGTGTAGAGGCAGCCGTGGGTGATGCTGTCGCCGACCCAGACCGTGACGCCGCCGTCGGGGAACAGCCCAGCCCGTGTCGGAGGGCGCGCCTCCGGGGCCTGGGCCCTGGCTCCGAGCGCGGCTGCGAGGAGAACGACCGTGGTTCCGATCTCGGCACGCATCGGGCCATTCTCCGCCGTAGGATGGTCCCGTCACGTCGATTCCCCCGGGGACATGCTCAGCCACCTGGCCGCGATCCCGATCCTCTGCGCCTGCGTCCTCGCGCAGGCACCCGAGCCGCCGCTCCGCAGGAACAGCAGGCGAGGACCTCGGCCTATCCGCTCGGGCAGCCGGTCCAGGGCGTCCGCGTCCGCGTGCACGGCAAGGTCGAGACCGTCGACGGCGAGCCCTGGGTCGGGGCCACGGTCCACCTCATGTCCTGGCCGCACTGGGAGTACGCCGGGCTCGGCGAGTGCGACCAGCTCGAGCTCGTGACCGACGAGCGCGGGCGCTTCTTCGGCGAGATCCTGCAGCACCGCACGTACATGGTCTGGGCATACGAGCGCAACGAGTCCGGCGGCTGGCGGGTCACGCCGTCGATGGACCTCGTCCGCTCGGGCGAGCCGGTCGTGCTGCACGAGGCGACCTGGGAGCAGCCCGACCTCGAGGTCACGCTCGAGTGCGAGGACTGGAAGCGCTACGGGCCGTTCCGCTGCTTCGCGACCGCGGTCCGCCCGTTCCAGAACACCTACCTCATGCAGGCGGTGGCGCTCGAGCCCGACCCGCCGATCGCCCTGCCGCTGGTCGAGGGCAAGACGGTCATGCTGCCGCCCCTGCCCTGGCCCACGATCGGCGTCGAGGTCCACGGCGCCGACGGGCTCCTCCTGGCCGAGGCCGAGCGCGACCTGTCGGACGGCGGCCTGCACCCGAGGCAGGACTGGACGCTGGCGCCGGACAAGCCGCAGCAGAAGGAGCTGCGCCTGTTCCAGGACAGCTGGAACGGCGACCTCGTCAACGGCTTCGAGCTGTGGCAGCGGTACCGCGGGCGCGAGGTCAAGGTCGACGCCGAGGTCGAGGACGGGGTCGCGCGGCTGCTGCTGCCGATCGAGACGCGGCGGGGCGCCACCCGCCTCAACGCGCGCTACGAGCGCGGCCCGCAGTACATCCTGCGCAAGCAGGGGCTCGGCGACGCGGTCTGCGTCAACCTCGGGCTCAACTACACCGTGCGCCGCAACCGCGGCAACCTGCGCTACAAGGGCGGCCGCGGGCTGGCCTTCGCCGCGCGCAGCCTGACCGGGAGGCTCCTCGGCCCCGACGGCAAGCCGCCGGCCGGCGTGACCCTGCTGCTGTGGCAGCAGGACCGCAACGCCGGCATCTACCCGGTGTTCCACTTCAACCAGGGCAGGGTGCTCGAGACCGACGCCGAGGGTCGCTTCGCCTGCGAGCACCTCGGCAACGACCCCTGGGCCCTGTGGGCGCTGCTGCCCGACCGGATGCTCGACGAGCTCCAGGGCGAGGGCCGTGAGCCGTTCCATCCGCTGGCCCTGCTGGCGACCGGGCTCGGGACCCAGGCCAAGGAGCACGCCCTCGGCGACATCCGCATCGACCGGCTCGTCCAGGCCGAGATCGAGGTCGACGGGGAGCGGCGGCCGGGCAGCCGCCTGCCGCGCGTCCACCTGTTCGGGGACTTCGACACCAACTACGGGCCGCCGCGGCTCCTGTGCGAGCGCGTGTCACGCCGCGGCCACGTCGTGCTGCTGCTGCCGCCCGGCAAGGGCTACCGCTTCGCGGCCCGCTCGGCGCTGGGCATCGTCCACGACAAGCTGCCGGCCGGCGGCCCGGGCGCCAAGGTCGCGGCCAAGGTCCGCATCCCGACCGGCAAGACCGTGTCCGGCCAGCTCGTCGACCAGCAGGGCCGGCCGCTCGTCGGGGCGGCCCTGTTCGTGACCGACCAGTCGATGCGCAACCGCATGCGTTCGAGCCTCGACCGCATCGACCTGACGCGCAGCTACGGCGTGACGGACGCCGAGGGGCGCTTCGAGCTCGTGCTGCCCGAGCTGCGCCCGCCGGTCAACCTCTACGTCAACCTCATCGAGGGGGGCCGGTCGATCGCCAGCCACAACCAGCTCCTCGACGTCGACGAGGGCTGCACCGGCCTGCGCATCGAGGTGCCCGTGCGGCAGCGGGCCGGGGGCGCGGCGCCGGCCCAGCAGGGCCAGCAGATCAAACGGCGCTGAGGTCGGGCATGACGTCGTCGATCCCGCTGGCGCTGTGCCTCCTGTGCTCCCTGACGGCCGCCGCGGGGGCGCAGGACGAGGCTCGGGGCGCGGCGACGCGCACGGCGCGCGATCCCGACGGCGTCGTCACGCGCGGGCGGGCACTGCGGTCCGACGGCAGTGCCTGGGCCGGGGCCCGGGTCCGGCTGGTCTCGCGCCTGCACCCCTTCGTCCACGGCCAGGTCGAGGTCGAGGCCGTCGCCGACGCGGACGGACGCTTCACGGTCGCGCTCGAGCGCGACCGGCGCTGGCTGGCCTGGGCCTTCGGCGACGAGGACCGCGACTGGCTCGTGTCCGAGGTCGTGCCCGAGCTCGGCGCCGGCGAGGCGCTCAAGCTCGTCGCGGCCAACCGGATCCCGCACTGCCGGGCCCGGATCAGCGGCCCCGACGGCAGGCCCGCGCCTGGCTGGCGGCTGCGGCTGTGGTCGCAGCGCGACGGCTGGACCGACGCGCGCCAGGGGCTCGAGGTCGAGGGTGCGACGTACGGCTTCGAGGTCCCGCTCGACGCCCGCGGCGAGGGCGACGTGCCCGTAATCCCGTGGACGCGGCTCTACGCCGAGGTCCTCGACGCCGCAGGGCGCCGGATGATGTTCGGGACCGTCGACATCGCCCAGGGTGGCCCCATCGTCATGCAGCCGGGCAAGTTCGAGCCCCGGGTCGTCGAGGTCGTCGACGGCGAGGGCCGGCCGCTGGCCGGGGCCAGGGCCGTGCAGCGGCTCCCCGACGGACTGGTCGAGCTCGCCGCCGCGGACGACCGGGGTCGCGTGCGCCTGCCGTTCCCGTTGCCGGTCCGCGACATCCGGATGAGCCGCGGCGAGGCCGAGTACCCGGCCATCGAGCTCGTCGCGCCGGGGCACCGCAGCGAGTTCGGCCTGCTGTTCCGGGGCGGGGAGAAGGCCGAGCAGGACCCGCCCCGGATCGTGGTCGCCGGCGGTGCGCGCGCCCTCCCGGTCCGCAGCCTGCCGGGGCTCCCGCTGGTGCTGCAGGTCGACCCGGCCGACCGGGCCCGTGACTTCCCGGCGACCTACGGCATGTACCCGCAGTACCCGGTCACGACCGACGCCGAGGGGCGCCATCGCTTCGGCGGGCTCGGCGGCCGCAACTGCCGGCTGGTCGCGCTGCTCGACGCCGCGACCCGCGCCCGCCTCCGCGGCGAGGGCTCGGTCGAGCCCCAGGCGCTGCTCTGGTACGGGGGCGCCCCGCTCCGGGAGGAGGAGCACGAGCTCATGCCCGAGGAGCTCGTCCGCGTCGACGTCGCCGTGCGCGGCCCCGACGGGCGCGCGCTGCCGGGGGCGCGGCTCCTCGTCGTCGAGAACGGCAACTTCCACGGCCGCGCGGCGATCATCGTGCGCTCGACCACCGACCGGCTCGGGCGGCGCCGCCTGCTGCTGCCGTCGGGCGCGTCCCTCGGGCTGGTCGTCGCGTGCCGCCAGGGGATCCACGAGCGCATCACCCTCCCGCTGGTCGGCCGCAAGCAGGGCGAGGCCGTCCCGCTCGAGGTCACGATCCCCAGGCGCCCGGTCGTCTCGGGGCGGGTGCTCGACGCCGGCGGCGCGCCGGTCGCCGGTGCGCGGGTGTTCTACAACGTCTTCAGCGAGCACAGGCTGGCCGAGCGCAACCTCGTCCCCGACCTCCTGCTCGCCTGGACCGATGGCGAGGGCCGCTTCGCGCTGCCGATCTCCGGCGGGCCCGGCAAGCTGCGGCTGCTCGCGACCCGGGACGGGACCGGGCCGGCCTGCGTGCTCGACATCCCGCTCGGGGACGCCGACGTCGAGGACGTCGAGCTGCGCCTGACGGGGAGGTAGGATTCGGGGCCGTCCTCCCGAGCCCGATGAGCAGCGACACCCTCGTCCCCGCCCGCCGCCCCCTGATCCTGACGCCGCGCTGGCTGATCGGCCCGGGCGTCGACCTCGGGCTCCTGCTCGGCAGCGTCCTCGTCAGCTTCGGGCTGTTCGCGGCCTGGCGGCTCGGCCACCTCCCGACCGCGACCCTCGTCCTGCTGTGGGTGTTCGTGTTCCACGGACCGCACTTCTGGGGGACCCTGAGCCGCACGGTCATGGACCGCAGCGAGTGGCCGGAGCGGCGGCGGCTGTTCGCCGGCTCGCTGCTGTGGTTCCTCGTCGGACCGGCCTTCGTCGGGCTGTCGCGGGTGTTCACCGGCGAGTGGGCCGGGGCCAACTTCGTGTCCCTGTTCTTCTTCCTCGCGGCGCTGTGGGCCTACCACCACGTCGTCAAGCAACACTTCGGCTTCCTGGCGCTCTACCGCGCCAAGCACGGTGACTTCGACCGCGGCGAGCTGCTGTGGCAGAAGTGGTACCTCATCGCCTCGCTGTGGATCCCGGCCGTCATGGTCCTGACGAGCCAGCCGGCCTGGCTGCTCGAGCTGCCGTGGCTCAAGACCTGGGCCGCCAGCGACCCACAGACCGCGACGCGCGTCGTCCTCGACGCCGGCAAGGCGGTCCTCGACGGGGGCCCGGTCGTGTTCTGGGCGCTGCAGGCGCTGTTCGCCCTGAGCCTGGTCCGCCGCGTCGCGCAGGGCCGCGGCATCAACCTCCCGGTCGTGCTCGTCGTGCTGACGAGCGTCGGCCTGCACTGGGTCGTCGTGCGCTCGGTGCTGTTCCTGCCGCCCGAGTTCGTCGCCGCCGACGCCGTCGGCGGCAAGCAGATCGCGCACTACGCCTTCGTGCCGCTGGTGACGATCTTCCACAACATCCAGTACCACGCCCTGATCTGGAGCTACAACCGGACCAAGTACCACGGCCCCGACGCCGAGGAGCGCTACGGCCCGGCCGCTGCCGTCAACCGCAACCTCGCGGTCTACTTCGCCTGCGGGCTCCTGTTCACGGTGTTCTCGATCGGCGTCCAGCTGATCGGCGGCGAGCTCGACTGGAAGGTCTTCACCGACCCCCAGAACCCCGCGTGGGTCTGGATCGCGACCGGCATCTGGGGCTGGTCGTTCATGCACTACTACCTCGACTCCAGGATCTGGCGCGTCCGCAGCGACGAGAAGCTCCGCGCCGTGCTCGGGATCTGATGAGGCGGCGCGCCGCTCAGCGGCGGCTCGACTCCTTCTTCCGCTCGAAGCTCGGCCGCGAGAGCCAGCGGCAGCGGCGGTCGTTGCCGACCTGGAGCGTGCCCTTGGCCTCGTACACGAGGCGCGACCGCCACGAGCGCCAGCACCGGAACCTCAGCTCGTAGTCGCCGGCCTCGAGCTGCGGGAGACGGATCTCGTCCTGGTCGAGCATGACGCGCCCCACGAACTCCCCACCCCGGTACAGGGCTGCCCGCCCCATGTCGAGCGAGGAGGGAATCGACGGCTCCAGGGCGACCCGGGTCAGCCGCTCCTCCTCGTGCCGCAGCAGGCCGAGGTCCAGGACCTGGTTCTCCTGCAGCGTGAAGCGCCGGACGTCGAGGAGCTGGTCGGCCCGGTCGAGGAGCTGCATGTCCCAGGCGCCCGGCGCGAGGTTGGTGAGCTGGACCGTGCCGGTCGTGGGGATCCCCAGCTCGAGGTGCCGGAAGCCCTTGGGCAGGTGGTCGCTGCCGAAGCGAAAGCTGTCCGGCCACGGCGAGCCGACCGAGTTGAGCCGGAGCTTGAGGCCCAGGCGCGTGGCCGCCTCGGGATCAACGGAGGCCTCGAGCCTCGTGTAGGCGAGGACCAGGTCGGCGAAGATCGTCTCGCCGCGACGCTTGGGGCCGTAGCGGGCCGGCGTCGTGCCGACCTGCACGCCCGGCTGCTGGGCCCAGAGCCACCAGAGCCCGGGACGGCGACAGCGGAACGCGAAGCCCCCCTCGTGGTCGGTCAGCATCTGCGGGACCCGGGAGTCGAAGTAGTCCCCGCCCATCGGGACGCCATCCTCGACGTCCTCGGTCCTGCGCGCGCGCACCAGCATGCCCCCCCGTGGCTTGCCCTCGACGAGGACACGGCCTTCGATCCCGCCCAGGGGGCCCATGTCGACGTCGAGGCGCCGGATGCGTCCGGGCTCCAGGGTGACCTTGGTGAGGGGGTGATCGTCCAGGCCGGGGTCGAGCAGCGGCACGCCGTAGCGGCCGAGCCAGCCGCGCGTCACCGGCTCGAGCTCGAGCCAGAGCACGTGCTCGACCGGCTCGAGGGGACCGAGCTCGAAGCGGCCGGAGGGATCGACGCGCGCGTGGCTCCTGGCCCCGCTCCCGTCGTCACTCATGGTCTCCATGGACGGCATCGGTGCGCCGGCGGGGAGGGCGTGCACGATCACGTCGAGCCCCGCGGGCAGGTCCCTGATCCGGCCGAACAGGAACGCGGCGTCGGTCAGCTCGACGACGCAGCCGTCCTCGAGGTCCAGCTCGCCGGCGCTCGCGGGGTCGCGGACCCAGTACCGACCCGATGCCTCCACCCGCGTCCGGCCGAGCCACAGCGGGACCCAGTCGATCCGGCCTCCGGAGTCGGTGACGCCCGTGACCTGCAGGTGTCGGGCCGCGAACACCCGCGTCCCGCTCGACCGGGCGGGGCTGAGCCGGACCCGGACCTGGGCGATGGGACTCCGGTCCGCGTCGACGAAGTACAGGCTCCGCGCCGGGGTCGGCCGGATGACGAGCAGGACTTCGGGATCGGGGCGGGGCTCGTCCTTGGAGCGGATCCGCGCCCACTCCTCGTCGTCCGGCGCGCGGAAGGTCTGGACCGGTGAGCAGCCGAGCCCACGCACGAAGGCCTGGACCTGCCAGAGCCCGGGCGCGAGCGGGGGCAGGAGGAACTTGCCGGACTTGTCGAAGGCGAGGCTCCGCACCTCGGTGCCGGCCTCGTCCGCCAGCGGCGCCAGCAGGACGAAGCCGGGGCGCTCGTCGTTGCCGGTCACGGACCCGGTGACGCATCGGGTCCGCTCGAGCCTGACCTCGAGCCAGGCCCTGCCGTCAGGGACCGGGATCAGCCTCGACTCGAAGCCGGGGCAGCGGATCCACAGCACCGCGCCGCTCGGGACGTCGCGGAAGGAGACGTCTCTGTTCTGGTCGCTGAACTCCTCGGCGATGAACGGCTCCTGAGGCGGGCCGCCGTCCTCCTCGGGAATGCAGACCGCGACGCTGGCCTCGTCCCATGACGACCAGCCGTCGGTCGTGAGCGAGACGACGAGGCCCTTCCGGCCCTCCATCCGGAGCTCCCCGAGGTCCAGCTCCTGACCCTCGGTGAGTCGGCCCGCGATGACCCTCGCGCCCATGTCGTCCGAGGAGAGCTCGTAGCGGAACGGGCCCGGCGAAAGGCCCCAGAGGACGAAGTCGTCGGATCCCTCGAGTGTCCCGACGCTCGCGTACGCGAACGTCGGCTCGGGCAGGAAGGCGGTGCGGCGCAGCCGCGAGGTCGGCCCCGGCGTCAGGTCCTGGACCGTGACGAGTCGGAGCGGGTCGCCGTCCGGGTCGACGAGGCGGAACCTGATCCTGCACGGCCGCGGGAGCTCCACGACGCCGAGGTCTCGCGCCTCGCCCTCCCGGACGTCGATGGCCGGAGTCATCCAGCTGGGGGGCACACTGTCGTGCAGGACCGAGAAGCGGCATGTTCCGACGGGGACGCGATCGAAGCGGAAGCGGCCGAGCTCGTCGGTATCGGCCGCGACGACCTCGTCGATGCGCTCGATCCCCTCGCGGAGCAGGACGACCCTGGCGCCGATCAGGATCGCGCCGTTCTGGCGCAGTACTCCAGTCAGGGAGGCCGGTCCGCGGCGGCGCGCGAGGTACGTGTCGATCTCGAGCCGGGCCCGCTCCTGCTCGGTGCCCGCCGCGGTGCGAGAGCCGGCTCGACCCTCGACCGCCTCCGTGGTCGCGGCCGGGGGGGCGCCGTCGTGCTCGGCGGCCTCGGCGGACCCGAAGCCGTCGAGCTCGGGCCGGGACCCTGTCGCCAGGGAATCGATCCCCAGCGCCACGAGGGCGACACCGGCCAACGCAGTCAGCACGAGCCATACCGGCTTGGGCATCCGGACCTCCGTCGGTGCCGCGGGGCGTCCCGGATCATAACGCCCGGGGAGGAGGTCGGGTAGGGGGCGGGCCGCGTGGGGAGGGTCAGCGCTGCAGCAGGTCGCGCAGCTCGAGGATCGCGCGGCGGCGTAGCCCTCGTCGCTGAACCAGCGGACGACGCCCTGGTCGTCGAGCAGGAGGACGCGCTGCGCGGGGTTCTCGTTGTTGGTCAGGGCGACGATCGCGTCGGCGTCGCCGTAGACAGTGACGACCGACGGCCAGTCCTGCTTCGGGATGCCGGCGCGCATGCCGTCGTCGATCCAGCCCGAGATCAGGCTCGGGACCAGGCCCTCGATCGTCGGGACCTCGAGCACCGTGACGCCGAGGTCGGCGTCGAGCACGCCCATCGTCCAGCGGTCGAGGTCGAACTGCGCGCCCTGGACGTGGCCGACCAGGAGCAGCGCCCAGCGCCCGGCCAGGTCCTCGGGCAGCCGCCACTCCTTGCCGTCCAGCGCCGCGCCCCGGACGCTCGGGAACCGCTCGCCCCCCGGGTCACGGTTGGGCGTGACCCCGGCGCAGGACGGCACCAGCAGCAGGGCCGCCAGGACCGGGACCAGGGCGAGGAGCCAGCGCTTGCGCATGGCGGGGGGTTCGACCATGGGGCCGCGTCGGATTCACGGGGCGTTCGCCTGGAGTCGGCGCCGCGCCTACTCCTCCCGCTTTCCTGGTCGACGACCCACCAGTCGAACTGTCGCGGAAGTCGGCGAAGCAGGTCGCGCAGACCCAGTGATAGTCGTCGAGGGTCGAGTAGCCCTCGCGGAGCACGTCCGGGTGGTCCGCATCCATGAACTTGGCGCTGCAGAACTCGCAGTGGTCGTGGTCCCATCCAGGCCGGAAGGCGGTACCGGTGGAACCTCAGGACGGCTCCCTGCAGATAGCGCTCCTGCCCCCGCAGGCGCCAGTCGGATCCGGGACCCTCGGTGCTTCCTGTCATCAAGGACGGATCGTCGGACGGCTACTTGAGCATGGGCTCCCACACCGCATCGGTCACCTTCTCACCCGACACGGATTCGATGGTCTCCGCCAGGAACTCGTCTTGGGTGGCGCCGCTCTGCTGGATCAAGGCCTTCTCATGGTCCGCTCGAGGATCGGCATGAGGAGGTGAGGTCCATCCTCCAGCGATCGCCTTCTTGCGGAACGTATGCTTCAACCGCGTTGCCTTGCCGGCTGCGACATGGACGCCAGTCGCGATCGACCCGTCGATGACGATCTCACCGATGGCATTGTCAACCATACCCTGCTGACCGATGTAGCCTTGGTCCACGGCGCATGAGAAGAAGCCTCAGCCGTCATCTTCACCGCGGTCTCCACGGGCACTTGGTTCCGGATCATCAGGACCATGAGCTGGTCCGTGATCCCGAGGGCGCGGACGGTCGCTCTGTCGCTGCGCAAAGCCATGTCGAGCATCTTGCCGTAGTACTCGATCGTCCTCTTGTCGACGTACGTCAGAGCCGCTGCTCCGTCCTTGTCGAGGACGGCTCGCTTGTAGCCTTCGAACGAGGCCTGGACGGCAGCGATCTCCTCGGCGGACGCCTTGTTCGTGCAGCCGATGATCGTTGGAAGGGCGAGGCAGCAAGCCAGGGCGCTCCACCGGTTCGTGTGCAAGGTCATGCTCCGATCGTAACCCGCGACCCTGGTCCTCCCCCCTCACATCGGCTCGAGCCAGGCCGTGAAGGCGCGGAGGAATTGCTGCTGCTTGACGATGCGGTAGCCGCGGAGCTGGTGCTTGTGGTCGACGAGCTCGGCGAAGGCCTCGAGGATCCAGTCGACGTGGCTCTGGGTGTAGACGCGGCGGGGGAGGGTCAGGCGCACGAGGTCGAGGCTGGCCTCGGTCCGCGCGCCGGTCATGAGGTCGTCCCTGCCGAACATCAACGTCCCGATCTCGACCGGGCGGATGCCGCCGAGGCGGTAGAGCTCGCAGGCCAGGGCCTGGCCCGGGAGCTGGAGCGGGGGGATCTGCGGCAGGAGGGCGCGGGCGTCGACGTAGACCGCGTGCAGGCCGGTCGGCTGGACGAGCGGGACGCCCAGCTCGAGCAGGCCGTGGGCGAGGTACTCGGCGCTGGCCTGGCGGTAGCGCAGGTAGTCCTCGTCGAGGACCTCGCGCAGGCCCTGGGCCAGCGCGGCCATGTCGCGGCCGGCCATGCTGCCGTAGGTCGGGAAACCCTCCCACAGCACGAGCAGCTCCTTGGCCCGGTCGGCGAGCTCGTCGTCGTTCAGGCACAGGAGCCCGCCGATGTTGACGATCGCGTCCTTCTTGGCCGAGACCAGGCAGCCGTCGGCGCAGGCGAACATCTCGCGCACGACGTCCTTCAGCGGCCGCTCGCCCTGGCCCGGCTCGCGCTGATGGATCAGCCAGGCGTTCTCGGCGAAGCGCGCCGCGTCGAGGAAGAACGGCACGCCGAACTCGTGGTAGAGCTCACCGGTCGCGCGGACGTTGGCCAGGGACACCGGCTGGCCGCCGTTGCTGTTGTTGGTGACCGTCAGCAGCCCGAGCGGGACCTGGCCGCGGTTGGCCGCGAGGAAGGCCCGGAGCTTGCCGAGGTCCATGTTGCCCTTGAAGTCCCCCGGCGCGTCGGGCACGAGGCCCTCGTCGACGAGGAGGTCGACGGCCTCGCAGCCGCGGTACTCGATGTTGGCCCGTGTCGTGTCGAAGTGGGTGTTGTTGGGGACCTTGCTGCCCTTGGCGCCGAGCAGCTCGAACAGGATCCGCTCGGCGGCCCGGCCCTGGTGGACCGGGATCACGTGGCGGTAGCCGGTCAGGTCGCGGACGGTCTGCTCGAGCTCGAAGAACGACTGCGAGCCGGCGTAGCTCTCGTCCCCGCGCATCAAGGCGCCCCACTGCTCGGTGCTCATCGCGCCGGTGCCCGAGTCGGTCAGGAGGTCGATGACGACGTCGCGGGCGTGTAGCAGGAAGAGGTTCCAGCGGGCGCCGGCCAGCAGGCCCTCGCGCTCCTCGCGGGTCGTCATGCGGATCGGCTCGACGCTGCGGATCCGGAACGGCTCGATGATCGTCTTCATTGCGGTCCCTCGTAATGGCGACCCGACGGCCGCCGTGCCGGGCGACCATCAAGGGGCCTCGGGGCACGCGACGCCAGTCGCCGATCGGCGCAGGGGGTTACGGAATCGGGCGTACCTGCGCACGGATTCCGGCCCTGCCGGTTTACGCACAGCGACCCTGTGAACGCCTCCGGGCGCCACCTAGGATGCGGTCGTTCCGTCATTGGCGATGACCGAAACGGTTCGCGCGCACGCACCTTTTCGTGGCCCGCAGACTGCAGCCCAACGGACACGAAGAGGCGCGGCGCCCCGGACCGGTTCCAGGAAACCTCGAACCGGAGACGATCGATGTCGTCCGATGAGCAGAGCCCGGCACCCGAGGCCGGTCACGTCGACCCCAAGGCCCTCGGCTCCAGGCTCCTGATGGGCGCCGGCCTCGCGGCGGGCTACGGCATGTTCGCCGCCTACGCCGTGCGCTTCCTGTTCCCGGCCAGGCAGCCGCGGACGACGCTCGCCTACGTCGCTCACGTCGACGAGGTCCCGGAGGGCAGGGCGCTCAACTACACGACCTCCGGCGGGCGCAAGATCATCATCACGCGGCTCGGCCGCGGGCGGGCGGCCGACGACTTCGTCGCGCTCGGCAGCACCTGCCCCCACCTCGGCTGCCAGGTGCACTGGGAGGGCCAGAACGACCGCTTCTTCTGCCCCTGCCACAACGGCACCTTCGACCGGTCCGGCAAGGCCACCGGCGGGCCGCCGGCCGCGGCGGGGCAGTCGCTGCCCAAGTACCCGCTGGTCGTCAAGGACGAGCTGCTGTTCATCGAGCTGGCCGAGGAGGGGCTCGCCGCCGGCGAGGGTCGGGTCGAGGAGCCGGTCGCCACGCGCGGCCCCGGCCACGACCCCTGCCTCTACCCCAGGGCCTTCGAGGACGCGCGGCGGCGCGGGGGGAGGGCCTGATGAGCAGCGTCAGCGGCTGGTTCAAGGAGCGGCTGCCGTTCGACGGCTCCAAGCTGCAGCACCTGACCAGCGAGCCGGTCCCGTACCACATGAAGCGCTGGTGGTTCTGCCTCGGCGGGACCCCGGCCTACCTGTTCATGGTCCAGGTCGTCACCGGGATCCTGCTGGCCTTCTACTACGAGGCCTCGACCGCCCGCGCCTACGAGTCGGTCCGCTACATCACCGAGGACGCCGCCTTCGGCTGGTACCTGCGCTCGGTGCACAAGTGGGGCGCGACGCTGATGATCGCGACGATGATCCTGCACCAGATGCGGGTCTTCTTCACCGGCGCGTACCGCAAGCCCCGCGAGATCAACTGGCTCGTCGGGATGCTGATCCTGGTCACGACGCTCGTCATCGGCTTCACCGGCTACAGCCTCGTGTTCGAGCAGCTGTCCTACTGGGGCGTGACGGTCGGCGGCAACATCAGCAAGTCGGTCCCGGTCGTCGGGCCGCTCATGCACGACTTCCTGTTCGGCGGCGCCCAGTACGGCGCGCCGACGGTCCCGCGGCTCTACGTCCTGCACGCGGCCGTGCTGCCGGTCGTCCTGGTCCTGCTGCTCGTCGTGCACTTCACGGTCCTGCGCATCCAGGGCGTGACGGACTTCAGGTTCTCGGACGAGGACGAGGGCAAGACCTTCCGGTTCTTCCCCGACCACGTCTACACCGAGATCATCGCCGGCCTCGTGCTGATGATCCTGCTCTCGGCCCTGGCGACGATCTTCCCCGCCTTCATGGGCCCCAAGGCCGACCCCCTGACGACGCCCGAGGTCATCAAGCCCGAGTGGTGGTTCATGGTGACCTTCCGCTGGCTCAAGCTCATGGGCATCACGGCGGCCGTGCTCTCGATGGGGTTGATCGTCTTCCTGATGTTCGTCTGGCCGTTCGTCGACGCCTGGATCGTCAGGCGGACCCGGAACAAGGAGGTCAGCACGGTCGTCGGCGTGATCGCCGTGATCGCCATCACCGGGCTGACCGTGTGGGAGGCGCTCGTCGCCCACTGATCGCTATCGACAGAAGGAGATCGAGATGTCGTTGCAAGCAAAGCGGATGCTGATCGGGATCCTGGGCTTCGGGTTCCTGGTCTCCCTGCTGATCGTCCAGTGGGCGGAGGTCAACCGGCGGGCCGAGGAGGCCGGCCTCTCGTCGCACGCGGTCAACGTGCCGGACAGCTCCAGGCGCTGCGTCGAGTGCCACGAGCAGCAGACCCCGGGCATCGTCGAGCACTGGAAGGGCAGCACCCACGCGCGCAAGCAGGTCGGCTGCCTCGAGTGCCACCAGGCCGACCGCCGCGACGCCGACGCCTACGAGCACGAAGGCCAGGTCATCGCGACGATCGTGACGCCCAGGGACTGCTCCCGGTGCCACGTCCAGGAGGCGCAGGAGTTCTGGGCCAGCCACCACAGCAAGGCCGGTCAGATCCTGCACTCGCTCGACAACTACCTCGCCGAGACCGTCGAGGGGAACCGCGAGCCGTTCAATCCCCACGGCCCGACGGCGGGGCGCGACGACTTCGGCCAGGTCAACGGCATGGCCGCAGCGTTCACCGGCTGCCACCAGTGCCACGGCTCCAAGGTCGCGATCGAGGGCACCGACGGCAGCCTGATCACGTCCAAGGAGCTCGAGCCCGACGCCGACGGCCGGCCGACGGCCCTCGACGTCGTCGCCAGGATCAAGAAGGACCAGAACGGCAAGCCGGTGCTGTTCGCCGGCTCCTGGCCCAACACCGGCATCGGCCGCTTCAACCTCGACGGCTCCGAGGGCTCGTGCTCGGCCTGCCACAGCCGCCACGACTTCTCGCCGCGGCGCGCGCGCCAGCCCGAGAACTGCGGCAAGTGCCACCTCGGCCCCGACCACCCGCAGAAGGAGATCTACGAGGAGTCCAAGCACGGCGTCGCGTTCCGCGACCTCAAGGACTCGATGAACCTCGACTCGCCGACCTGGGTGCTCGGCAAGGACTACTCCGCCGCGCCGACCTGCGCGACCTGCCACATGTCGGGCAACACGCGCAACGGCGGCAAGGTCACCCACGACCCCGGCGAGCGTTTGTCGTGGACCAACCGCCCGCCGGTCTCCCTGCCCCTCGACACCGACATCAACGGCAAGATCGTCACCGAGGCCGATCCGGCCAAGCGGGCCAAGCTGGTCCACAAGACCTGGCAGGAGAAGCGGGACACGATGAAGCAGGTGTGCAGCCACTGCCACGCCTCGCCGTTCATCAACAGCTTCTACAAGCAGTACGACGACTTCATCCAGCTCTACAACGAGAAGTACGGCAAGCCGGGCATGGCGCTGATGAAGGCGCTGACCGACAGGGGCCTGCTGACCAAGAAGCAGTTCGACGAGCGGCTGGAGTGGACCTGGTTCTACCTCTGGCACCACGAGGGCCGGCGCGCGCGCCACGGCGCGTCGATGATGGCCCCCGACTACGCCCACTGGCACGGGACCTACGAGGTGGCCGAGCGCTGGTACACCGAGATGATCCCCGAGATCCGCGAGATCCTGGCCGCGGCCAAGGCCAACGGCAAGGCGGCCGAGGCGGCCGAGGTCGAGCAGCTCCTGGACGAGATCCTGAGCCGGCCCGAGCACGCGGGTCGGATCAAGGACGAGGAGGTGCGCTGATGTCCGTCACCCGAAGGAGCTTCCTCGGCCACGTCGGCATCGGCGCCGCCGGCGTCGCCGCGGTCACGCGGCGTGACGCCCTCGACGCCGCCGAGCGCGCGACCGCGATGGAGGAGGCCGTCGCCGCGGGCGGCGAGGTCACGTGGGGCAAGGCCCCGTGCCGGTTCTGCGGCACCGGCTGCGGCGTCCAGGTCGGCGTCCGCGACGGCAAGGTCGTCGCCGTCCGCGGCGACGAGAAGAGCCCCGTCAACCGCGGCCTGCTCTGCGCCAAGGGCTACCACCTGCCGGCCTTCCTCTAGTGCGGCAGGTTGGGGGGCTGCTGTACCCCAGGCTCAAGCAGCCCGACGGCACCTGGAAGCGGCTGTCGTGGGACGAGGCCCTCGACCTGATCGCGAGCAAGTTCAAGGCCACGCTCGAGGCCAACGGCCCGAGGTCGGTCGCGATCTACGGCTCGGGGCAGTGGGGCGTCCACGACGGCTACGCCGCGCTCAAGTGGTCCAAGGGCATGCGGACCAACAACATCGACCCCAACGCCCGGCTGTGCATGGCCTCGGCCGTCATGGGCTTCATGACGACGTTCCAGTCGGACGAGCCCATGGGCTGCTACCAGGACCTCGACCTCGGGGACGACTTCATCCTCTGGGGCAACAACATGGCCGAGATGCACCCGGTCCTGTTCAGCCGCATCCTCGAGAACAAGCGCAAGAACCCCCGCGTCCGCCTCATCGACATCGGCACGCGGCGCACGCCGACGACCGACTACGCCGACATGTACGTCGAGTTCAGGCCCGGGTCGGACCTCGCGATCGCCCTCGGCATCCTCCACCTGATGGTCGAGGACGGGACCTACGACAAGGCCTGGATCGAGGAGCACTGCGTGTTCCGGCGCGGCATCGAGGACCTCGACAAGATCGGCTACGGCTGCTACGGCGACCAGCGCGAGCACTACACGTTCAAGGACGAGCCCAAGGAGGCCGGCTGGGACGACTTCAAGGCGTTCCTGGCCGACTACACGCCCGCGAAGGTCGCGGAGATCTCCGGCGTGCCCGCCGAGCAGATCAAGGCGCTGGCCGCCATCTACGGCGACAAGAACCGAGGCACGGTCAGCCTGTGGTGCATGGGCGTCAACCAGCACACCCGCGGCACCTGGATGAACAACCTGATCTACGACCTGCACCTGCTGACCGGCAAGATCAGCCGGCCCGGCGCGGCGCCGTTCAGCCTGACCGGGCAGCCCTCGGCCTGCGGCACGGCGCGCGAGGTCGGCACGCTCAGCAACCGCCTGCCGGCCGACATGGTCGTCATGAACGCGGAGCACCGGAAGCACGCCGAGGAGATCTGGGGGCTCGAGCCCGGCACGATCGACCCCAAACCCGGCTACCACACGGTCGACATGTTCCGCGCGCTGATGCGCGGCGACGTCAAGGCCATGTGGATCCAGACGACCAACCCGCTCGTGACGATCCCCGACCTCGGCCGCCTGGAGGACCGGCCCGCGGACACCTTCGTCGTCTGCTCGGACATCTACCCGACGCCGACGACCGAGTGGGCCGACCTCGTGCTGCCGGCCGCCGCCTGGGTCGAGCGCGAGGGCGTGTTCGGCAACTCCGAGCGGCGGACGCAGCAGTGGGACCGGCAGGCGACGCCGCCGGGCGAGGCCAAGGAGGACGCCTGGCAGATCATGGAGGTCGCCAGGCGGATGGGGCTCGGCCACCTGTTCCCGTACGGCGCCGACAACTGGCACGAGGAGATGTTCGAGGAGTACCGCCGCTTCGGCCTCGGCCACGGCAAGGACCTCGCGAGCTATCAGGACCTCCGGGCCAACCCCGGCATGGTCTGGCCGGTCGTGGACGGCAAGGAGACCTTCTGGCGCTACGCCGCCGGCCACGACCCCTACGTCAAGAAGGCCGAGGGCGTCCACTTCTACAAGGCCAAGGGCTACGGCGAGAAGGCGGCCATCTGGCTGCGGCCGTACCAGCCGCCGGCCGAGGAGCCGGACGACGAGTACCCGTTCTGGCTCACGACCGGGCGCGTGCTCGAGCACTGGCACACCGGGTCGATGACGCGGCGGGTCAAGGAGCTGTACCAGGCCGTGCCCGAGGCCTACGTCGAGCTCAACCGCGCGGACGCGCTGCGGATGGGCCTCGGCAACGGCGACAAGGTCCGCGTCGTCTCGCGGCGGGGCGAGCTCGTCCTGCCGGTCGCCATCGACGGGCGGGGCAAGCCGCCCGAGGGTCGGGTGTTCATCCCGTTCTTCGACGAGTCCAAGCTCGTCAACCGGCTGACCCTGGACGCCATGGACTACATCAGCAAGCAGCCGGACTTCAAGAAGGCCGCGGTCCGGATCGAGAAGCTATGAGGTCCCTCGTCGTCAGCGCCGCCTCGGTCCTGCTGCTGTTGCTGACCGCGTGCGGGCGGGAGGAGCCCCGGGGGACCGGCAAGGTCCCCGTGCCCGGCAAGCCGGGGGCGACCAAGACCTCGGCCGTCGACCGCGCCGCGCGCCGGGCCTACGACGGCAGCCCGCCGACGATCCCGCACGACCCGATGGGCATGGCCTGCCTCTCGTGCCACGGCGGCGAGGGCAAGTCCGTGCCGGGGATCGGCTTCTCGCCCCCGGCGCCCCACGGCGACCTCGTCGCGGGCGCGCTCAACCGCTGCAACCAGTGCCACGTCTACCGCCGGGTCGAGGGCGTGTTCGTCGCGAGCAGCTTCCAGGGCCTGGCCCAGGACCTGCGCAAGGGCTCGCGCCTCTACGACGGCGCGCCGCCCCGCATCCCGCACTCCATCTACATGCGCCAGAACTGCAAGGCCTGCCACACCGGGCCGGCCGCCCGCGAGGAGATCCGGACGAGCCACCCCGACCGGACCAATTGCCGCCAGTGCCACCTCGAGGTCGTGACCGAGGCGCTGTTCGCGCGCTGACGGGGGGCCGCCCCGTCAGTGCGCGACCGAGACGAGCTTGAGGCCGACGATCGAGGCGATCAGCAGGCCGAGGAACAGCAGGCGCAGGGCGGTCGTCGTCTCGCCGAAGGCGAGGATCCCGACCATGGCCGTGCCGAAGGCGCCGATGCCGGTCCAGATCGCGTAGGCGGTGCCGAGCGGGATCGTCTTGATCGCGATCGTGAGCGTGACGAAGCTCACGGCCGACGTCGCGACGAAGCCGACGGTCCACCACGGCCTGCTGAAGCCCTCGCTGAGCTTGAGGCAGGTCGTGAAGCCGACCTCGAACATCCCGGCCACCAGCAGCCAGATCCAGGCCATGCGCTCCTCCTCGGGGTCGTGGACTCGGGGGCCGGTCGGGCCCTCAGCCCGACAGCTCGGCGATGACCGGTGCGTGGTCGCTGGGCTTGTCCTGGGCCCGCTCCTCCTTGTCGATCTCGACCGAGGAGCAGGTCTCCAGGGCGGCCGGCGACATCAGGAAGTGGTCGATCCGGAGCCCGCGGTCGCCGCGGAACGCCCGGGTGCGGAAGTCCCACCACGTGTAGTGGCCGCCCTCCTCGTGGAAGGCGCGGAAGGCGTCGGCGAAGCCGAGGTCGACGAGCCGGCGCAGCGCGGCCCGCTCCTCGTCGGTGCAGTGGATCTTGCCGCGCCACTCCTCGGGGTCGTAGACGTCGCGGTCGTCGAAGGTGATGTTGAAGTCACCGGTGATGACGACCTTGCGCGGCATGGCCCCGGAGTGGGGGGTGTAGGCGTCCTCGATCCACGCGCAGACCCGGTCCCACCACTCGAGCTTATGGCGGAACTTGTCGGAGCCCGGCTCCTTGCCGTTGACGACGTAGAGGTCGACGACCTCGAGGTCACCGATCGTCGCCGCGATGACCCGGGCCTCGTCGCCGAAGGCCCCGTCGGGCAGGCCGCACGTGACCTCGTCGAAGGGACGCCGCGACAGGATCGCGACGCCGTTGTAGGTCTTCTGGCCGTGGGTGGCGACGTTGTAGCCCAGCTCCTCGATCGGCTCGCGCGGGAACTGCCCGTCGAGGCACTTGATCTCCTGCAGGCAGACCACGTCCGGGGCGCGGGACCCGAGCCAGTCCAGCACGCGCGGCAGGCGGGCGCGGACGCTGTTGACGTTCCAGGTGGCGAGCTTCATCCGACGGGATCAGTAGAGTCCCATCGGGTGGGCGCCCATCGGGGGCATGCCGGCGGGGACGACGCGCAGCTCGGGGTCGACCTCGTGGCGCAGGAGGTTCTCGATCGCCATCAGCGTGCCCTGGATCGACGACGGGCAGGAGCCGCAGGCGCCCTGGTACTGGATCGTCACGACCTTGTTCTCGTCGATGCCGAGGATCTGCAGGCCGCCGCCGTCGGCGTTGAGGGCCGGCATGACGCGCTGCATGATCAGCGCCCCGATCTGGTCGAGCAGCGGGGCGTGCTCCCCGGCCTCCTCGACGGCCCCGTCGCGGATGACCGGGACCGGGCCGTCGGAGCCGGCGTCGCCGTCGAGGCCCTCGTAGTCGGCGATGGCCCGCTTGGCCTGCTCGTGGATCCCGTGCCAGTCGGCCTCCCCGGTCATCGTCACGGTGACGAAGTTGTCCTGGAGGAACAGGGACTCGATCCCGTCGATCCCGAACAGGCTCCTGGCCAGGCCGTGGTCGGCGGCCTCGTCGGCCGTGCGGAACTCCCGGGTCGAGCCGAGGCGGCCGTC
>JAWKUM010000048.1:0-20975 GCA_041398545.1 Planctomycetota bacterium | reverse complement strand
GCTGCGGGTCATCCTGGCCTCGCGGGGCGGAGCGGATCCCCGCTCGACGCTGACCGCCCTCGGCGACATCGACCGGGACGGCTGCGCGGACCTCGCCCTGGGCCTCGTCGAGACCACCGGCCCGAGCGCGGGACGGGGCAGCGTCGATATCCTCTCGGGCAAGACGGGCGCCCTGCTCCTGCGGCTGTACGACTTCGGCCAGGCCGACGGCTTCGGCGGCGGCCTCCAGGTCGTCCCCGACCAGGACAATGACGGCGTCGATGATCTCTGGGTCTCGGCTGCCGGCGGCGGCTACCTCGCGCTGGTCTCGCTCAAGCAGGGCAAGGTGCTCCGCCGGATGTACCTGCCGAAGCAGGTCCAGGGCCGCCTCGATGGGTTCGCCGCCCTCGACGACCTGGACCAGGACGGGATCCCCGAGCTGCTCTGTGGGGCCGATCCAACGACCGTCGGCGCCGCTCTGCTCGGCCGGGCCGTCGTGCTGTCCGGCAAGGACGGTAGCCAGCTCCGGGTCCACTACGGGAGCGGGCAGGCCGACGGCTTCGGCGAGGTCGTCACGGCCCTCGGCGACGTCGACGCGGACGGGCTGCGCGACTACGCGGTCTCGGCGCCGTACGGACCGGTGCGCGACTACCTCGCGATGGGGATCGTCCACGTCTACAGCGGCCGGGATGGGACACCCCTCGACTACCGGACGGTCTCCGGCGAGGCCGGCGGCTGGGGCGGGAAGGCCGTCTGCGACGTCGGGGACTGGGACGGAGACGGGCACGACGACTGGGCGATGGCCGCACCGGGCGACGCCGGTGGCCTGGGGCGGGTCGGGGTCATCGCGGGCGGGCCCCGAGGCGCGTTCCGCTGCGACAGGTTCGCCCTGAGCCGGACGACCGGTGGCCGGGCGACCCTCGCCCTCGAGCTGCCGTCGCATGCCGGACGGCTCTATTGGATCCTCGGCTCCGTCAGCGGGACGACCCCGGGGATCGCATTCCCGGGGTTCACGCTGCCGCTCAACCTCGACCCGTTCCTGCTCTGGTCGACGACCGCCCCCAACCCCTGGTTGTCGGCCTCGCTCGGTCTGCTGGACGGTGGCGGGAAGACGTCGATCCGGTTCGATCTGCCGGCGGTCGGCCCGGGCAGCAGCGTCTCCCTCGCCTGGGCGGCGTTGATCCTGGACCTCCAGCGCCCGGTTCCGTTCATCGACGCCAGCCCGGCGGTCACGATCTGGCTCGGCCCGGGCCGCTGATACCGATCAGCCCAGGGCCGCCAGGACGGCGCCGAAGACCTCGCTGACGCTGCGGCCGGAGGTGTCGACGACGACCTCGGCCTGGCGATAGAACCGCTCGCGCTCGGCGAGGATCGCGCAGAGGTGGTCGAAGGCCCGCGGGTCGTCGCGCATCGGCCGGGTGTCGCCCTGGGCCACGACGCGGTTCCAGTGGTCCTCGGGCCGGGCCTTGAGCCACAGGGTCCGGGCGCGGGCCCGGACCAGGGCGAAGCTCTCCGGGTCGGTCACGAGGCCGCCGCCGGTCGCGAGGACGAGCGGCCGGCCCTCCTCGAGCAGGCGCAGCAGGACCTCCCGCTCGCGGCGGCGGTACCAGTCCTCCCCGTGCAGCTCGAAGACCTCCCCGATCTCGAGGCCGACCTGGCGCTCGATCTCCTCGTCGAGCTCTAGGAAGTCGCGGCCGAGCCGGGTCGCCAGCATCGGGCCGAGGCTCGACTTGCCGGCGCCGCGCAGGCCGAGGAGCACGAGGAAGCGGTCGCGCCCCTGGGCCTCGCGGACCGCGAAGGCGGCCTCGGGCCCGAGCGCGATCAGGGCCTCGGGGCTCTCGCCGAGGGCCTCGGCCAGCTCGCAGAGGCGCATCAGCGAGGGGTTGGCGGCGCCCTTCTCGACCTCGGCCAGGAACCGCTCGCTGAGCCCGGCCCGCTCGGCCAGCACGCGCCGCGACCAGCGCCGCTGGCGGCGGGCCCGGCGCACGCGCTCACCCAGCGCCAGCAGGCGCTCGCGGACGCGGGCCGGTCCGGCCTCGGGCTGCGAGGGGGTCGATGACATGGGCTGCAACATAGTGCATGAATAGTCGTTAGGGAACTGTCTTTCATGCTCTATGGTGCTTGAATTCCCCCGATCCTGGTGCAGGATCCCTGGGCCTTCCGCTGGCCCCGGCCCTGCCGCCGAGGCCCCGTCCGACCCGATCCCGGCACGAGGGACGCGATGATCGACTTCAACACCGAGCCTTCGCGCTACAAGCACTGGAAGCTGTCGTTCGACGGCCCGGTCGCGCGCCTCGAGATGGCCGTCGACCCGGACCACCCCTTCCGCGAGGGCTACGAGCTCAAGCTCAACAGCTACGACCTCGCGGTCGACATCGAGCTGCAGGACGCGGTCCGCCGGCTGCGCTTCGAGCACCCCGAGGTCACGGCCTGCGTCGTGACCAGCGCCTGGGACCGGGTGTTCTGCGCCACAACATCCGGATGCTGGCCCAGTCCAGCCACCCGTTCAAAGTCAACTTCGCAAGTTCACCAACGGAGACGCGGTTGCAGCTCGAGGACGCCAGCCGTGAGTCGGGCATCAGGTTCCTGGCCGCGTCAACGGCGCGACGGCCGGCGGCGGCTGCGAGTCGCCATCGCCTGCGACGATCTACCTCGTCGACGACAACGCCTCGACGGTGGCCCTGCCCGAGGTCCCGCTGCTGGCCGTGCTGCCCGGCACGGGCGGCCTGACCCGCCTCGTCGACAAGCGCAAGATCCGGCGCGACCTCGCCGACGTGTTCTCGACGCTGGCCGAGGGCGTGCGCGGCAAGAAGGCCAAGAAGTGGAAGCCCTCGTCGACGATACCTGGCCCAAGAGCCGGTTCGCCGACAAGGTCGCCGAGCGCGCCCGCGCGGTCGCCGAGGCCACGACGCCGCGCGGCGGCGAGTGCATCGCCTGGCAGCCGGTCGAGCGGCAGGAGACGGAGACCGGCTTCGCGCAGTCGCTACGTCGAGGTCGAGCTCGACGCCGCGCCGCCGGGCCGCCCTGACGCTCAAGGCCCCCGAGGGGCCGCAGCCCTCGACGCCGCCGAGCTCCACGCCGCCGGCTGCGACGCCTGGGTCCTGCGCTGCTTCAAGGAGCTCGGAGGACGCGATCCTCCAGCTCCGCCTCGAGAATACTCGACATCAACGTCGTCACGCTCCAGACCCGCGGCGACATGGACCGGATCTCGAGGTCGAGCGCTTCCTGTCGCCAACGACGAGGACTGGCTCGTCCGCGAGGTCCTGGCCTACCTGGCCTTCGTGCTGCGCCGCTACGAGCTGACGAGCAAGAGCTTCTTCGCCCTCGTCGACCAGGGCAGCGCCTTCGGCGGCCTGTTCCTCGAGCTGGCCCTCGCCGGGGACCGCATCTACGCCCTCGACGACCCCGACGCGGAGGTCCGGGTCGCGGTCGGTCCGTTGAGCGACGGCCGGCTGCCGATGTCCAACGGGCTGACGCGGCTCGAGTCGCGCTTCCTCGCCGACCCCGACCACGCCCGGCGCCTGATGAAGGAGCAGCCGGTCCTGACCGCGGCCGAGGCCGACGAGCAGGGGCTCGTGACCTTCCTGCTCGAGGACATCGACTGGGACGACGACGTCCGCACGCGCTCGAGGAGCGCGCCTCGCTGTCGCCCGACGCCCTCACCGGCATGGAGGCGAGCCTGCGGTACGGCGGGCCCGAGACCTGCGAGAGCAAGATCTTCGGCCGGCTGTCGGCCTGGCAGAACTGGATCTTCACGCGACCCAACGCCACCGGCGAGGAGGCGCTGCCGCGCTACGGGCAGCCTGAGCCGCCTCGCTTCGACTGGAGGAGGCATGAGCACCGTCGACCTCGAAGCCAAGATCCCGAACAACGTCGGGCTGCGCGACAACAAGCGCCTGCTGCGCGCCCTCGAGAAGTGGCAGCCGGCCTTCCTCGACTGGTGGCGCGAGCTCGGCCCCAGCGACTTCAATGCGGACCAGGTCTACCTGCGCACCGCCGTCGGCGTCGGCAAGGGCGGCTGGGCCCACTTCGACTACGTCAAGATGCCGGACTACCGCTGGGGCATCTTCCTCGCCGACGGGGACCCGCTCCGCAAGATCCACTTCGGCGACAACCTCGGCGAGGTGTGCTGGCAGGAGGTCCCGGGCGAGTTCCGCAACCGCCTCCGCCGCCTGATCGTGACCCAGGGCGACACCGAGCCGGCCTCGGTCGAGCAGCAGCGCATGCTCGGCCACACGGCCCCGTCCCTGGCCGACCTGCGCAGCCTGTTCCAGGTCAACGTCGAGGAGGGCCGCCACCTCTGGGCGATGGTCTACCTGCTCCACACCTACTTCGGCGCCGACGGCCGCGACGAGGCCGACGCGATGCTGGAGCGGCACTCGGGCGACCCCGACAGCCCGCGGATCCTCGAGGCCTTCAACGAGCCGATCGACACCTGGCTCGACTTCTTCTGCTTCACGACGTTCACCGACCGCGACGGCAAGTACCAGCTCGCGGCGCTGGCCGAGTCCGCCTTCGACCCCCTGGCCCGCTCGACGCAGTTCATGCTCAACGAGGAGGCCTACCACATGCAGACCGGCGAGAACGGCGTCGGCCGGGTCCTGCACCGGACGGCCGAGCTGACGCGGGAGGGCACCGACCCCCGCACCGTCGGCGCCCTGCCGTTCGACCTCGTCCAGCGCTACATCAACTTCTGGGCCTCGCGCTCGATGGACCTCTTCGGCGGCGAGGACTCGACCAACGCGGCCGAGAGCTTCGCGGCGGGCCTCAAGGGCCGCTACCGCGAGGGCGACGGGATCTACAAGGACCCCAAGGCCCTCAACGCCCAGTACAAGATCGGCGTCCCCGAGGGCGACCGGCTCGTCGAGCGCGAGATCCCGCTGCGCCGGGCCATGAACGCCCTCCTCCTCGACTCCTACGTCGCGGACTGCCAGCGCATCGTCAGCCGCTGGAACCGGGACCTCGAGCGCATGGAGGTCGACTTCCGGGTCGCCCTGCCGGACAAGCGCTTCAACCGCAACCAGGGCGTCTACGCCGACCACTCCTTCACGCCGGCCGGCGAGCTGGTCTCGCGCGAGGAGTGGGAGCGCCGCCTGGCCGAGTGGCTGCCGTCCCAGGAGGACCGCGACTACGTCAAGGCGTGCATGAAGCCGGTCCACGAGCCCGGCAAGTACGCCAACTGGATCGCCCCGCACTCGCAGGGCGTCAACGAGACGCCGCTCGACTTCGAGTACGTCAAGTTCCACTAGCCGCGACGCGGGGGCGGCCCGCCGCCCCCGCCCGAGCCCACCGGGAGCCAGGATGGAAACCAGACTCGTCTACGTCTGCGACGGCGGCGACTGCAACGAGCGCGGCTCATCGAACCTCTACCACCGCATGCGGACCTGGTTCGAGGAGCGCGACCCGCACGAGGAGCGGGTCAAGGTCCGCCGGTACCCCTGCTTCGGCGGCTGCGAGTTCGGCCCCAACATCACGGTCTGGCCCGACCGCATCTTCTACTCGCAGGTCAAGGTCGACGACCTCGACGACATCATCCGCCACATCGAGGGCGAGGGTGAGCCGGTCAAGCGGCTGTGCGGCAAGGTGAAGCCGGACGTCGAGGAGTTCCTCTGGCAGATGCTCGACTCGCCGTACTGAGCGACGCCCGGCCCCGGATCCCCGACCTCGTCCTCGACTTCACCCGGTCCGCGGGGTGGAATCTCGGCATCCGATCCCGCGCCTCGCCGCGCGGTGCCGCGACCTCTCGACGCATTTGACCGAGACCCTCGTCCTGCGACGCGCCGCCGAGCTCTCCCTCCACGAGGAGGAGCTCACGCTCGGCCGCGTGGCCGCCCTCTCGCGGCGCGGGCCAGGCAAGGACGACGACAACGAGGACGCGATCCTCGTGCACGCGCTCGGCGACCGCGCCCTCCTGCTCGCCGTCGCCGACGGCTGCGGCGGGCTGCCCGCGGGCGCGGAGGCGGCCGAGGCGGCCCTCGCCGCCCTCCTCGCCACGCTGTCGCGGCACAGCGAGGAGGGCACCGAGCCGGCCAACCTCGTGCTCGAGGGCTTCGACGCCGCCAACAAGGCGGTGCTGGGCCTCGGCCTCGGCGCGGGCACGACGCTCGCCGTGGCCCTCGTCGAGCCGGGCAAGGTCCGCTGCTACCACGCCGGCGACACGCGGATCCTGATCTGCGGCCAGCGCGGCAAGCGCAAGCTCCTGACCGTCGACCACAGCCCGAGCGCCTTCCTGCACGAGGCGGGCGCGCTCAGCGAGGTCGAGGCCATCGGCCACGAGGACCGCAACCTGATCTTCAACCTCGTCGGGTCGCCTGAGATGCGCGTCGAGGTCGGCTCGTCGCGCCGGCTGGCCGCGATGGACACGGTCGTGATCGCGACGGACGGCCTCGGCGACAACCTCCTCGTCGAGGAGATCGTCGAGCTGGCCCGCAAGGGCCCGCTCGACCGGGCCGCCCGGGAGCTGTGCGCCCTCGCCCGCGAGCGCATGGCCTCCGGCGGGCCAGGGATCCCCGGCCACCCCGACGACCTCAGCGTCGTGCTCTACCGGGCCGGCAGGGCCGCGCTCAGAACGGCTCCTCCCAGCTGAACCCGTCGAGGTGGGCCCGCAGGTGGCCCGCCGTCGGGAACCGCTGCGCGAGCAGGGACCGCTTGAGGCCGCAGCAGATCGCCTTGATCTCGGGTCGGTGCATCCTGTACGTGCGGGTCCCGCCCAGCATCTCGTGGAAGGTGCGGACGAGGTCGACGACGTCCTCGCGGATGTTCTTCCGGGTCGCCCGGCCCCAGTCGAACATGTCGACCAGCTTGGCGTCGATGTGGATCCCGCGCCGCTGGACGAAGACGTTGCCCGAGTGCAGGTCCCCGTGGTACTCGCGCCGCTGGTGGATCTCCTCGAGGCCCTTGGCCAGGACGTAGAGCAGCTGCAGGGCCTCGCACTCGTGCAGGCGCTTGCCCCGCCGGCTCTGGATCCACTTGTCGAGCAGGACGCCCTCGACGTACTCGCTGATCAGGGCCGTGCACTTCCACCCGCGGAACCAGAACTCCTCGCTGTGGTGGTACTTGATCAGCAGCCGGCAGTCCTTGAGCGAGTCGAGCTTCTTGGCGTAGTAGCTCGCCGCCTTGTTGCGCTCGTTGCGCTGGGGGTAGAACAGCTTGGCCGCGCGCGAGACGCCGGTGGCGCGCTCGACGACCTTGTAGACCTCGCCCTCCCAGCCGGAGCCGAGGAAGCCGACGACCTCGTACCTGCTGGCGAGGAGCTGGCCGGCGCGGAGCCGGAAGCGATCGATCCCGCGTTTGCGACTGGTCATGCGTTGTGCGGCGCCGCCCCGGGGCGTCTCCCCGAGGGCCGTGTCCCTTGCGATCCTCGCGCCCGGGCCGGGGCGTCCCCCGGACCGGCGGACCCGAGAAGCTAGCCCCTCGCCAGCCGCAGGCAAAGCGCTGCCCACCACCGGGTCGGGCGCTACCATCACCCCGCATGAGCCAGGCTCCCGACGACCGCTTCCACCCGTGCCTGCTGACCCGGGAGCCGGCCGAGCGCCCCCAGACCCTCGACGAGTACCGCTCCGAGGGCGGCTACCAGGCCCTCGAGGAGGTCATGCGGGCGCACCGGCCCGAGTGGATCCTGGACCGGGTCGACGACAGCGGGCTCAGGGGCCGGGGCGGGGCCAGCTTCCCCACCGGCCGCAAGTGGCGGATCGCGGCGGCCCAGCCGACCGGGGAGAAGCACGTGGTCGCCAACGGCGGCGAGCACGAGCCCGGGTCGGACAAGGACAAGCACCTCGTCCGCTACTACCCCCACAAGGTCCTCGAGGGCCTCGTCCTGGCCGGCTACGCGACCGGGGCCCACACCGGCTGGCTCTACCTCATCGAGGACATGGCGCCCCAGCTCGAGGCCGCCCGGGCCGCGATCGCCGAGATGGAGGCCCGGGGCTACCTGGGCCGCGACGTGCTGGGGACCGGCTTCTCGTTCGAGATCCGGGTCCACGAGGCGCCCCCGACCTACGTCGCCGGCGAGGAGACCGCGGCCCTCGACTCGATCGAGGGCGGCCCCGGCAAGCCGCGCGAGAAGCCGCCCTATCCGGGCCAGCACGGCATCGGCGGCCGGCCGACGACGGTCAACAACGTCGAGACCCTGGCCCACGTGCCCAACCTCCTGCGCCACGGAGCCGAGTGGTACCGCAGCCAGGGGACCGAGCACAGCCGGGGCACGATGCTGTTCACGCTGCCGTCCGGCGTCCGCCGGCCGGGCGTCTGCGAGGCCCCCTTCGGCACGACCTACCGCGAGCTGCTCGAGCGGCAGGGCGGCGGGCTCGAGCCCGGCCGCGAGCTCCGGGCCCTGCTCCCGGCCCTGTCCTGCGGCTTCCTGCGCGCCGAGGACCTCGACGTCCAGATCTGTCACGAGGCCCTGCGCGAGCTCGGCACCTCGCCCGGCTGCGGCGGGATCCACCTCGTCTTCGCCGACGAGGACCCGGTCGCCAAGGTCTGCGAGATCGCCGCGTTCTTCGCCCGCGAGCAGTGCGGCCAGTGCCCGCCCTGCCGCATGGTCACGAGCCAGCTCGCCCATGTCCTCGGTCAGGTCGCCGCCGGCCAGCCGGGCGACTTCGCGGCCCACCTCGCCAAGGTCGCCGAGTTCGGCCGCGGCAAGGGGCGCTGCTCGCTGATCGCGATGGCCACGGCCCCGGTCCTCTCGGGCGTCGAGGTGTTCCGCGACGACTTCGTCGCCAGGGCCGGCGGGTGAGCCGGCTCCTCTCGGATCCCCGGCTCGCGCTGGCCCTGCTCGTCCTCGAGGTCCTCGGCCTGTGGACGCTGTTCGTCGCCGAGCGCTACGTCTGGGGGCTGGCCGTCCTCGGCGTGCTCTGGATCCACCCGCCGCTCCTGCTCCTCGGGGCGGTCCTCGGCCACCGCCTGATGCGGCGCGGGGAGATCGGGCGCGACCGGCAGCGACGCTTCCTCGTCCTCGGCGTCGTCGCCGTCCTGCACCTCGTGCTGCACACCGTCCTGGCGGTCAACACGGACTTCAGGTTCTGACGGCGGCGCGGGCCGGGCCGCCGACCCTCGCTCACCTGCGCGCCGGCGCGAGCTCGACCGACCAGATCGGCGTCTTGCCGGGGCGGGGGAAGACCTGGATCGGCTCGTGCTCGGGCCCGAAGCCGGGCACCGGCTGCTCCATCAGCAGGTAGCGGCCGCCGGTCCAGGTGCCGGCGCGGAGGTTGCGGTTGACGGGGACCTCGCGGACGACGGCGAAGGTCTCGGGGTCGAGCAGGTAGAACCGCTCGCGGGACACGGTCAGGAAGTGCGCGCCGTCCCAGGCCAGGCCGAAGACCCAGCGCTTGTTCGACGCGTGGGTCGCGAGGACCTTGCCGGTCCCGGGGTCGACGACGTGGACCTGACCGTAGATCTCGCCGACGTACAGCCTGCCGTCGCGCCACGCGAGGCCGCGGGCCGTGCCCGTGCGCCCGCCCTCGCGGTCCGGGTTGGGCAGCGTGCGGACGACCCCGCCGGTCGCCGGGTCGAGCTCGACGATGCCCTCGCCCGAGGTCCAGCCCGCGGTCACGGCGTACAGGTGCTCACCGTCGCTGGTGAGGTCCTGGGGCGTCAGCTTCAGGGCGGCCTTGCCCCGGACCTCGCCGGTCGCGGGGTCGAGGCGGTACAGCACCGGGCCCTGGGCGACGACGAGGTCGTCACCGTGGCGCACGAGGCCGGCCGGGACCGCGTCGCCCGGCGCCGGCAGCGACGTGACCTCGCCGCCGTCGACCTTGATCGCCGGGCGCTCGGGCAGCGCCTTCCAGTCCCCGCCCTCGGCGAAGAGCCGCGCCCGGCGCAGGCCCTCGGCCAGCTCGGCCAGGAACGGCCCGGGCTCCTGGTAGGACTGGAACCGCCACAGGTTCTCGTCCCCGGGCCCGAGGATCAGGATGCTCGGGTACGCGCTGACGTGGAGGCGCTTGGGCAGGGCGGGGGTCTTGTCACGATCGACGCAGACCCAGTGGAACTCTCCGGCCTTGGCCGCGACCGCGGCGTCGTTGAAGGTCTTCTCCTCGAGGACCTTGCACCAGTGTCAGGTGTCGAACGTGAAGTAGGCGACGACCGGCTTGCCGTCGACCTTGGACCGCGCGTGGGCCGCCTCGAGGCTGCGCTCCCACCGGATCGGGGTCGGGACCTTGGTCGGCTGGTAGACCTCCTCCCCGGCCGGTCGCGAGGCGGGGGTGTCCTGGGCCCGCAGCGCGGGGAGCAGCAGGCAGGCGAGGACCAGGGCCGTCGGGTGCACCTTCATCGTCACTTCTCACCTCCGCGGTCGGGCAGGCGCGCGCCGCTTCCTCCGTGGCATCGCAGGATCGGCGGTGTCCGGCCAGCATAGGCACCCGGCGTGGGGTCGGGCCATCCCCTGCGGTGGTTCACCCTCCTGCCTCCCCCTTCTCCTTGGTTACACTTCTCGGCCCGCATCGCCCGACCGCCGCCAACCATCGCACCCACCCACACGATGGTCCCGACGCCTCCGCTCGAGTCCCGCGACGTCCACGCCGCCGCGACCGCCGTCACCGCCACGCCGAAGCTCTCGGTCGTGGTCCCGGTCTACAACGAGATCGAGACCCTCGACGCGATCCTCGACCGGGTCCTGGCCCTGCCGGTCGCGCTCGAGATCCTCGCCGTCGACGACGGCAGCCGCGACGGCTCCCGCGAGCGCCTCGCCGAGCGCGCGGCCGCCGACCCGCGGGTCAGGGCGCTCTACCAGGAGCGCAACCGCGGCAAGGGCGCCGCGGTGCGCCGCGGCATCCAGGCGGCGACCGGCGCCTACGTCGTGATCCAGGACGCCGACCTCGAGTACGACCCCGACGACCTCCTGCGCATGCTCGAGGAGTGCGACCGGACCGGCACGCCGGTGCTCTACGGCTCCAGGCGGCTGACCGGCCGCAGCCCCTCGGCCCAGAACCGCTTCTACTGGGGCGGCGTCCTCGTCAGCTGGACGACCAACCTGCTCTACGGCTGCCACCTGACCGACGAGCCGACCTGCTACAAGATGTGGCGGCGCGAGCTGATCCAGGACATCGAGCTCGTCTGCGACGGGTTCGAGTTCTGCCCCGAGGTCACGGCCAAGGTCCTGCGCCGCGGCATCCGGATCCCCGAGATCCCGATCTCGTACCGCCCCCGGCGCATCGAGGAGGGCAAGAAGATCCGTACGCGCGACGGGTTCATCGCGCTGTGGACCCTCCTGCGGTTCCGCTTCGGCAGGGCCGGCCGGGCCGCCCGCGCGCGGACATGACGACCTCGACGGTCGAGGACACCGCCCGGCGGTCGCGGCTGGCCCGGGCCCTCGACCGCCCCCTCTGGCTGTTCCTGCTGCCGATCCTGATCGGCGTCGCGTTCTGGTCCGACAGCTCGAGCCACGGCGACGCGGCCGCGTACCGGACGCTGATCTGGCAGACCTGCGAGACCTGGCAGCTCCCCCTCGGCAGGCTCGAGTGGCTCCACCCGGCCCACTACCTCGCCTGCGCCCTCCTGTTCGCGCCAGGTCGTGCGCTCGGCCTGTGGGACGACCCGATCCACGCCTGCACGCTGGTCAACTTCCTGGCCATGGGCTGGCTCGCGTGGCTGACACACAGGGTGGTCCGCGCCCTGACCCCCTCGGAGCCGGCGGTCGTCGCCTGGCTGCCCGCCCTGTTCGTGGCCACGATCCCCGGCTGGCTGTGGACGGCGCAGCGGCCGATGACCGACGTCTGCGGCCACGCCCTGGCCCTGATCGTCGCCGGGCGGCTCCTGCTCCACGAGGTGAGGATGACCGGCAGCGCCGTCGGCCGGATCGAGCCGCGCTGGGGCTATGCGTTGACGGGCGCCCTGGCCGGCGTCGCCTTCCTGGTCCGGATCAGCGCGGTGGGCTTCCTCCCCCTGTACCTCTACCTGGGCGTCCGTGTCTGGGTCGCGACCCCGCGCAACGGCCGGCTGCCCAGGCTGCTCTGGTCCCTCGGTGGAGCGCTGCTCCCGTTCGTCGTGATCTACGGCGACATGATCCTGGCCCACGGCTGGTCGCAGTTCCGCACGGTGTACTTCCACCTCAGCAGGGACAACGTGGGGATGCGGGACGACGTGCCCACGGTCCTCGCGGGGTGGTGGGCCGTCCTCGAGCTGGGTCTCGGCCACGCCCTCTGGCTCGGGGTCGCCGGCATCGCCCTCGCGATCGTGGGCCTGCTCCGCGGCGCGAGCCTGCACCCGTTCCGCTCGCGCAACGTGCTGCTCCCCGCCTTCCTGCTGCTCCTCCTGCCCTACGCCTACCTCGTCGCCCGCAACCGGGCCTGGTACGAGTTCCGCTACCAGCTCCCGATGATGTTCGCCCTCGCCCTGGCCTCGGTCACGGTCGCGCTCCTCCTCGTCCGGCTGCGGCTCCGCCTCGTCGCCGTGGTGCTGGTCCCCGGCGTGCTCGTGCTCGACCTCGTCCACGCCTGGCCGTGGCTCGAGACCTTCGCGAACAGGACGACCTTCATCGAGGCGGGCGTCCGGGAGACGCGGCTCCACGCCCCCGCCGACGCCGTGATCCTCGCCCACTCCTCGGCCCCATACTTCAGCGTCGACCTCGCGGGTGACGTGCGCGTGCCCGGCCACTTCGTCGTGCCCGTCCGGCTCGGTCCCGAGGAGGACGGACTCGACACCTGGAACCTGTCCTGGTCGACCGCGCTGGGCATGCTCGACGTGGCCGCCGCCGAGGGCCAGCCCGTCTGGTGCTTCAACGAGGCCGGCCTGGACCGGATCCGGGGCCACCTGCGGGAGCTCGGCTGGCACGAGGTCCTCGAGGCGTCGCGGTCGGGGGACGGCCTGCGGACGAGGAAGGACATCCTCCTCGCGTGGATGGACCTCGACTCGGCCAGGACGCCGGGCCCCCTGCTCGTGTACCGGCTCGTCCCCCCACCGGAGCCGAGGCCGGCGATCACCCACGAGGTGACCTGGACGGACGTCGACGGCAGGCGTGTGCTCGAGCTCGACGCGACGCTCGCCGGCTTCGAGGGGCAGGACTTCGAGGTCCTGTTCGGGAGCCGACCGCATCGGCCGATCACGCCCCTGGGCTCGCGGGTCTGGCTCCCCTTCGCCACGACCGACCCCGTGGTCCTGGCCTGCACGATGGAGGGTTTCCTCCGGGACCTCGGCCTGCCCGCGCTCCGAGGTCGCATCGGGCCGGACGGGAGGGTCAGGCTCCGCTTCGAGGGGAGGCTCTCCGAGGACCTCGCGAGGCTCTGGTCGACGGTGCTGATCGAACGCCCCGACGCGGGGCCGCGGACCGCGGTCGCTCGCACGCCGGTGGTCCCGGGCCCCGACCTCGAGACGGGTCGGTGACACGGGCGCGGGATACGCTTCGGAGGACCGATGGGCACGAGTGACGGCATGACCAGGGGCAGGACGCCCGGCGTACCCTCGTGGACGCTGGTCCTCCTGCCGGTCCTGGTCGGCCTGGCATTCCGCGCCGGCACCTCCGCCCACGGGGACGCGGTCATGTACCGGCTGATGCCCGGGGCCCTGCTCGGGATCGGGGCCGTCCCGATCCAGCCCCTCGAGTGGGCGCACCCCGGCCACTTCCTCGTCATCGCGCCGTTCCTGTGGCTGCAGGAGCTCCTCGGCTACGGAGACGACCCGCTGTTCCTGTGCCAGCTGCTCAACTTCGTCCTGCACGGGCTGCTCGCCTGGACGATGTTCCTCGGCGTGCGCGCGCTGTCGCCGGACCGCTCGGCCATCCCGGCCCTCGCCCTCGGCCTCGCGGTCGCCTCGATCCCCGGCTGGCTGTGGTGCTCGCAGATGCCGCTCAGCGACGTCTCCGGCAACGCCCTGATCCTCCTCGCCGCGGGCCGCTTCCTGCTGCACGAGGCGGAGTGCCGCGGGGGCGCGAGCCCGGCCCGAGGCCCGGTCCGCGACGTCCTCCCGTACCTCGGGACGGGCCTCTGCATCGGGGTCGCCCTGCTGATGCGGCTGAGCTCCCTCGCGATGGGGCCCCTGTTCGTCCTCCTCGGCCTGCGCGTCCTCCTCGTCACCCCCCGCGGACGCCGGCTGCCCCGCGGCGTCGCCCTCTGCGCGGGCATCCTCGCCCCGATCCTCGCGCTTTACCTGCACTGGATCGCCCACTTCGGCCTCGACACCTTCCTGTCGATCCACCTCCGCTCGGGCGGGGACAACGCGACCTTCAAGGCCGACCTCGCGACCCTGCTGTCGAGGTGGGAGGCACACTGGGCCGAGGGGGCGGGTCCGGTGCTCCTGGTCGCGGGCCTCGGGGGGACCGCCCTCGCGCTGCTGGCCTCGCTCCTGCGCGGGCACCGGCACCCCCTCCGGTCGCGGACCTGGCTCGTGGTCGGCGCGACCCTCTGCTTCCTCCCCTACCTCGTGGCCGTCGCGCGCAACCAGGGCTGGTTCGAGTTCCGCTACCAGGTGCCGGCGCTGTTCGCCATCGCCCTGGGTGTCCCCGTCCTCGTCCGCGTCGCGGAGCGCCTCGCGGGCCGGTCGGTGGCGCTGGTCCTCGGCGTCGCGATCTGCGGGGCCAACCTCGCGCACGCCCTCCCCATGCTCGAGGTCCTGGGCGGGCGCCAGACCTTCACCGAGACCGGGGTCCGGGCCCTGGCCGAGCGCTGCCCGCGGGACGCGGTGATCCCCGCCCACTACGCCCACCCCTACATCGACTTCCTCTGCCCCGATCGGCGGTGGATCCCGGTCCACAGCGAGGAGGGCTTCGGGCTGAGCCACCACACGTTCCTCCCGCCGTCCCTCGTCGCCGACCAGTGCCTCGCCGAGTACCGGGAGGGGCACGAGATCTGGATCATGAACGACCCGACGATCCACGGCTTGCGCCGCTGGCTCGCCGAGCAGGGTTGGCGTGAGGAGCTGGTCTGGAGCAGGTCCTTCGAGGGCCTGCGCAACTTCCGCGACCTGCTGCTCGCGGACATGAGCGTCGAGCGCGCGCTGGAGCCCTCGCCGCTCCGCCTTCTCCGCCTCCATCCACCCGACGACGCCGCGCCGGCCCTGACCCACGAGCTCTCGTTCGCCGGCGATCCGGCCGACGCGATCGAGGTCAGGATCCACGCTCCGCCCCTGGCGGGCTGGGGCTACAGGGTCCTGTTCGGGAGCGGCCTCGCCCCGACCCCGCACAAGACCATGCATTGGCTGAGGCTGCCGTTCGCGGCCGACGACAGCCTGCTCGCGGCGTCCTCGTCGGACAGGGTGGCCCACGAGGCCGGCCTCGACGCGCTGGAGGGGCAGCTCGACGGGGCAGGGGAGGCCGGCCTCCGGCTCCGCCGTGAGCTCTGGCCCTACCTCCGCGAAGCCTGGTCGACGGTGCTGTTCTTCCGCCCCGGAGAGACGTGGCGTGAAGCACGGCTCCGGACCGGGGCCAGGCCCCTCAGCGAGCTGTGGGTGCCTGGACGGCCCCCCCGACGCTCCGGCGAGGACGCCGGCCGCTGACTCCGGCCCGGAACCCGAATTCACTGTCGAGGTCCGCGCTGGTCCCGCGACTATGGGACCGGTGCCAGCAAGCTCCCCCGAGCTCAGGGACGAAGACCTGATCCGACAGGCGGTGAGGGGCGCCAAGGAGGCCTTCGGCTTCCTGGTGCTCCGCTACAGCCGGGCTGTACGCTCGGTGGTCCTGACCTGTCTGGGCAGCACGGCCGACATGGATGACCTGGTCCAGGAGTGCTTCCTCAGGGCCTACAAGGGCCTCAACCGGATCGAGGATCCGTCCCGCTTCGGGCACTACGTCAGGCGCATCGCGCGCAACCTCTGCATCGACCGTATCCGGAGGCGCGGAAACGACCAGCTCTCGCTCGACGAGGTCGAGCTCGAGCCGGCCGAGGTCCCGCCCCCGGACGAGGACGACCGACTGCCGAAGCTTCGCCGCGTGGTCGGCGGACTTCCCGAGGCCCTGAGGGAGGCGGTGCTCCTGTTCTACTTCGAGAACCTGAGCGTCCGCGAGATGGCCGATCACCTCGGCATCTCGGAGGCCTCGGTCAGCCAGCGGCTCTCGCGCGCGCGGGCGCGCCTGCGGGAGCGATTCGGCCTGGAGAGCAAGGCCTCATGAGCGACCCCGACCAGCCCAAGAAGCCCCTGTCCTCCGAGGACCTGCGGCGATCCTTCGAGCCCCTCGCCGGCGACCCGGTCGCCGACGCCGAGCGCGTGCTCGCCCGCATCGTCGGCGACGGCCTCAGGCCGCGGCCGACCGTCCCGATGCTGGTCCGCCAGACCGTGCTGCCGGCCCTCTGCGCCGCGGCCGGCCTCCTGCTCGGGCTGCTGCTGTTCCGGGGCGGGGCCGAGGACTTCGCCCCCGGCGGGGCCCAGGACCCCCGCCTCCTCGTCAGCCACGGCCGCGTGTTCCTCGAGCTCGACGGCACGAGCCGCCTGCTTCCGACCGGCGCGCGGATCCCCGCCGGCAGCACGATCTACACCGACAAGGGCTCGCAGTGCGTCGTGGCGCTGCCGGGCGGCAAGGACTTCGTGCTCGACGCCGAGACCCGCTGCGGCATGCGCGACGACCACGGGCTCGAGATCGACCGCGGCCGCGTCTACGCCCACGTCGTCCGCCAGCCCGGGCCCTCGCGCGACGACGCGCTGGTCTACACCGCCGAGGGCAATGCCCGCCTGCTGCAGGACGACGAGCGGCCGATCGGGCGGCAGGTGTTCGTCGTCGGCGACGGCCGCATGCAGGTCGTCTCCGACGAGGGCCAGGCCAACATCCTCACGCGCGACGGCGACGTCGTCCGCGTCGGGGTCCGCAAGATCGGGACCTTCAAGGGCGGCAAGCTCGTCGACAGCGAGGACAAGCCGTACGTCTCGGACCGCCTCGACTGGGTCACCGACTTCGAGCCCTTCCTCGAGCCCGCGCCCTGGGTCCGGGAGTTCGAGGCCCGGCTGCCGGCCGCGATCGAGGGCCTCGGCGACGAGGAGAAGTGGATGGAGGTCGACCTCGTCTGCCGTCACCTGGGGCCCAAGGTCCTCGACCAGCTGTTCGGCGTGCTGGAGCGCTACGCCGACTCCACCGAGGACCGCGACCGGCAGCGCCGCTACCACGCCGCCGGCCTGATCTCGAACCTCGCCGACTACCGCTACGTCGACCGGATGTTCTACTGGCTCATGGACGACGCCCCGCGGGTCCGGGCCTCGATGTTCTTCGGGCTCGAGCGCCTCGTCGGCTCGTTCTACGACGAGCGCTCGGACAAGGCCGAGTTCTGGCAGACGGGCAGCGCCGAGGACCGGGCGCGGGAGCGCCGGACCTGGATGAATTGGGTCTACGGGCCGCTCAAGAAGCCCCGCTAGCATTGCGGCATGCGCCGCTTCGAGTCCGTGACGCCCGAGCTCTCGGTCATCCGGGAGCGCCACCGCCTCGTCCTGACCCTGCTGCGGCTCGACCCCGGCGCGGCCCTGAGCCGCGCGGCCGACCTCGCGCGTGACGAGCTGCCGGAGGCGATCGCCGCCTGCGGCGGCGGGCCGGCCTTCACCAACGGCCGGGGGAGCCTGCGCATCGAGGCCACCGGGGACGGCGGCACGCTCCTCGGCTTCACCGACCCCGGCCTGTCGGCCGCCGAGTGCCGGCTCGACGCAGAGGGGTCGCGGCGCCTCGCCGCGGCGCTCGCTGAGCTCGGACGACCGCGCGACGGGGCCTGAGCGCCCCGCTCAATCGCCGGGGCCGAAGCGCTCGATCGTCCCGAAGCCGAGCAGGCGGTGGACCCGGCAGAGCTCGGCGAAGTCGGGCACGTGGACGTGGACCGGGACGCGCGCGAAGGCCAGCCGGTCCCAGGCCTCGGGGTCGTCGCTGGCGTTGCGCAGCTCGGCGCGCAGGCGGTCGGGGCAGCCGAGGAGCCACAGCTCCGGCTCGCCGAGCTCGGCCCGCCAGGTCGCGAGCCGGGCGTGGACCTCGGCCAGCTGGGCGCGCCAGTTCTGCAGCCGCAGCCGCGAGCCGTAGCGCGACTTGCCGCGGGTCTTGAGGTGGAGCGGCTGGGCCCGACCCTTGCCGCGGACGACGTACTTCTTGATGGCCTTGTGCGCGAGGAGCTCGTCGCCGTCCCAGTAGCCCATGGCCGCGGCCCCGGCCTGGACCAGCAGCAGGACGTGGCGCGGCAGGCGGTCCTGCAGGTCCGCGAGCCAGGCCGCCGCGTCCGCGTGGTTCGCCCGGATCGGGAGCAGCGGCGGCGGCCGGAACCTCAGCGCGAGCCGGCCGTCCTCGGCGTGGCGCTCGAGGCACTGCCGCCTGCGGTCGAGCGCGAGCGGGCCCCGCCCGAGCTCGCGCTCGAGCAGGGCCCGGGTCTCCGGCCAGGCGAAGCGCTCGACCCCGTCGGGCCCGGAGCTCCGCGCGGCGGGGCTCAGCCCCCGACCTTCTTGCAGCTCAGCGTGACGCCGTTGGTCGAGCTCAGCACGAGCTGCTGGAACTTGACCGCGACCCAGACCTGCTGCATGTGCAGCACCATGCCGTCGGACGGCGGGAACGGCAGCTTGAGCGTGGCCGTGCCGTCCTTGCCGCTCGGCAGGACGAAGATGTTGAACGGGTCCACGAGCAGCAGGCACTTGGGCGAGCCGGGCAGCGGGGCCGAGAGCTTGCGCAGCCCGGTCAGGTGCAGGCCGAAGGAGCTCGGGGGCGCGCCCGTGGTCAGGCTCTCGAAGTAGTGCTGCACGCGCCCGCCGGTGCCCTCGGTCGTGACCTTGGCCTGGAGCGTCGGGCCGCAGCCCGTGCCGAAGCTCTCGACCTTGCAGTCCCAGCCGGAGCCGGTGCTCGCGCCGGGGACGAACTCGAGGGTCAGGTGGCCCTTGTACAGCGCCTCGGCCTTGCCCTTGACGGCGGCGTCGCCCGCGACCTTGATCTGGATGCGGAAGCCGCGCTCCCCGGCGACGACCGGGAGCTCCTTGACCTCCTTGTCGGTCACGCCGCCGGTCCAGTCGCTCTTGGCGTCCCCGTCGACGTCGACGGCGGCCTGGATCGAGGCCGCGCCCTTGGTCGCAGTCGCGAACCAGATGACCCTGAGGACGCCCTTGTCGTCCTTCTTGCCTGGGATCGCCCAGTCGAGGACCTGGGCGCCGGGCGTGACGTTCCTCGGGTCGCTGCTCTGCGTCGTGCCGGCGGCGAGGTCGGCGTGCTGGTCCAGGCCCACCACCTGGCCCCCGGTCAGGACGTCGACGAGGTGGTAGGTCTCCATGCCCTTGCCGGTCAGGTTGTCCTGGTGCCCGATCGTCGTCAGGGCCATCGCGCCGGACTGGGTCGACTGGATCTGCGTCTTGGCGCCGAGGGTCGTGTCCTTGTCGACGTACTTCAGGCCGACGGTCGTGCCGACCCTCGTGAAGTCGCCGACGACGCTGCCCGTCGTCAAGACCGTGGTCTGGGTGGCCGCCGTCGCGCACAGGGCGAGGATCGCCGCGAGGCCGTGGATGCGGATCATGCTCTTGCTCCTCAGAGGGGTTGTGGGGCCCCGGCTCTCGGGGCCCGGCGGCCCGACATCCTAGTGCAGGCGCACCCGGCCCGCCTCCGGTCCCCGGCGCGGGGAGGAGGCGGACCGGCCGGGGAGCGCAGGACCCTATCCGGGGGGACGCGACGCCCGTTATCGGTCGCCGCCGTCCCCGCCCTTGTCGCCGGCGGCCTCGAGCGCCTTCAGGCGCTTGTCGAGGGCCTCGACCATCGGCTTCATCCGGGGGTTGCGCTCCACAGCGGGCGCACGTTGCCCCAGGCCTCGCGGAACAGGGCCAGGTCGTTGGTGCGGTCGGCGTGCTGGGTCAGGAAGTACCAGTAGGCGAGGAAGGTCCGCGCCTTATCGTCGGGCTTGCGGCCGGCCGCGTAGAGCTCGTGCATGCCCTTGATGGTCGCGTCGAGGTCGCCGCCGCGCTGCATCTCGACCAGGGCCATGATCTCCATGTCGAGGAGCAGGGCGTCGAGGCGCTTGGCGAAGGCCTCGCCGAAGCCCTCGGCGAGCCGCTTGCCCTCCTTGCGCGCCGCGTCGAGCTTCATGCGGGAGAGGATCGCGAGCAGGCCCTCCTCGTAGCGCATGCGCTCCTCGTCGCCGAGCTCGGCCTTGGCGGCGAGCGCCTCGGCCTCGGCCAGCTCGAGGTTGCCGAGCTCGAGGCCGAGCGTCAGCAGCTCGCCGGCGAGGGCCTTGTCCTCACCGCCAGCCGCCCACTTGGCGCGCAGCTCGGACTGCCGGGCCAGCCGCGCCGCGGCCTCCTCCCAGTCCTTCTGCTCGCGGCCCTGGAGCTGCAGGAGCAGCTTGCCCTCGGCGTCGAGGAAGGCGAAGGTCGGGAAGCTGTTGAACCCGTAGTCGACCAGGAGCTGGTCGTCCTTGCGGTCGGGCACCAGGCTCATGATGCTCAGGAACGGCACGACCTTGGCCGTGAACCCCTTGATGGCGTCCTTCGAGAGCACACGGCTCTCGATCTGCATGCAAGGCGGTCACGGGGAGTACGAGCGGGTGAAGTAGGCGAAGACGAGCTTCTTCTCCTTCTTGGCCACCTCCTTGGCCTTGGCGAAGTCGGTGATCCAACCGCCCTTCTCGACCCAGGGCTCGCCCAGCTTGGCGTCGAGCTTCTCCTGCATCACGACGGGATCGGGGTCCTGGGCGCGCAGGCCCGGCACGAGGCCGAGCACGCCCAGCACGAGGGACAGGGTCCTGGTCTCTCCGCTCATCGGTCCTCCGGTACGGAACAGGACCCGGGATACGGGCCGAGCGGCCCGCCGTTCCCGGGTCCTCCATCCTGCGGCGCCGGGCGGCCCGGGGCCAGTGCGGGCTCCGGCCCGCCGCCTCAGCCCTGGCCCTTGCCGGCCTCGGCGGCCTCGGCGGCCTCGGCGGCCTCCAGCTCGGCCTGGCGCTTGTCGTTCCTGTCGATCATCTCCTGGACCCGGGCCTTGGACTCCGCGTTGAGCCGCGAGAGGTTGCCCGTGTACCGCTCCTTGAGCCGCTTCCAGCCGTCGGCGAAGCCCTTGGCGTCGCCGGCCTTGTCGGCCGCGGTCATGACCGCGCTCCAGTAGGCGATGTTCGGGTACGGCTTGTCGCTGGGCAGCTTGCCCAGCT
>JAWKUM010000047.1:0-23894 GCA_041398545.1 Planctomycetota bacterium | reverse complement strand
CGCGCTCGGCGATCGGGTAGTAGGGCATCCAGAGGATGTAGGTCTTGTTGTACTTGTTGCGCAGCTGCTGGAACTCGTCGTTGGACTTGACCTCGCGCCACTCGCCCAGCTTGCGGGCGCCCTTGCCGTCCTGGTTGCGGGACCAGACCAGCTCGGGCTCGAGGATCTCGGAGCCGATCGCCCCGTACTTCTCGCCGGCACAGCCCTTGACCCAGAACTTGGACGAGTCGACGACGATCTTGTCGCCGACGGGCTCGACCTCGAACTGGATCGTGAACGGCGCGCCGATCTGGACCTTGGTCAGCTCGCCGGCCTTGATCTCGAAGGGCTGGGAGTCGCCCGGCAGCATGACCGAGTTCTTGTGGCGCGGCGGCTTGCCGTTGAACATGCGGCCGTAGTAGAGGGCGTAGCGCCCGGCGGGCACCTCGATGCCCTTGGAACCGGCCTTGGCGATGTCGAAGTACGTCCCCTGCAGGAAGTCGAGGCCCTTGATGATCAGGTAGTCGGGCCTGGCCGTGCGGGGCCCCTTGAAGTCCATCGTGACGTGCCCGGTCGGGATCACGGCGGGGTCCATCGGCCGGTAGTTGAGGCTCTCGTTGTTGCCGAGGACGTTGAGCTTGTACCAGTCCTCGTCGATCTTGACGTACTTCGAGAACGGCTGGAGCGGCCCGCGGCCGATCCGCATCGTGTCGAACGCCGGGTGGCCGTCGACCTTCTCGGCGCCGAACCCGGCCCCGAAGCGGCCGTCGCCGAACGCGAGCTGGGACGGGTCCTCGCCGACGACGCCGTTGAAGTTGTCGTCGTAGAGCTCGATCGGGGTCCCCTCGACGTCGGCGTGGAGGATGCTGGCCGACCGGTAGAACACGAGGGCGTACTTGTTGGAGTCCCAGCTCGGGGCGAGGTTGAGCTGGACGCCGAGGTGCTCCTCGCCGGTGGACCCGGTCCACAGGAAGAACGCGTACTCCTGGATCTCACCGTCCTTGAGGTACTTGATCCAGCAGGCCTCGGGCGAGTTCTTGGGCTTGATCCGCTGCGGCGGGCTGAGCTTGCCGTCGGGGTCGACCTCGGCCCAGAACTTGGCCGGGCCGTCGCGCTTGAAGTAGATCTCGCCGTCGAGGAAGGACTTCATCTTCTCGGGCTTCTCGGCGTCGATGCCGACGGCGTTCCAGTCCAGCGGGTTGATGCTGCCGTAGGCGCAGATCGACGACGTCGGCTCCTTCATCATCGAGATCGTCATGTCGACGCGGGTCCACTTGGAGCCTTCCTTGTACTTGGTCAGCTCGGCGACCTCGGGCGCGGCGTCCTTGGCCGCGGCGTCCTTGGCCTTGCGCTCGGACGGCAGGCCCCCACCCTTCTTGGCGACCTCGATGTCGTTCTCGAAGCCCTTGAGCCAGTTGACCCACTGGCCGCGCGGCTTGTAGGTCTTGAAGTCGAGGTCGTCGCCGATCTTGCTGATGTAGGCCCGGGCCAGCTCGGCCCGCTTCCTCCATCACCTCGAGGCTCTCGGGCTCGAGGTGCTCGAAGCTGCACTTCTGGATCGTGACCCTGGCCTCCATCCAGACGTCGCCGAGCTCCTTGTAGGCGGCGATGGCCTCGTCGATGAGCCGCAGGCACTCGGCCTTGTCCTCGAGCTTCTTGGACGCCTTGAAGGCCTCGAAGGCCCCGAAGGCCTGGCGCTCCTTGCCCTCGGCCGCCCGCCGGAGGGTGCGGTCCTCGTCGTCCCAGTTGCTCGTGTAGTGCTCGATCTTCTCGAGCATCGTCGAGTTGTGGGCCCGCTTGAAGACCTCCTTGAGCTTGTCGATCTTGGGCACGAGCCGGCCGTCACCGGTCGAGATGTAGCTGTTGACGAGGATCTCGAAGTGGGTCACGGCCTCGTCGACGTACTGCTCGACGGCCTTGTCCATGTTCTTCTCGTCCCCGGTCTCCATGGCCGAGTCGAAGCGCTTGACGAAGGTCGCGTACTGGGCCTGCAGGCCGCCGGCCAGGCACAGGACCAGGGCGAGCAGGAGGGCCACGGGCAGGGGTCTACGGGTCATGGTCTGTCTCCGGGATCAGAGCGGGTCCCATCCTAGCCCCGGAGCACGGGGAGGGACTACGCCCCCGGCACCCCGATCCCCGGAAATCAGGCCCGGGCCGGGACTTCAGTCCTTCCTGTCGCGCGAGCGGCGCTCGAGGAAGCGCTTGTCGGAGGCGCTCAGCCCGCCGACGCCGACGTCCTTGATCCGGGCCAGGATGTCGTCGAGGCGTTTCTCCTCGGCCTGCCTGCGCGCGAAGCGCCGCCGGCTCCGGCGGTCCCGCAGCGCCTGCGCGAGCCGCGCGAGACGGGCGCGGAGCAGCCAGGCCCCGGCGCCGGCGAGCGCGCCGCCGACGTGGGCGGCGTGGGCCACGCCCCCGGTCGGGAACGCGAACGAGCGGACCCAGCTGTAGACCGCGAAGCTGCCGAACAGGGCCGCGACGACCCACAGCGGCACGACGAAGAGGACCAGGATCACCCGGGCCATCGGGGCCATGAAGGCCGCGTAGGTGAGGACGCCGTAGGTCGCGCCGCTGGCGCCGACGACCGGCACGTCCGCGAGGCCGGTCAGGGCCCCCTGCATCCACCAGAACAGGCCGCCGGCCACGCCGCAGCCGAGGTACAGGCGCAGGAAGCGCCGGGTGCCGAGCTGCTGCTCGACCATGATCCCGAAGAAGTACAGGACCACCATGTTGACGAACAGGTGGCCCAGGCCCGAGGCGTCGTGGACGAACTGGTACGTGACCAGCGACACGAGGCCCATCAGCGGGTTGCTGAGGAAGCGGTCGAGGTCCGTGCCGAGGGGCCGGGCGAAGTCGTCGCCGGTCGACATCGACCAGACGAGCTGGACCAGCGCCACGGCGGCGTTGGCGATCAGGAGGCCCTTCACGGCCGTGGTCGGCCGGGGCAGCGTGAAGCCACCCCCGCCGTACCCGCGGTCGTCCCAGCCTCCGTAGCTCATCCCGTCCGCCCCCGGACCGCCACCCTAGCTCCCGGCGTGCTCGGGCTCCCCGTCGCCGTGCCCGGCCTGCGCGCCCTCGGCCAGCCGCTGGTCGCGCCAGCGGGCCAGCAGCCCGAGGCCGAAGATGCCGACGTGGATGCCGTAGAAGATGTTGAGCGCGCTCTGCAGCCGCGAGTCGAAGCCGTAGCTGTGCAGGCCGACCTGGAGCAGGTTGACGCCGAACCACGAGAAGCCGACGACCATGTTGCCGGCCACGGCCGCGAGGCAGAGGCCCCAGTCGCGCAGGACGCCCCCGAGCCGGCCGTGCAGGATCGCGGCCATGTAGAGGCAGATCATCAGGGCGCCGTTCTCCTTGGGGTCCCAGCCCCAGAACCGGCCCCAGGACTCGTTGGCCCAGATCCCGCCGAGGATCGTGCCGACGACCGAGAACATCAGGCCGAAGCAGAGCACGCCGTAGACCATGCGGACGATGCCCTTGTAGAAGGCCCGGTCCTGGCGGCGGAACCCGACGAGGCGGCCGAGCAGGTAGACCGCGCCGAGGAACCCGGCCAGCATCCCGCCGGCGTAGCCGATGTTGATCGTCGTGACGTGGGTCGCGAGCCAGAAGTTGGTGTCGAGGACCGCGACGAGGGGCTGCATCGTGTCCTGGCCCGAGATCAGCGCGTAGCGCCTGGCCAGCATCAGGCCGAGGGCGCCGATGAACGGCGCCAGCGCCAGGCCGACGCCGCGGCGACCGATCCACTCGATGACGAGGCAGCCGATGACGGCCACGGCCGTGATGAACGGGAAGGTCTCGTACAGGCTCTTGATCGGCGGCCGCTCCTGGAGGACGCAGCGCCAGGTGATGTCCCCGATCAGCAGGGCCAGGCCGACGAGGCTCAGCGCGACGCTGATCCGCGGCAGCCAGCGGCCGGCCGGGCGCAGCCAGCCGACGGCGGCGACGAGGAACGCGAACAGGAACACGAGGGTCGCGCGGTAGATCAGCTCGGCCTTGTTGTAGGTGGCCTCCGAGGCCAGCATCGCGGCCTCGCCGCGGCGCTCGGCCAGGGCGGTCAGGCCCGAGGCGAGGCCGAGGAGGTCCTCGGTCACCGCGTCGGCGTCGGCGCGGTCGGCGACCGCGGCCTCGAGGCGGGCGAGCAGGGCGACCTGGGTCTCGAGCTCGGAGGCCGGCAGGCCGCCGAGCAGGCTCTGGCCGATGTCCCAGGGCGTCATCCACTCGCGCTGCTCGGCCACGGGCCGGGACGGCGGGAACATGACCGGGAACATCCGGCTGTTGCCCAGGGCCGCGTGGAGGTCGCGGTCGAGGGCCTGGATGGCGTCGCTGGCCTTCTGGCCCTCCGCCCCACCGGTGCGCTGGGCCTGGGCCGCGAAGGCCTGGACCTTGTCGATCCGCCCGAGCAGGCCGGCGACCGACAGCTCGGACGCGCCGAGGGTCTCGCGCATGACCTCGGGGACCGCGAGCTTGACGCGGGCGAAGTCGAGGTGGACGGCGAGCGCCTCGTACTCCTGGATGTTGTGGGCCAGGTCGTTGATCTGGCCCTCGAGCTCGCCGATCTGCTTCTTCTGCTGCCGCTTCTGGTCGACGGTCGCGGACATCCGGAAGAGCTGGCCCAGGGCCGGGCGCAGGTCCTCGTAGGCGTAGCGGTCGAAGCGGTTCTTGGTGTGCAGGCCCTGCGCGTCGAGGAAGCTCAGGCCGACGGCCGTCAGGACGTCGTCGTTCTCGACGCGGAAGACCGGGTAGTGGGCCGCGACCTCGGGCCAGAACAGCACGTCGAGGTACCACTCGACCGCGCCGAGCCTGCGGCCGTCGGCCGTCTTGGCCGTGTCGGACCCGTTGAGCCGGCGCAGGAGCCACATCGCGTGCGTGTCCAGGGGCTGGATGCGCCCGTTCTGCATCACGCCGAGCTGGCTGAAGGCCTTGACGACCTCGGGTCGCCAGGCCGGCCGGGTCGGGGCCTCGCCGGCCCCCTGGGCCGTGGCCGTGCCGGCCGCCAGGGCGGGCAGCAGGAGGGCGAGACCGATCCTCGCGATGGACTTCATGCGGACCTCCTCGCGCGCTCCTTGCGCGTCCAGGCCATGAGCTTGGCCCCGAAGTGCCAGAGCATGCCGATGGCGATCACGTAGCAGGCCCACTTGGGCCACTGGTCGGCCGGGTTGCTCGCGACCGAGAAGATCGAGGCCATCGGCCCGCGGTACTCGGCGCTGTCCGGGAAGAACCCCGACTGGTAGACGACGAGGCCGTCCCGGCGCAGGGGCCGGTTCATCGAGATCGTGACCTTCTGCGGGTCCACGCCGTCGGCGCGGGCCACGACGTCGCTCTCGTAGGCGCGGGCGACGCTGCTGCGCGGGTGCCGCACGTGGCGGAACTCGGCCAGCTCGAGCTCGAACGGCAGGGGCCGCGTCTCCTTGCGCAGGACGATGTCGTAGCGCCGGCCCTCGACCGTCGTCGTGAACGGCAGCGTCCGGTCGTAGCGGTCGCTCGGGTTGCCGGCGTCCCAGAGCACCGTCTCGACGCTCTTGCTGCCGGCCGACTGCGGCAGCACGCGCAGGAAGCAGCCGGGCCGGTTGCGCTCGGCCCGCTCCTTGTCGCGCTCCCGCGGGGCCAGCGTGAAGCCGTCGACGACGAGGCTGCTGACGCCGTGGGCCATCGGCCCGACCGGCCGGGCCACGCAGTTCTGCCGGAACCCGTAGACCTCGAGCGTGAACGGCAGCGCGGCGTGCCGGAACATCCGCCGGTCGTCGGGGCCGAGGTCGCGCAGGTCGTCCCACGGGATCGACCAGACCCGGGCCTTGCCGCCGGGGTCGGGCGTCGAGACCGCCAGCTCCCAGTAGTGGTGCGCCTGGTAGGCGGCCTGGCGGTCGCCCTCGAAGATCACGACCGAGCCCTCGTCGGCCCAGTTGTACTTGACGAAGCCCGACAGCAGCAGGAAGCCGATGCCGAGGTGGGTCACGAGGACGCCCGGCTGGCTCGTCCAGCGCCGCATGCGGATGATCCCGCCGACGACGAGGTTGAGGAACAGCAGGCTCATCAGCAGCATGCCGCCGGGCAGCGGCACGCCGGGCTGGAAGTCGAGGCCGTCGATCCGCAGGTAGTGGACGACGAACCAGGAGTCGAAATAGCGGTGCTGGACGTCGTACAGCGACTCGTGGACCTGCTGCAGCGTGCCGAACCAGGTCAGCAGGAGCATCAGGACCAGGATCGAGACCGCCAGCTTGAACGACGACAGGGTGGCCAGGGTCCGCTGGAGGACGAGGCGGCCGAGGGGCTCCTGCGGCCGCGGCGGCGGCGGCGGGGCGGAGGCCTCGGTCGGGGCCGGGGTCTCCTCGGAAGGACGTTCCTCGCTCATGGCTCCTCCTGCCTCACTCGAAGCGCAACGACCGCACGAAGGCGACGAAGCGGTCCTTGGACTTCTGCACGACGGCCTTGGGCCCGGTCAGCTTGACGGTCAGGGCCCGGTCGCCGAGCTCGACCATGACGGCCAGCATCTCGGCCTCGGCGATCACCGGGCCCGACATGCCCTGGAAGCTCCCCGCGATCTCGACCAGCGCGACCTCGTGGCCGAGGACCTGGACGCGCGGGGCCTGGGCCAGGGTGGCCCCGTCGACCGGCTCGAGCCCCATCTGGCCGCGCCAGCGGTTGACGTTGTTGAGCGTGCCGCCGCCGTCCCCGCCGAGCGGGAACAGGTAGCACTCGGTCTGGTCGGAGCCGTCGATCGCGAAGCTGGCCAGCCGCATCTCGTGGCCCTGCTTCTCGGTCCAGCCCTTGGGCAGGTCCCAGGCCAGGGCCCCGCGGGCCGCCTGGGCCGCGCTCGGGCCGGTGCGCGGCATCCCGTCGCCCATGCCGGCGTGGGGGTCGCCCTGCGCCGGGGCGGCCGGCTTCATCCGGATGCTGCGGCCGAGGGCCATGAAGTGCTCCTTCTCGGCCTTCATCGTCGCGGCCGGCCCGACGGCCTTGAGGAACACCGAGCCCTCGCGGGCGACGGCCAGGAGGCCGAGCATCGCCCAGCCCGCCTTGTTCTGGCTGCCGGACATGCCGGCGAAGGTGCCCTCGAGCTCGAGCAGGACGGCCTCCTTGCCGGCGAGCGCGGCCCTGGGCAGGGCCGCCAGCTCCTCGACCTGGATCCCGTCGAGGCCGATCTGACCGCGCCAGCGGTTGACGTTGGCCAGCAGGCCCCCGGCGTCCCCGCCGAGGGTGGTCAGCGAGCACTGGACCTCCGGGGCGTCCCCGATCTGGAGGTTGAGGAGGCGCATGCCGGACGGAGGGAGCTCCTTCCAGCCGGGCGGAAGGTCGAACTCGATCCCCGGCTTGGCCGGGGTGTCGAGCATCTGGGGCCGCGAGCTGCGGAACCCGAGCCTTGTCGCGGTGTCGGCCTCGGGCCCGAAGTCCGAGCCCCCGGCCTTCTCGACCCGGAGCTCCGGGATGTCCCGGACCTCGGCGGATCGCCGGCAGGCCCCTACCGTCAGGACGAGCCCGAAGCCCGTCACGAGCAGGATCGCTTGTTTCCCCATCGTTCTCTGGCTGGAGGTTGCGTGGGCACCCCGGAGGGTGCTGCCATCCTATCGGTCGATCCGGCCCCGCTCATGGGCCGATGAGCCCGGTCGCTGCGGCAGATCGTCCCAGTCCTATCGGGCCCCGGGGCCGATGCCCCGGGCTCATCGCCGCCGCTCGAGGACGTAGTCGGTCATCGTCCTCAGGGCCTCCAGGTAGGCGCTCGCCGGCAGGTTCCCAAGGGCCGCCAGGGCCTCGTGGAGGAAGGCGTCGGCGCGGTCGTGGGCGTAGCGGAGCCCCTCGGACAGGTCGAAGCGCCCGGCCAGCACGGCCTGCCGGTCCTCGAGGCCCGGGTCGGCGAAGATCTCCTCGAAGCGCCGCCGGTCTCCTGCTCCGAGGCCGGCGTAGAGGTGGAGGAACGGCAGGGTCAGCTTGCCCTTGCCGAAGTCGGTCCCGAGCGACTTGCCGACGACCGCCTCCTCGCCCTCGACGTCGAGGCAGTCGTCGATGATCTGGAAGGCCGTGCCGAGCGCGTGACCGAAGCGCCGGCAGGCCTCGACCTGGTCGGGCGTGCCGCCGGCGTAGGCGGCCCCGAGCTCGCCGGAGGCGCCGTAGAGCACGGCCGTCTTCTCGCCGATGACGCGCAGGTAGAGGTCCTCGGTCGTGTCGAGGTCGTAGCGGTGCAGCATCTGCGTGATCTCGCCCTGGCAGATCACGCGGGTGACCTCGGCCAGGAGCCGGGAGCAGCGCTGGTCCGGCATGCTGACCGACATGTGGAAGGCCTTGGCGTAGATGTAGTCGCCGAGCAGGACCGAGACCTCGTGGCCGTGGATGGCGTTGAGGCTCGGGAGGCTGCGGCGGACCAGGGCCCCGTCGAGGATGTCGTCGTGAACAAGGGTCGCGACGTGGATCATCTCGATGATCGCCGCGACCTTGTCGTGGAGCGGGCTCAGGCCGTCGAGGGCCCGGGCGCAGAGCAGGACCAGGGCCGGGCGGAGCTGCCGCGGTAGCCGCCGACGTGGTCGAGCAGGGGCCGGAGCTCGGACCGGTCGGGCGCCAGGGCCTCGCGGACCTGCGCGGACACCCGCTCGAGGTCAGCCCGGACCAGGCCGGTAACGGATTCGAGGGCCGTTCCCTGGGCCACCCTGAGCGCTCCCCGGACCTAGTCCTTGTGCTCCGAGGCACCCGAGGAGCCGTTCTCGAGCTCCTTCTTCTTGTCCTCTTCGCCGGACTTGAGGCCCTTGCGGAACTCGACGATGCCCTGGCCGAGGGACCGGGCGATGCCCGGGATCCGCCGCCGAACAGCAGCAGGACCACGACCAGGACGATGATGATCTCCCAGGGGCCACCGAGGCCCAGGAACGCGAGCGGTGTGAGACTCGTGGACATTTGCGCCCGACCTGCCGGGGTTCCGGCTAAGGGGTAGAGGAGGATAGCCCCGGGACCTGCGCTTTCCCATCCTCGGGGGCGCCGCAGTCGCGGGGCGACCGGGGTCCGGCGGCCCTCAGGCCGGCCCTCCGGGGCTCGGCCCGGCCTCCGGCTCCTGCTGGCCCTCCAACCACGCTCGCCAGGCGGCCTCGTCGGCCGGCAGGTCCTGGCCGGTGAGCTTGACGAGCTGCACCCGGATCCGCTCCCGGGCCTCGTCGTCGGCGGCCTTGCCGAGCATCGAGATCAGCAGCGCGACGCCCTTGCGCCTGCCGTACTCGGGGCCGAGCAGGTGGCGCACGAGGGTCTCGTTGACCGACAGGACCTCGCGCAGGAGGTGGGTCTGGTGCTGGCGCTCCCAGACCAGGGCGGCGAGGTAGAAGAACGACAGCCCGAGCAGGAAGCGGGTCGTCCCGGCCCAGGTGCCCGGCTCGAGCTGGGCGCTGAACATCGGCAGGATCGAGACCAGGCACAGGGTCCCGACGATGACCAGGACCAGCGGGGTCATGCCGCGCCGGCGGTCGACCCGCTGCAGGACGCGCTGCCGCTCGACGGGGTCCATGGCCGTCAGGAGGCGCCCCCCAGCGCCTCCTTCATCGCCACCCCGATCAGGGAGGGGTTGTCGACGACGTGGACGCCGGCCGCCTGCAGGGCCTCGACCTTGCCCTGGGCCGTGCCCTTGCCGCCGGCGATGATCGCGCCGGCGTGGCCCATGCGCTTGCCCGGCGGCGCCGTGCGGCCGGCGATGAAGCCGACGACCGGCTTGGTCACCTTGGCCTCGATGAAGGCCGCGGCCTCCTCCTCGGCGGTGCCACCGATCTCGCCGATCATGACCACGCCCTCGGTCGCCGGGTCGTCCTGGAACAGCGCCAGGCAGTCGACGAAGTCGGTGCCGTTGATCGGGTCGCCGCCGATGCCGATGCAGGTCGTCTGGCCGAGCTCGAGCGTCGTGAGCTGCCACACGGCCTCGTAGGTCAGCGTGCCCGAGCGGGACACGACGCCGACGCGACCAGGCCGGTGGATGTAGCCGGGCATGATGCCGATCTTGCAGCCGTGGCCGCCGTCGCCCGGCGTGATGATGCCGGGGCAGTTGGGGCCGATCAGGCGGCAGTCGCGGTCGCGCAGGAAGTCCTGCACGCGGGCCATGTCGAGGACCGGGATGTGCTCGGTGATCGCGACGATGAGCCGGCAGCCGGCGTCGGCGGCCTCGAGGATCGCGTCGGCGCAGAACGGCGCGGGGACGTAGATGACCGAGACCTCGGCCCCGGTCTGCTGCACGGCCTCCTCGACGGTGTCGAAGACGGGCACGCCCTCGACCTCGATGCCGCCCTTCCCCGGCGTGACGCCGGCGACCATCCTGGTCCCGTAGGCCAGCATCTGCTGCGTGTGGAAGCGCCCGGCGCCCCCGGTGATGCCCTGGCACAGGACCTTGGTGTCCGCGTCGACCAGGATGCTCATCGTCCACCTCCCGTGACCGCGGCCACGGCCTTGTCGGCGGCCTCGTCGAGCGAGGCCGCGGTGATCAGCGCCAGGCCCGAGCCCTCGAGGATCTTGCGGCCCTGCTCGACGTTGGTGCCCTCGAGGCGGACGACCAGGGGGATCGACAGGCCGACCTCCTTGGCGGCGTCGGCCACGCCCTGGGCGATGACGTCGCACTTGGCGATGCCGCCGAAGATGTTGACGAGGATGGCCTTCACGTTCTCGTCGGCGATCAGGATCTTGAACGCCTCGACGACCTGGTCCTTGGTCACCGAGCCGCCGACGTCGAGGAAGTTGGCCGGCGCGGCCCCCTTGAGCTTGATGATGTCCATCGTCGCCATCGCGAGGCCGGCGCCGTTGACCATGCAGCCGATGTCCCCGTCGAGGGCGATGTAGTTGAGCGAGTGCCGGCTGGCCTCGACCTCCTTGGGGTCCTCCTCGGCGAGGTCGCGGTACCCGACGACCTCGGGGTGGCGGAACAGGCCGTTGCCGTCGAACACGATCTTGGCGTCGAGCGCCAGGACCTGCCCCTCCTTGGTCACGACCAGGGGGTTGATCTCGGCGATCGAGCAGTCGAGCTCGTTGAACAGCCGGCTCAGGTTGCGCAGGACCTTGAGGCCGTTCTTGAACGACTCCCCGGACAGGCCGAGCTTGAAGCACAGCTTGCGGGCCTGGAAGTCCTGCAGCCCCTGGGCCGGGTGGACGTGCTCCGTGTAGATCTTCTCGGGGGTCTTGGCCGCGACCTCCTCGATGTCCATGCCTCCCTCGGAGCTGGCCATGACGACGGCCCGCTGCGCGACGCGGTCGATCGTGATCGCGAGGTAGAGCTCACGCTCGATGTTGCTCCCCCGCTCGACCCAGACCTTCTGCACGACCCGGCCCTCGGGCCCGGTCTGGTGCGTGACCAGCGGCCGGCCGAGCATGCCCTCGGCCGCGGCCCGGGCCTCCTCGGCGTTGCGGACCAGCTTGACGCCGCCGCCCTTGCCCCGGCCGCCGGCGTGGATCTGGGCCTTGACGACGCAGAGCTCGCTCGCGAGCTCGGTGTAGGCCGCGCCCGCCTCGTCGGGCGTCGAGGCCACTCGGCCTTCGGGCACCGCGACGCCGAAGCGCCCCAGCAGCTCCTTGGCCTGGTACTCGTGGATCTTCATGGTGTCGGCCTGGGTCGGGCCCGCGGGACAGGATCGAATTCAGGGCGAGGAGGATAGGGGCTCGCCGGCGGGAGGAAAGGGAAAGCACGCGTCTCGATTCCGCCCGGCGTGGACTGCCCGGTCGCCCCGGCTAGGATCCCGGCCCATGTCCCGCCACGGGATCCACGTCCGCCAGCAGATCCGGGAGCTCTGCGCGACCGGCGCGATCCGGGCCGACCGTCCGATCGAGGACGCGCAGCTCCAGCCCGCGAGCCTCGACCTGCGCCTCGGGACCCGCTGCCACCGGGTCCGTACCGGGTTCCTGCCCGAGCGCTGCACGGTCGCCGAGCGGCTCGACGAGCTGACGCTGTTCACCTTCGACCTCACCGAGGGCGCGATCCTCGAGCGCGGCCACTGCTACGTGATCCCGCTGCTCGAGTCGGTCCGCCTCCCGGCCGACGTGCAGGCCCAGAGCAACCCCAAGTCCTCGACCGGGCGGCTCGACATCTTCACGCGGCTCCTGGCCGATCGGACCGACCGCTTCGAGTGCCTGCCCGCCGGCTACGAGGGCCCCCTCTACCTCGAGGTGCTGCCGCGCTCGTTCTCGATCCGGCTCCAGACCGGCCTGGCCCTCAACCAGCTCCGGTTCCTCTCGGGCGATCCGGCCCTGAGCCGCCGCGAGCTCGTCGCGGTCCACGCCGAGACCCCGCTCCTGTTCGACGACCGCGGCCGGCCGCTCCGGGCCGAGGACTCGGTCCAGGAGGACGGCCTGACGATGGGCATCGCCCTGGCCTCGGACGCCGAGATCGGCGACGTCGTCGGCTGGCGGGCCCGGCGCTACACCGACGTCCTCGACCTCACCCGCGTCGGGCACTACGACCCGCTCGACTTCTTCGAGCCGATCCCGGCGCCGCCGCGGGGCCGCTTCATCGTCGAGCCCGAGGAGTTCTACATCTTCGCCAGCAAGGAGCGCGTCCGCGTGCCGGTCGAGCTCGCGGCCGTGATGCTCCCCTACGACGTCGGCATCGGCGAGCTGCGGACCAACTACGCGGGGTTCTTCGACAACGGCTTCGGCGAGCCCACGGGCTGCCGGGCCGTGCTCGAGGTCCGGCCCCACGACGTCCCCTTCCTCGTCGAGGACGGCCAGGCGTTCTTCCGCCTGCAGTTCTACCGCGCCGTCGAGGCGCCGGACCGCGCCTACGGGGCCGGGGGCTCCCACTACCAGGGCCAGGCCCTCAAGCTGAGCAAGCACTTCAAGGCCGCCGACCTCGGCGACCAGGCCCCCGGGAGCAGACGATGACCCGTGCCCTCCTGACCGTGACGCTGACCCTCCTGACCCTCCCCCTCCTCGGCTGCGAGGACCACGGGCCCGACGACCACGACGGGGGTGGCGCCCACGTCCACGTCGCTCCGCACGGCGGCAGCCTCGTCGAGGTCGGCGATCACGAGGCCAACCTCGAGTTCGTCCGCGATCAGGAGGACGGCTCGCTGACGGTCTGGGTCCTCGGGCCGCACGCGCAAAAGCCGCTGGTGCCGAGCCAGGACCGCATGGTGCTCGAGATGTTCCACCCCGCCCGCGGCGGGGCCATCCAGGTCACGCTGCAGCAGGACCCGGTCGAGCAGCATCGCTTCCGCGCCGAGAGCACCGACCTCGAGGGCCTCGACCACCTCGAGGGCGTCGTCCTTTCGCTCGAGCTGGCCGGCAAGAAGCACGTCCGGCAGCCCTTCGTGCTCGACTGACCCCGGCGAGCCGGGCCTCGGCTCAGGGCGCCTTGCCCGTGTCCTCCCCGCCGGCGGCCTGCCGGCGCTCCTCGAGCCGGCGCTCGAGCTCGCGGCTGCGCTCGGCGGCCGCGGCCTCGTCCTCGCCGGAGGCCCTGGGCTCCGCGTCGGAGTCGACCCGCACGCGGAGCGGCGCGCCCTCGCGGAGCCAGACGTCGCGCTGCGGGAACGGGATCGCGATGCCCTCGCGGCGGAACGCCGCCTCGATCGCGAAGCGCAGGTCGCTCGTCGTCGCGAGGCGATTGTCGAGCGCGGTCCAGAAGTAGACGGCGAGCAGGATCCCGCTGTCCTGGAAGTCCTTGAGATACACGGCCGGCGCCGGCTTCCGGTAGACGTTGCCGTGCTTGGCGAAGGTCTCGAGCAGGACCTCGCGCACCCGCTTGAGGTCCGACCCGTAGGCGACGCCGACCTCGATGATGCTGCGGAGGTCGCGGTCGCGGGCCGTCCAGTTGGTGATCGAGGTCGAGATGAAGTCCTTGTTGGGGACGATGATGTCGATGTTGTCGAAGCTCGTGACGGTCGTCGACCGGATCGTGATCCGCTTGACCTCTCCGACGGTCGTGCCGACCTGGATCACGTCGCCGACCTTGAGCGGCCGCTCGAACAGCAGGATCAGGCCCGAGAAGAAGTTGGACACGATGTCCTGCAGGCCGAAGCCGATGCCGACGCCGAGCGCCGCGAACAGCAGGCCGACCTGCTCGAGGCCGAAGTGGAGGCGCTGGAGGGCGATCCACAGGCCGACGACGAAGACGACGTAGCCGATCAGCGTGCCGAACGTGTAGCGGAGGCCGCGGTCGATGCCCTCGCGGTCCTTGAGCATGAGCTCGATCGTCGGGCGGACGCGCCGGGTCAGGGCGGTCGTCAGGTAGACGAGGATCGCGAAGCTGACGACGTCGAACAGCGTCACCGGCGTGCCGCCGGCCCCCCCGCCCCAGAGCCCGAAGCCGAGGCTCGTGCGCAGGTCGGTGATCGGGATGTCCCACAGCCACGACAGCGCGCCGAGGAACACGAGGTAGCTGGCGAGGACCTCGACGATCTCGAGGTACTTCCCGAGCAGCGCGAGTCGGGCCCGGCGGTACCCGACCTCGGGGTCCTCGTCCTCGGCGGGCTCGGCGCCGGCCGGTCCGGCGTCCGGGTCGCCGAACCGGTGACGGATCTCGGTGCGCAGCACGTGGTGCACGAGCAGCGAGAGGACGGCGGCGCTGAACAGGCCGAGCGTGACCCCGCCGATCATCTTGGCGAGGTCGAAGTACGCGAGCAGCCAGGCGCCCAGGGCCACGCTGAGCACGACGCGGATCGGCCAGATGGCCAGCCGGACGCAGCCGCGGAGCGAGCTCCAGTTGCCCGCCTTGGGCACCGGGACGAGCTGCAGCAGGGCCTCGCGGCGCCCGAAGGCGAGCAGGCCGATCAGCAGCATGCCGCCCTCGACGAAGACGCCGAGGCTGTCGGCGAAGGCCTCCCCCTGGACGCCGGGGTGGAGCAGCGCCACGAGGTCCGCGAGGCGCTCGCACAGGAGCAGGACGAGCCCGACCATCGCGAGCCGGTGGAACCGCCGGCCCACGCCGGGCTCGAGCTGGAGCAGGCGGCGGCTCCCCGCCCCGGGCCCGAACAGCGTCCGGGCCAGCGAGTACCACAGCCCGACCTGGAACAGCATTGCGGCCAGCCGCTCGCACAGCCGCTGGTCGGTCCCCCCGGGCTCGAACACGTTGGCCGAGATCGTCAGGAACGAGGACAGCGCGACCCACGGGAGGAGCCGGGCGAGGACGACGAGCATGGCCGTCCACATGAAGTCGCGCTCGCCGACCTCCTCTGCGGCCTGGAGCACGCCGACGCGGTGCCGGACCCGGCGCCGGAGGACCCTGCTCCCGACGAGCAGGCCGAGGCACAGCAGCGTCGCGACGCCGACGAGGCCGGTCGCGCCGGTCCCGGCCATGCGGTGCTCGAAGGCGCGGGCGAAGACCTCGCCGGGGAGCCGGCCGATCCGCCCGGCCCAGTCCGCCGCCCCGCCGAGGAGGATGCGCGGGTCGAGCGCGCGCAGCGACAGGCGATCGGGATCGCGCAACAGGACGCCGCGGTGCCGGAGGAGGCGCCGCGCCTCCTGCAGGGTGACCCGGCGGGCGCGGAAGACCTGCTCGATCCGGAACACCTTGGCTAGGCACAGCTCGAGGGCCGAGAGCAGGTTCTCGACCTTGGCCGTCTCGCGCACCACGGCGGTCTGGACCTCGTCGCGCAGGGCACGGGGGGCCTCGCCCAGTCGCGTGCCGAGGGCCTCGGCGATCTCGCCATCGAGCTGCTCGGGCAGGTCCTCGATCCTGCCCGCGAGCTCGTCGATGCGCCGCTCGAGCGCCGCCTGCCGCTTGCCGATGTCGAGCCAGCCGGCAGGGAGCACGGGCTTGTCGAGCAGGCGCTGCAGGGCCTTCTGGCCCGACTTGAGCCGGAACGACAGGACCACCGGCGCCAGGTCCTCCTCGCTCGCGAGCTTGAGCTGGCGGTCGCGCTCGGCGACGGCCTCGTCGGACAGGTTCTGGATCCGGGTCAGCTCGTTCTCGAGCTCCCGGTTCTGCAGCGAGGCCTCGGCGATGGCCGGGAGCAGGGCCTGGATGCGCTCGCGGCTGCGGCGGAACACCGCCTCGACGGCCTCGCGCCGCTCCTGCGGAACCTCGGCCAGGGTCTTGGGGTCGACGCTGGGCAGGAGCACGGCCTCGAGGCCGGCGCGCAGGCCCTCGACGGTCCCCAGGCGCTGCTCGAGCAGCCCCAGCAGCGCCGGGCCGGTCAGCGCCTCGAGGGCCTGCTCCCTGACGGTGATCCGCGCGTTGAGCGCGTCGCGCAGGGGTTGGCGACGCTCGGCCTCGACGGCCCGGGTCGCCTGCTCGGCCTCGATGACCCGGCGCTCGAGCTCGAGCCGCTGCCGCTCGTCCGGGTCGAGCTGGCCGCCGAGCCGGTCCCGCAGCGCCGCCAGTCGCTGGTCGGCCTCCTTGCGCTGGTCCTCGAGGAGCTTGACCGTGCGGGCGAGGAGGGCGTTGCGGTCCCGGCGCAGGTCCTCGAGCTCCCCCTGCCAGGTCTTGGCGAGCTGCCGCCACGAGTCGCGCAGGTCCTTGAGGCCGCGGAACAGGTCGTCCAGCTCCTGGCTCCGCGTCCCCCACTCCCACCACTCGTAGCTGGCCGGGTCGCGGTCCAGGGCCGGGGGGATCTCAGGGATCGCGCTGGCCTCGGGCAGCGGCAGGGGCTCGGCCTTGCCCTCGAGCAGGGCCCGGTGGAGCCGCGCCAGGGCGACGGCGGCGAGACCCCGCTCGACGAGCTGGCGCCGGGCGTCGAGCCTGCCCCGGCGGGCCTGGGTCTCGGCGTCGTCGCCCTCGAGCCTGGCCAGCTCGGCCCGCACGGCGTCGAGCTGCTGCCTGAGCGCGGCCTCGTCGAGGCCGTCCTGCGGGGCCGTCGGCATGCCCTGCGCGGCCTGAGGCGCGTCCTGCGCGGCCGTGGGCGCGTCCTGCGCGGCCGTGCCCACCTGCGCGGAGGCGGAGCCGACGGCGATGAGCAGGGCGAGCAGGAACCGCATGGCGACAGAGCCTAGCAGCAGCCCCCGGGGGCCCAAGGCGACAGTTGGGGCCGGGTCAGCCACCCTCGCGCAGGCGCTCGTGGACGCGCTCGGCGACGGCCCGCGGCAGCCCCCTCACGCGGCACAGGTCCTCGAGGGCGGCGGCCCGGATGCCGGCGATGCTGCCGAAGCGCCGCAGCAGCGCGCGGCGGCGCCGGGGGCCGAGGCCGTCGATGTCGTCGAGCTCGCTCCCGAGGCGCTCGCGCAGCTTGCGGTGGTAGCCGATCGCGAAGCGGTGGGCCTCGTCGCGCAGGCCGCAGAGGATCCGGAACGTCGGCGTGCCCTCGGCGAGGGGGATCGGCGTCGGGCGGCCGGGGACGAACACGCGCTCCCCCGTGCGACCTCCCCCGCGCGGCTTGTCCTTGGCCAGGGCCGCGAGCGGCAGGTCCTCGCCGAGCTCGGCCAGGGCGTCGCGCGCGGCCGACAGCTGGCCGCGGCCCCCGTCGACGACGAGCAGGTCGGGCCAGGGGTCCCCGTCGTCGTCGAGGCACAGCCCCAGGGAGCGCGCCACGGCCTGGCGCATGGCCGCGAAGTCGTCGCCCTGGGCGTCGCCCCGGATCCGGAACCTGCGGTACTCGGCCGGGCAGGCGCGGCCGTCGACGGCGGCGACGCGCGAGGCGACGGTGTCGCGCCCCTGGATCGTCGAGACGTCGAGGCAGTGGATCCGCCGCGGGGCGGCGGCGAGCCCGAGCAGGGCGCGCAGCTCCTCGAGGTCGTGCTCGGCCGTGTCGGCGCCCCGCGCGGCGGCCTCGGCGACGAGGCGGGCGTTGCGGGACGCGACCTCGACGGCCTTGCGCTTGTCGCCCCGCTGCGGGACGAGCAGGTCGACCGGCCCGTCGCGCCGGTGCCGGAGCCAGGCCTCGAGGGCGTCCCGGTCGGCCGGCTCGGCCGGCAGCAGGACCTCGCGGGGGATGTAGCGGTCGCCGTCGTAGAGCCGGCCGACGACCTGGGCCACGAGCTCGCCGTCGGGCAGGTGGGTCCGCAGGCGGTGCGTCCGGGTGTCCTCGAGGCCGGCGTCGCGGTACGACAGGACCGCGATCCAGGCCTCCCCGGCGTCGCGCCACAGCCCGACCACGTCCCGGTCGAGCACGCCCACGACCTGCTGCCGCTCGCTGATGCGCCGGAGCGCGTCGAGGTCGGCCTTGCGCGCCTGGGCCTCCTCGAAGCGCAGGGCCTCGGCGGCCTCGCCCATCCGGCGCTCGAGCTCCACCTCGACGTCGGCCGTGGCGCCGGACAGGATCGCGACGGCCCGGTCGAGGGCCGCGCGGTAGGCCTCGCGCGTCACGAGGCCGACGCAGGGCGCGGGGCAGCGCCCGATCTGGTGCTTGAGGCAGGGGCGCGTCCGCCCGGCGAAGACCGCGTCGCTGCAGTCCCGGAGCGGGACGAGGCGGTGAAGCAGCCGGAGGGTCCGGCGGATCGACCGGGCCGACGAGAACGGCCCGAAGTAGCGGGCGCCGTCGGCGCGCCGGCGGCGCACGAACCGGAACCACGGCCAGTCCTCGCCCTCGTCGAGGCGCAGCATCAGGAACGACTTGTCGTCCTTGAGCCGGAGGTTGTGCCGCGGCTTGAACTTCTTGATCAGGGTGTTCTCGAGCAGGATCGCCTCCTGCTCTGTCCCGGTCGCGACGAAGTCGAGGTCACGGGCCTCGTCCTCGAGGAAGGCCAGCAGGAAGCGGCCGTCGCCCCCGCGCTTGAGGTAGCTCGTCACCCGCTTGCGCAGGTCCGCGGCCTTGCCGACGTACAGCACGCGGCCGCCGCCGTCCTTGAACAGGTAGCACCCCGGCTCGTGCGGCAGGTTCCGGGCGATCTCCTCGACGTGGGGGTGCATGACCCGGGATCGTAACCGGCCCGGACCACCGTCCACCGCGCGGACCTCGATCGCAGGTACACCGGGTTGGCCACGTGGACCGGCGTCGCGGCGTGGACCAACGTCGCGGCGCTGACCGGCGTCGCCGCGAGGACCGGCGTCGCCGCGAGGACCGGCACTGGCGCCCACGGACATCGCGAGGCCTGAAGCCCTCTATCCCTTCACGTCCGGCCTGATCTGTGCCGATTCAAGGCCTTCTCACCCACCCTCTGCGCTCTCCAGCTCTTCCCCCACCCGCCGCACAACTGTGCCGAATCAAAGCCGACAACCCCTCCACCACGACTCCACGCTCCCCCCCGATCGTCGGCCGAGCCTCCTCGGACTCCTTCGCTGAGCCGAGAGCCCACAAGAAGGAGGGGGGACCGCACTCGCTCGCCTGCAACGACGCCAGCCTGTCACCCTGGCCTTGTCCGTCACTTCGCCTGCCAGTCGTCGTCGTGCCCCGGCCCTCGCCTGCCGGGGGTCGTCCTGACCCAGGCCTCGCTTTCCGGTCGTCGTCGCGCTGGGAACCAATCCAGTTGCCCGGGGTCAGTTTCTGCGCACCAGGCACCCTCGGCCTCTCGTCCGCTGAGGTGACTCGACCTCTCCCACTTACCCGCCTTCACGAACTACTGTGCCGAATCAGAACCCGTCGCGAGGAGGTGAACAGGGCAACTTCACGGCGAAACACAGCGTTGAGCCGACGATCGGATCGATGGAGACCGTGGAGGTGGATCGAGGGGAAGCTCATGAAGTCGGAGGCTCAACGGAGCACATCCCCGCAACAGAGCACGAGGATGCAACGTAGGGCGAGCACGCTGAGGACCGCGGGGACGAAGCGGAGCGGTGGGACGCAGCGGGACCCGGGGACGCAACCCAACGCGAGGAACGCTGAGGGCAACGCACCGGCGTGCCGACGATCGGATCGGTGGAGAGCGAGGAGGTGGATCGTGGGGAAGCAGCGGTCGGCGGGGACGACACGGCATCCAGCACCGCAGCGGGTGCGGCACCGCAGCGGTGTGCGGCACCGCAGCGGAGTAAGGCACCGCAGCGGTGCGCGGCAACGCAGCGGTACGCGGCAACGCAGCGGTGCGCGGGGAGCTCTGGTGGGACCGGGAGGCAGCGGCAGGGCGAGCTGCGGTTCGGGGATCCCCGCGGCGGCCGGCGGAGGGCGCGGGGCGCAAGCCGCGGGGCGCGCGCGCCGGGGTGCCGCACGTGCCCAGGGCGAGGCTCAGCGGGCGGGAGCCGGTCCTGGTCTGGCGAGGCTGGTCGGAGGGCTGCCGAGCCTGAGGTCGGGGGCGGCGAGGAGGTGCTGTGGCGGCAGTTCAGGCGCTACCGGCGGCGGGGCGGGTTCCGGCTGGTCGAGTTCTCGATCCAGGGCAATCACCTCCACCTCATCGTCGAGGCCCGGCACCGCAAGGAGTGCACGAGGAGGTTGCAGGGAATGTTCGTCGCCGTGGCGAGGGCGTTGAACCGGCTGTGGTGGCGGCGGGGCAGGGTGTTCGGCGATCGGTTCCATGACCGCGTGCTGGTCGCGCCGCGACAGGTGCGCAACGCGATCGCCTACGTGCTGCACAACGCCAAGAAGCACGGCCACCGGCTCGGGCGGGTCCCGATCGACTCCTACAGCTCGGGGCCGTGGACGTGCTGCTGGCGACAACGGGTCAGTGTGGGGGACTCGACGGCGTCGAGCCGCCCATCGTCGAAGCGCGGACCTGGCTGCTGCGCACCGGCTGGCGCCGGCACGGCCTCGTCGACCTCACGGAGCGGCCGGCGTGATACGGGGCCTGCCTCAGCCGAGCATCAGGTCGTACTTCTCGAGGCGGAAGATCTCGTCGCGGAGGCGGGCGGCCTCCTCGAAGTCGAGGACGCGGGCCGCGTCCTGCATGCGCTTGCGGAGGTCGTCGAGGTGGGCCGAGAGCTCGCGCTTGGACGTGAACTCGCGGCCGCCGGCCGCCGCGCCGCCCTGGCCCCGGCCGCCGCGGCCCCGGCCCCGGCCACGGGCCGCGCCGGGCCCCGCCATCGGCCCGTCGAGGGGGACCGTGACGTAGTCGCCCTCCTCGACGGTCTGCAGCAGGTCCTTGATCTCGCTGCGGACGGTCCGCGGCGTGATCCCGTGCTCGACGTTCCAGGCCAGCTGGCGCTCGCGCCGCCGGCTCATCTCGTCGAGGGCCTCCTGCATCGAGCCGGTGACCTGGTCGGCGTACAGCACGACCCGGCCCTCGACGTTGCGGGCCGCGCGGCCGCAGGTCTGGATCAGCGACGTGCGCGACCGCAGGAACCCCTCCTTGTCGGCGTCGAGGACGGCGACGAGGGCGACCTCGGGCAGGTCGAGGCCCTCGCGCAGGAGGTTGATGCCGACGAGGCAGTCGAACACGCCGAGCCTCAGGTCGCGCAGGATCGCCATGCGCTCGAGGGCGTCGATGTCGCTGTGCAGGTAGCGCACGCGGACGCCGACCTCGCGGAACCAGTCGGTCAGCTCCTCGGCCATGCGCTTGGTCAGGGTCGTGACGAGCGTCCGGAACCCCGCCTCGGCCGTCGCGCGCACCTGCGCCAGCAGGTCGTCGACCTGGTGCCGCGCCGGCCGGACCTCGACCTCCGGGTCGACGAGGCCGGTCGGGCGGATGATCTGCTCGACGACGCGGCCCCCCGCCTGGGCGACCTCCCACTCCCCCGGCGTCGCCGACACGCACACGGCCTGCCGGATCAGGGCGTCGAACTCCTCGAAGCGCAGCGGCCGGTTGTCGACGGCGGACGGCAGGCGGAACCCGTGCTCGACGAGCGTCTCCTTGCGCGAGCGGTCGCCGCGGAACATCCCGCCGACCTGCGGGATCGTCGTGGCTCTCGTCGACGAACACCAGGAAGTCCTCGGGAAGTAGTGCAGCAGCGTCGCCGGCGGCTCCCCGGGTCCCGGCCGTCGAGGTGGCGGCTGTAGTTCTCGATGCCGGAGCAGAAGCCGATCTCGCGCAGCAGCTCGAGGTCGTAGCGCGTGCGCTGCTCGAGCCGCTGGGCCTCGAGCACCCGCCCCCGCTTGCCGAGCGCCTCGAGCCGGGCCTCGAGCTCGTCCTCGATCGTCGTCACGGCCCGCTCGAGCCGCTCCTCGGGGGTCACGTAGTGGCTGACGGGGAAGATCCGGACCTCGTCGAGGTCCTCGAGGACCTCCCCACGCAGGGGGTCGACGACGTAGAGGCCGTCGATCTCGTCGCCGAAGAACTCGACGCGGACGACGCGGTCCTCGTCGTAGATCGGGAACACCTCGACGACGTCGCCGCGGACGCGGAACGAGCCGCGCACGAAGTCCATGAGGTTGCGCTTGTACTGGATCCGGGCCAGGTCGCGGAGCATGTCGTCCCGGTCGATCGCCTGCCCCTTGACGAGGCGGACCGACATGTCGCGGTAGGCCTCGGGGGAGCCCAGGCCGTAGATGCAGGACACCGAGGCGACGATGACGACGTCGCGGCGCTCGAGCAGGGAGCGGGTCGCCGAGTTGCGCATCCGCTCGATGGCCTCGTTGATCGTGGCCTCCTTCTCGATGTACGTGTCGGAGCCGGGGATGTAGGCCTCGGGCTGGTAGTAGTCGTAGTAGGAGACGAAGTACTCGACGGCGTTGTCGGGGAAGTAGGCCTTGAACTCGGAGTAGAGCTGCGCCGCGAGGGTCTTGTTGGGCGCGAGCACGAGGGCCGGGCGGCCGGCCCGGGCGATGACCTGGGCCATCGTGTAGGTCTTGCCCGAGCCGGTGACCCCGAGGAGGACCTGCAGCCGCCGCCCCTCGTCGAGGCCCGCGACCAGGGCCTCGATCGCCGGGGGCTGGTCGCCGGCCGGCGCGTGCGGGCTCTGGAGGCGGAACGGGCGGTCGCGGGTCAAGGCTGGCTCCGTACGTGCGGCGGGGCGGGCATCGCAGGATGCCCGCCCCGCCCAGGCTTGCAAGCCCGCCCGCGGTCAGCGGATCAGGTGCTTGCGCTCGACGTTCTGCTCCTTGCCCTCGGCGTGGCAGATGTCGCAGGACTCGTAGCCCGTGGAGCTGGTGTTGACCATCATGTGGGCCATGGCGTAGTCGGCGTCGTGGCAGGTGATGCAGGCCGCCCGCCAGATCCGCGTCGGCCAGGCCTGGCCGAGCGAGTGCTTGCGCACGGCCGGCTGGTGCCAGGCCTCGTTGCCCGAGCCGTGGCACGCGATGCAGTCCTTGGTGCCGGCGGGCAGGTCGGGGAAGCCGACGTGCTCGTAGCTGTGGCTCGTGTAGTTGTTGGGGTAGCTCGAGCCGAAGCCGTTGACGATGTAGTTGGCCCCCTCGGCGAGCTCCTTGCCGTGGTGGATCTTGTGGAGCATCGTCCGGAAGTCGACCGTCGTCTCCGGGGTCGCGGGGGCGTTGGGAGCCACGTACTGGGGCCGGTCGCCCGAGCCCGCCGTGCCGTGGCACAGGAGGCAGGTGTCCATGCCGCGCCGGTGACCGCCGTGGAAGGCGATGTCGTTGTGGCAGTTGTAGCAGTTCTGGATCGACGAGATCCGCGGGTTGGTCTGGATCGTCGTCGCGGTGCCGACCAGGAACTGCTTGGTGCCCGGAGGCGAGGCGTCGGTGTAGCTCGTGCTCTCGGTGAAGCGCGTGACCGTGACCGCCTTCTCGCCGTAGAGGCCGACCGTGTAGGTGCCGCTCTCGAGGGTCAGGCCGACCCAGTCACCCCAGGCGCCGCCCATCTCGGGGTGCGCGTTGATCGCGCCCTTGTAGGCCGTCGGCATGACGAGGTCCGTGTGGTAGGTCACGACGACCTTGTTGCCGGTCCCGAACTCGGTGACCTCGGTGATCCCGCCGGTCGCGGCGTTGACCGTGTAGTCGGTCGTGAGGGTCTTGGCCGTGAGGGTCACGACCTTGACCGACGAGGACGCGGCGTGGGCGAACAGCAGGCCCCGCGGGTAGGCGTTGCCGGCGACCGACGAGAACCAGAGACGGTCGCCCTCGACCCACTGGATCCGCAGGTACTCCTCCTTGGAGGCGACCCCGTCCTCGATGACGATGTAGTCGTTGCGGGCGAAGCTCGCGCCGCCGCCCGTGCCCAGGTCGATGTAGTTCTGGTAGGGCACGGCCGCCATCGACGTGGCGCTCGACGCGCCGGTGGCCGTCCGCACGAAGACCTCCGGCGCGAAGCCGGTCTGGGTCCACAGCGGGGTCATCGACGTGTTGAAGGTC
>JAWKUM010000046.1:0-24158 GCA_041398545.1 Planctomycetota bacterium | reverse complement strand
GGGCAAGATCGAGGACCTCATGGACCAGCTCAAGCAGCACTACACCCAGATCATCGTGACCCACTCGATGCAGCAGGCCTCGCGCGTCAGCGACTACACGGCCTTCTTCTACCTGGGCAAGCTGATCGAGTTCGGCGACACCTCGCAGGTCTTCACCAACCCGCGGAAGAAGCAGACCGAGGACTACATCTCGGGCCGCTTCGGCTAGACCGGGCGAGGCTCCGCGCCGACCCGCGCCGGGCGGGCGGCGGTCCCCGGGTGGGTCCGCGGGGATCCTGGCCTAAGATCAGGGCATGTTCCGCACGACGACGCTGATCCTGGCCGCCCTCGCCCTGTCCCTGCCCGGCGCCCCGCTCCACGCCCAGGGAGGGCGTGGGGACTTCGCCGCCGAGCTGGAGCAGGCCGCCGACGCCCTGGCCAAGGGCCGGCGCGAGCGGGCCCGCGCGGTCTGGGAGGACCTGCTCGTCCTGGTCGATGAGGGCGAGGACGAGGCCCCCTCGAAGGTCGAGCAGGCCGAGTGCTGGCGCGGCCTGGCCCGCCTCCACGAGGACGGCGGCCGCTACCGTGAGGCCCTCGAGGCGCTCGCCAAGGCCCAGGCGCTGGCCGCCTCGCCCCGGGCCGTCCTGGCCGAGGTCCGGGTCCGCAGCCGGCTCGGGGAGTACGAGCAGGCCCTGACCCTGGCCGACGGGCTGGCCAAGGACGACGACGAGGGGACCTCGGTCGAGGCGTCCTGGCTCGGCGGCCGCCTGCGCTGGGTCATGGGCCGGCGCGAGGAGGCCCGGCGGGCCTTCGAGGCCATCGAGGACCGCCACGCCCGGCAGAACCTCCGCGACCCCCGGGCGCTGCTGTGCCTGAGCCGCGCGCTGATCGCCCTCCAGGGCCGCGAGCGCCTGTTCGGGGCCAGCCGCATCCTCGTCGACCTCAGCAAGGCCGACCCGCACCTCGCCGAGGCCTACGTCGCGCTCGGGGACCTCAACAACGCCGTCTACCGCGAGGCCGCCGGCTACCCCAGCGGGGAGAGCGAGTACAAGCGGGCCCTGCAGGAGTGCGGCGAGGTCGAGGACGCCCTCCTCGGCCTGTACGCGAGCCGCAAGGACAACTACCTCCTCGACCCCGGCAAGACCGACGCGTACCTGCGGCGCGCCCTCGCCCTCAACCCGCGCTCGGTCCGCGGCCTCGTGCTCAAGGCCTCGACGAGCATCGACGACCGGGACTTCGACGGCGCCCGCGCCCTCCTCGACGCCGCCCTCGCGGTCAACCCGCGCGCCCCCGAGGCCCTGGCCGAGAGCGCGGCCCTGAGCCGGCTGACGTACCGCCACGGGGACGAGAAGGCCTTCCGCGAGCGCCTCGCCGGCGTCGACCCGGGCTCGACGCGGCCCGACGTGCTGCTCGGCAAGCACCTCGTGGCGCTGTACCGGTTCCAGGAGGCCATCGGCCCGCTGCGCGCGGCCCGGGCCGAGCGGGGCGACGACTACGAGTGCCTGCTGACGCTCGGCAAGGCCCTGCTCCACGCAGGCGAGGGCGAGGCGGCGCGCGAGGTCCTGCTGGCGTCGCGCGCGCTCGAGCCGGGCTGGATCGACCCCTGGCGCGAGAACCAGCTGTTCCTGCAGAAGCGGATCGACGACAGCTACGACAAGATCGAGGACGGGAGCTTCGTCTACGTCCTCCACCCCGACGAGAAGGACGTGCTCCACCCGTACCTCAAGTCGGTCTACGAGACGGCGTGGCGGGAGCTCGGCACCAAGTACGGCATCCACCCCGACTGCAAGGTGCGGGTCGAGTGCTTCGAGCGCTTCGGCGACTTCTCGGTGCGCACGATCGGGTTCAAGGGCTTCGGCGCGCTCGGGGCCTGCTTCGGCTGCCTGATCACGTCGGTGTCGCCGTCGGCGCCCGAGCTCCGCTCGCAGTTCTCGTGGCGGGTCACGGCCCGCCACGAGTACAGCCACGTCCTGCACCTCGCGCTCAGCAAGGGGCGCGTCCCGCGCTGGCTGACCGAGGGCATCGCCGTGCTCGAGGAGGTCGCGCTCGACCCGAGCAACGACCGGCGCATGGAGCGGGAGCTCTACACGGCCTGGAGGAACGGCGACGTGTTCCCCCTCTCGAGGCTCAACTCGGCGTTCCGCACGTCCAAGATCCTGTTCGGCTACTACCAGGGCGGGCTGATCGCGCGCTTCCTCGCCGAGAAGTACGGCTTCGAGAAGCTCGTGGACCTGGTCAAGGCCTACGCCGAGGACAAGTCGACCGAGCAGATCTTCGAGGAGGTCCTCGGCATCGACGCCAAGGAGTTCGACCGCCTGTTCCTGGCCCACGTCGAGGGCATGGTCGGCCACCTCAAGCTCGTGCCGACGATCGACGAGGAGGCGCTGGGCGGGCTGATCCTGCGCGTCGCCAAGCACCCGGACGACCTCGAGGCCCGGCTCATGCTGGCCGCGGGATACGTGCAGCGCGGCGACAGCGTCGACGCCGGCACGCAGTTCCGCGCGATCCGCGACCTCGACCCCGAGAACGGCCAGGCCCTGCTGTTGCGGGCGCGGCTCGCGATGCAGCGCAAGGACCCCAAGCTCGCCCGCGACCTGCTCGAGACCGGCTTCGGGCGGGGCGGGGACGACTTCGACTCCCGCATGATGCTCGCGGGCCTGCTGCTCGAGGCCGGGCGGCGCGACGCCGCCATCGCACAGCTCGACGGCGCGATCGCCTGCTGGCCGACCTGCCCGGTGCCGGGGCAGGGCTCCCCGTTCCTCGCCAAGGCCAGGCTCCTGGCCGAGGCCGGCGACCGCGACGGGGCCGCCGCGCTGATGCAGCGCTACCTCGCGCTCAACGGACGCGACTACGACGTGCACCTGCAGCTCGCGCGCTACCACAAGGAGCGGGGCGAGGACAAGGAGGAGCTCAGCCACCTCGAGCGGGCCCGCGACGTCGACCCCTTCGACCGCGAGCTGCACGAGCGCATGGCCGAGGTCTACCACCAGCAGGGCCGGATGGTCGAGGCCGTGCGCTCGCTCAAGCTCGCGCTGGCGATCCGCAAGGAGAAGGACCGCGGCCGGCAGCAGGCCGGCGACGGCGAGGTCGAGGGCGACGTCGTGTTCGAGGCCCGGGTCCGCACCCGGCTGGCCGAGATGCTCGGCGACGCCGGCAACACGGCCGAGGCCCGCAAGCAGGCCAAGCGGGTCCTCGAGCTCGGCGACGAGGTCCCGGCGGGCTCCGCGCTCGCGCCGAGGCCGTGCTCGGCGGCTGATCCGGCGGCGCGGGCCGGCCCGGCGCCCGTCCCTTGACCGGGCCGGGGGCCCCCCGTATGGTCCTCCGCCTTCCATCGCTACCCGGTGGTGTAATCGGTAGCACAAGGGATTCTGGTTCCCTTAGTTCAGGTTCGAGTCCTGACCGGGTAACCACAGGAGGCCGCCCAGCGAGGCGGCCTCTCGCCTGTACGGCCGGGGGTCCGGCGGCGCGTCCCGCCGGGCCCGGGCGCGCACGGTTCCCAAAGCTCCGGGCCCGGGCTAGCCTCGCCGGGGTGCGCTACCCGGTGGTGTAATCGGTAGCACGGAAGGTTTTGGTCCTTCCAGTTCAGGTTCGAGTCCTGACCGGGTAACCACGATCTCGGCGCGGTCCCCGGGCCCGCGGCCCGTCAGTGCTGCTGCAGCTCCTCGAGCTGCTGCTCGCGACGCATGGCCTGCCCGTTGATCTTGCGCATCTCCTGGCGGATGTGGTCGCGCGCGTTGATCGGCGCCGTCACGGGAGCGACGGCCTTCTCCGGGTCGACGCAGGCGCCGAGCAGGAGCAGGAGGCAGAGGCAGGTCAGGAGCCGTCCGGACATGCCGTCCCTATCGGCACGCGGGCGGCGCCCCGATCGCGGGTTCGCCGTGCGGCCGGTGGCAGGGGCGGGACCGCGCGGGCCGGACCCGGGGCCGGACCCGCTCAGAGCCCGACGACGGCGACGGGGGCGCGGTCGGGGTCGAGGTGCTCGGCCATGCGCGTGAGGTACAGGGCCACGTCGGGCTTGGGCGCGAGCCGGCGGACCCGGCCCTTCCAGTCGACGAGGAGGCGGCCGGGCGGCGGGTCGGTCCACAGCCAACGGGGCAGCTCGAGGGCCACGCGACGCACGGCCTCGGTCTCGAGCTTGATGCGCAGGACCTCGTCCTCCCGCACGGCCTGGGCCTGGACCCGGGCGGTCTTGGCCAGGGCCTGTTCGTGGACGTAGAGCTTCTTCTGCTCCTCGTCCTTGGCCTCCCACTCCTTCTTGTGGACCTTGAGCCGGAACGCGTCCTCGACGACCTTGTCGAACGCCGTGATCCGGACCCAGGCGCGGCGCGCCTCGGCCTCGCGGCTCGCGGCGAGGTGCAGCATCGTCGGGTGGGGGTCCCGGCGTGCGTCGGCCAGGACCTCGGCGACGTCGGTCCCGTCGAAGGTGTACGAGTGGCCGTAGCCCTCGAACTCGTAGAGCTTCGCGGCGCGCGCGCCGAGCCGCTCGAGCTCCTTGAACGCCAGGCGGATGTTCCAGATCATCGCCGGGTCGTCGCCGAGGCCCTGCAGGTCGCGGATCGTCAGGTGGACGACGTTATCGAGCAGCCGGAGGTTGTTCTGGCCGCCGACGAGCGAGAGCCGGGGGCTGCCGATGCAGGGCAGGATCGCGGCCCAGGGATCGGGGTGGCGCAGGGCCAGGTCCCAGGACGCGTGGCCGCCGCGGCTCGTCCCGCAGACCATGACGCGGTCACGGTCGACGGGCAGGTGCAGCAGCGCCCAGCGGAGCACCGAGAGGTGGACCTGGCGCTCGTCCTCCGAGAACCGGTAGCCGGAGTTCTCGCCGGGCTCCGTCGGGGCGAGGACGATCAGCGGGACGCGCGTGGCGAAGCGGTGCCAGATGCCGAGCTCCCCCGAGCCCATGCCGCCGGTGCCGTGGCAGGCGAGCAGGAGGCCGTGGCCCTGCTGGGGCCGCTCGCCCTTGGGCATGAAGCAGTGCACCTCGACGTCGACCATGCCGTGCGGCCCGGCCCAGAGCCTCAGGGTGCGCTTGGACACACCCTCGGGCAGGGGCTCGTCGAGCGGCAGGGGCGGGCGCGGCAGGGCGGCCAGGGCGCGCTCCCAGGTCGCGACGTCGACGCCCCGGGCACGCGCGAGCTCGGCCGCGGCCTTGGCCCGCGCGGCCGGGACGTCGACCGCCAGGAGCTCGACGAAGGCCGCGCGCAGGGCGGCGAAGTCGACTTCCTGCTCGGGCGCGGCCTGGGCCGGGGCCCGGGCCGTGAGCAGCATGAGGACCAGGGGCAGCAGCAGACCCGGGCGCATCGGGGCATGCTAGCGCCGGGGGGGACGCGCCGGGTCGCGGGGGTGGCCGCCGGGACGATCTCCCGCCCGGCCCTCAGGCCACCTCGACCCGCTCGGCGACGCCCTCGACCGTCGGGGCGTCGCTCTCCTCGGACAGGTCGATCACGCGGGGCTCGTCGTCGAGGGTGCTGACGACCGGGCGCAGCAGGTCGCCGCTCTGCTCCTCGACGCGGACGACGCGGCCGTCGATGAGGCGGACGGTCGTGCCGGCCGGGTACAGGCCGGTGGCCATGACGAACTGCTTGAGCATCACCTGGTCGAAGTGCCCGCGCATCGAGAACATGATCCGGTAGGCGCGGGCCGGGGACATCGCGTCCTTGTACGGGCGCACGGCCGTCAGGGCCTCGAACACGTCGCAGATCTTGACGAGGCGGGTCGCGGCCGTGACCGGCACGCCCTTGACGAAGCTCGGGTAGCCGCCGCCGTCGAGGCTCCGGTGGTGGCCCATCGCCGCCGTCACGGCCATCGGCTCGGGGTCGTCCAGCTCCATCAGGATGCGCGCGCCGAACAGCGCGTGCTTCTCCATCTCCTTGCGCTCCTCGACGCTCAGGCGCGTCCGCGAGTGCAGGATCTCGAACGGGATCAGGGACTTGCCGACGTCGTGCAGCAGGGCCGCCAGGCCGACGCTGTTGCGCAGGTCGGGGTCCTCCGCCACGTGGCGGGCGTAGGTGAGGGCGAGGAAGCAGACCCGGATCGAGTGCCCGAACGTGAACGCGTCGTAGCTCTCGTAGCGCGCGAGGTTCATCAGCGCCTTGGCGTCGGCCTCGAGCTGCTTGAGGATGCCCTCGATCTGCCCCTTGGCCGGGGTCACGTCGAGCCGGTTGCCCTGGCAGACGTCGATCGACAGGCCCTGGAGCTCGTCGAGGACGCGGTGGTAGAGCCCGATCGGGATCGAGGACGGCAGCTCGACGCCGAGCCCGTCCTGCAGGCGCTTGCCGGAGACCTCGTCGAAGGTCGCGGCCTCGAGGAAGCGGATCCGGGAGCAGTGCCGGAAGGCGAGGTCGTCCTGCGCGTCCTTGACGCTCCAGTTGCGCTTGCGCGCCTCCTCGACGACGGTCAGGAGCGTGCGGAAGTCGTCCTCGCCCGCGCCCCGGTCGATCTCGAGCCCGCTGCCGCCCATGCCCTCCATCGTCCGGATCAGCCGCGGCGCGGCGAGGCTCGCGTCGAGCAGGGGCCGCCCCTCGTGGATCAGGTAGCCGTCGGCGACGCCGAGCAGCACGCCTTCCTTGGCCGGGTCCGCGCACAGGATCTCGAGCTTGCGCACGAGCCGGTCGAGGACGTCCCGGACGCGCGTGTGGTCGAAGCCGTAGATGCGGTGGTTGACGAGGCCGACGATGATCTCGTCGACGAGCTCGGTGATCCCGCCGCGCCCGGGGCCGTGGGTGTCGCGCTCGCACATCGTTCAGGTCTCCAGGGCGCGGAGCGCCTCCTTGGCGGCCTCGGCGAGCTGCTTGCGGTCCCCGCCGCCCAGGCCGAGGAAGCCCTTCTTCCGGGCCAGGTCCTGGAGCAGGCTCCGGGCCTCGCCGGCGCGGAGGCGGCCGAGCAGCCGCACGGCCTGGATCCTCGTCGCGAGGTCGACCGCGGGGTCGTCCTCGCTCTCGGCGAGGTCGCGCAGCCGGTGGATGACGTAGCCGCGGAGCGTGGCCGGGTAGCGGCCATGGGCGTCCGGGAGGCAGAGGGCCCGGAGGTAGTCGAGCTCGTAGCGGTCCGACGTCGGCAGCAGGCGGAGCAGGCAGGCCTCGGGGGCCTTCCAGGACATCGAGCGCAGGGCGGTCACGACGCGGTCGCGGACCGCGGTCCCGCGCTCGTCGAGCAGCAGGGCGACCAGCGGCAACTGCTCCACGCGCGGGTGGCCGAGCACGAGGTCGGCGCGCCGGCCCTGGGACAGGCCACCGGTCCGGGCCAGGAACTGCGCGGCCGCGGAGATCCGCTCGGCGCCGAGCTCCTGGCACAGCTTCGCGAGGTCGGTCCGGTCCGTCTCGGAGCCGGGGTCGAGGGCGTCGAGGAAGGCCAGGAAGCCGACCGGGAACCGGGCGACGCAGTCCTCCCAGCGGATCGCCCCGCAGCTCCTCGCCAGGGCGAGGTGGCCGTGGTCGCGCAGCCAGCCCATGAGCTGGCCGACCTGCCACAGCGGGGTGAGGTCCGGGTCCAGGTAGCGCTCGACGACGCGGCGGACGGCCGGGTCGGGCTTGCGGAGGACGGGGTCGAGGTGCACGGCGAGGCGCTCCTGGACCGCCGGGTCCTGGTCGAGCACGAGCTGGCAGAGCCAGGTCCCGACGAGCTCCTGGAGGCGCTCCTGGTCGCTGCTCGCCAGCACGACCTCGCCCTCCGGCAGGGCGTCGAACTCCTCGAGGAACCTGCCGACGTCCTCGTCGACGAGGTCGTCGCCCGGGTGGCCGCGGCTGGCGGCGGAGAGGGGCTCGGCGGCGTCCTCCTGCGCGGGCGCCTCGCGGCCGAAGAACGTCGTCCCGATCCTGTCGAGCAGGTGGGCCCAGGTGCCGTGCAGCTCGAGCTCCTGGACCGGCGCGTCGACGAGGCTCTGCAGCAGGAGCGAGAGGTCCTCGCCGCCGAGGACGTCGAGCTCGGCCTCGAGCTCCTCGATCGGGAGGAGCTTGATGAGCTTGGCCATGAGCTCGGGCGTGACCTCGATGCGATCGTCCGGGTCGCACTCGTCGACCTTGCGCTGCAGGAGCTCGATGCGGCGGCCGAGGTCGGGCGTACCGGCGAGGATCTCGACCAGGACCGGGTCCTCGGGCAGGGAGTCGAAGTCGGTCCAGCCCTCGGGGGTCTGCGAGAAGACGCGCGGGATCGGACGGATGCCGGGCAGCTGGGGGTGCTCGGGCTCGGCGGCGCCGCGCCTGCGCGCGTTGATGAGCCGCGTGAACGCGAGCAGCCCCTCGGCGTCCACGGCCGACCCGAAGGCGACGCCGGCCCAGCCGAACGCGTCGAGCTTGCGGCGCAGCCAGGGCAGGGCGCCGGTCGGCGGGAAGGGGACCTCCTCGCCGGCGACCCGGACCTTCTCGGCATGGACCGTCAGCTCGACCTCGTCGCCCTCGGTGAGGTGGGGCTGCAGCGCCGCCAGGAAGCGGGCGATCCCGTCGCGGACCCGGTGGTTGGTCTCGGGATAGATCGACAGGTCCTTCGTCGCGGACGCCCAGCCCTCCGCCAGCGCGAGCAGGCGGTCGCGACGGGAGTCGAGCTGGGTGTTCCGGAGCGTGCCCATGGACGGGTCGAGCGGGTGCCGGGTCCCCCCTCCGGGTGGGGAGGACTGCCGATCATTGATCGGCATGCGGGCGGCCCCGGCTCGACCCGGACCGGGCTCAGGGCTGGATGCGGGCGGCGACGGCGCCGCTCGAGGCCCAGGCGGAGGCCGGAGCGCCCCCTGGCAAGGCCTGGATCGGGCCGCACAGGGCCTGCGTCGTCCAGGTCAGGCCCTTCAGGTCGGGGACCGTGAGGTCGAGGATCGAGCCGCCCTTGGCGTCGGTCGTCGTCGCCAGGAACACGAACGGCTGCAGCAGGTCGACCCAGACCTCGGGGAAGGCCAGGCCGCCGTGGCCGAGGGGATAGGACGCGGCCTGCTTGGCGCCGGTGCCGAGCAGCCACAGCGCGAAGCCGGACGGCGGTGCGCCGGTCAGGGTGAAGCGGATCGGGCTCTGCGGCTTGACCGTCGTGACCGAGGCGACGAGCTTGGGCGTGGCCGGCTCGAGCACCGCGACCTCGTTGCCCTTGCCGTAGTCGGTCACGAGCATCGCCAGGGCCGCGCCCTCGCTGCCGTAGCGCTCGAACGGCGTCGGGGCCGGGACGAAGCGCAGCGAGGTCGGGCTCCGGCCGGTGACCGTCAGCACGGCCTTGGCCCAGCTCTTGCCTCCGGTGCCGAACTCGACGAGCTGCGGCGAGCCGGTCGTGACGTCGGTCGCGTAGAGCGTGCCGTCGCCGTCCCACTCGAGGTCGAAGGCGTTGTCGAAGCCCTGGGCCCAGAGCAGCGCGTCCTTCTCGGACAGGTTGCCGGGACCGATGGCCGAGGCGAGCTTGGACGGCAGGAAGCGCAGGATGCGGCCCTTGCCCTTGGCGCCGAAGGTCGTCGGGGCCGGGGCGACGTACAGGCTCCCGTCGGCGTCGAACACGAGCGGCCCGGCGTAGCCGGTCGTCGTCGCGATCAGGTCGACCGCGCCGGTCGCGGTGTCGACGCGGTAGACGTCGCAGTTGGCGCTGAACGACGGGTCGGCCGTCCACCAGGCCGCCGCGTCGCCGTCCTTGGGCGAGAACGCGACCGAGAAGTTGCCGCCCAGCGTCGCGACCGTGTAGAGCTTCTGGGCCACGAGGTCGTAGCGATACAGCTTCCCGGTCGACGACTCGCCGAACCAGCAGTGCTTGCCGGACGGGCTCAGGGCCAGGTCCGACGCGTAGACCGCCGTCGACAGCGTGACGAAGGTCTGCTTGACCTTGCCGGTGGACCGGTCGAGGGCGACCAGGCTCTTGCCGTCGAAGGCGATCCAGTCGCCGCCCGGCAGGCGGTCGAGGCCGCTCCAGCCCAGCGCCGGCGCCGGCAGGGGGGTCAGGCCCGCGGCGTAGCCGGGGGCGGGGGTCGCCGTCTGGGCCGGGAGGGCCGAGGCCAGCGCGGACAGGAGCAGGACGGGGGACAGCAGGGCGTACGTGCGTACGCGCCCGCACGAGCGGGGCTCGATCGGCGACGACATTTCCGTTCCTCGAGAAATGGGGTCCGGTCGCTTGTGGCGCGTCGAGGGGTCTCCTGGCTCGCGATTCGTCCTCGGCGGAGCGCCTTCCCGGGACGGATCCCAGTGGCCGCGACGTCGCCGTCGCCGCTCCGCTTCGTCCTCGCTCACAGTGGCGGGCCCGCGCCGGATTCACACCGGACTTCCCGCCTCGAGGCGCCTGCCGTGCGCGTGCACGGCTCCAGTTGTCACAGGCCGGCGAGTCTGCGTCAGGCCGGCCGGGGCGCGCAAGCGGAATCCCGCGGGATCCTCAGGCCGGGCGTGGGGGAGGTCGCCCGGCATCCTGGCGGCGCCTGCAGGCGAAACACCGCCGGCCTATGATCCCGACCCGGCCCACCCGGCCCGTCGCCCTCGATGTTCCACACCCTCTCCCTCTCGCTGTCGGTCCTGGCCCTCGCCGTCTGCGCGCTGCCCCACCTGCGTGACCGTCCGGTCGACGCGACGGTCGGGGCCGGGGGGCCGGTCGTGGAGCCGGCGCCGTTCGAGCGGCTCCGCGCGCTCGAGCGACGGCTGGGGCGCCTCTCGGTCGTCCTGCCCGCCGGCGAGCCGGCCGAGGCCGCTCGGCGGACGGCGGCCCTGCCCGATCCAAGCGCGCGGCTCGACGCGCTGGCCGCGTGTCTCGCTCGCCTCTCCAGCGCGACGCGCCGTGGCCGGTGGCCGCAGTACGACGTCACGGCCAGGGCCGACGAGATGCGCGCGATCGAGGCCCGGCTGCGCGACCCGACCCTCGGGCTCGAGCAGCGGCTCGAGCTCTATGGCGAGTTCTCGTCGTACTCCGCCGCGATGTTCTCGCGCGAGGTCGCGGCGCGGTGGCTCGGCGACTACTGGAGGGTCGAGGACCCTGCGCGGCGCAAGCGGATGATCCTCCAGGGCCGGCACATGATCGGCTGGGACCCCCGCATCCGTGACCAGCTGATCCTCGAGGTGCTCGGGGACGGGGACGACGGCCTGCGCCAGTTCGCCGGCATGGCCCTGACCAGGCTGTTCGGGGACCCGCGGGTGCAGGAGCTCATGGAGGCCCTGGCGCGCGGTGCGGAGGACACGCCCCTGCGCCGGCAGGGACGTGCGTACACCAGCCGGGACCTCTGGCGATGAGGGGGAGCAGCGGGGCATGAAGCACGGGCACCTCGTCCTGTCCGGCCTCGCCTGCGTCCTGTCGCTCGCCGCCGTCGCGCTTGCCTTGACCGGCCCCTCGCCGGGACCTCCGCCGCCGCCGCTGCACGAGCGCGCGCCGACCCTGCTCGACGCGACGATCGATCGCCTCGAGGCCGACGTCGCCCGGCTCGAGCAGCGGCTGGCGGAGTCGGGCGGCGCTACGCCGGGAGCCCCGGCCGCACCCGCAGGGGAGGGGCCCGCTCCGGCGCCGGCCGAGCTGGCCAACCTGCTGCAGCGCCTGGGGGCGCTCGAGCTCGAGGTCGGCGGCCTCGCGCGTGCGCGAGCCGTCGAGGTCGCCCCCGACGAGCCGTTGGTGCTGGATGCGCGCGACCGCGAGGTCCTCGGGCGCTTCCAAGCGCAGCTCGCCGACCGCAGCCTCTCGTGGCGCGTGCGCTACGAGACCGTCGAGACCCTGGCCGCCTATCCCGAGGACGCCGACGCCTTCGCCGGCCCGGTCCTGGACCAGGCCCTGGCCTTCGCCGAGGAGATCGGGTCGACCGAGTTCCGGGACAACGTGTACCGCCAGCTGGGGCACGCCGGCCTGCGCGGCGACCCGCGCCTCGCGGCCCGGCTCCCCGACATCCTCGCCAGGGTGCAGGCGCCCAACGTCCGCGAGGAGCTCGTCGAGCTCTGCGCCGGCGCCCAGGACGACCCTCGCATCCGTCGCCTGCTCGAGGACATCGCCGCGTCCTCGACCGAGAGCGCCAAGGTCCGCCGGATCGCCAGGCAGGTCCTGGACGGGCGCCGTCGCTGAGACCCTGGCCGGGCGCTCCGGACAGGTGCGTAGGCGCGTGGAGCGAGGAGCAGGGGCGGAACAAGCGCATTCGGCGGAACCGCCGACGGAGACCTTTTTTTACAGTCTGCCGACGGCCCGCATCGGTCCCCGGGAGACTTGTCCTGGGGGGCACGCCCTGAATGATCGTCCCCCCTCCACGCTGCGCTCCCGTCCCACCTACCCGCGGGATGCGCCATCCGGAGCGACCCACCCCAGAGGAAGGAGCTCGACCATGTCCGGCCACCGCCATCGTTCCACCAGGATCCGGGGGGCGCTCGCGCTCGCGACCGTGTTCCTGGGCCTCGCCGCCGTCGACCTGAACGCGCAGGCGCGCAAGCCCAACATCCTGTTCATCGTCTCCGACGACACCGGCTACGGCGACCTCGGCCCGTACGGCGGCGGCGAGGGGCGCGGCATGCCGACGCCCAACATCGACCGCATGGCCGCCGAGGGCATGACGTTCTTCTCGTTCTACGCCCAGCCGAGCTGCACGCCGGGCCGTGCCGCCATGCAGACCGGCCGCATCCCCAACCGCAGCGGCATGACGACCGTGGCCTTCCAGGGCCAGGGGGGCGGCCTGCCCAAGGCCGAGTGGACGCTCGCGTCCGTGCTCAAGACCGCCGGCTACAAGACCTACTTCACCGGCAAGTGGCACCTCGGCGAGGACGACTACGCGCTGCCCAACGCCCAGGGCTACGACGTCATGGAGCACTGCTTCCTGTACCACTGCAACGCCTACACCTACGGGGACGAGGAGTGGTTCCCGGACATGGACCCCAAGCTGCGGGCCATGTTCAACAAGGTGACCAAGGGATCGCTGTCGGGCAACGCCGGCGAGAAGGCCCACGAGGACTGGAAGGTCAACGGGCAGTACGTCGACACGCCGGACAAGGGCGTCGTCGGCATCCCGTACATGGACAAGTACGTCGAGCAGTCCGGCCTCCGGTTCCTCGAGGACGCGGCCAAGCACCCCGACACGCCGTTCTTCATCAACGTCAACTTCATGAAGGTGCACCAGCCCAACATGCCGGCGCCGGAGTACCAGAAGAAGTCACCGTCCAAGTCCAAGTACGCCGACTCGGTCTGCGAGCTCGACGCACGCATCGGCCACATCATGGACAAGCTGCGCGAGCTCGGCCTCGACAAGACGACCCTCGTGTTCTACACGACCGACAACGGCGCCTGGCAGGACGTCTACCCCGACGCGGGCTACACGCCGTTCCGCGGCACCAAGGGCACGGTCCGCGAGGGCGGCAACCGCGTCCCGGCGATCGCCGTGTGGCCGGGCAGGATCGCGGCCGGCAAGCGCAACCACGACATCGTCGGCGGCCTCGACCTGATGGCGACCTTCGCGTCCGTGGCCGGCATCGCGCTGCCCGAGAACGACCGCGAGGGCGAGCCGATCTGCTTCGACAGCGTCGACATGTCGCCGGTGCTGTTCGGCACCGGCAAGGGCGCCCGGACCTCGTGGTTCTACTTCACCGAGAACGAGCTGACGCCGGGCGCGGCCCGGGTCGGCAACTACAAGGCCGTGTTCAACCTCCGCGGCGACGATGGCGCGCCGACCGGTGGACTGGCCGTCGACAGCAACCTCGGCTGGAAGGGGGCGGACAAGTATGTCGCTACCGTGCCGCAGGTCTTCGACCTCTGGCAGGATCCGCAGGAGCGCTACGACATCTTCATGAACAACTACACGGAGCGCACCTGGACGATGGTGACGATCAGCCAGGCCATCCAGGACCTGATGAAGACATACGTGAAGTACCCGCCGCGCAAGCTCCAGAGCGAGTCCTACTCCGGACCCATCACGCTATCGCAGTACCAGCGCTTCCAGTACATCCGTGAGATGCTGAAGAAGGACGGGATCTCGATCCCGTTGCCGACCGGCAACTGACAGGGGGGCCGCCATGATCCGGACGCTCCCCGCCCTGCTCGCCGGCATCGCCCTCTGCGCCGTCCCCGGCCCGACCCCGGTCGGGCCGGGGTCCGGCCCGGACCCGCTCCCCTCGTGGACCGACGGCGCGGCCCGCAAGGCCATCGTCGCCTTCGTCGAGCGCGTCACGACCGAGGGCTCGGACGCGTTCGTGCCCGAGGCCGAGCGCATCGCGACCTTCGACAACGACGGCACGCTGTGGGCCGAGCAGCCGGCCTACTTCCAGCTGCTGTTCATCCTCGATCGCCTGCGGGTGCTGGCGGCCGACCACCCGGAGTGGGAGGAGGCCGAGCCGTTCAAGAGCGCCCTCGCCGGCGACATGAAGGGCCTGGCGGCCGCCGGCAAGGCCGGGCTGATGAAGCTCGTGGCCGCCACGCACGCCGGCGTGACCGCCGAGGCGTTCGCGGCGGACGTCCGGGCCTGGCTGGCCGACGCCCGGCACCCCAAGACCGGCCGGCCGTACGCCGAGATGGTCTATCAGCCGATGCTCGAGCTGCTGCGCTACCTCCGGGCCAACGGCTTCAAGACCTACATCGTCTCCGGCGGCGGGATCGACTTCATGCGGGTCTTCGCCGAGAAGGTCTACGGGATCCCCCCCGAGCAGGTCATCGGCTCACGGCTCGGGGCCCGCTTCGAGCTGCGCGACGGGGTCCCGACGATCGTCAAGACCGAGGACGACCCCTTCATCGACGACGGTCCCGGCAAGCCCGTCGGGATCTACCGCCACATCGGGCGCCGGCCGATCCTCGCCGCCGGCAACTCGGACGGCGACCTGCAGATGCTGCAGTACGCGACGATGGCCACCGGCGACCGGCCGGCCCTCGGCCTGCTGGTCCACCACACCGACGCCGCGCGCGAGTGGGCCTACGACCGGGCCTCGCACGTCGGCAAGCTCGACAAGGCCCTCGACGAGGCCGCCGGGCGCGGCTGGCTCGTCGTCGACATGAAGCAGGACTGGAAGCGGGTCTGGCCCGCCCAGGACAGGTAGGCAGCCAGGGGTGGCGGGCCCTCGGGCCCGTCACCGCCGCCGGCGCCGGGCCTCGGCCTCGACGAGGGCCGGGTCGGCGACGAAGCGCGCGGCCCACCTCGCCTCCGAGGCATCGCTCAGCCGGGCGGCCTCGACCGCGTCGACGCGGAGCTCGCGCAGGTCGTCGCACACCCTGACCGCGGGGGGGTGCGCGACGCCGGGCCGGAGCGGGATCTGCCGGCGCGAGCCCTCGGCCAGCCGGGCCTCGACCTCGGCGGACAGCAGGAACTCGCACAGCCTGCGGGCGGCCTCGGGGTGGGGGGCCCGCGTCAGGACGCCGAGGGTGTTGGGCAGGATCAGCGTGCCGACGCCGTCCTGGTCGGGGTAGACGATCTCGACCGGGGCGCCGCTCTCGGCCACGCGGAGCGCGTCGGACGTGTCGGTGAAGCCGAAGCAGGCCCCGCCGGCGGCGACGAGCCGGGCCAGCGCGCCGTCGCCCGGCGCGATGACGCAGCCGTTGGTCTCGACCCCGCGCAGGAAGTGCTCGCACTCGGCCTGGCCGAGCGCGGCCTCGAGCGCGCCGATGTGGTAGCAGGCCGTGCCGTAGCCGGGCCTCGTGAACGCCGTGCGCCCCTTCCACCTCGGATCGATGACGTCCCACATGGACGTCGGCCGCCGGTCGGCGGGCACGAGGTCGGTGTTGACGACGAGGACCCGGGCCCGGGCGGCGAAGCCGAACCAGCGACCCTCGGGGTCGCGGAACCGAGCCGGGATCCCGGCCGCGCCGGCCGGGAGGGGCTCGAGCCGCGCCAGCCGGCCGAGCCTGGCGAGGTCGACCGCGACCGTGACCTCGGGTCCCCAGAACACGTCACCCCGGGCCTCGTCGAGGCGCCTCGCGACCGCCTCCCCGCCGCCGTCGCGCGAGATCCGCTCGATCCTCACGGGGATGCCGGTCGCCTCCTCGAACGGCGCCACGACCTGACGCGCGAGCTCGGTCCCCGCACAGGTGCACAGCACGACCTCGGGCTCGGCGGCCACGGGCCTCGCGCAGGCTGTCGGGAGCGTGGCGAGGGACAGGAGCAGCAGTGCGGCGATGCGCCGCAGCGGGACGAGGTCGGTGATCAAGGGCGGTTCCTCCTGGATGGCAGTCGGTCGGTAGCAACCGACGTACCGCGGCCCTCACGGCGTCGTCGGCCGCGGATCCAAAGATCACCTCGCGCCCACGTATTGGCGCGGGAACCCGCTGTTCCGCCACAGCAACACCTCGTCGATCGCGATCGGGACCGACACGAGGGCCTGCACGGAGAAAGGGTCGTGCAGGCGGCATGGATCGCGACGAACGCGGCGACGTGGACTGCCTTTTGCTCGTCACTGCGACGAAATGTCCCCTCGTCACGCTCCATTCGAGCCGAGCATCCGATGACGCGTCCTCCACTCCACTCACTCACCTCGGCCGTCGCGCTCGTCGCCCTGCTCGCGCAGCCGCTTCGTGCGCAGGGTTCGCAGGACCTGTCCCTCGACGCCGGCCTCGACCGCCCCGCGCTGGAGCAGGTCATGCGCCGATCCGCGATCGCGTTCCCGCTCGATGGGAGCCTGGAGTTCAGCTTCCGGCGCAGGCTCGGCGACCGCGCGACGACCGGCGCGGCGACCGGGGCCGGCGGCGCGGAGCCGCCCGCCCGCCGGAAGTACGTCCCTCGACGTTCCGCACGCCGACCAGCCTGGTCACCTTCGAGCCCCGCCCGCGCGGCGCGGCCGTGGTGGTGGCCAGCCTGAGCCTGCTTCGGACCCAGGTCGCCCCGGCCCTGCGCGCCACGCTCCGCGAGGGGCTCGCCATCGGCTGCATGGCCCAGGACCGGACCGGCGAGGACCGCGCGCGCCTGTGGCTCCACGGGCAGGGCGAGGCCGTCGCGCTGGCGATGCGCGTCCGGGCGGTCCTCGACGCGGCCGCCGCGGTCGAGGACGGCGACGCGCAGGCTGTGCAGGCGCTCGAGCTCCCGGCCCCCGACGCGGGGGGCTCGCAGGTCTCGGAGGCGCCGCTCGAGGCGATCTTCGACGCCAAGTCGGAGGTCCGTCGCGGCCAGGTCGAGTTCACCTTCGACACCCAGGGACCGCTCGGCGCGCACGGCCTCGTCGGCGGCCACCTGGGCCAGGGCTCCGTGCTCGACTTCTACGGCACCGACGCCGAGGCGGTCCTCGACGCCGAGCTCGTCGTCGCGGCCCACCGGCTGCCGGCGCTGCTCGGCGCGCTCCTCGACGGTCCGCTGGCGGTCGAGGCGATCACGTCCCGCTTCGGTGGCGCAACGGACCGGCTCGTCGTGCAGTGCGTCGGCGGGGGGGTGGCGGAATCGCTCGCGCGCGCGGCCAAGGCCGCGCTGGCGGCCGCGGGGATCCACGCTCCGAAGCGGGCCGCGATGGCCCGCGAGGCCGGGCACACGGAGGACGCCGCCCCCGACCTCCTCGGCCTCGCGAGCGGCCGGCTCGGTCCGGACTGGAGGACCGACAGCACCCCGGCCGACGCGCCCGACGTCGAGTGGCGGGTCGAGCGCGCCGAGGGCACGGCGCCGATGCTCGGCATGAAGATGCCTGGGGGCGGGGACCTCCGCTGGTTCAACCTCTGCCTCAACACGAAGCAGCGGTTCCGGGACCTGCGCTGCGCCGTGCGGATCCGGGCCGAGGACGGCCGCGTGGACCAGGGCGGCGGCCCGGTCTGGCGCGTCCAGGACGGCCAGAACTACTACCTCGCGCGCTACAACCCGCTCGAGCGCGACCTGCGCCTCTACTACGTCAAGGACGGGCGCCGCGTGCAGCTCGCCGGCGCCGGCGGCCTCGACGTCCGGACCGGCGACTGGTTCACGGTCGCGATCGAGCACGTCGGCGACCGGATCACCTGCAGCCTCGACGGCCGCGTGATGCTCCGCGTCTGCGACGACACCTTCGCCGAGGCCGGCGGGATCGGCCTCTGGACCAAGGCCGACGCCCGCTCGACCTTCGCCTGGTTCCACGCCCGGCCCCTGCCCTGAGCGACGCCGAGCGACCCAGACCCCCTTCACGGACCCCGACCCCACAGCCCGGACCCTTGCCGAGAACGACCATGAGACTTCACTCCCTGATCCCCGTCGCGCTCTGTGCCTCCTTGGCCACCGCCCAGACGAGCAACCCGCTCCCCGACTGGTCGACCCTGCCCATCGGCAAGGTGACGAGTCAGTTCGTCGAGGCGACGATCGTCGTGGCCCAGGAGCCGGGCAAGATCAACTGCTACTCCTCGTTCACGCGGCGGTGGAACACGTTCAACACCGTGTCCTCGAACCCCGCGTACACGGGCTACGACGACCACTGCATCATCCAGGACGGCGCGCTCTGCTGGGGGTACTCGACCCGGTTCGGGACCTTCGAGCCGATGCCCGTGCCCAACGGGACCCTGATCAAGACACCGGCCCAGGCCTGGGTGAGCGTCGTCCAGCTCAACAACGACGCGTACCTGTTCTCCCCGCTGCTGAACACCTGGAACCGCTACACCTTCGCCTCGCCGCCGACGATCTCGGTGGCCCGCCTCGTCTCGGTCCTGACCGACGGGACCAACACGGTCGCCCTCAGCGCCCACTTCGGTCAGTACGTCCCGATCAAGACCACCGGCAGCGTCACGATCGGATCACGGGGCCTGTGCGGCTACGTCCAGGACGGCAAGGCCGTCCACTGCTTCAGCGCCTACCGCAACACCTGGACGACGATCCCGACGTCGATCTCGGCCAGCGTGCGGATCCCGCCGAGCCGGGCCAGCTACCTCGTCGTCGAGGACGGGACGAAGGCGTACTTCTACAGCGCGGTCACCGGCAAGGTCCTGGCGGTCACCACGACCGCGAGCACGGCCTGGACGCTGTCCGATGACATCGCGATCCTCGAGGACCCGAGCTCGCCGATCGTCGACTGCTTCTCGGGCATCGCCGGCACCCAGGTCAAGGCGGCCTTCCCGGTGCAGCGCACGATCACGGTCCGGCGCTACCTCGCGACGATCGAGCACGCCGGCAAGGTCGACGTGTTCAGCGCCCCGCTCGGCAAGCTCGCCACGACCCTCGACGGCACGTTCACGGTGGTCTCGGACCTGACGGTCGCGGCCGCGTCGAGCGGCACGACCCCGGCCTACGCCTACTCGGCCCTGACCAATACCTGGTCGGCGGTCCCGGCGACGGTCAAGGGCGGCGTCGTCTATCCGACCTGGTGCTCGGTCTGCGTCGACGACCCGGCCGGCGGCCTCTGGGGCTTCTCGGCCGAGACCGGCACCTGGGCGTTCCAGAGCGCGCCTCCGTCGACCAAGGCCTACCAGACCGGGGCCATGTTCTGCGCCCAGAGCGGGACCCGGCTCGACACCTTCAACCCGCGGCACGCGGTGTGGCGCAGCGTCGACACCGGGACCGCCGTCAACACCGTGACCTGCTTCGACCAGGCGCTCCTGGCCGAGAAGGGCAGCGAGGTCTGGGCCTACTGCCTCTACACCGACTACTGGTCCAAGCGCTCGCTCGGGTCCACGCCGGTCGGGACCCAGGTCCGCGACGAGCTGACCGTCGCCTTCACCGCGACGACGCTCCACGTGTTCGGCGCCTCGGACCAGCTGTCCAACGTCGCGATCTTCCCGTACTACTGGCGCGTGCTGACGCACGGTGGGCCGATCGACTACCACCTCGCCGGCCGCTCGGGCGACGCGTCGCTGTTCATGCTCAACACCAGGTCGACCTCGATCATGCTGCCGGGGATCGGTCACCTCCAGGTCGACCCGATCGGCGCGATCATGTTCCCCATGCCGCTGATCCCGTCCGAGGGCATCCAGCGCCTCCCGTTCGTCGTGCCGGACGACCAGACCCTCGTCGGCCAGACCGTCTGGGCCCAGGCCTTCATGGTCTCGAGCCAGGATGGCATCTACCTGACCGAGCCCAACCGCATGACGATCTTCTGATCCGCTCCGGGCCGGAGGCCGAGCGGCCTCCGGCCTCACCCTTCCGGAGGGGGCGCGGGGAGGACGCGCGGACGACTCATCCTCGCGACGAGGAAGAGGAACATCCAGACGAGGGCCCCGTAGGCGAACAGTGCCTCCTTCCGTTGGAACGCGTCCGCCTCGAAGCACGTGCGTTCGACCCCGGTGGCCGCGGGGAGCGCGTCGAGGGCGTCGACGGTCGGGACGTGCCAGTCCTCCAGGTCCACGGTCAAGGTCCGTGGGGGTCCGTCCTCGCCCTGGACGATCCAGATCAGGTCCCTCCCGTCCTCGTCCTCGTACTCGAAGGACATCTGCCTGCCCGCTCGCAGGGGGAACGGCGCCTGGAACAGGGCCGGGAACACGCGCGCGTCGTAGACCGGCAGGCGCTGAAGCGAGCCGTCGCGCCGCCTCAGGGCCGGGAGCACGCGCAACGGGTTGCCCGTCCTGTTGCGTAGGACGGCCTCGCGCGGGCTGCTCGTCGGGCTGCACCGTGCGAGCAGGTGCAGGCCCGTGAAGACCGGCAGGGGGAGGGCGACGAAGGCCAGGCTCCATGCGATCCTGTAGACCCAGGCCGACAGGCCGGACCGGGGCCCGCGGCTCCGGACCCGCTCCGGGTGGGTGCCCGTGCCCGACCTGTCCACGTCGTCGACCATGCCCCGAAGATCCTAGCTCGGACGCCGATGCGCCGACCCGGACACCCTACCCCTCCACCCGAAGGCCTGGGCTACGTCCTGGCGGCCCTCGTCAACGCCGCCTGGCTGCTCGCGATGGGGGTAGGCCCGTTCCTCCCGGTGGCCCTGCCGCTGCTGCTCGCCTTGGAGATCCCCCTCGTCCACCTCCTGTGGAGGCTCGAGTACGGAGCGCCGACGGGAGACCAGGTACAGGGGTGACGTCGATCGTGCGACCCGCCGGGTCCTGCGGGTCCGAGGCATGGTCGGGCAGGCCGGACTCGAACCCGCGACCCCCTGCTCCTGATGCAGGGTTCGGGTTCTTCGGCGGGGCTTCTTGCACTTTACGTGGCAAAGTAGGATCTTCCCGCTAGCTGTCAGTCATGGGCTCGTCTCGACGGAGAGCACGATGAACCCCACTAACCCGGAAGGCTCACCGAACGCTCCAGAATGGCGCAAGAGCAACAGGATCCGGGTCATTCAGCGCCACAACCGATCGCAGGAACGCCGGATCAGGGCTTTCGTGCTAATGATCCTGGGCGCCCTGGTCATCGGGTTGTACCTCCTCTTCGAAGGTATCACCGGATTCGGCCCACCTTGAGGTCCGGTGTTTCCTTCGCTAGGAGCCTGTCCGAGTAGTTCCCACGCGAAAGCGATCTCGAGCGGACCTCGGGCCTTCGACTTCCATTTGCCTTTCGGGCGGGTCCCCGAGGCCCACCGGGACCCCTGATCGGCTTCCGGGTGCCCCCTGAGCCTGGTCCGGGTGGACGCGACCGGGCCTCTCAGGCCATCCGGATCAGCTTGCCGAGGTTGTGGGCGGTGCAGACCAAAAGCCACTCCTGCGCCACCTTCCAAAGCCCACGCAGGTGGAATCGCCGGAAGCACCTGGCTTCCTTGATCTGCCCGAAGACCGGCTCCACGGTCTGCTTCCGCAGCCGGTAACGGCTGCGGAAGCCGCCGCGTCTCAAACGGGCGGCCATCTCCGCCGCCCGAGGACCGATCCTCTGCCCGACGGATGACCCGCTCCCGTGCTTCTGCCGTCCCGTCGCCACGTACCCACGGATGTGTCTCCGCGTGATCTCCTTCAGGTTCGCTTCCGAGCAGTAGCCCGTGTCGGCCGACAGCTCCCGTGCCTGCCTGCCCGTGTTCCGCTTGATCTGCTCCAGCATGCCGGGGAGCTCCCGGGCGTCGTTCTGTCGGTTGCCGAGGCTCGTCGCCACGATCACCTGGCTACCCGCATCCACCGCGATCTGGCAGTTGTACGCCTGCTCATAGGTCTGCTGCGTCCGCATGATCCGGCTGTCGGGATCCGTGAAGTTGCGCTGCCGTTTCTCCAGGGGACGCCTCTGGTTGCGGGGGGCGCCTCCGGGCTTGTTCCTCTCGTCGTCCTCCTCCTCCGCCTCCTTCTCCAGCGCGGCCTTGGCCTCACGGATGCGCTCGAGGCGCTGCTGCTTGTCCGCCACCCAGGCGGGAAGCTCGTCCCCACGGCTGTCCTTGCCAAACTCCACGTCCTCCGCGTCGTCGACCGCCTCCGCCTCCCGAAACCAGCCGTCGACCTCGGCCCTGAGCTTCGCCTCCTCCTCCCGCATCCGCCTGTAGCTCATCGCCTTGTGCTTCGAAGCGTTCGCCTTGACCTTGCTGCCGTCCAAGGCCACATGGCCGAGCTGGACCAGACCCGCCCGCTGGCAGACCTTGAGCACCTGGATGAAAAGGCCGCCCAGCGCCGCCAGATGCCGCTTCCGGAAGTCGTTGATCGTCCGGAAGTCCGGCATCTGCATGCCGCTGACCGCCATGAAGTCCACGCGCTCGGCACAGGACTTGGCGATCCGCCGCGAGGAGTAGATGCCCTGCGTGTACGCGTAGAGCAGCACCGCGGTCATCATCGCCGGATGGAAGGGCGGCTTGCCCTTGGTGCTGGTGTACGACGCGTAGACCGCGGAGAGGTCCAGGTCCCCCCGCACCAACTCCCGGACGAAATGGGCCGGGTGGCCGGCGGGCACCAGATCGAGGATCGAGGGAGGGAACAGCCAGGCCTGCCCGGGCTCCCATCGCCGGAAACGCTTCATGGATCCAGCCATGCCCGACCTACGTACAAGGTCCGGGGCGTGTTGGGAGTCCTGGGTGCTATTTTCCGGACAGGCTCCTAGGCGCCGGGCAGGTCCTCGGGGCGGTCGAGGTTGGCGAGCACGGCGGGGTCGTCGACCGGGACCTCGGCGACCTCCACGCCGGCCCCGCGGAACAGCTCCCGCAGGCTGGCCGGACCGGCGAGGATCGCGGGGCCATGACCCGCCCCGACCCAGACCGGGTGGCCTCGGCGACCCGCGTGGACCGGGACGCGCAGCTCGCCCTCGGCCGCGAGCAGGGCGCGCAGCGTCGCGACCGCGACCAGCGGGTGGTCGACCGGGGCGACGAGCCAGCCGCGCGCCGGTGGCGAGCGGCGGCACAGGGCCGCGAGCGAGCCGATCGGTCCCCGCGCGCGGAGCCGGTCCTCGACCTCGACGACCTCGAGCCAGGGCTCGGCGGCGCACACCCGGTCGGCGAGCCGGGGCGGGATCGCGACCAGGACGCGGGCGCAGCCGGCCTCGTGGAGCTTGGCCGCCAGCCAGGCCCAGGCAGGGCCGTGCCCGAGGTCGAGCAGGGCCTTCTCGCGGCCCATGCGCCGCGAGTCGCCGGCGGCCAGGACCAGGCCCACGGCCTCGACGGGGTCCACGGTCCGGCCCCTAGCCCTCGAGGCGGAAGCCCTGGCCCGCGCCGACGAGGCGGAGCCTGAGGGGGCGGCCGTCCTCGCTGAGCTGCAACCGTCCACCGGCGTGGAAGCGGCGCGGGAGGCCGGTGGCCCGCCCCTCGCCCATGTCGACCGGCAGCCCGTCGTGGAAGCCGTCGACGGCGGCGCGCACGTAGTCGCCCCAGCTCGCGGTCGCGTCGAACACGAACACCGCGCGGCCGTGCTCGTCGGTGACCTTGCCGTCGATCAGGATCCGGCTGCGCTTGCGCTCGAGCGTGAGGCTCATCGGCAGGCCGTGGGCCTCCTCGTGGCCGGGCAGCGCGAGGTCCACGGTCCAGCGGTACCTCTGCGCGAAGTGGGACGTGTCGGGCGTGCCGTGCACGAAGCCCGGGAACCACTCGTGGGCGAAGAACATGGCCAGCAGGACGCCGGGCACGAGCAGGGCCGCGCGCATCGTCTCCCCCATCGAGTCGAGGGAGAAGAACCGCCAGCCCTCCTTCCACTTGCGGATCGCGGTGACGAGGGCGAGGAGGACGAGGACCAGCCAGAACGGCGTCTTGTCCCCGGGCAGGAACAGGATGCCGACGATCGCGATGAGGCAGAGCCAGGGCTCCAGGCGCTCGAGGAAGCTGCGGAGTCGGGAACGCTGCATGTCGCTCGGCCTCAGTAGGAGAATCCGGTCTTGCGCAGGTGCACGGCCGGGCCGTCCTCGGACGTGAGGACGTCCCCGGCGAGGACCTCGGCCACGACCAGGACGTGGGCACCGGCCTCGATCCTGCCGCTGACCCGGCACTCGATCCAGGCCAGGGCCTCGGCCAGGTAGCGGCCGCCGCCCGGGCCCGTGCCGGTCACGAGCCCGCCGAAGGCGTCGGGGCCGTCGTCGCGGAAGAACGGCTTCATGAGGTCCGGCCGGCCCTCCG
>JAWKUM010000045.1:0-24733 GCA_041398545.1 Planctomycetota bacterium | reverse complement strand
GCCGGCGCATGAACATGATCGTCGTCGCCAGCAAGAAGAAGGGCGGCGGCGGGGGCGGACGCGCGGCGTCGGCCCCTCCGCGCCCCAAGGTCGAGGAGCCGGCCTCGAGCGGCTCCACGACGGCCCGCGAGGGCTAGGCGCTCAGCGGCGCTGGCCGCCGCTGCCGGGCTCCCGCTCGTACGGCGGGAGCTCGAGCAGCTTGGGGTCGAGGGCCTCGAGCCCCTTCCTCAGCTTCGCGGCCAGCTCCTTGCTCGAGTCCTCCTCCTGGAGGAACGACAGCAGCATCTTGGCCGTGTCGACGGCCGAGACGTTGAGGCCGTCGAGGGTCGCCGCGGCCTCCGGCTTGCGCTCGAAGGACGCGAGCAGCCCGCGCACCGCGGCGTCGTAGTCGGCCAGCTCGAAGGCCGCGCGCGCGCGCCCGGCCAGCGCCATGGCGACGTGGTCGTCGGCCCCGGCGGCGTGCGCGGGGACCTTCTTGGCGTAGGTCTCGAAGCGCTGGATCGCGCGCCCGTAGGCCTCGCGGGCCTCCTCGAGCTTGCCCGCGCGGCGCTCGTACTCGCCGACCACGATCGAGGTGTAGCCGGCGAACCACCACATCTGGGGGACGGCGTCGTCGGCCTTCAGGCGCTCGGCGTACCAGGGCTCGAGCCCGTCGACGCCCTGCTTGGCGAGGATGCGCTTGCGCAGCCGGTCGTGGAGCAGGGCCGAGTCCGGGAAGCGGGCGATGCCCTGCTCGAGCACCTTCATGGCCTGGTCCGACACGCCGAGCCAGTCGAGGGTGTCGTGGTGCTCGACGACGTGCCGGGCCTCGCCGAGGGGGTGGCGGGCCAGGATCGCGTAGGCCGAGTGCAGGTCGGCGAGCCAGCGCGAGGGCCAGCGCTTGCGACCCTGGACGGCCTCGACGATCGCGTCCATCCGGGCCCGGGCCACGAGCTCGAGCACGACCTTGGAGCAGCGCCCCGTGTCGCCGGCCGGGATCTTGGTGAAGCACTTCTCGGCCCGCGCCAGGGCGGCGTCCTTGTCGCCGAGCTCGAGCTCGGCCACGGCCAGGACGCCGTCGAGCGGCCAGCCGGTGGCGCCGCGCTTCTCGGCCTCGAGGGCCGCGTCGCGGGCGTCGAGGAACAGCAGCCGCGCCGGGTCGGCGATCGAGCGCACGGCGACCCGCCGGGCCCGCTCGTCCTGGCGCTCGAAGGCCAGGGCGAGGCTCGACGCGGCCAGCTCCGTCAGGACGGCCGGGTCGGTCGGCCGCTCGCGGACCTTGGCGTCGACGGCCTCGATCTCGGTCACGAGGACCTCGTGGTCCTTGGGCGCCGGGTACTCGGCGCCGGCGGCGAGCTTGCGCCCGTAGGCGTTGGCGTCGAGGCCGCTGGCCTCGCCCTCGAGCCCGCGGTGCACGACGGCCAGCCGCCGCGCCTCGAGCGAGGTCTCGCCGATGCGCTCGAGGGCCGCGACGAGCGGGGCCTTCTGCTTCTCGTCGAGCGGCACGGCCAGGGCCTCGTTGAGCAGCGGGACGGCGTCCGCGGTCGTGGCCCTGGCCAGGACGTCGCGGGCCTCGTTCGCGAGCTCGGTGTCGAAGCCGTGGATGGCCTGGCGCAGCAGGCCGAGCGGGGCCGCGTCGACGTGCTGGCCGGCGGCCTCGAGGAGCGAGCGGCGGACCTCGGCGTCGCCCTCGGCGTAGGCCTTCTCGACGGCCTCGCGGTCGAGGCTGTCGCGGCTCGCGACCCGCTCGAGGATCGTGCGGTCGCCGCGGACGTAGGGCTCGGGGTGGACGTCCCGGCGCTCGATGCCGTCCTTGATCGTGTCGAACACGGAGGCGACGTCCCAGGTGTAGTAGACGTCGTAGCGCTCCTTGCCGTCGAGCTCGACCATGATGTGCCGCGGCGAGATCCGACGGCCGTCCATGAACTTCTCGTACAGGATCGGCTCGATCGCGATGTGCTCCCCGCAGGTCACGGTGCCGAAGCGCGGGCAGGGGATGCGGTGGCCGTGGTCGTCGTAGTCCCGCGGCGTGTGCCGGTAGACCGAGGCGATGACCGTGACGTAGGGCTCGTAGAGCCTGGCCTTGTCGGGCTGGCGGTAGCGGATGCCGGCGTAGTGCTCGCTGGCGATCTCGCCGTCCATGTTGACGCAGACCAGGATCGGCTTGCCGGTCTCCTTGGCCACGGCGAGGGCGTCGGTCCAGGTGCGCTGCCAGCGGATCAGGCAGGGCTTCTTCCAGTCCTCGGCCGTCGGGGCCGGCCACATCTGCTCGCGCGGGACCTGGGGCCGGGGGCCCCGCCACTCGCCGTCCTGGCCCTGGTGGAACGGCCGCTCCTGGGTCGGCTGCGCGGCCTCGCCCTTGGCCTGTCCCTCCTGTCCGGTGTCCTGGGCACGTGACGACGCCGCCACGGAGGCGAAGCAGCACGCGGCCAGGGTCAGGCGTCGCAGGGCGGCAGGGACGGAGCGGGAGGACGGGAGGATGTCGGGTGTGGACGCTGTCATCGGCGAGGCTCCGGAGGGGGAGGGACAGGATACGAGGCAGCGCGCGGACCTGTCAGCGCCGGGGCCCGGTCCTCGCTGCAACAATTGCTCCGGCCTGCCGGCCGGCGGCACGGGTTGTGCGCCCGGCGCTTGAGCCCCGCGGGCGCCCCGGCCATCCTCTGCCGGTCCCGCCCCGAGCCCCGGACGCCTGCCCTCAGCGAGCCCCCCCTTGAACGACCCGAGCGCCGTCGCCGAACGCATCAGCAAGGAGAGCGGCTTCCTCCGCGACGTCGAGCAGGAGGTCGCCAAGGTCGTCGTCGGGCAGCGGGCCCTGGTCCGCGGCCTCCTCGTCGGGCTCCTGGCCGACGGCCACGTGCTCCTCGAGGGCGTCCCGGGGCTGGCCAAGACGCTTTGCGTGCAGTCGGTCGCGGGCGCCCTCGGCGGCGCCTTCCGGCGCGTGCAGTTCACGCCCGACCTGCTGCCCTCGGACCTGCTCGGCACGCAGGTCCTCAACCCCGGCACCGGCGAGTGGAGCGTGCGCGAGGGGCCGATCTTCGGCAACTTCGTCCTCGCCGACGAGATCAACCGGGCGCCGGCCAAGGTCCAGTCGGCCCTGCTCGAGGCCATGGAGGAGCGCCAGGTCACGCTGGCCGGCGAGACCCGGCCGCTGCCCGAGCCGTTCCTCGTCCTCGCGACCCAGAACCCCCTCGAGCACGAGGGCACCTACGCCCTGCCCGAGGCCCAGCTCGACCGCTTCATGCTCAAGGTCCACGTCGACTACCCCACGCGCGAGGAGGAGGACGAGATCATCCTGCGCATGGCGTGGAACAAGGCCCGCCCCAGGGTGGAGCGGGTCGCCGACCCGGCCCAGGTCCTCGCGGCGCGGGCCCTCATGGATGCGGTCTACCTCGACGACCTCGCGCGCGGCTACGTCCTCGACCTCGTGGCCGCGACGCGCCGGCCGGCCGACTGCGGCCTGCCCGAGCTCGCGCCGATGATCTCGTACGGGGCCTCGCCGCGGGCGTCGATGGCCCTGGCCAAGGCGTCCCGGGCCCACGCCTTCCTCGAGGGCCGGGCCTCGGCCACGCCCGACGACATCAAGGCGGTGGCCCGCGAGGTCCTGCGCCACCGCGTCGTCACGACCTACGAGGCCGAGGCCGAGTCGGTCGACGTCGAGGACATCCTCGACCGCATCCTGGACGCAGTCCGGGTGCCGTGAGCGCGCGGCCTGGAGCCGGGCCGCGGTCCGCGCCGAAGCCGGGCCGCGCCGACGAGACGACGCCCGAGGAGCTGTCGGAGCTCCTCGACGAGGTCCGCCGCATCCAGGCCCAGAGCCGCCGCCTCGTGACCGGCGTCCTCGCCGGCGGCTACAGCTCCGTGTTCCGCGGCTCCGGCATCGAGGTCCACGAGGTCCGCGAGTACGCCGAGGGCGACGACCCGCGCTCGATCGACTGGAGCGTCACGGCGAGGCTCGGCCGGCCCTTCGTCAAGGAGTACGTCGAGGAGCGCGACCTCTGCCTCGCGTTCCTGCTCGACCTCTCGCCGTCGATGGGGGGCGGCCGGAGCCAGTGGTCGCCGCGGCGCATGGCCGCCCGGATCTGCGCCTGCATCGGCCTGGCCGCGATCGAGAACGACGACAAGGTCGGCCTGATCGCGTTCGACTCCGAGGTCGTGCGCTACGTGCCGCCGCGCAAGGGCCTGCGGCACGCCCTGCGCATCGTCCGCGACTGCCTCGCGCTCCGGGGCGACGGCCGCGCGACCGACCTGTCTCGCCCGCTCGACTACGCGTCGCGCGCCGTGCGCCGGCACTCGGTCCTGTTCCTGGTCTCGGACTTCATCGCCGACGGCTGGCAGCGCTCGATGCGGCTGTGCGCGCGGCACCACGACCTCGTCGCCGTCCGGCTCCTGTCGCACGAGCTCGAGCTCGGCGAGGGCCGGGGCATGGTCCGCATGCGCGACCCCGAGGGCGGCCGGGTCGTCGTCGTCGACCGGGGCAGCCCTCGCGTGCGCGAGGCCTGGCACCGCCACGTCGAGGCCTGGAAGCAGCGCACGGCCGAGGACGTCAAGCGCAGCGGCGCCGAGCTCATGGACGTCGAGGCGCTCCCTGCGCCCGGACCGCGACGCGGTCGTGCGCCCGATCCTCGAGTTCTTCCGCCGGCGCGAGCTCCGGGGCTGCGGCGGTGAGGGCCCTCCTGTGCACGGCCCTGCTCGCCGCCTCGGGCCCGGCCGCGGTCCCGGGGCAGGGCCCGGCGACGGGCGAGGCCGAGCTGTCGATCCGCGTCGCCTGCGCGGCGCACAGCCCGGCCTTCGGCGAGGCCTTCGACGTCGAGCTCGTCCGCGTCTGGGACGAGGGCTGGCGCCCCGAGCCGTTCGACGAGGAGGCGCTGGCGCCCCTCGTCGTCCACCTCGTCGACGTCGCGCGCACCCACGAGGGCGGGCGCGTCGAGGAGCGCCGCCGCTACCGGGCCCAGGCCCTGACGACCGGGAGCCTGCGGATCCCGGGCCCTGCCCTGGCCGCCTTCGCCGGTCGGCGGCGGGCCGGTGCGCATCGCCCTCGCCGAGCCGCTCGAGCTCGAGGTCGGGAGCCTGATCGGACCCGACGACCCGCCCGAGCCCGAGCCGCCGGCCGCGCTGATGGCCGGCCGCGCGGCGTGCCGGTCTGGCCCTGGCTCGCCGGCGCGGCCCTGCTCGTCGCCGTGGCGGTCGCGCGCCGGCGGGCGCGGCGCCGCGCCCCCGACGGGCCGCCGAGCCCGGCGGTCCCGGCCCTCGGCGGCCTCGACCTGCTGGGCGCGGCGCACCGCGCGGCTTCGCCGAGCGGCGCGCCGACGCGTACGCGACCTCGGCCCTGCTGCGCCGCTACGTCGAGCGCCGCTTCGGCCTCGCGACCCCGGGCCGGACGACCCGCGAGCTGGCCCGCGACCCGCGGCTCGCCGAACGGCTCGACGACGCCGAGCGCGGCGACCTGCTCGACCTCCTGGCCGGGCTCGACGCCGTCAAATTCGAGCGCCGGGAGCACGACGACGCGGCCCGGAGCCGCGACCTCGCGCGCTCGCGCGGCTTCATCGAGGCGACGCGCCCGCGCACTGGGGAAGGGGAAGCATGAGCGCCTTCCTCGAGTCCCTGACCGGGCTGCGCTGGCTCGCGCCGGGCCTCCTGCTCCTCGCCGCCGTGCCGCTCCTGGCCCTGCTGCTCGGCCGGCGGGGCGCCGCCCACGCGGTCGACCTCGGCGCGCTCGGCCTGTTCCGCGGGCGGGCGCTGCCGCGGTCCCTGCGCCAGCGGCTGCTGTTCGTCGTGCCGCTGTGTCAGGCGCTGTGCCTCGCCTGCGCGATCCTGGCCCTGGCCCGCCCGGCCCGCGAGGTCGCCCTGCCGAGGGAGCGCGCCGGCATCGACATCTTCCTGTGCCTCGACCGGTCCTCGTCGATGGCCGCGACCGACATGGACCCGCGGCGCAGCCGGCTGGCGATCGCGAGGGAGGCCGCGGCCCGGTTCGTCGAGGGCCGGCCCGACGACCGCATCGGCCTGCTCGCCTTCGCGCGCTTCCCCGACCTCGTCTGCCCGCTGACCCTCGACCACGAGGCCCTGCTCGGCTTCCTCGACGGCCTCGGCCAGGTCGAGGCCGACGGGCCCGAGGACCTGACCGGCATCGGCACGGCCGTCGCGCGGGCGGCCCAGCTCGGCCGCGACCGCCCCGAGCGCAGCAAGGTCGTGATCCTCCTGACCGACGGCGAGGAGAATCTCGCGACCGGGCGCAAGCCCGACGAGGTCGGCCCGGGCCGCGCCGGGCTGCTGTGCCGCGAGCTCGGCGTGCGCGTCTACGCGATCTCGATCGGCGTCGGCCGGCGCGGCCCCGACGGCCGGCTCCAGCCCCTCGACCTGCGCCCGATCATGGACATGGCCGAGGCCACCGGCGGCTCGCTGCTGACGGCCCGCGACGCCGGCACGGTCGACGCGGTCTACCGCCGCATCGGCGCGCTCGAGAGCCACGCGCTGACCGAGCCGCGCTTCGCCGTCGAGGACCGCGTCCTGCCGCTCGTGCTCGCCGCCCTGGTCCTGGCCGTGTCGCGCCTCCTGCTCCAGGCCACCTGGCTCGAGGTGCGCCCGTGACGCCCCTGGCCCTGTTCCTGCTGCCCGAGGCCCTGCCGCTGGTCCTGTGCGGACCGCTGCTCTGGCTCGTGCTCGCGCGGCGCGCGCGCGGTCGGGGCCGCGACCCGGTCGAGGCCTCGTCGACGCGCCCGGCCCCGGGCCCGGCCCTGTCCTGTGCCGGGCTGTCGCTGCTCGCGCTGGCGGCCGCCCAGCCGGCCTGGGGCACGGCCGTCCGCGACGTCGGCACGCGCAGCCTCGACCTCGTGCTCTGCCTCGACGTGTCCCGCTCGATGCTGGCCCGCGACCTCGTGCCCGACCGGCTCGGGCGGGCCAAGGACGAGGTCCTGGCCCTGCTGAGACGCGCACGCGGCGACCGCCTGGCCCTGGTCCTGTTCGCCGGCGAGGCCCGGCTCGCCGTCCCGCTGACGAGCGACGGGGAGGGCTTCGCGACGCTGCTGGGCCAGGCCGAGCCGGCCAGCGTACCGGTCGGCGGCACCGACCTCGGCGCGGCCCTCGAGCGCGCGCACGCCGCGTTCGCCGCCGAGGCCGAGGCCCCGCGGGCCGTCGTGCTGCTGACCGACGGCGAGGACCACGAGGGTCGGGGCCTCGCGGCCGCGACGAAGCTCGGGGAGGACGGCATCGCGGTGTACGCGGTCGGGCTCGGCTCGGCCCTCGGCAGCCGCGTCACGGTCGAGGTCGGCGGCGAGGAGCGCTACCTCGAGGCCAGGGACGGGAGCGAGGTCGTGTCGCGGATGGACGCCGCCGGCCTGCGCCGGATGGCCGAGGCCTCGGGCGGAAGCTTCGTCGACGGCAGCCGCAGCCTGCACCCGCTGCTCGAGCTGGCCGACGGCCCCCTGCTCGCGCTGCGGGCCGAGGCCGACCGGCACGGCGACGCCGAGCAGCGCGTCAACCGCTACGCGTGGCCGCTCCTGCTCGGCTTCGTGCTGCTCGTGCTCGAGCTCGCCCTGCGCCCGCGGAGGGACGCGTGAGGCGGCCGGCGCGGTCCCTGTGTGCGCTCGCCCTGTGCGGGCTCGTGGCCTGCGCCGACCCGGTCGGCGACGGCTTCGCGGCCTTCGACGCCGGGCGCTTCGACGAGGCCCGCGACGCCTTCGCCCGGGCCGAGGCCGCGCGCGGCGACGATGCCGGCCCGGCGCTCCTGTACGACCGCGCGCTGGCCGCGCTCCTGGCCGGCCGGCTGCGCGAGGCCGAGTGGTCGGCCGAGAAGCTCGCCGTGCGCGGCGGCGTCGAGCTGCGGCCGCTGCGCGACCACCTGCTCGGCCACGCGGCGTGGCGCAGCGCGGCGCTGGCGCGGGCCGAGGCCGCGCTGCTCGAGGCCGACCCGACCGCGCTGAAGCAGGCCGTGGTCTCCGGACGCCGCGCCGTCGCGGCCTTCCGGCGCGCGGTCGTGGCCCGCCCCGCCTGGGTCGCCGCGCGACGGGACCTCGAGCGCGCGCAGCGCGGGCTCGTCGAGCTCGAGGCGCAGGGCGCCGAGGCCGAGCGCAAGCGCCGGCAGCTCGACCCCGAGAAGCCGGAGGAGGAGCGCAAGCCCGAGGGGGACGGCCAGCAGGAAGAGGTCCGGCCCGACCTGCAGCAGGCCCCGTCCGAGCTCGGGCCCGACGAGGTCGAGCGGATCTTCGCCCTGCTCGACGGCAAGGAGCACGAGAAGCGCGAGCTCAGGCGCAGCCGCCGGCAGGAGCTCGGCCGGAGCGTCGACAAGGACTGGTGACGATGCGGCCGCGCCGACGACAGACCCCGCTCCTCGTCGCCCTGGGCTGCGCGGCCCTGTGCGCGGTCGGCCGCGTCGCGGCCCAGGGCGAGGGCACCGCGGCCCAGACGCCGGGCGACGAACAGGCGCAAGCGCTCGCGGAGCGCATGGTCGACGTCCGGCTGTCGTGCGTGCCGGCGACGGCCTTGCCGGGCGAAGGCGTCACGCTCACGGTCCTGGTCGAGGTCGAGGCCGGCTTCCTCGCGGACCGACTCGTGCAGCCGTTCCGCAACCGGCTCGACCTGCCGCTGCGCCTCGAGGCCCCGTGGCTCGGCCCGCGCCCCGGGACCGTGGACGGCGCGCGGGTGCTCCCGACCGGCGGCCCGGCGCCGCAGGGCCCCACCGTCGTCGTCGGCGAGGGCCTCGCGCGCGTGGAGGCGCTGCCGGAGGACCGCGTCGAGGGCGGCGTGACGTATCGGCGCTTCGTGCTCCGGCGGCGCCTCGCGCCGACCGCGCCCGGCACGCTGTCGGTCGCGCCGGTCCGTGTGCACCTCGCCTTCGCGACCCGCTTCGAGCTGGACGTGCTCGGCGACCGGGTCCCGGTCGACCGGCACGACGTCGTCGTCACGTCGCCGGAGCTGCGCATCCCGGTCGTAGCCCTGCCGGCCGAGGGCCGTCCGTCGGACTTCTCGGGGGCGGTCGGGCGCTTCGTGCTCCGGGCCGAGGCCGCGCCGCGCTCGCTCGTGCTCGGCGAGGCCACGACCCTCGTCGTCGAGGTCGCGGGCGACGGCGACCTCAGCGACGTGCGGCTCGCGCTCCCCGCGGCGATGCGGGCGTTCCACGTCTCGGGTCGGATCGAGGATCGGCGCGCCGATCGGCTGCGGCTGACCTGGACCCTGGTCCCACGGAGCGTCGAGGTCCGCGAGCTCCCGGCCCTGGGCCTGACGACCTTCGTGCCCGGCGCCGACGGCGGCTGGCCGCCGGCTCGCGACCGAGTCGATCCCGCTCGAGGTCCGACCGGCCTCCGACGGGGCCACGTCCCTGCCGGGGCTGCCGCCTCCGGTCGCGCCCGAGCCGGGCGAGGGTCGCGACGCCACGGCCGAGGCCGGCCCGGCCGAGGCGCCGTCCGGACATCGGCCCGCTGGTCGGGCTCGGGAGCCGGCCCCGTCCGCGGCGAACTCCCCGACGGCGCGGCTCTCGGAGCCTGTGGTCCGAGGGGCGCCTCGACGAGGCCAGGGCGATGCTCACGACGGCCCTCGAGGACCGGAGCCTCGACCCGGGCCTGGTCCGCCAGGCGCTCGGAGACACGGCCTGGCGGCGCGACCGACCGGCCGAGGCGATCGCCTGGTGGCTCCGGGCCGAGGTCCACCGCCCCGGCGACCCGGTCCTGCAGGCCGACCTCCGCCTCGCCCGCACCCGCCTCGGGGTCCGCCCAGGGCCGGGCCCTGGCCCGCTCGCCGTGCTCGCGGCCGCCCTCGGCCGGCTGCCGGTCCCGGGCCTGCTGCTCCTCGCCCTCGGGCTCGCGGCCGCCCTCGTGCGGCTGCGCGGCCCGCGCGGCCCGGCCCGCGCCGCAACCGTCGCGCTCGTCGGTGCGGGCCTCGCGCTGCTCGTCCTGGTCCTGGCCCCGAGGCCCGCGGAGCAGGGCGTCGTGCTCAGCGCGAGGCTGCCGGTCGTCCCGGAGCCGCACCGGGACCTCGCGGCCGGCTTCGAGCTCAAGGCCGGCGAGCAGTTCGACCTCGTCGAGGCCTCGGATCGCTGGGTCCGCCTGCGCCACCCGCTCGGCGAGGGTTGGGTCGAGCGCGATCGCGTGGCCCTGGTCGGGCCCTGAGCGTGGCGGGGGACGCGGCTCCGCGCTTGCTTCGGCGGGGCCGGGGGCTAGACTCCTCGCCCTTTCCGATGGTCAGGACCGCGGGCGACTTGGCTGCCCCGTACGCATCGGAAACAACGCAAGTCGTTGCAGGAGTAAGGCATATGCCCAAAGCCAAGACCAAGAAGGCGGTCGCCGCCCGCATGCGGCTGACCAAGTCCGGCAAGGTCAAGCGCTGGCATCAGAACACCAGCCACATGATGGTTCGCCGCGACCGCAAGCAGAAGCGCAAGCTTCGCCGGCCCGGCACCGTCGAGGGGCTGTTCGCCCGGACCATGAAGCGCCTGCTGGGCAAGGGGTGAGGCCATGCGCGTCCGCAACCGAGTCGCTTCCCGCAATCGTCGTCGCCGCATCCTGGCCCGGACCAAGGGGCAGGTCGGCGGTCGCCGCCGCCTGATCCGGACCGCCAGCGAGGCCGTCGTCCGCGGTGATCGCTTCGCCTACGAAGGTCGCCGGCTCAAGAAGCGCGACTTCCGCCGGCTGTGGATCATCCGCATCAACGCCGCGGTCCAGGACCACGGCCTGAACTACAGCACCTTCGTCAACGGCCTCAAGAAGACCGGCATCGTCCTGGACCGCAAGCAGCTGTCCGAGCTCGCGATCCACGACCCCAAGGCCTTTGCGGGGGTCGTCGACCAGGTCAAGGCCGCCCTGAGCAAGGGCTGAGCCCGGTCCGCGGGCAGGAGCATCGAGCCCACCCGCCGGACCGGGGACGGTCGCGGGGGTGGCCCGTGACCCTGCCCGGAGGATCCCGATGAACGCCGAACTGGAGTCGATGCGCACGCGGATCGCGGAGGCGATCCGTACCGCGGCCGACCTCGGCACGCTCAAGGAGGTCGAGCGGCGCTGCCTCGGCAAGAAGGGCGAGGTCACCCAGCTCCTGCGCCGGCTCGGCGGCATCCCGGCCGACGAGCGGCCGGCGTTCGGCAAGGCCGTCAACGACCTCAAGGTCGACCTGACCGCCCTCCTGATCGAGCGCGAGAACCAGTTCCGCGTGGCCGAGCTCGAGTCCCGGCTGACGGGCGACGACTTCGACCCGACCGAGCCCGGCCTGCCGTACGGCGGCGGCCGGCTGCACCCGATCCGCCAGGTCGGCGAGGAGCTCGAGCGGATCTTCTTCGGCATGGGCTTCACGACGCTCGACGGCCCGCTCGTCGAGTTCGAGTACTACAACTTCGACGCGCTCAACATCCCCGCCGACCACCCGGCGCGCGAGGCCCAGGACACATTCTGGCTCGACGACGGCAACCTGCTGCGCACGCACACGTCGCCGGTCCAGGTCCGGGCCATGGAGCGCTTCGAGCCGCCGCTCCGCGTCATCGTGCCGGGCCGCTGCTTCCGCAACGAGGCCGTCGACGCGAGCCACGAGCACACCTTCTACCAGATGGAAGGCCTGATGATCGACCGGGACATCTCGGTCGCCCACCTGCTCTACACGATGAGGACCTGCCTCCGGGAGATCCTCGGGCGGGAGCTCGAGGTCCGGCTCCGGCCGGGCTTCTTCCCGTTCGTCGAGCCCGGCTTCGAGCTCGACGTCAACTGCCCGTTCTGCGCCGGCCGGGGCTGCTCGACCTGCAAGCAGAGCGGGTGGATCGAGCTGCTGCCCTGCGGCATGGTCCACCCCAACGTGCTCCGCGCCGGGGGGCTGGACCCCGAGGCGTGGACCGGCTTCGCGTTCGGCCTCGGCCTGCAGCGCCTGGTCATGGTCCGCTTCGGGATCAGCGACATCCGCGACTTCACCGGCGGCGACCAGCGCTTCCTCGCCCAGTTCTACAACCGCTGACCTCCCGCGGCCCGGCCGCGAACCCGACGACCCCACGACCATGCTCCTGTCCCTGAACTGGCTCGGCCGCTACGTCGAGCTCGGCGACCTCGAGCCCGAGCGCGTCGCCGAGGACCTGACCCGACGCACGGCCGAGATCGAGGCCGTGCACCGGTGGGGGGACCGGCTCGGCGAGGTCGTCGTCGGCGAGGTCGTCGAATGCGGCCGCCACCCGGGCGCCGACAAGCTCTCGCTGTGCCGCGTCGACTTCGGCGCCGGGGAGGCCGTGCCGGTCGTCTGCGGCGCGCCCAACGTCGCCCAGGGCCAGCGCGTGGCCTACATCGGCGTCGGCCGGCGGCTGCCCGACGGCACCCGCATCGACGAGGCCAGGATCCGGGGCGAGCGCAGCATGGGCATGATCTGCTCCGAGCGCGAGCTCGGGCTCGGCGAGGACCACGAGGGCATCCTCGTGCTGCCGCCGGACGCCGCGCCCGGCCGGCCGCTCGTCGAGGTCGTGCCCTGCCGCGACGTGCTGTTCGAGATCGACAACAAGTCGATCACGCACCGCCCCGACCTCTGGGGCCACTACGGCTTCGCCCGGGAGCTCGCCGCCCGCTACGGCCGGCCGCTCGGCGACCCGCTCGAGGACCTCGACCCGCGCATCCCGGGCGCGGGGGACGAGCTCCACGTGCGCATCGCCGACGCCCAGGGCGCCTGCACGCGGTACGTCGGCCTCGTCGTTCGCGACGTGGCCGTCGGGCCGGCGCCCTGCTGGATGCGGATGCTGCTCCTGGCCGTCGGCCAGCGCCCGCTCAACAACGTCGTCGACCTGACCAACTTCCTCCTGCTCGACCTCGGGCAGCCGATGCACGCCTTCGACCTCGCGCGCCTGCGCGGCCGCAAGGGCTCGCGCGAGCCCGAGATCGAGGTCCGTCGGGCCAAGGCCGGCGAGCGCATCACCACCCTCGACGGCGTCGAGCGCCCGCTCGACGAGGCCGACCTCCTGATCTGCGACGCCCAGGGCCCGGTCGCCCTGGCCGGCGTCATGGGCGGGGAGGGCTCGATGGTCGGCGAGGGCACCGGGGCCGTGTTCCTCGAGTCCGCCTGCTTCGACGCGACGACGATCCGGCGCACCTCGACCCGGCTCGGGCTGCGCAGCGAGTCCTCGGCGCGGTTCGAGAAGAGCCTCGACCCCGCGCTGTGCGAGCTGGCGGCGCGCAAGTTCGCGGCGCTCCTGCCGGAGGTCGTGCCCGGGGCGCGGCCGACCGGGCCGCTGACCGACCCCGCGGCGTGGGCCTACCACCCGCGCCGGATCGGGCTCCGGCCCGAGCGCGCGGGCCGGCTGCTCGGCGTCGCCGTCGACGAGGCGGCCGTCCGTGGCCACCTCGAGCCGCTCGGCTTCGCGGTCGAGGCCGGCGGCGCCGGGGCCCTCGAGGTCACCGTGCCGAGCTGGCGCGCGACCAAGGACGTCACGATCGAGGAGGACCTCGTCGAGGAGCTGGGACGCTGCCACGGCTACGACAACATCCCGCCGGCGGCGCCGCTGCAGCCGGTCCAGGTCCCGTACCGTGACCCCGAGCTCGAGCTCGTGGCCCGCATCGCCCGGGTCGCCGCGCACGACTGCGACTACTTCGAGGCGCTGCACTACAGCTTCCTGTCCGACGAGCTCTGCGACCGGATGGGGCTCGGGGACGCGCCCTACGTCCGGGTCACCAACTCGATCGCCTCCAACCTCTCGCGCGTGCGCCGGGACGTCCTGCCCGGCCTCATCGGCTCCCTCGAGGAGAACCTGCGCCGCGAGGAGCGGGTGCGGCTGTTCGAGCTCGGCAAGGGCTACCACCCCGAGGTCCGCGGCGAGGTTCGCGAGCTCGGGGGCGTCGAGCGCTCGCTGCCGTTCGAGGTCCATCAGTGCGGGGCCGTCCTCGCCGACCGGCGCAACAAGGGCCCGCACCCGTACGCCGAGGCGCGGGGCCACCTCGAGCACCTGCTGCGCTGCGTCGGCCGGCCGTCGCTGGAGCCGATCCGCCACGAGGCGCCGCCGAGCTGGATGCACCCCGGCCGGACCGCGGCCTTCGTCGCCCCCGAGGACCACGGCAAGGTCGTCGCCTACGTCGGCGAGCTCCACCCGCGCCTCGTCGAGGCCCTCGGCCTCCCGCTGCCGACCCACGGCGGCGGCGTCGCCTGCTGGTGCCTCGACATCCGGGCCCTCCTGGCCGTCGCGCCGCAGGAGGTCCGCTACCGGCCGGTCCCGCGCTTCCCCGACCAGCCGGTCGACCTCGCCATCCTCGCCCCGCGGGCGGTCGAGGTCCTCGGCCTCGAGCGCGTCCTGGCCGACGCGGCCCCCGACCTCGTGCGCGAGGTCCGGCTGTTCGAGGTCTACCGTGGGGACGGCCTGCCCGAGGGCCGCAAGAGCCTCAACTTCACGGTCGTGCTCGGCTCCGACGAGCGGACGCTGACGGCCGACGACGAGGTGCGCTACATCGCGGCCGTCCGCGCCCTGCTCCCGGCGAGGGACTGCGAGCTGCGCGGCTGAGCGCGGCCCGTCCTCAGCCGCCGATCTTGCCGGTCCCGCCGTTGGAGAAGACGATCCCGAGCTGGTTGACCGGGTCGAGCACGGTCCACTGCGCGTGGAACACGGCGCCGATCAGCGCGCGCTGGTTGGGCACGACGAGCGGCACGCTGGCCATGCCCGCGTAGTCGATGTAGACGCCGTAGAGCCAGTCGATCGACGTCAGCAGGCTGCAGCCGGGCGCCCCGAACGGGCTGAGGTCCCACGGCAGGGGGATCGGGCCCCAACTGGACGGCGACGCGCCGACGAGCAGCGCGCCGACCCCGCCGGGCCGGCCGGCCATCATGTCGAGCGAGAAGCCCTGGTTTACCGCCGGCAGGCCGGTGTTGGTCAGGATCGGGGCGACGGCCTGGCCGCTGCACAGCAGGTTGAAGCTCCACGGCAGGGTCGTCGTGGGCCCGCTCCAGATCGACCCGGAGCCCGTGTAGTGGGTCACGTTGGCGCCGGCCTTGGCGATCGGCAGGTCGAGGTTGCCGACGGTGTTGTCGAACACGACGAAGAAGTCCGTGGCCGCCGGCAGGAAGGCCGGCGGGAGGAGCTTGGCGCGCCAGGCCCGCAGGGTCGTGCCGACGACCATCCGGCCCTGGGCCTTGGTGGTCTGCGGCCCGTAGGGGGGCGTCGTCGAGCGGCCGTAGATCGTGACGTTCATCGTCACCGGGGCCGCGGACATCGTCCGGCAGTACAGCTCGACGTCGTACAGGATCCGCGCCGCGCCGCCGGTGTTGGCCAGCAGGGCGTAGTCGGTCTTCGCGCCGACCTGGTTGCCGGCCGGCGTCAGGGTCCAGTTGGCGTTGACGCAGCCGAGGCCCCCGGACCCGCTGCCGACGCAGCCGGTGCCGAAGGGGAGGAACACACCCGGGACCTGGGCCGCCCCCGCGGACGGGAGGACCAGGGCGAGGACGGCCGGGAGCAGGGCGCGGAGCACGGGCGGCGTCCCGGGCTCAGGTGCCGATCTTGGCCGTGCCGGCGTTGGAGAACGCGAAGCCGAGCTTGTTGATCGAGTCGAGCACGGCCCACTGCAGGTGGAAGCCGACCCCGAGCAGGCCCGAGTCGTTGGGAACCGCGAACGGCATCGTCGCGGTCCCGTCGGTCCCGACCGGGACCCCGCCGATGACGTCGATCGAGGTCAGGAGCTTGCAGCCGGGGGCGCCGGCCGAGGTCAGGTCGAGGGGCAGGGGGATCGGCCCCCAGGCCGAGTTGGATGCGCCCAGGAACAGGGCCGCGGCCGAGTTGGTCCGGGCCGCGAACAGGTCGACGGCGAAGGCCTTGTTGATCGCCGGCAGGCCGTTGTTGGACAGGACCGGGGCCGCGGTCGTGCCGCAGCACAGCAGGTTGTAGTTCCAGCACAGCGAGGACGTGAACGGACCGTTCCAGGTCGTGCCGCTCATGTAGTAGTGCGTGCCGATCGTCCCGCCGTTCTGGCTGATCGGCAGCGTGAGGTTGCCGACTGCATTGTCGAACACGACGAAGAAGGCGGTGTTGGCCTGGAGCACGACCGGCGGCAGGAACAGGGCCCGCCACGGGCCGTTGACCGTGCCGACCTTCATCGTCGAGCTGGCGATGATCTTGTTCGGCGCGTTCGGGGACGACGTCGCCCGGTCGTAGAGCCAGACGTTCATCGTCACCGGCTTCGGGGACCTCGTCGCGCACCACAGCTCGACGGCACAGACGAGGCGGGCCGAGCTACCGGAGTTGGCCAGGATCGCGAACGGGGAGTTGACCCCGGTGGCGCTGCGGGTGGTCCCGTCCCAGTTCTGGGACACGCAGCCCTTGCCGCCCATGCCCGAGCCGGTGCAGCCGGCGCCGAAGGTCGTGAACGTGCCGGCCTGGGCGGGGACCGCGGCGGCGAGGGCGAGGGACAGGACGGGGGCGAGGAGGGCGGGACGCATGGAGGACTCCGGGGAGAGAGGGGAGAGGCGGCGATGATACCGTCCCCGCCGCCGGCGGGGTGGGGGGTCAGCCGACCTCGACGTCGTGGGTGAGCATGCCTTCCGGGAGGGTCAGCGCCTCCCGGGCGTGCGGAGCCCCTCGGCCAGCGGCAGGGTGCCGGCGAACAGGCCGTGGATGACCTTGGTCATGCTGCCGGCGTCGAGCTTGGTCCACTCGTCGCCGACGCCGTGGTAGTCGGCGTGCAGGGAGCTGGACGAGAAGCTGTGCGCGATGACGCCCTTCTCGACGAACGACATGTTGTCGGAGGCCCCGTACAACCGCGCCGAGAGCTGGGGGTGCTCGTAGACCTTGACGCCGGCCCGGGCCGCGCCCTCGGCCACGAGCTCGCCGAGGTCGCTCTTGGTCCAGCCGGTCATCCACGACGTGCCGCGGTCGTCGGGCTCGGGCCTGCCGATCATCTCGATGTTGACGTTGGCGATGACGTCCGCCAGCGGCCACGGGGGATCGGCGGCGAAGCGGCGGGAGCCGAGCAGGCCCTTCTCCTCGCCCCAGAACGTCACGAACAAGAGCGAGTGCCGCGGCCGCTGGGGCAGGGCCGCGTAGGCCTCGGCCAGCTCGAGCACGGCCGTGACGCCCGAGGCGTCGTCGTCGGCGCCGTTGAAGACCCCGTCGCCGTCGACCGGCGCGCCGACGCCGATGTGGTCGAGGTGGGCGCTGAACAGCAGCGCCCGCTTGGCGGCGTCCGGGTCGCGGCCGCGCAGGCAGGCGGCGACGTTGCGGACCTTGCGCGGGTGGGTCACGAGGGCCGGGACCTCGACCCTGACCCTGCCGTCGAGCTCGAGGTCGGCCGGGACGAGGACGACCGGCAGCGGCTTGCCGCCGAGGCGACCGAAGGCCCCGCCGAGGGTGCGGCCGACCCGCGGCTCGCGCGCGGCCGCCTTGGCCGAGGCCCACAACGGCGACTCTGCCGGCGTGCGCAGGAGCACGGCGCCGGCCTTGCCGGCCTGGGCCTGCCGCATGGCCTGGAACACGAGGTACGACATCGGGATCCGGCCCCGGTTGCGCGGCGGCTCGGGCAGGTCCACGAGGACCGGGCCGCCGTCGGCCTTGCCGAACTCGCCGTCGAAGGCGTAGGCCTCGGCGGTCGCGCTATAGATGGCGACTCCCGCGACCGGCTTGCCGCCGTGCTCGACGCGGACGCCCTCGGACGGCTGCTGGCTGGCCTCGAGCTCGGTCTCGATGAAGTAGCTGCCGTCGGGCCCCAGGCCCTCGAGGCCGAGGGCGCGGAAGCGACTGGCGACGTACTGGGCCGCGATGGCCAGGCCCGGCGAGCCGGTGTCCCGGCCCTGGAGCTCGTCGCAGGCCAGGAACGAGACCGCGCCGCGGACGCGGTCGACCGTGACGACGGCCATGGCCTCGCGCTCGGCGGCCGTCAGCTCGGGCAGGGGCTGGGGCGCGGTGGTCTGGAGCAGCGACAGGACGACGGGCAGGACGTGCAGCATCTCGGGACTCCTCGGGTCGGCGGGCCAGCCTAGCCGGCGACGCCTTCGGGCGTCATGGCCCCGGCCTCGGCGTGGACCATGGCCCGGACCGGCAGCCCTCCGGCCTCGCAGCGGAACGCCTGGCGCAGGGGGACGCCGACGCGCCGCGCGAGTCGGGCGTCGTGGACGACCATGGCCAGGCCCCAGGTCGGTCCGAGGCGGGCGAGACCGCTGCCCAGGCTCTGGTAGAGGTGGGCGAGGGCCCGACCCTTGAGGCGCGCACCCGAACGGCGGGTGGGTGACGAGCGTGCCGCGGGGTGGGGCCGGCTCGGTCCCGCCGAGCCACGGGCACCGCGACAGGGGCGCCTCGACGAGGGCGAGGTCGGGCTCGACGCCGGCGCGGCGGGCGTTGGCCCGAGCCGCCGCGAGGGCCTCGGGCGCGCGGTCGGCGCCGAGGGCAGGGCCGGCGCGGCGTGGCGCGAGCGGGCCTCGACGCGGCCCGCTCGCTCCCAGGTCTCGGCGTCGAACAGCCGCGTGCGGTCGAGGGCGAAGCCGCGGCCGAGCCCGGGGCGCGGTCGCGGGCCATCCAGGCCGCCTCGCAGAGAGTCGTGCCGGAGCCGCAGAAGGGGTCGAGCAGGGCACGGTCCGGGGTCCAGCCCGAGCACAGCAGCAGGGCCCGCGCCAGGTCCTCGCGCAGCGGGGCGGCCCCGGGCTCGAGGCGGTAGCCGCGGCGGTGCAGCGGTTCGCCGGCGAGCTCGACGAGGACCTCGCAGGTGTCGTCCTCGAAGCGCGCCTCGACGCGCGGCAGGCCGCTGTCGTCGACCCCGGTCGGGCCGGCCCCGATCCGTTCCTCGACGCCGCGGCGCAGGCGCTCCTCGATCGCCCCGCTGTGGTACAGCCGCGAGCGCCGGCTGCGCGCGCGCACGGCGAACGCGGCCCCGTCGGGCAGGACGGTCGGCCATGGCAGCCGCCGGACCTTGTGCAGGAGCTCGCCGAAGTCGGTGGCCCGGAAGCGCCCGAGCTCGACGGCCAGGCGAACGCGCCGTGCCGAGGCCGAGCAGCAGGCGCGGCAGGTCCGAAGCGCGGGCCTCGAGGCGGACGCAGCCCGGGCCGGGCTGCGGCGCGGCGACGCCGGAGCCACGCGGGCTCGGCGCAGACGGCCTCGAGGCCGGGCAGGCAGCGGGCGCGCAGGTCCAGCAGGTCCTTCACGCGCGGACCTCGAGGAAGGCGACCTTGAGGTAGCGCGTCTCCGGGCACTCGAGGGCGACCGGGTGGTCGGGGCCGGCGCCGCGCAGGGCCAGCGCGCACGTCCGGCCGGCGCCCGCGGCGCCGCGTCGCGGAGCATCGCGAGGAAGCGGTCCTCGCCGAGGGCGCCCGAGCACGAGCAGGTCACGAGCAGGGCGCCGGGCGTGAGGCGCTCGAGGGCGAGGCGGTTGAGGTCGCGGTAGCGGACGAGGCCGGCGTCGAGCTGCTTGGGGCCGTCGATCCACTTGGGCGGGTCGAGCACGACGAGGTCGGCCGCGCCGCGGTCGAGGCCGCGCAGGACCTCGAAGGCGTCGCCGTGGGCGACGTCGACGGCGAGGCGGTTGCGCTCGGCGTTGGTCCGGGCCAGCGCGACGGCGTCCTCGTCGAGGTCGAAGGCCCGCACCTCGCGGGCGCCGGCGCGGGCGGCGTGCAGGGCGAAGCCGCCGGCGTGGCAGCACAAGGTCGAGCACGCGGCGGCCGGCGGCGAGGCGACCGACGAAAGGCGGCGGTTGTCGCGCTGGTCACCAGAAGAAGCCGGTCTTGTGCCCCGGCCCGGGTCGACGAGGTGCGCCGAGCCCGTCCTCGCGGATCCAGCGCTGCCCGACCGGCGGCGACGAAGCGGCGCTCGAGGCCCTCGCGAGGCGCGGACCCCTTCGTCGACCTGGAGCACGAGGTCGGCCCCGGGGTAGCGGGCTAGCCAGCGCCTCGCCGAGGTCCTCGAGCAGGGGCTCGATACCCTTGGCCAGGACCTGGGCCACGAGGCAGTCGCCGAGGCGATCGAGCACGAGGCCGGGGATACCGTCGCCCTCGGCGTGGACGAGGCGATGCGCGTCGCCGTCCCGGTCGAGGCCGAGGGAACCCTCGCGCAGGTCGATGGCCCGGGCCAGGGGCAGAGGGACGCGGTCCGGACCGACCGGCTCAGGTCCGCGGTCGATCAGGCGCAGGGCGATCTGCGAGCGGGGGTTGTAGAACCCGGTCCCGACCGGGCGGCCCTCGCGGTCGCGGACGAAGACGAGGCCGCCGGCCGGGAGGCTCCGCTCGGGCTTGCGGACCTGCTTGCGGAAGAAGCGGGGGTGGCGGCCCTGGACCCGGATCGTCAGGCGCAGCTCGGGGAGTCTCGGGGGGGACGGGGCCATGGCCGGAGGATAGGGGCGTGACCGTGGCCGGGCCCCATGTCTATGCCCGGCAGCCCTCACACCCTCGAGAGCCTCCTTCCCATCCCGAGCAGGAGTCCACCCATGGACCGTTCCCTCCTCATCGCCGCGTTGGCCGCCCTGACGGCGCCCGTCGCGGCCCAGGTCCCCCTCCAGCAGCTCGACCCCGTCGTCGCCCCCGGCGGCCGGTTGAACGCCTCGCTGACCGCCTCCCCGGGCCTCGCGGCGGCCACGTTCGTCGACGTCGCGAACACGCCGATCCGCATCCTGCGCCAGGACCTGTTCCTCGGCCTGACGCCGTACATGTTCCTGCTCGACGCCGGGCTGATCCCCGCCAGCGGCGTGCGCACGACCTCGCTGCCGATCCCCAACCAGGCCGCGCTGCACGGCCTCGTGCTCCATGCCCAGGGCTTCGTCCTGACGCCGTTGGATCCCTTCCTGCCGATCCAGCTGAGCAACCCCGCGTCCACGGCCATCGTCGGGACGAGCCTGATGATCGCCGAGTCGTTCGACGTCCCTTCGCAGAGGCACAGCGGCGAGTTCGACCGGTCGGTCAGCGGGCGGCTGCAGGCCCTGCCGCTCAGGACACGGCTGGTCAGGGTCGGGGCGATGTCCTCGCAGGCCCAGCGCTTCTCGAGCGGCGTCCACGCGACGCTCAACCCCCAGGGGGTCCGCGGACACTACGTCCTGCGTGACACCGACCTGGGTGGCACGGGACGGCGGGAGGCCCTGCTCGCCCTGCATTGGAAGCCGCACCTGACCCCGCTCGTGACCGACAGCTTCGAGCAGCTCGAGCTCCTGGCCGGTCACAGCCTCGTCGTCCCGGACCCGACGATCGACCCGTTCACGCTCCTGCCCAAGTACCCCAACTCCGGCCTGTCGAACGTCTTCGCCAACAACGTCCTGGGGGCGACCGTGTCGCTCTACAAGGGGGGGTACATCGTCCGGCAGTCACTGCTGCGCAGCGACGGCTACGTGCCCTTCCCGGACCTGCGGCCGTTCGTCTGGGACGGCACCCGCAGCCTGCTGCTCGAGTGGCGGACCAGGCCCTCGCAGACCGCGACCGGGGCCAACGGCATGTCGGGCTACCTCAACGTCCTGAGCTACCACAAGCCGGCGTTCATGGCCCAGGCCATCGGGCAGCCCGCCGCGCCGGTCGACCCCGACAAGGTCACCCAGTGTCTCGACAAGGACGCCAACAACTTCGCCCTCGACCTGCAGGTCGAGCTCGGCACCCTCGACTCGATCGCCGAGTCGCAGTGGCTCAAGGCGCCCAAGAGCGGGCCCGACTACCAGACGCCGATCGTCGCCGCCGTCGTGCCCCAGGGCGCCACGGTCCTGGTCGAGTACCGCGGCAGCCGGACCGGCGGCGGGACCCTGCCGACGGCGTGGTCGGCCAACATCGACGCGATCGACGGCTACGACTACCTGCAGTACCGGGTTACGCTCGGCCTGTCGCCGGCGAGCTTCCGGGCGCCGTCGATCGACGTCCTCGTGATCCCGGTCAGGTAGGGAGGCGCCGGCGCGGCCGCCGGGTCGGGACCGCTCCCGACCCGGTCGGCCGACGCCGTGCTTGTTCCCCGGGGCGCCGGCTCGACGATGGGCGGCCGTGATCCCGCCCCGCCTCTGCGCCGACCTCGAGCCGATCACCGCCCGCGTGCGCGAGCGGCCCGAGGACTTCGTCGTCGACGAGGTCCTCGCCTACGAGCCGTCGGGTGCCGGGACGCACTCGTGGCTGAGGCTCGAGAAGCGCGGGCTCTCGACCTTCGAGGCCGTGCGGCGCCTTGCCCGGGCGCTGGGGCGGCCCGAGCGCGACCTGGGCTACGCCGGCCTCAAGGACCGGCAGGCCGTGACGCGGCAGTGGGTCTCGATCGAGCACGCCGACGAGGTCGCCCTCGCGGAGCTCGACGTGCCCGGCCTGACGGTGCTCGAGCGGACCAGGCACGGCAACAAGTGCAAGCTCGGGCACCTGCGCGGCAACCGCTTCCGCCTGCGCCTGCGCGGGGCGGGGGAGGGCGCGGCCGAGCGGGCCCGGGCGGTGCTCGCGCGGCTCGCGCGGCGCGGGCTGCCGAACGCGTACGGGGAGCAACGCTTCGGGCGCGACGGCGCGACGCCCGAGCTCGGGGCGATGCTCCTGGCCGAGCGCTTCGAGGACTTCCTCCGGCTCTGGGCCGCCGGGGCCTGCGGCCTGGCCGCCGGCGACGTGGCCGGGCTCGGTCCCGAGGCCCTGCTCGAGCGGGGCGCGGGGCGCGACCGCCAAGTCGCGACCGCGCTCGCGCGCTGGCGCGACCGCGACGCGCGCAAGGCGCTGCGCACGATCCCGCGCCGCTTCCTGTCGCTGTGCACGGCGGCGCTGCAGTCGCGGGCGTTCAACGCCGTGCTCGCGGCCCGCCTCGACACCCTCGACCGCCTGCTCCCCGGCGAGCAGGCCGTGCTGCACCGCAACGGCGCGCTGTTCCTCGTCACGGACGCCGCGCTCGAGCAGCCGCGCTGCCAGGCCTTCGAGCTGTCGCCGAGCGGCCCGCTGCCGGGGCCGTCCTGCGCCCGGCCCGAGGGCGAGGCCCTGGCGGTCGAGGAGGCCGCCCTGCGCGGCCTCGACCTCGACCCGGCCCGCTTCGCCGTCAAGGCGCCCTGGTCCTGGCCCGGCGGCCGCCGCCCGCTGCGCGTGCCGCTGGCCGAGGTCGGCCTCGCCGAGCTCGACGGGGACCCACCGGGGACCCGCGACCTCGAGCTGGCGTTCTTCCTCCCGGCCGGCAGCTACGCGACCCAGGTCCTGCACGAGCTGGGCTGTCCCACGGCCGGCGACCACGAGGCCTGAGGCCGTCCAGGCTCCGGCTTGCCTCGGGGACCCCGAGGGCTATCCTTCTCCGGCTCCTCGGGCCGCCAGGCCCGGGGAAACCCTCGTGTCGGGGCGTGGCGCAGTTTGGCTAGCGCGCTTGCTTCGGGAGCAAGAGGTCGGAGGTTCAAATCCTCTCGCCCCGACCATCTCTAAATCCTGCTGACTGCTAGGGATAGCAGACCTGTCCGGTCCAGGACGGTGCGGCATCCAGTGCTTGGTGGCTCGTGTAGCTACACAAGGAGGACCGCACATGTCCATGGCAGCAGAGACCCGAACGCCGAGCTACCGGCTCCACAAGGCCTCGGGCCAGGCGATCGTGACCCTCGACGGGTACATGGTCTACCTCGGCCGCTTCGACTCGCCCGAGAGCCGAGAGAAGTACGAGCGGGTCATCGGAGAGTGGAAGGCCCGGGGCGCCCTTCCGAGCTCGGCCCGGTCGGCCCGCCGGACCCTGTCCGTCGACGACCTGATCGCCGGGTACTGGAAGCACGCCGAGCTCTACTACCGCAAGGAGGGCCAGCCGACCGGCGAGCTGGCCTGCATCCGACAGGCGATGCGGTTCCTCCATCGGGCCTACGGCAGCACGGCGGCCGAGGACTTCGGGCCGCTCGCCCTCAAGGCATGTCGGGCGGGGATGATCGTCGCAGGGCTCTGCCGGACGACCATCAACGGCGCCGTCGGGCGCATCAAGCGCTGCTTCCGCTGGGCCGTCGAGAACGAAGCCCTGCCCGCCACGGTCTACGAGGGGCTGCGGGCCGTCCCGGGTCTCAAGCGGGGTCGGAGCGAGGCCAGGGACAACGCGCCGGTGCGTCCCGTGACCGAGGCGGACATGAGGGCCGTCCTGCCGCACGTGGCCCGCCAGGTGGCCGCGATGATCGAGCTGCAGTGGTTGACCGGCATGAGGCCCGGCGAGGTCGTCCAGATGCGGACCGGCGATCTGGACCGCAGCGGCGATGTCTGGACCTATCAGCCCCGGCGGCACAAGGTCGAGCACCACGGGATCGAGCGGGGGATCCCGATCGGGCCACAGGGACTGCGCCTGCTCCGGCCATTCCTCAAGCTCGACCCCGAGGCTCCCCTGTTCTCCCCGAGGGAGGCCGAGCGGGAGCGGAACCGGAGCCGTCGGAAACGCCGGATCACCAAGCGGTGGCCGTCCCACGCCCGTCGTCGGAGCGGTCGGTCGCGGAGGGACCTCCAGGAGGCCTACGACACCGCCAGCTACCGCCGCGCCGTCGCCCGGGGTTGCGAGCAGGCCGGGATCCAGGCCTGGTCCCCGAACCAACTCCGCCACGCGGCAGCAACCCGGATCCGGGCCGAGCTGGGCCTGGAGGCGGCCTCGGCCGTCCTGGGCCACCGCCTGGTGGAGACGACCCAGATCTACGCCGAGGTGAGCGCCCGGCGGGCGCGCGACGTGATGCAGCGGATGGGTTGAGCCACTACCCTCACGGCCCATGGCCTACGACTTCGACCTCCACGCGAGCCTCTACCGGTTCGTGCGCGACCCCTCCCCCCAGCTCCGGGAGGATCGAGGCAAGCGGGAGGTCTTCCATCGGGCCGTGTGCTCATGGTTCCGGGATGTCGAACTCCGGGAGGCTGGCGCGCTCCTCGAGGTCGAGGTGGCCGAGGCCGGGAGGCAGGGCATCGCGGTTCCCGAGGTGGCGACCTACGTCGAGCTCGT
>JAWKUM010000044.1:0-25974 GCA_041398545.1 Planctomycetota bacterium | reverse complement strand
GCGCCGCCGGCGCGGCGCCACAGCTCGTCCTCGCCGGTGCGCCGGAGGAGCACGTAGCCGAGGCCGGCCATGCTCGCCGCGACCTCGTGCTCGGCCGCGGTCGGGGCGCGGTGCAGCAGGACCTCGCCGGGCGCGCTGACGTGGTCGGCGAGGCCGAGGATCTCGCGCAGCGTCGCGCTGCCCCGGACCGGGTCGCCCGGCGCCGTGGTCGCCAGCAGCAGCGGCAGGTCCTTCGGCGTCGAGCGCAGGCGGTCGGCGAAGCGCACCTGCCAGCCCTCGGGCTCGGCGCCGCCGCGCACGACGAGGACGACCTCGTCCCCGCGGCTCAGGGTCAGCACCCGGGCCTGGCCGGGGCCGATCAGCCAGGAGCTGCGCGTCGGGTCGCTCGCGCCGCCGGCGAGGACCTCGACGACCGGGCCGCCCTCGTGGATCACGGTCAGCTCGCGGTCCTCGGTCACGGGCCCGAGCCGCCACAGGTCGAGGGGATCGCGCGGCCCACCGACGCGGCCTGCGAGCACGCCGCCCTCGGTCAGGAGCACCGGGTCGGCGAGCCCGGCCTCGTGCAGGCTCTCGTCACCCGGGGCCGGCGGCGGGGTCGCGATGCCGGGCCCGCCCAGGGCCTGGAGCTCGGGGCCGTCGCCGGGGCTGCGCTCGGCCAGCAGGCGCCCGGTCAGGACGCCGCCGACCGATGCGTTCGAGCCGCCGCCGCCGCAGGCCTGGACCGCCAGCGCGAGCGGAACGACGAGCAGCGGGAGGGCCTTGCGATGGAGCGTACGCAAAGGGGTGGCGAAAGGCGGAATCGGGGCCGGCACGGGGACCATGGAACCGTACCCCGGTGCCGGTTCGGATGCAGGTTCGTCGAGGACGACGATGAAGATTCTCGCCGATCCGCCCCGGCGCGCCAATCCGGGCCCGCGCCCGGTCCCGGGCCCGGGAGCGGCGCCTGAGCGGGCGCGGGCGAAGCCGCGATGGCTCCGGGAGCTTGGCTCACATCCGGCAGGATCCTGGCTCCGTTGACACCCCGGCCACGCGCTCTGAAGATCGCGGCATGCCGCTCGCCATCTGGACTCCCGGGGCCATGGAGCTGATCGTCGTCCTGGTGATCGGGCTCGTCCTGTTCGGGGGCAACCTCCCCGAGGTCGGCCGGTCGCTGGGCAAGGGCCTGACCGAGTTCCGCAAGGGTCTCAAGGACCTCAAGCAGGAGAGCGGCTTCGACGAGATCGAGAAGGCGCGCGACGACCTGCTGGACTCGGCGCGGACGATCGACCCCCGGCGCATGCTCGACGAGGAGCCGCCCGACGCCGAGTTCCACGCACCCTCGACCACGACGCGAGCGACAACGGTGAGCACGCCGAGGAGCCGCGCGAGCGGAGCACGAAGGTCCGACGAGGAGGCCAGGAACCCGGCGAGGCCGATGACGAAGCTGAACTCCGGCGGACGAGGAGGACGCGGGCGGCGCCGAGCCGCCGACCTTCGGCTACGAGCGCCGGACCTGAGCCACGCGGCCCCGTGCGCAACAGCTCGACGACGCGCTCTGGGAGCACCGCCCGGCGCATCGGGCTCCGGCCTGACCCGCTTCCCCGCCGCATGAGCGTCGTGCGTCTCGCCGACGGCAGGCTGTGAAGCTTTGCACTCGCCCAACCCGCTCGACGACGGCCTGCGCGCGGCCGTCGCGGCCCTCGGGCCGGTGCGCCACCTCGTCTGCCCCAACAGGTTCCACCACCTCGGCGTCGAGGCCTGGAAGGCCGCGTTCCCCGACGCCCTGCTGTGGGGCGTGCCCGGCCTGCCCGAGAAGCGCAAGGACCTGAGCTTCGACCGCGTGCTCGGCGACGAGCCGCCGGCCGACTGGGCCGGCCAGCTCGACCAGTGCCTGACCGAGGGCAACCGGGCGGCCGGCGAGGTCGTGTTCTGCCACCGCGCGAGCCGCACGCTGCTGCTCTGCGACCTCGCGATGAACATCGGCCCCGGGGAGCCGTGGTGGACGCGGCAGTTCTTCCGCCTCAACGGCGCCTACGGCCGCCTGTCCTGCTCGCGGCTGTACCGCATGCTGACCCGCGACCGCGCGGCCATGCGGGCCTCCATCGAGCGCATCTGCGCCTGGGACTTCGACCGCATCCTCGTCTGCCACGGCGAGGCCGCGGCGGGCGGGCCGGCCGCGCTGCGCGCCGCCTGCGCGGGGCTCTGAGCCGGGCGGCGCTCAGGCGCCGTGCGCGGCCGGGCAGCGCGGGCTGATCGCGCAGTCGGCGCAGGCCGGCGCCTTGATCCGGCAGGTCGTCCGGCCGTGGGCCTTGAGCAGGTCGTGCGTGCGCCTCAGCCACGCACAGCCGCGGTCCGCGTGGGCCTCGAGCACCGCGACGGCCCGGTTGTAGGTCGTCGCGTAGCTCTTGGCCTCCTCGACGAGCCCGAGCCGGCACAGCACGCGCAGGCCGTTGGACTCGAGGGCCGGGACCGCGCGGGCGCCGGTGAACAACAGGATCTTGTCGGCCCCGGGCCGGCCGATGCCGGGGAAGCGCTGCAGCGCGCGCCGGGCCTCGGCCAGCGGCAGCGTCAGCGCGGCGTCGAGGTCGCCGTCGTGCTCGGCGAGGACGGTCTCGGCGATCGCGAGGAGCTTGCCGACCCGCCGGTCGGGCTGCATGCCGCCCCGCGCCGCGAGCTCGTGGAGCCGCGCCGGCTCGGTCGTGAGGATGCGCTCGGGCTCGAGCCCGCACAGGTCGGCGAGGGCCGCGTAGACCTCGGCCCTGCGCTCGTCGGACACGAGGTAGGCGACGTTCTCCCACAGGACCCAGTCGAGCGCCGTCCGCGGCGGGAGGTCGCCGGGCGCGCCGTGCTGGCGCTCGAGCTCGTCGAGCAGGGGCGGGAGGTCGGCCGAGGTCGCGCTCACGCGGAACATGAGGCGGCCTCGGCCTCCCTGCGTCCAGCCCCGTCCCCGCGAACCGCGCCGGGCCGTGGAACCGGCGCGGGCGGGCTCAGCCGCTCCGGGCGCGGGCGAGCCCGGCCGCGAGGTCGGCGACGAGGTCGGCGGGGTCCTCGAGCCCGACCGACAGGCGCAGCAGGCCGTCGCCGATGCCCGCCGCCGCGCGGGCCTCGGGGTCCATGGCCGCGTGCGTCATCGTCGCCGGGTGGGCGACGAGGCTCTCCACGCCGCCGAGGGACTCGGCCAGCGTGAAGCAGCGCAGCCCGTCGACGAAGGCCGCGACGGCGGCGAGGCCGCCCTCGAGCTCGAACGACAGCATCCCGCCGAAGCCCCGCTGCTGCCGCCGCGCGAGGGCGTGGCCCGGGTGCGTGCCCAGGCCCGGCCAGTGCACGGCGAGGACCGCCGGGGCCCCGTCGAGGGATGCGGCCACGGCCCGGGCGCCGTCCTCGTGCTGCCGCATGCGCAGCGCGAGCGTGCGCAGGCCGCGCAGCGTCAGCCAAGCGTCGAACGGCGCGCCGGTCACGCCGAGGCAGTTGCCCCACCAAGAGAGCTCGGCGGCGGCGTCATCCTCCCGCGCCAGCACGCAGCCGCCGACGACGTCCGAGTGGCCGTTGAGGTACTTGGTCGTCGAGTGCAGCACGTAGTCGCAGCCCAGGTCGAGCGGCCGCTGCAGCAGCGGCGACAGGAACGTGTTGTCGGCGGCGACGCGGGCCCGAGGGCTGCGCGCGCGCGCGGCCGCGACCGCCGCGGCGACGTCGGTGACCCTGAGCAGCGGGTTGCTCGGCGTCTCGAGCAGGAGCAGGGCCGTGTCCGGTCCGAGCGCCGTGGCCAGGGCGTCCGGGTCGTGGGTGTCGGCGAGGCGCAGCCGGAGGCGCCCCTGCCGGTACCAGGCGTGCAGCAGGCGCCAGGTCCCGCCGTAGCCGTCGGCCGGCGCGACGACCTCGGCGCCGACCGGCAGGGTCGACAGGAGCACCGAGATCGCGCCCATGCCGCTCGGCGTCACGAGGCCGCCGGCCGCGCCCTCGAGGTCGCACAGGGCCCCGAGCAGCGCGTCGCGGGTCGGGTTGCCGCTGCGCGTGTAGTCGTAGCGCCGCTTCTCGCCGAGCCCCGCGAACGAGAAGTTGGACGACAGGTGGAGCGGCGGCACGACGGCGCCGTGCACCGGGTCCTGGTCGATCCCCGCCCGCACGAGGCGGGTGACCGGGGCGAGGTCGGCAGGGCTCGTCTCGGCCCCTCCCGGTCGACTTCGGCCGTCGTCGTCTCCGCGGTCGCCGAGCGCCGCGCGCAGGATCGGGGCCAGCGCCTCCTTCTCCTTGAGGAAGCCGTCATGGCCGAAGCGGGTCGGGACGCGGTGGAGCCCGGCCGGCCGCGGCAGCCGGCGATGCAGGGCCGCGACGCGCTCGGGCGGGACGCAGAGGTCGCCGTCGAAGGCGACGAGCGTGACCGGCACGATCAGCCGCGACGGCTCGACCCGGCTGAGGTCGATCGACGCCGACAGGGTCGTGAACGCCTCGGCCGTGAACCGCCCGACGAAGTCCCGGCCGCGGGCCTCGAGCCAGTCCTCGCACGCGAAGCGCGGGCCGTCCTCCCCCACCGCCCGCGGCGCGCTGCCGAAGCGCGCGGCCAGCTCCTCGCGGCTGCGGTAGCTCAGCATCGCGAGGCTCCGCGCCAGGGCCAGGGCCTCGTCGCCGAGGCCGTGCTCGCGCCCGAGCGCGAGCAGCCTCCGCTGTCGCGTGCGCAGCGCCAGCGCCCATGGATCGGGCTCGTGCGCGGCCGCCAGCGCGACGACCCGGCCGACGAGGTCGGGGCGCAGCTCGGCCAGGGCCAGGGCGACCTGGCCGCCGTACGACGAGCCGACGGCCGCGTGCAGCGGCCCGAGGCCGCCGGCCTCGAGCAGGCGCGCGATCGCCCGGGCCTGGTCATTCGCGCTGAGCGCGGGGAACCGCTCGTCGGCGGCCGGACCGGTCGAGCCCCCGCAGCCGCCGAGCCAGTCGACGCCGAGCACGCGGTAGCGTCGCGTGTCGAGCGCGCGGCCCTCACCGACGAGGCCGTCCCACCAGCCGGGCTCCGGGTCGGCCGCGTGGGCGGCGACGTGCGCACCGGCCGAGATCCCGCCGAGCACGAGCACCAGCGGCCCGCGGCCGACGACCTCGTGCGCGAGCACGTAGCCGTCGAGCGCGCCGCCATGCTCGAGCGCGAGCGGGTCGGCGTCGACGAAGGCCTCCTGACCGGGCCGCAGCCTCGCGTGCAAGAGCAGGCTCATCGGTCCCCCTCCCCCGCACCGAGCAGGGCGTCGAGGTCGCCGAGCAGGGCCCGGGCCGTGGCCTCGGGGCCGACGCCGAGGCCGAGGTGCAGCCGCCGGCGGCCCTGGGCGTCGTCGTAGGCGTAGAGCACGTGGCGGCTCGGGATCGCCAGCGAGGCATTGCGCGGCAGCTCCTCGTACGCGAGCCGCGGCCCGTCCGGGTCGCAGCGGGCCACGAGCCGCGTCGTGCGCCCGCGCGCGGCCCGGTCGGCGAGCAGCCCGGGCTCGATGGCGAACAGGTCGGGGCGCTCGACGTCCCGCCAGTCGACGTCCGCGCGGAGCACGAGGCGCGCGACCGTGGCGAGCTTGAGCGCGGCGTCGCGGCCGTCGACGTCCTGGGTGGGGTCGGCCTCGAGCAGGCCGCGCTCGCGGGCCAGGGCCAGGCCCTCGGCGTGGGTCCCGCCGCGCTCGAGCACCTCGATCAGGCAGGTCGTCGTCGCGTTGGGGACGGCGACGATCGCCGCGGTCCCGGCCCGCAGCTCGTCGAGCTCGCGGGCGAGGGCGCGGCCGGTGCCGCCGAGCACGGCGTCGATGCCGTAGCGCTCGCGCCGGCCGGGCGCGAGCAGCTCGTCGCCCGCGGCCCAGAGGGCGGCCTTGCAGGCCGCGACGAGGACCTGGCCGCGGTCGAGCACGGCGAGGCTGCGCGCGACGGCCTCGTCGGCCTCGTCGAGGTCGCTGTCGGTCGTGTCGACGACGGCGTCGGCCTCGACCAGCGACAGGGCCAGGTCGAGGTCGACCTTGTCGCCGTCGGTGCGCAGGCGGCCGTCGCGGAGCTTGCGCGCGGCCACGGCGCGGGGATCGAGGCGGTCGGCGTCGCAGATCGTGCCCGAGCGATCGCTGGCGCTGCGCAGGCGGTAGCGGCCGAGGTCGGCGAGGCCGAGGAAGGCCCGGCCGACCTTGCCGGCCCCGACCAGGGACAGCGTCGGCGAGGAGCCCGAGGACAGGTATGCGTCGCGGCTCGCGGAGCTCACGGTTGCAGAGGATCGGGGATCGGACCCCGACTTCGATGACGAAGGCGATGCAGACATGGCTTTCTCCGGCGGACCTTCATGCCGGAGGGCGACGGCGCGCCTGCCTCGAGGCCGGCTCCACGCATCCGGGAGGGGAGCCATGCCGGGGCGCGCCCTGAGCGGCGCGCCGGCGGAACGACCTCATCTCCCGGAGAGCGTCGCTCTCCGCGGGATTTGGCACCTCTCCCGCGCGGTCCGTTCGCGCAGGTGGTTGCCCCGGCGTCACAGGGCCCGTCCCTCGGCCGGTCTCGATGAGTCCCGGAGCCGGCGGCCCCGGGGAGCGGAGGAGGGTAGGGAGAGGGGGAGGGGGGGTGCAAGGCCGGGACCGGCTACTGGGATCGGGTGTCCTTAGAGGCTGGATATTGCCTCTTGTTGGCGTTCTACTCATTTATCGGCAGGTTTTTGCCGATCATGGGGCGGCTGGAGGGGCTGGCAGGCTGGGTCATAACATGCATCTTGTTGCCTTTTATAGCTTGTTCTAGCTCTTTAGCGGAGCTATGCTTCCTGTCCTGATGAGCGGTTTCCTGGCCATGACGACGGCTGAGATCCAGGCCGAGCTGGGCCGCCGGCTGCGGCGGGCGCGGCTCGACGCCAACGTCCGCCAGGCCGAGCTGGCCCGGCGGGCCGGGCTCAGCGTCCGGACCCTGCGCAGCATCGAGGCCGGAGCCGACACCCAGCTCTCGTCCCTGATCCGGGTCCTCCGCGCGCTCGACCGGGTCGAGGCCCTCGACGCCCTGCTGCCCGAGCCGACCGTGTCGCCGATGGAGCTCCTGCGCCGCGCCGGCAAGCGCCGCCAGCGCGCGAGCCGTACCGATGGCTGAGCGCCCCTGCCTCGCCGAGGTCCGGCTCTGGGGCCGCACGCTCGGCGCGGTCTACGAGCCCGAGCAGGGCCCGCCGGTGTTCGAGTACGCCGAGGAGTTCCGGCGCAGCGGCCTCGAGGTCTCGCCGCGCCACCTCCCCCTCCGCCTCGCCGGCCCGCGCACGTTCCCCGAGCTCCGCGGCCTCGCGGCCTTCGAGGGCCTGCCCGGCGTCCTCGCCGACGCGCTGCCGGACCGCTTCGGCAACGAGGTCATCCGCAACTGGTTCGCGGCCCGCGGCCGGCCGGCCGAGGTCAGCCCGGTGCAGAAGCTGCTCTACGTCGGCGGGCGCGCGATGGGCGCGCTGGTGTTCCGGCCGGCGCTCGACGTCGAGCTCGGCGAGCGGGCCGAGGAGGCCCTCGAGCTCGCCCGCCTCGTCGGGGAGGCGCGCAAGATCATCGAGGGCGAGACCGAGGTCGTGCTGCCCGAGATCATGAGCCTCGGCGCCTCGGCCGGCGGCGCGCGGGCCAAGGCCGTCGTGCTGTGGAACCCGGCCACCGACGAGCTGCGCTCGGCGTTCGCGCCGCGCCGGCCCGGCGACGAGGACTGGATCCTCAAGTTCGACGGCGTCGGCGAGCTCGGCCGGCCCGACCACCGCCACCGCCCGTTCAACCGCATCGAGCACGCCTACGGCCTCATGGCCGCCGCCGCCGGCATCGAGACGGCCGCGAGCCGGCTGCTCGAGGTCGAGGGCCTGGCCCACTACATGACGCGACGCTTCGACCGCGACGGCGACCGCCGCCTGCACATGCACACGCTCGGCGGCCTCGAGCACGTCGACTACAACCTGCCCGGCCAGTACTCGTACGAGCGGTGGTTCCGGCTCGTCCTCGAGCTCGGCCTCGGCCAGCCGGCCCTCGAGCAGGCGTTCCTGCGCGCCGCGTTCAACCTCGTCGCGGTCAACCAGGACGACCACGTCAAGAACATCGCCTTCCTGATGGACGAGCGGGGCGCGTGGCGCCTCGCTCCGGCCTACGACCTGACCTTGGCCAAGGGCCAGGGCTACACGCGCTACCACCAGATGACCTTCGCCGGCAGGCGCGAGGGCTTCACGCAGGCCGACCTCGTCGAGGTCGCCGAGGCCTTCGGCATCCGCCGCGGCGGCCGCGACGTCCTCGCCGCCCTCGCCTCGGCGATCGCCCGCTGGCCCGGCTTCGCGGCCGCGGCCGGCCTCGACGAGGCCCGGACCGCCGAGGTCGCGGCCGAGTTCCGCCGCGACCTGCTGCCAGCCTGAGCCGGCGCCGCCCTCAGCGCGGCAGGAGCACGACCGAGGCCGTGAAGCCGTGGAGGAAGCTCTTGCCGCCGACCGGGCCGATCTCGCCGCCGGCGAAGAAGCCCGCGACCGGGAGGTCGCCGGCGCCGCGCAGGACCGCGCGGACGTCGTGGTCGTCCTCCTGGAACATGTTCCGGCCGCGGCCGTTGCACGTGAACAGCACCGCGGCCCCGGGCTCGACGGCCCCGCGCGAGGTCCCGCACTGCTTCTCGAGGTCCTCGCCGGCGTCGCCCGCGTCGCGCAGGTGGAAGCGCAGCGTCCGCCCGACGACCGGGAAGTCGCCGATCGCGATCGCCCCGCTCTCCGGGTCGCTGCCCATCAGGTTGCGGACCAGGAAGTCCCCGCGCCCCGGCCGGCTCTTGTGCTCGTCGACGACGAGCCCGACGTGCAGCCCGCCGCGGCGGATCCGCTCCTGCTCCTCGGGCGCGCACGCGACGTAGACCTCCTGCAGCCGCTCCATCGCCGGCTTGCCGCCGAGCTCGAGCAGGAGGTTCTTGTGGGCCTTGGTCACGACCCAGCTCTGGCCGATCGGCCGGCAGCCCTGGGACACCACCGTCCGCAGCGGGAGCCCGCGGAACAGCAGGGCCACGGCCCCGGCGTCGGCCACGCCGCCGCGGTCGAGCAGCTTGCACAGCCCCGGCTCCATCCCGCCCGACGACACGCCGCCGAACACCGGCAGCGTGGGGAACCGCTCCTCGGCGAAGCGCAGCCACGGCTCGACCGGGAACCGGAACGGGTCGGCGATCAGCATGACGAAACCGTCCTCGACCCCCTCGAGCTCCTCGTGACCGGTGAAGCGGAGCTCCTGGCCGTGCTCGGTCTCGCCGCGGAGCTCGGCGTCGAGGCGCATCGGCCGCAGCTCGACGCCCTGGTCGAAGGCCGCGAGCAGCACCGACAGCCCCGGCCGCCCCTCGTGCTCCCCCTCGCGCCCGAGCACCGCCTCGGCCGCGCAGCCGAGCCGGAGCGCGTCGGGCGCGGCGGCCCGGAGCAGGGCCGACAGCCGCTCGGCGTCGTGCTGTCGGGTCGCGAACACGAGCGCGAGGTCGGGCGCGGCCCCGGCCAGCCCGGGCCGGGCCCGGTCCAGACACTCGGCCATGGCGCGGTCGAGGTCGTCGAGCGTCGAGCTGCCGGATCCGTAGCGATGCATGCCGGCAGCATAGCGACCGGTGAGTTCGCGAGCCGCGCCGCTAGGCTCTCGGCATGCGGCCGACCCCGCCAACCCTGGCCCGCAGCCTCGTCGCCTGGTACGACCGGAACCGCCGCGACCTGCCGTGGCGGCGGACCCGCGACCCGTGGGCGATCTGGGTCAGCGAGGTCATGCTCCAGCAGACGCGGGTCGCCGTCGTCGAGCGGGCCTGGCCGCGCTTCCTGGCGCGCTTCCCCGACCCCGCGAGCCTGGCCCTGGCCGACGACGAGGCCCTGCTCGGCGCCTGGTCGGGGCTCGGCTACTACCGGCGCGCGCGGCTCCTGCGCGACGCGGCCCGCCTCGTCGTCGAGGTGCACGGCGGGCGGGTGCCGCGCGACCCCGAGGCCCTGGCCGCGCTGCCGGGCATCGGCACGTACACCCTGGGTGCCCTGTCCTCGATCGCCTTCGACACGCCGCGGCCGACGATCGACGGCAACGTCGAGCGCGTCGCCGCGCGCCTGCTGGCGCTCGACGACAGCCCCAAGCTCGGCGCCGGCCGCGCCAGGGTCGCGGAGCTCTACGCGTCGCTGGTCCCCCACGCCGAGCCGTCGATCCTGCTGCAGGCGCTGATGGAGCTCGGCGCGCTGGTCTGCATCGCCGCGCGCGCCGCGCTGCGACGCCTGCCCCTGGGCGGCGCCCTGCGCGGCCCGGGCGGCCGGCACGCCGGAGGCCTGGCCGGTCGGTCGCCAGGAGCAGCGCGCGGTCGAGACCGAGACGGCGCTCCTCTTGGCTTGGCGCGACGACCGCGTCCTGGCCCTGCGCCGCGGGGCCGGCGAGTACAACGCCGGGCAGTGGTGCCTGCCCGGCCTCGGGCTGCCGGGCCTCGAGCACGACGAGCGGGACAGCCGGGAGCCCCTGTCCTGGCGCCTCGCCGAGGTCCTGGCCGACGCCCACGGGCTCGCGACCGAGGGCCTGCGCGAGCTCGGCAGCTTCCGCCACGCGATCACGCGGTACCGGATCCGGGCCCGGGTCTTCGCCCTCGAGCCGGCCCCGGCCCGCGCCGGGCGCGGCCTCCACTGGATCGACCCCGGCGACGAGGGCGTCCCGACGAGCACGGCCCTGCGCAAGGCGCTGCGGCTGGCCGGGCGGGAGAAAGGCCGGGCCTCGGGCGCCACCCGGGGTAAAAGGTCCCGATCGTGACGACGGGCGAGGCGGGAGAGACCGAGCGCCGCTCCGGCAAGGACGGCGAGGGGTGGCGGCCACGCCGGGGGCGGGAGATCCTCGTCCTCGGCGACCTGCACGGCTGCTTCGACGACCGCGACCTGGCCTGGATCGAAGACCGCGCGCCCGAGCTCGTGCTGTTCGTCGGCGACCTCGGCGACGAGGACCCGGACATCGTCCGCCGCATCCGCCAGCTCCAGGTGCCGTACCGGGTCATGCTCGGCAACCACGACGCCTGGTTCTCGTTCCGTCACGACGTCGTCAGCGAGCGCCTGGCCGAGATCCTCGAGCTGCTCGGCGACCGGCACCTCGCCTACCGGCTCGAGGAGCTCCCGACCCTCGGCCTCAGCCTGCTCGGCGGGCGGCCGTTCTCGTGGGGCGGCCCGAGCCTGCGCAGCGCCCCGGTCTACGAGGCGCTCTACAAGGTCCGCACGCAGGAGGACTCGGCGCGGCGCATCGTCGACGAGGCCCGCGCGGCCCGCGGCCCGATCCTGATCCTGGCCCACAACGGCCCCAAGGGCCTCGGCTCCCACCCGGGCGACATCTACGGCAAGGACTTCGGCAAGCCCGGCGGCGACTGGGGCGACCTCGACCTCGCCCTGGCCCTCGAGCGCATCAAGGACATGGGCAAGCAGGTCCCGCTCGTCGTCGCCGGCCACATGCACCACCGCCTCGTGACCGGCCGCAACGCCGAGCGCCGCCAGATCGAGCGCCGCGACGGCACGGTCTACGTCAACCCGGCCCGGGTGCCGCGGATCCTGGCGACGCGGACGGGCGACCTGCTGCACCACTACCTGTCGATCCACGCCGAGGCCGGGCGGATCCTGCACCTCGACCAGCTCCTCGTCAGCGAGGGCGAGGTCCGGCGCAAGTCGCTCCTGGCCCGCCTCGACAAGCCCGAGGCCGCCCCGGGCGAGGTCCCGCCCGAGGTCTGAGGCGTTCCCGGGAGCCGGGCCGGGGCTATGCTCCCGGCCCATGTACCTGTCGACGATCCCGATCCAGACCCTGCGCGAGGACCCCTCCGACGCCGAGGTCCCGAGCCACCGCCTGCTCGCCCGGGCCGGCTACATCCAGAAGCTGGCCGCCGGCATCTACGTCTACTCGCCGCTGATGTGGCGCGTGCTGCGCAAGGTCCAGGAGATCGTGCGCGAGGAGATGGAGCGCGAGGGCGCGCGCGAGCTGCTGATGCCGATCCTCCAGCCGCGCGAGCTGTGGGAGGAGAGCGGCCGCTGGGCCGGCTACATCGCCGAGGGGATCATGTTCCACCTCGTCGACAAGAAGGGCACCGAGCTGTGCCTCGGCCCGACCCACGAGGAGGTCATCACGACCTGGGTCAAGCGCACCGTCGCGAGCTACAAGCAGCTCCCGATCAACCTCTACCAGATCCAGGACAAGTTCCGGGACGAGATCCGGCCGCGCTTCGGGCTCATGCGCGGGCGCGAGTTCATCATGAAGGACGCGTACTCGTTCGACGCCGACGAGGCCGGCCTCGACAAGAGCTACGCGGGCATGAACCGGGCCTACCACCGGATCTTCGAGCGCTGCGGGCTGGCGTTCACGGCCGTCGAGGCCGACCCCGGCGCGATCGGCGGCTCCGGCAGCCAGGAGTTCATGGTCACGGCGCGGACCGGCGAGGACGACATCGTCCACTGCGCGGCCTGCGGCTACGCGGCCAACGTCGAGAAGGCCGACTCCCGGGTCGAGCCGGTCGACGGCGGCGACCCGATCCCGCTCGAGCGGCACGACACGCCCGACGTGCGGACGGTCGAGCAGCTCGAGGCGTTCTTCTCGCTGCCGGCCTCGCGCATGGCCAAGACCGTGCTGTACGAGGCCATGGGCGCCGACGGCTCCGAGGTCGTCGCGGTCCTCATGCGCGGCGACCAGGACATCAACGAGGTCAAGCTCGTCAACGCGGTCGGCGCCCTGGCCGTCAAGCTCGCCGACGAGGCCACGGTCAGGCGCGTGACCGGGGCCGAGGTCGGCTTCGCCGGGCCGATCGGTCTGGCCGAGGGCACCCGGGTCCTGGCCGACACGCTCCTGCGCGGGCAGACCAACCTGCTGACCGGCTGCTGCGAGACCGACGTGCACTGCCTCGGCGTCAACACCGGCCGCGACTTCCCGGAGCCGGCCTGGCACGACCTGCGCAAGGCCCGGGCCGGCGAGGCCTGCCCGCGCTGCGGCGAGCCGCTGGCCATCGACCGCGGCATCGAGGTCGGCCACATCTTCAAGCTCGGGACCAAGTACTCGGCCGCGATGGACGCGTGCTTCCTCGACGAGAACGGCAAGCGCAAGCCCTTCGTCATGGGCTGCTACGGCATCGGCGTCTCGCGCACGGCGGCCGCCGCCGTCGAGCAGAACCACGACGACGCCGGGATCCTGTGGCCGCGGCCGATCGCGCCGTTCGAGGTCGTCGTCGCGGTCCTCGACCCGCGCAAGGACGAGCAGCGCGAGCTCGGGGCCCGGCTCTACGACGAGCTGCGCGCGGCCGGCCTCGACGCCTGCGTCGACGACCGCCAGCTCAGCCCCGGGGTCAAGTTCAAGGACCTCGACCTGCTCGGCTTCCCGATCCGCGTGATCGTCGGCCGCCGCGCCGGCGAGGGCGTCGTCGAGCTCAGCGAGCGCAGGGGCGGCGACAAGCGCGAGCTCCCGGCCGCCGAGGTCGCGGCCGCGATCGCCGCGCTCTAGCCCCGCGCCGCCCGGCGCCGCCCCGGCCGCGGGGCCGGGCGCCCGCCCTCCGGCTCCGGCCCCACCGGCGGACTGCGGACCGCCCGTCCCTCCGGCGCGTCAGGGGGTGGCCGGACCCGGACCCCCCGGACTTCGGCCTCCCCACCACGACGGAGGAAGCGATGAAGTCCAAGATCCTGCTCGGCCTCGGCACGGCGACCCTGCTGGCCGCGGTTCTCCCCGCCCAGACCTCGGTCCTGTTCCCGAAGGGGTTCGACCGGGTCGAGGGCTCATCCTCGGCCTACAGCGCCTCGTCGGGCGCGCCCTGGAGCATCTCGACCACGGCGACGAGCCGCGTGTTCCGCAACCAGCTCGTGATCGACCTCGACCCGACGGTCAAGGGCAAGGTCTCGGGCATCGTCTACCGGCGCGACGGCACGCTCGAGGCCGGCCAGGCCATGTCCGGCGTGTGGGCCGAGCTCGAGGTCAACCTGTCGACCGCGGCCACGACCTCGTCGTCGATCAGCACGACCTTCGCCAGCAACATCGGCAGCGACGCCGTCAACGTCGTCGCCAAGAAGAAGGTCAACTTCTCGCCGGCCCCGTACATCGGCATGTTCCCCGAGCCGTTCCTGGTCCGGCTGCCCTTCGACAGCGGCAGGTCCCTGGCCTACGACGGGAGCAAGGGCTCGCTGATGATCGAGTTCATCGGCCACGACAACAACCTCTACGACGCCGTCAACAGCAAGTCGATCTACTGGGACCTGGACCGCGCCTACAACTCGACGAGCGCGCCGTACCTGTCGCTCGGCCAGGGCGAGGCCTGGAGCCTGTGGAAGCCCGGCATGAACCACTACCAGTACATGTACGTCAGCGGCGGCAACCTGCAGCTCTACTCCTACGTCAACTACGCCAAGCCGCAGAGCGTGGTGGCCTGGATCACGACCCTCGACGGGCTCGTCCCCAAGGCCGGCAACGCCCTGCCCAACGGCAGCCCGTGGTACCTGGACCTCGGCAAGATGATCGACCTCCAGGCCACGATCGCCGGTGACGACGGCTACGCCCGCTTCCCGGCCTCCGGCTACCACGTCCTGCCCTACGACAAGTCCTGGGCCGGCATCAACCTCGACGGCCAGTGCCTGAGCATCGACCCGACGACGTCCGAGATGTGGAGCTCCAACGCCTACCGGCGCCAGGTCCCGCTCTACGACGCCAACGGCTCGATCCCCGCGGCGAGCGTCTACAAGAGCGGCGCGACGGCCCACACCGACGCGACCGGCTACTCGGGCGGCACCGGCTACAGCCCGGTCATGAAGCTCGAGCTGCTCTGAGCAGCGAAGCCCGCGAGTCCACGGGGCCCCGGGGGAGCGATCCTCCGGGGCCCCGGCTCCGTACCGAGCTTCAGTTTAGACGCGGATCCTCGCCCCTGACCTCGATGCCCGGGTTCGGGCGCAGCCGCAGCATCGAAAGGATCCACCGCAGCCTTTCATGCACGCGGGCATCGGCGTAGAGGCGGAGCCGCTCGGCCGGCTCGAGGTCGAGCCGCAGCAGGACCGTGTCCACGAGGACCTGGTCCTCGAACTGCGCCAGCTCGCCGGCCAGCCCCTCGCCGCGGTCCTCGAGCAGCTGGCGCAGCTCGGCGACGCCGCGCTCGAGGCTGTCGTCGTCGGGGCGCAGCTCGGGCACGAGCTCGGCGCGGACGACGCGGTACGGGGCCTCGACCTCGAGCTCGCCGAGGATACGCGCGCGCGAGATCCCCTTGAGCAGCAGCAGGCTGCGGCCGTCGGGCAGGAGCTTGTGGTCGACGATCTCGCCCAGGCAGCAGACCGGGTGGACCGGCGGCCTGGCCTCCTTGGCGCTGGAGTGTCCGGGCATCGGCGCGGCCATCGCGAAGCGGCGGTCCCCGTCGAGGCAGTCGCGGACCATCGCGCGGTAGCGCGGCTCGAAGATGTGCAGCGGGAGCATGCCGCCGGGCACCAGCAGCACGGAGTCGAGCGGGAAGATCGGGAACTCGAGCTGCACCGCCATGGCGAGGATCCTAACCGTTGCTCCGTCCGTGTTCGCGCGATGGGCCCGGGCGGATTCGGCCGGCACATCGCCCGGGCGCATCCCCAGCCCACGGACCCTGGGTCATCGCGCGTGGATCACATAGGGTCTGCCCCGGGCCGTCTTCCTCGACGCGCCCGCCCATGCATTCCGTCGCGAGCCCACGCACCTCGTCCGCCTCGCACTTCCCCTAGATCCGATTCTTCCGTTCCCTGGAGGTGGACATGCACATGTCCAAGTTCCTCGTCCTGGGCGGGGCTCTCGCCCTGACCCCGGCTCCGGCCCTGGCGCAGACCAAGGCCGTCTTCCCCCCGTTGTTCGACAAGCTCGAGGGCTACAGCTCCGCGAGCTCCTACTCGACCGGGCACTTCGCCTACGCGACGTCGTCGACGACGAGCAGACCGTTCCGGTCCCAGCTCGTCATGGACATCGACAAGACCGTCAGCGGCAAGATCGCCGGCCTGGCCTACCGTCGCGAGTCGGTCAGCTACCAGGGCACGCCGTTCCCCGGCGGCTGGGTCGACCTCGAGGTCACGCTCGGCACGGCCGCGACGACGAGCGCCACGGTCAGCACGACCTTCGCGACCAACGTCGGCGGCGACGCGACCGTCGTGATCGCCCGCAAGAAGGTCAACCTCCCGCCGGTCCCCTACACCGGCGGCTTCCCCGAGCCGTTCCTGATCAGGCTGCCGTTCGACAGCGGCAAGAACCTCGCCTACGACGCCTCCAAGGGCTCGCTGCTGGTCGAGTTCAAGTCGTACGACAACGACTTCTACGACTCGACGACGAGCACGTACAAGCGCCTCTACCTCGACCGCGCCTACAACACGTCGACGGGCGCCTACATCTCGGTCGGGGCCGGCGAGGCCTACAACCCCTACGTCTCGCCGATGGACGTCTACACCAGCCTGTCGATCTACAACAACACGACGGTCCGCTGGTATTCGGACATGGACGACGGCCTGCCCGGCGGGATCGGCGTGTTCGTCCTCGCCGTCGACGGCCTCAACCCCAACGCGGGCATCAAGTTCCCCAACGGCAGCCCCTGGTACCTCGACCTGCTCAAGACCGTCGACGTCAGCGCCGGCCTGATCTCCCAGAGCGGCGAGATGCGCTGGCCGGCCTCGGGCTACATCGAGGTCCCGTACACGTCCAACCTCGTCGGCGTCAACGTCGACGTGCAGGGCCTGATGTTCGACGCCAAGACGATGCAGATGTGGACCTCCAACGCCTACCGCCGGCAGATCCCCGACTACAAGTCGGGCGGGACCTTCCCGGTCGACGGGGTCTACAAGAACGGCTCGACGGCGTTCACGTCGGCGACCGGCAGCGGCATGAGCGTCGGATACGCTCCGGTGGTGGAGCTCACGCTCAACTGAGCCCGACGCGTCGCGCGGGTCCGCGGACCCGTCGCGACGATGGCATCGCGGCGCCCCGACGCGCGCCGCGATGTCCTGCCCGGGCGCTTCGCATCGGCGCATCGCCCGGGCGCATCCCCCTCGCGCGCGGCTGGCGGGGCGCGAGGCCGGCGCTAGCCTTCCCGCGCCGCGCGGTCCTCTCGGCCACGCGGTGCCCATGTTCCGCGCCGACGTGGCGCAGCCCACCCCGTTCCCTCGCGAGCCTGACAACGTCATCCACCAGGAGGTGGACATGCGTTTCGCCTGTTCCCTGGCGATCGGTGCAGCCGTCGTGCTGACGCCATCGGCCATCGTCTCCCAGTCCACCGTCGTCTTCCCCGCCGGCTTCGACAAGCTCGAGGGCTACTCGAGCGCCTCCTCCTACTCGACCGGCTCGTTCGCCTACGCGACGTCCTCGGCGTCGAGCCGGCCGTTCCGCTCGATGCTGGTCATGGACCTCGCCGCCACGACCAAGGGCAAGCTCTCGGGCCTGTCCTACCGCCGCGACAGCGTGTCCGGCCAGGGCAAGCCCGTCGTCGGCATCGAGGTCGAGCTCGAGCTGACCCTGGCCACGGCCAAGACGACCTCGGCGACGGTCAGCACGACCTTCGCCGACAACGTCGGCACCGACGCGGTCGTCGTGATCGCGCGCAAGAAGCTGTCCCTGCCCGTCATCCCGTACACCGGCGGCTACCCCGAGCCCTTCGCCGTCAAGCTGCCGTTCGACGCGGGCAAGAGCCTGGCCTACGACGGCTCCCAGGGCTCGCTGATGCTGCAGGTCGACTCGTTCGACAACAACCTCTACGACACGACGACGTCGACGTACAACTACCTCTACCTCGACCGGGCGTACAACACGTCCTCCGGCAACGGCATCAGCGTCGGGCACGGCGAGTCGTACAACCCCTTCGTCCCCCCCCTCGACGGCTACATGACGCTGACCGTGTCCACGGCGGGCAACCTCGAGTGGTACGCCGACATCGACAACGGCCTGCCGGGCGGCGTCGGCGTCTACGTGCTGTCCCTCGACGGCCTCGCCCCCAACCTCGGCCTCAAGCTGCCCGACGGCAGCCCCTGGTACCTCGACCTGCTCAAGGTCATCGACGTCCAGTCGGCGGTCGTGTCGCAGTCGGGCGAGGCCCGGTTCCCGGCCAGCGGGACCTTCCAGGCCCCGTACTCGATGAGCTACGCCGGGATCGACCTGGACTGCCAGATGATCGTCATCGACCCCAAGACGTTCGCGATCTACACGAGCAACGCCTACCGGCGGCAGGTCCCCGACTACCAGTCGGGCCGGAACTTCGCCGTCGACGGCGTCTACAAGAACGGCTCGACGGCGTTCACGTCGGCCACCGGCACCGGCATGTCGGTCGGCTATACGCCGGTCATCGAGCTGACCCTGAACTGAGCGATCCTCGACCGAGGTCCGCCGCCCACGCGGCCTCCCTCGTCTCGACGCGGCCGGTGCCGGCCCACGGCGCCGGCCGCGTCCTTGTACGGCGCGTGCGCGGCGGGCGGGCGCCGGCCCGCGAAGCATTCCGGCCCGGCCTCCCTTCCTCGCCCCCGGGGCCGGCGCTAGCGTGGGTCGCCCGGAACGCTGCCCGAGGACCACGATGAGTCTCAGAGAAGCCGTCGTCACCCACGCCCTGCGCACGCCGATCGCCAGGTTCCTGGGCTCGTTCGTGCCCCTGTCCGCCGTCGAGCTCGGCACCGCCGTCGTGCGCGCCGTGACCGGGCGGGCCGGGCTCGGGCCCGGCGACGTCGGCGAGGTCCTGATGGGTCAGGCGCGGCAGCTCGGCTCGGGGCCCAACCCGGCGCGGCAGGTCGCGATCCGGGCCGGGCTCGGCGAGGGCACGGTCGCGACGACGCTCAACAAGGCCTGCGGCTCGAGCCTCAAGGCCGTCCAGCTCGCGGCCCAGGCCGTCATGCTCGGCGAGCACGACGTCGTCGTCGCCGGCGGCATGGAGTCGATGACCAACATCCCGTTCCTGCTGCCCGACATGCGCCTGGGCTATCGGCTCGGGCACGCCAAGGTCCTCGACGGCAACTACCAGGACGGCTTCCACTGCCCCCTGTCCGACGGGCCGATGGGCATGACGGCCGAGAACCTCGCCGACCGCTACGAGATCGGGCGCGAGGAGCAGGACGCCTACGCGCTGCGGAGCTTCCACCGCTGGCAGGCGGCCGAGGACGCCGGGCGCTTCGCCGACGAGCGGATCACGGTCGAGGTGCCGGGGCGCAAGGGCGCCGTGACCGAGGTGACGGCCGACGAGCACGGGCGGCGCGACCTGAAGGCCGCCGACCTGGCCAAGCTGCCGCCGGTGTTCCGGCCGGACGGCGGGACCGTGCACGCCGGCAACTCGTCGGGGATCACCGACGGGGCCGCGGCCATGGTCATCACGAGCCGCGAGGAGGCCGAGCGGCGCGGCTGGCCGGTGCTGGCGACGATCGGCGCGGCGACGACGGCCGGGGTCGCGCCGGAGATCATGGGCATCGGGCCGGTGCCGGCCGTCCGCGCGCTGTGCGAGCGCGAGGGGGTCGCGCTCGGGGACTTCGACCTGATCGAGCTCAACGAGGCGTTCGCGGCCCAGGTCATCGCCTGCGACCGCGAGCTCGGCCTCGACCCCGACCGCGTCAACGTCAACGGCGGGGCCATCGCGCTGGGGCACCCGATCGGAGCCACCGGGGCCCGGATCGTCGTGACCCTGCTGCACGAGATGGCCCGCCGGGACGCCCGCCTGGGCATGGCCACCCTGTGCATGTCCGGGGGCATGGGCATGGCGGTGTCCTTCCGGCGCTGAGCGCCGCGGCCTGACATTCCGTCAGGAAACCCTTCCGGAACGAGGGCCCGGAGGGGAAGGGTTTCCCGTGAAACCCTTCCTCCGAAGTCTCCGAGACTCCAGGAAGGGCCGGGCCCGCGCCGATGAGTGGATCCCCCCCTTCGCATCGGAGATCCGAGGCTTGGACGCCCAGTCGAGATGGACGCCGTGGCTGGCGCTCCTGCTGCTGGTCGCGGCCCTGGTCCACCTGCCCGTCCTCGACAACGACTTCTCGTGGGACGACCGGGCGGCGGCCATGGGTCGCGACGGGGACTGGGTCCGCCCCGAGATCCTCGAGCTCCAGGCGCCGCAGGCGTACTTCGTCCAGCCGTACTGGCCGGCCCGCCAGATCGGCGACGACAAGCTGTGGCGCCCGGTCACGGTCCTGAGCTTCGCGCTGCGCCACGCGGTCGCCGGTGACGACCCGCGGCTGGCCCACGCGCTCAACCTCGCGCTGCTGCTCCTCGGCATCGTCCTGGCCTGGCGGGTCCTGCGCGCGCTCGGCGCGCCCGAGCCCGGCCCGCTGATCGGCGCGACGATCTTCGCCCTGCACGCCGTCCACAGCGAGGTCGTCGCCGGCGTCGTCGGGCGCTCCGAGCTGCTGGGGTTCTGCTTCGGCTTCGGCGCCCTGTTGCTGTTCCTGCGCGCCCTCGACCGCGAGGGCCGCGCCCGCCTCGTCGCCCTGGCCGGCTGCGCCCTGTCGCTATTCCTGGCCTTCGCGTCCAAGGAGAGCACGCTGGCCTTCGTCGTGTTCATCCCGCTGTTCGCGTGGGCACGGAAGCGGCTCGGTCGCTCACCCGAGGCCGTCGCGACGACGCCGCGGCGCCTCGCCGAGGGCGCGGCCCTGCTCCTGCCTGCCGTCGCGGCCCTGTCGCTGCGCGCGGTCGCCCTGGCCGGGGCCCGCGGCAACCCGATCACGTGGATGGAGAACCCCCTGGCCGGCGAGCCGTGGACGGTCCGCATCCCCAACGCGCTGTGGACCTCGCTGCACGCGCAGTGGCTGACGATCGCGCCGTTCGACCTCGCCGCCGACTGGGGTCCGGCCCTGCACCCGGTCCTGACCCCGGCCGACCCGCGCTGGTGGATCGCCGTCGTCGCCGGCCTCGGCTGGCTCGCCGCGATCGTCTGGCTGGTCCGCCGCCGGCGCGAGCGGCCGCTGTGGCTCCTGGCCGCGGCCTGCTGGTTCGGGTTCTTCTTCGTCGTCAGCAACGTGCCGTTCGCCGTCAACCTCGTCATGGCCGAGCGCACGCTGTTCGTGCCCAGCCTGGCCCTGTCGCTCCTGGCCCTGCCGCTCGTCGAGCGGCTGCGGCGCGAGCCCGAGCTGCGCGGCGTCGCGACGATCGCCCTGGCGGCCTGGCTCGGCGCCTCGGCCGCCTCCGCGCGCGAGCGCTGCGGGATCTGGCACGACAACAAGACGCTGATCGAGCACGAGGTCCTGGCCCGGCCCGATAACGTGCGCATGCGGATCTGCATGGCCCACCTCTGCGCCGTCGACGAGCGCTGGACCGAGGCCCTGCACCACCTCGACCGGGCCGTCGAGCTCGCGCCCGACCACGGCTGGAGCTGGCACGACCGCGGCTGGATCCTGCAGGAGCTCGGCCGCGACCAGGACGCCGTGGAGTGCTTCCGGCAGGCCATCGCCGGCCGCAACGACGACCCGACCTGGAAGCTGCGCGCCCACTGCAAGCTGGCCCGCTCGCTGTTCCGCCTCGGCCGCGACCGCGAGGCCCTCGGCCAGGCCGCCGAGGCCCTGCGCATCCACCGCCTCGTCCTCGACGACGAGCCCGACCTCGCCGCCGACCTCCGCGCCCGCGCCACCGGCGACGACGAGACCCTGGCCGCAATGGCGCGCAAGCTGCTCGCGGTCGGGGCACCGGCATCCGACCAGACCCCCGCCCACCCGACGCCGTCCGGGGGTCCGCCCCGATGAGCGCGGTCGACGGGGTTGGGGCGGTCCGGACCGACGGCGGCCGGCAGCGCGATGTCGTCTCACGGTTCCTGTGCGACCCGCAGCACTGGCTGCCGCTCGTGCTGCTGCTGACGGCGCTGGCCTACCTGCCGTCGCTGGCCAACGGGTTCACGATGGACGACCGGGCGTTCGCGATGGGCGCGACCAATCCGATGGTCGGGACCCTGCACGCGCCGACCGACTACTTCCGGGCGCACTACTACGAGGGCATCTCGCCGTCGAGCGAGCTGTACCGACCGGTCACGATCCTGAGCTACGCGCTGCGCCACGCCGTCGCCGGCGACGCGCCGCTGCCGGCCCACCTCATCAACCTGCTGCTCCACGTCTGCGCGACCTGGCTCTGCTACCGCCTCCTGCGCGCGGCCCGCGCCGCCCACGGCCCGGCCTGCCTCGGCGCCCTCGTCTTCGGCCTCCACGCGATCCGCAGCGAAGCCGTCGCCAACGTCGTCGGCCGCGCCGAGCTCCTCGGCTTCGTGCTCGGCGCCGCCGGCTGCTTGCTGTTCCTCGCGGCTTTCCCGGCCCTGGGGTCCAACCACGGGCCGGACGACCAAGCCGACCCGAGGTCCCCGGACACCGGCCCCACGCCGATGCCCCTGCGCCGCCGCGTCGGCCTGTCCATCGCCGCGGCGGTCGCCTTGTTCCTCGCCTTCGGGTCCAAGGAGAACGCGGTCTGCTGGGTCCCCTTCATCGCCCTGCTGCTGTTCGTGAGGCGGCCGAGCGCGGCAGCACGGCAGGAGGGACAAGCCCATCGGGTCGACCGGCACGCCTCCCTCCCCCACTGGCGCCGCGCGCTGCCGGCGGTCGCGACCCTGGCCGCGCCGCTGCTCATCTGGGCGGTCCTGCGCCACGAGGCCCTGGCCCGGGTCGCGGCCGAGCGGGACCCGACGGTCGGGTACCTGCGCAACCCGCTGTACTTCGAGACCGGGCTGGCCCGCTACGCGACGGCGTTCCTGGTCTGGGGCCACGGCCTGCTGCTGAGCCTGTTCCCGTTCTCGCTCTCGGCCGACTGGTCGCACGCCGTGTTCCCGATCGTCCGCGACCTCGCCTCGGGCCCCGGCCTCGTCGCCCTCGTCGCCGCCGCCGCGATCACCGCCCTCGCCGTCCTCTGCCTGCGCTCGCTCCGCCGCCGCCCCCTCCTCGGCCTCGGCCTCGCCTGCCTGCTCGGCTTCTCGTTCGTGCTCAGCAACCTCCTGGTCCGCACCGGCACGATCTTCGGCGAACGCACCTGGTACAGCCCCTGCCTCGGCATCTCGTTCCTGGTCGCCTGGCTCGCGCAGATAGCACACAGGTTCGAAGCACGAAGCACCACGGATCCGGAAACGGTTCCGGTTCCGGTCTCGGTTCCGGTTCCGGTCTCGGTTCCGGCTCCGGTTCCGGCTCCGTCTCCGGTTCCGGCTCCGGTTCCGGCTCCGTCTCCGGTTCCGGCCCCCATCACGCTCATCGCCTTGGCAGCCTTGTCGTGTTGGCTCGGCGTCTCGGCCCGCACCGTCCTCACCCGCATCCCGGTCTGGAGGGACGACGCGACGCTGTTCGTCACCGAGGCCCGCAACCAGCCGCGGTCGACGCGGATGCAGGTCGCGGCGGCGGCGATCCACGCCGGGCGCGGGGAGCACAGGTCGGCCGAGCTGATGCTGCTCGGCGCGGTGGCCCTCGACCCCGGCTACGCCGAGGCCTGGCGCAACCTCGGCGCGGCCCGCCTCAACCTCGGCGAGCCCGCGGCCGCCAAGCAGGCCCTGCTCCAGGGCCTGCGCGCCCGGCCCTGGTCGCTCGAGCTCGCCGGGCCCGACATCCGCGCGAGCCTGGCCCTGGCCTGCCTCCGCCTCGACCAGCACGCCGAGGCCCTGCGCTGGCTGGCCTCGGCCCTCGAGGCCTCGCCGGCCCGCCTGCGCGCCCGCCGCGACGTCGAGGAGGCCGTCCTCGCCCTCGTCCGCGACGGCGACGCCCCGCGCGACCTGCGCGAGCGCGCCGCGGCCCTCGGTCGCGAGGCCTTCGCGGGCGCCGCCCGGCCCCGCGCCCAGGCCCCACGCCCGGCCCCATGGGCCAGGATCCCGGCCCCGGAGCGGGACCTACGGAGGGATCGAGGGCGCCTCGCGCGTTAGAATCCCGGCCTCGTCACCGAGCCGAGACCCCAACCCCACGAGATCCGGCATGAGCTCCACGTTCTCCTGCGACTCCTGCAGCGCCAAGTACCGCAGCAGGGAGCACCCTCGAGGCCGGCAAGAAGGTCAAGTGCGCCAAGTGCGGCGCGGTCATCACGATCCCCGAGGAAGAGCTCGAGGACCTGCCCGAGGTCGAGGGAGATCGAGGAGGTCAGGCCTCCCGTCGGGCAGCCCGACGACGGGGACGAGGCGCCCCGGGCGCGCGGGCCGGCGGCCGGTCGGCCAGGGCCGAGGCGCGGGCCGGCTCGGGTCGCGCCGCGGCGGCGGCCAGGGCCGGGGCCGGCACGAGCCGGGCCGCGGCCCAGGGCCGCCGGGAGCCGGACCGAGCCGGAGACCAAAGAGCAAGACCCCGATGCTGATCGAGGCTCGGCGTCGTCGTCGTGGCCGTCGTCGCGATCGTGTTCGCGACGATGGGCAAGGGCGACGGCGGCAGCGGCGACAACGGCAACGGCACGGCCCAGAACACCGGCCGGCAGGACCCGCCGCCGGTCAAGGAGAAGACGCCGCGCGAGAAGTTCGACGAGGCGATGGCCGAGGCCGACGAGACCGCCGACAAGGCGACCAAGGTCGCCCGCCTCGAGGAGGCCGTCTACCTGCTCGACCGCCACGGCTTCGCGGACACCGGCCACACGACCGAGGAACTCTACCAGAAGCTCGTCGAGGTCGAGCCCGACCACGCGGACGCCCGCAACAAGCTCGGCTACTTCCGCTACACCGGGCCCTACGAGAAGTACTCCGGCAAGTGGCTGACCAAGGACGAGCTCGCCAAGGCCAACCAGGAGTACCGCGAGTTCGCGGCCGCCGAGGAGGCGCGCAAGACCGCGGAGGCCGAGAAGGCGCGCTGGGACAAGGACGCCTGGACCAAGAAGTGCGCCCGCGTCCGCGACCACTTCGTCAAGGACGTGTCACCGGTGCCCGACTTCGAGCTCGTGTTCTTCTTCGACATGCCGGAGGTGCCGCGGCCCTACCTGCTGATGATCGAGAAGACCGAGAACCCGTCGCCCGAGGCCTCGGCCAAGGACTACGGGCCGGGGCTCGCGACGCTGCGCGCGACGTTCGCCCGGGCCTACAACGACGGCACCCTCGCCGACTGGGACGAGACCACGCGCGTCGTGCCGATCCTGATGTTCGCGTCGCGGCAGAGCTACTACAAGTATCGCGACAACGGGCACGAGGACCTGCCCAAGAGCGACTTCATCGGCGCGTTCTACAAGCACGTCGCGCCCGAGGGCATGGAGGAGCTGTTCCGCGGCTGCCTCTACGTGTGGCAGGGCGAGAACGCCAAGGAGTTCACGTCGACGCTGTTCCACGAGGCCACGCACCAGCTCATGCACAACGGCTGCCAGGACGCCAAGATGGCCGACTCGCCGTGGCTCGAGGAGGGCATGGCCGAGTACTGGTCCGGCTACGACGGGAACAAGTACGCGGGCTTCAAGTTCGGGCGGCTGCAGGACGGGCGCTGGCGCAACTGCCAGCAGATCGCCGAGAACTACTACCAGCGCAAGAACGGCGCCGAGACGTTCGTGATGACGCCCAAGGACCTGCTCGAGTACAGCAACCAGATGTTCAACGCCGACCGCTCGGGCCTCAACGGCGGCATCGGCTCGACGCGCGTGTCGCTGACCTACGCGCTCGGCTGGGGCTTCATCCACTTCTGCTACAACTTCGAGCAGCGCGACAAGCCGGGCACGTACCCGTACCGGGACGTGTTCGAGAAGATGCTCAAGGACGAGCTGCGCTACCAGCTCACGCCGGCCAAGGCCGTCGAGTACATGGGCATCAAGGACGAGGCCGGCTGGGACCAGCTCTCGGACGACTTCTTCTTCTACATCAAGCGCACGCTCCGGGGCATGAAGGGCAAGGAGTACCACCCCGGCGGCAAGGAAGGCGAGGACGACGGCGGGGACTGAGGTCCGCACTGTCCGGCAACACCGCGGGCACGGGGTCACCCGGGGCCCGCGGCTTCGTTTTGGCCCGGGGCGGGGGTATCCTCCCTGCCCCGCATCCGCCAGGCACAGGCCCTGGCCTCTCCAAAGGACCCTCCCCCAACCACCCGCCATGTCCGAGCGCATCGACGAGATCCTGTCCTGGTACGGTTCCGACTCCCCCGGCGTCCTCGCCAACCTCCGCCGCATGCTGGCGCACGGCCGCCTCGGCGGCACCGGCAAGATGGTCATCCTGCCGGTCGACCAGGGCTTCGAGCACGGCCCGGCGCGG
>JAWKUM010000043.1:0-26237 GCA_041398545.1 Planctomycetota bacterium | reverse complement strand
AGCCCTGGGCCAGCACCCGCTGCTGCAGCGCCTCTTGCGGGGCCCCGGCGACTTCCTGTTCGAGCTCCTGCCCGACCTCTGCGCGCTGGTCCGCCAGGGCCGCGTGCGGCTCGTGCTGCCGCCGAGGGGCGCGGCCCCGGCCGGCGGCGCGGCCGGCCTCCGCATCGACGACGGCCGGGGGCGGCTGCTGTGCGAGGTGCCGACGGGTCGGGGCAGCTTCGTGCTCGACTTCGACGAGGGCAGCGGCGACCCCGAGCTGTGGCGCCGCATGTGGACCGACCTCGGCATCCTCGACGTGTTCACGAGGGGGCGGTGAGGGTGTCCGCCACGGTGGAGCGCCCGCGGTCCGGGCGCCGCCCGGCGACCGGCACGTTCGTCACCGGGCTCGCCCTCCTGCTCGCCGCGGGGCCGCCGACCGGCGGGGACTGCCGCGGCTGCGCGGTCGAGCGCCGGCGCGAGCCGGGTTGGTCGGGCGGGGTCGAGGTCAAGCTGCCCGAGGACGGGCCGGCGTCGGTCGTCGCGGCCGGCATCCTGGCCGAGGCCGGGCGCTGCCGGATCCACGGCCGCTGCTTCGTGTGGCGCGACTGCCGCTGGACGGTCTGGGCCCTGATCGCCAACGGCGGCGACGGCGAGGTCGTCTTCGACGCCGGACCCGACTACGTGGCCCTGCCGATCCCCGGCCTCGTCGGGCCCGACGACAAGGGCCGCGTGCGCATCCCCAAGGGCCGGATGGCGCTGTACCTCGCCGGACCCCGCCCGCTGCCCTGCGACGGCGCGTGGATGTACCGCAGCCTCGGGCTCAGGGACGGCGGCCAGGCCTGGGCCGGGACCCTGCGCTGGTCGGCCCGCTGCAGCCGCTGCACCGACGACGCCAAGCTCCCGTCCGGGGTCGCGCCGGCGGGTCGCCCCGAGGATGATCCGGGCCGGCCCGTTCCCCCGTCGTCCCCCCCAACCCCGCGAGGCCCACCGTGGTCCGACCCTGGCCCGAGCTCCGGCGCGAGACGCTGACCGAGTTCAAGATCTTCCACGTCGAGAAGGTCCGCTCCCGCAACCCCCGCACCGGCGGCGAGCTCGACTTCTTCGTGCTCGACACCTGGGACTGGGTCAACGTCATCGCGCTGACCGAGGCGGGGCGGCTCGTCTGCATCCGCCAGTTCCGCCATGGGCCGCGGACCGACACGCTCGAGATCCCCGGCGGGGCCGTCGACCCCGGCGAGGACCCGCTGGCGGCCGGCCTGCGCGAGCTGCGCGAGGAGACCGGCTACGCGGCGGAAGGGGGCCGGCTGCTCGGCGCGGTCAACCCCAACCCGGCGTTCCACACCAACCGCTGCTCGACCGTGCTCGCGACCGGCTGCCGCCGCGTCGGCGAGCTCGAGCTCGACCCCGGCGAGGACATCGAGGTCTGCGAGCTCGAGGTCCCGGCCTTCCGGGACGCGATCCGGCGCGGCGAGGTCGACCACGCCCTGGTCCTGGCCGCCTTCCTGCTCGCGGGGCTCGACCCCGAGCTGGGCCCGCTGTTCGCCGCCGGCTAACGTCTCCTCCCGATGTCGATCCGCCGCGAGGAGATCGTCCGAAGGAGGCTCGAGGACCTGCTCGACGAGCTCGGGCGGGAGCGGCCGCGCGCGACCCGACCCGACGCCCGCATCCCGGCGGCCGAGGCCCTGGCCTGCTTCGAGGCCGGGGCGCTGTCGCGGCTGCTCGACCTCGAGGCGCGCCGGCTCAAGGACGAGGGCCTCGGCTTCTACACGATCGGCAGCGCCGGGCACGAGGCCAACGCCGTGCTCGGCCGCCTGCTGCGCGACACCGACCCCTGCCTGCTGCACTACCGCTCGGGCGCGCTGATGGCCGCGCGGGCGGCCCGGGCCGGCGGCGAGGCCTTCGTCCGCGACACGCTGCTGTCGCTGTGCGCGAGCGCCCTCGACCCGGTGTCGGGCGGGCGGCACAAGGTCTGGGGCAGCCGCCGGCTGGCGGTGCCGCCGCAGACCTCGACGATCGCGAGCCACCTGCCCAAGGCCGTCGGCCTGGCCTTCGCCCAGGAGCGCCGCGTCCACCTCGGCCTCGACGGCGCGCGGCCCGACGACGCGATCGTCGTCGCGAGCTTCGGCGACGCCAGCGTCAACCACGCCTCGGCGACGACGGCGTTCAACGCCGCGGCCTGGGCGCGGGCCCAGAGCCTGCCGTGCCCGGTGCTGTTCGTGTGCGAGGACAACGGGCTCGGCATCTCGGTGCAGACGCCCGAGGGCTGGATCCGCAAGTGCTTCGAGACCCGCGCCGGGATCACGTACTTCCACGCCGACGGCCGCGACCTGCCGGCGACCTGGGAGGTCGCGCGGCGCGCCGTCGAGCACTGCCGGCACACGCGGCGGCCGGCCTTCCTGCACGTCGACGTCGTGCGGCTCATGGGCCACGCCGGCAGCGACGTCGAGCTGACCTACCGCGACGAGCGCACGATCGAGCGCATCGAGGCCGGCGACCCCTTGCTCGCCTGGGCCCGCTGGATCGTCGCCTGCGGCCTCGCCACGGGGGACGAGCTGTCCGCGGCGTACGACCGGCTCGCCGCGAGGGTCGGCCGCGTCGCCGCCGGCGCGCCGAGCTGGCCGCGGCTCGCCACGGTCGAGGACGTGGCCGCGCCGCTGCGCTTCCCCGCCTGGGGCGAGCTCGAGGCCTGCGCCCGCGGCGCGGCCCCGGCCGCGCGCCGGCGGCTGGTCTGGGGCGACAAGCTGCCCGAGGACGACCGGCCGCGGCACCTCGCGATGCAGCTCGGCCGCGCGCTGGCCGACCTGATGGCCCAGCACCGGGAGCTGCTCGTGTTCGGCGAGGACGTCGCGCGCAAGGGCGGCGTCTACCACGTCACGGCCGGCCTGTACGAGAAGTTCGGGGTCGGCCGCGTGTTCAACACCCTGCTCGACGAGACGATGATCCTCGGCACGGCGATCGGCGCGGCCCAGGCCGGCTTCGTCCCGGTGCCCGAGGTGCAGTACCTGGCCTACCTGCACAACGCCGAGGACCAGCTCCGCGGCGAGGCCTGCTCGCAGCGGTTCTTCTCGGCCGGGCAGTGGGACAACCCGATGGTCGTGCGCGTCGCCGGCCTCGCGTACCAGAAGGGCTTCGGCGGCCACTTCCACAACGACGACTCGCTCGGCGTCCTGCGCGACGTACCGGGCCTCGTCCTGGCCCTGCCGTGCCGCGGGGACGACGCCGTCGGGATGCTGCGGACCTGCGTCGCCGCGGCCAAGGTCGGGCGCGCGGTCTGCGCCTTCGTCGAGCCGATCGCGCTGTACATGACCCGCGATCTGCACGAGGACGGCGACGGGGGCTGGGCCTCCGCCTACCCGGCCCCGGGCGAGGCCGTGCCGCTCGGCGAGCCGCGGCTCTACGAGGCCGGGCGCCGCGGCCGGGTCCTCGTCGTCACGTACGGCAACGGCGTGCCGATGGCGCTGCGCGCGCGGCGCCTCGCCGGGGACCTGGCCGAGCAGGACGTGGCCGTGCTCGACCTGCGCTGGCTCGCGCCGCTGCCGGTCGAGGCCTTCCTCGCGCTCGCGCGGCGGGCCGAGGAGGTCGTCCTGCTCGACGAGTGCCGGCGGACCGGCGGCGGCCCGTCCGAGACGCTGGCCACGGCCCTGGCCCTCGACCCCGAGGCGCGCGGGCGGCGGCTGACGCGGATCACAGCGGCCGACAGCTACGTGCCGCTCGGCCCCGCGGCCGACCTCGTCCTGCCGCAGGTCGACGGGGTCCGGGCCGCCCTCGAGCGCGCGCTGAGCGAGCTCGTCGACGAGGAGGGGGGCGCGTGAGCTTCCGCCTGGTCCTCGCGCCCGGGCGCGGCTCGTACGCCAAGGGCGAGCTCGGCTCGCTCCGCCGCCTCGCCGAGGCCGCCGGGTCCGACGGCAAGGGCCTGCTCGCGACGCTCGAGGCGATGCGCCGCGAGCTCGACCCCGACCTGCCGTCGCTGGCCGAGCTCGACGGCGCCAAGGCGTTCAAGCCGAGCCTGCACCTGCCGGGCCGCAACGCCTCGCCGCTGATCTTCGCCTGCGGCCTGCTGCACGCCGAGGCGCTGCGCGCCGAGGGGCGGGGTCCCGACCTCGTCGGCGGCAACTCGCTCGGCTTCTACACGGCCCTCGTGCTGGCGGGCGCGCTCGAGCCCGAGCAGGGCTACCGCCTCGTCTCGACGATGGCGCGGCTGCAGGAGCAGGGCCCCGCCGGCGGCCAGGTCCTGTGGACGCTGCTCGACGACGACTGGAACGTCGTGCCCGGGCGCGCGGAGCTCGTGCAGGAGCTCTGCGCGCTGCCCGACCTCGACCTGTCGATCCGGCTCGGGGGCCACGTCGTCCTGGCCGGGACCGAGGAGGCCCTCGCCACGGCGCTCGAGCGGCTGCCCGAGGTCAAGGTCGGCGAGCGCAGCTTCCCGTTCCGGCTGCCGTTCCACGGGCCGTTCCACACGCCGCTCCTGCTCCCGGTCGCGCAGGCGGCCTTGGACGAGCTCGCCGACCTCCCGCTCGGCCGTCCCCGTATCCCGCTGCTCGACGGCCGCGGCGCCGAGTGGTCGCCGCTGTCGACCGACCCCGTGTCGCTCCTGGCCTACACCCTCGGCGCCCAGGTCACGCGGACCTTCGACTTCACCCGCATGGTCGAGGTCGCCCTGTCCGACTTCGCGCCCGACGAGGTCGTCCTGCTCGAGCCGGGCACGAGCCTCCGCGCCCCGGTCGGTCACGTCGAGCGCTGGCTGGCGTCTCCGCCGACGGGCTCAACCGCCGGCTGACCCTCGCCGCCCTCGATGACGGCCCGCGTCACCGGCAGGGCCTCGGGGTGCTCGCGCTGCAGGAAGCCGATCAGCTCCTCGCGCACGAGGCAGCGCAGGTCCCAGGCCGCCGACGAGTCCCGGGCGCTGACGAGGGCGCGGAGCTGGACCGCGCGGTCGGTCGCGTCGACGACCTGGAGCACGACGGTCTCGCCGTCCCACTTGTCGCAGTCCTGGACGATCCGCCTGAGCTCGTCGCGGACCGCCTGGACCGGGACGCGATAGTCGGTCCACAGCGAGACCTGGCCGAGCATGGCCGCGGACCTGCGCGTCCAGTTCTGGAACGGCTGCTCGAGCAGCGTGCTGAACGGCACGATCAGGCGGCGCTGGTCCCAGATCCGCACGACGACGTAGGTCGACGTGATCTCCTCGACGCGGCCCCACTCGCCGGCGATGACGACGGCGTCGTCGAGCCGGACCGGCTGCGTCAGCGCGATCTGGATGCCGGCCAGGAAGTTGCCGATCGTGCGCTGGGCCGCGAGGCCGACGACGATGCCGGCGATGCCGGCCGAGGCCAGGACGGTCGTGCCGAGCTGGCGGATGCTCGGGAACGTCATCAGGATCGCCGCGACGCCGAGGACCCAGATCAGCGAGTTGGCCACGCGGGTGATGACGCGCAGCCGCGTGTGCACGCGGCGGGCCTCGAGGTTGTCGCTGACGCTGGTGTCGTAGCGGGACAGCAGGCCGGTCACGACCGCCGTGAGGACCCGGGTCAGGAGCCAGGTCGAGGTGAAGATCAGCAGGACCGCGAGGCCGTGGCGCAGGCCGTCCTCGGCGGCGGGGGAGAGCGGGGCCGGTCCGACGACCCAGAGGCAGCAGAGCAGCGGCAGGACGAACCGGGCCGGCCGGCGGATCAGGCCGACGACCTCGGCGAAGGTCTCCTTGCCGTCGTCGTCCTCGTCGCCGTCCTCCCTGCGGGTGGCGCGGGCCAGGACCCGGAACAGGACCCAGTGCAGCAGCAGGCCGACGACGACGGCGCCGGCCAGCCACGCGGCTGCGATCAGCCACGACGCGGCCTCGTCCCAGGCGGCAGCGGTCTGCGCGGCGGTCGAGGCCGCCGCGGCGACGGGGGTGCCGCTCACTTGAGCTCGGCGGCCGCCTCGTCCATGGACTGCTTCATGACCTTCCAGGCCTCGACGGCGCCCTCGCGGGTGCGGCTCCAGGCCTCGGCGCCGGCGTCTTCGAGCTCGCCCAGCCGGGCCTTGGCGTCGGCCAGCTGCTTCTCGATCTTGGCCGCCTTGGCCTTGGCCTCGGCCTTGGCCTGGTCGGACAAGGCCTCGGCCTTGTGCCTGTAGCTCACGAGCTCCTTCTCGATCTCGGCGACACGCTGCTCCAGCAGCTTCTTCAGCTGTTCACGGCTCTCGTACATGGTTGCCTTCATGGCGGTTGCGGCTCGTTCGATGTCCTGCCCGGCGTCCGCGAGGGCCTTGTTCAACTCCTCGGCATGGACGGTCGCTCCCTCCCCGCAGGACGCGGCGAGGAGCAACGGGAGCAGGACCCGTGTTCCATCTTGGAACTTCATGGGTGACTCCTGACCCCGACCATGGTCTCCACGCTCGAGGAATCAAGACGCAACATGCATGCCATGTGGGAACATGGGTCAGGTACGAACGGAGTCGTGATGCAGGCGTTGGCGACGGCAACGAGCCGTGCGCCGACCATCGTGGTCTGCGGGATTTCCGAGCCTCGTGCGTGGGGATCGATCCATGAACAACCTGTGCCTGTCCTTGCTGTCCGGATGTGTAGGGGGTGTGGTCGTCGGTGCGCTCTCCCTCTTCCTCGGACCTGCGATCCCGGTGGACGATCATGGAGTCCTGCGGGTACGGGGCCTGCGGATCGTGGACGCCACCGGGAGGGACCTGGTCAAGCTCGAGGAGTTCGGCGGGGCCGGGGCCTTCTGGCTCTACGATCCGGACGCCAAGGCGGAGCTCGACCGGATGAGCAGGGAGTACCTGACGATCAGCAAGAACCACGTCCCCGGGTACTGCTTCTCGTTCGGCTCTCCGGTGAACGGGCCCGGAGGGGCCATCAAGTTGCTCACTGGCCAGCTCGAAGGCGCAGAGCTGACGCTGTGGAAGGAGGACACGGGCATCGTCCTCGCTGCCAAGCCCGAGGCCTGGTCCCTGACCGGGTTCGTGGACGGGGTGTCAGAGGCCCTGAAGGCGGTCGGGACCCTCGACGAGACGACCTTGCAGATCGACAAGGGCAAGGGACTCGTCCCCGTCCTGACCAAGGACTGAAGGAAGTCGCTGCGATGAATCGATCGTCGTTGGAACGGCTACCTTTGTCTGGGTTCGTGAGGTCCCACCCCGAGCTGCAGGTGGATGAGGGGCTCGACAGCAGTGTGTGAAGTGCTATGCCTTGCCGAGGGCTCTGATACCGAAATTTTTCCTGGTCGATGATTCCGCGACCTTGGACGGAAGCTCATCCAAAGCCCTTCCCTCATCCGTGACATCCGAAGTGTCAGGCGGACTCCCATCCTCGGACCCATGAACGGAGATGCCAAGAAATGAGAAAGGTCATCATCCCTGCCGTGGTCGCGTTGATAGCCCTGCACCAGGCTGCTCGGGATGCGCAGGAGTCGAGCAAGCGAGGTGACATAGAGATACGTAATGAACATGGCTCTCTATTCCTTGGAGAGGGTGAAGAGGGCTTTCCTCTGTTCAAGATGACCGGGAAAGATGGTCAGGTTGTGGAGATCGGGATCGATGCAGGTAGTGCGTTCTTCAGGGGCATCCTTGGCGATGGAAAACCCTTCTGTCAAATTGCCGTGAAGGAAGACACCTCGGAGTTCGGGCTAGGAGATAACTACACCAAGGATGAGAAGCGGTATCGGGCCGCAGCATACGCAGGAAAGCAGAAGTCGATAATTGCGGTGAGGGGAAAGGGTAACGAGCAGGTCCTGCTTGGGTTCGAGGAGAGGGCTGGCAGCAGCGTCGGCCCGGCGCTCATCGTCCAGGATCCCAATGGAAAGCCGAAGGTCTACCTTGGAACCAAGGTCACCGGATGTGGGAGCCTGAGACTGTGGGGAAAGGAAGGAAACAGGTTGGCTTCAATCGAAGAGGATGATGACGGCAAGAGCTCCCACCTCCATCTGTTCTATGGCAATGGCTCACCGGCATTCGGTGTTCAGGTCTTCGACGACAAGGTGAAGCAAGGTATCTACGACAAAAAGGGGCATTTGGGGTATATGTTCGAGTACTTGCGAGGGGATGCGCCAAGGATCTACTTAAGGACTTCTGGCAAGGAAGACGTGATCCTCGGGGAACCCAAGAAGGATTGAGCATGAAATCCGATCATGCGGTCGTCATTCTCGCGGCATTGGCGATCCCCATCGCTCCGGAAGGGGGTGGGGCTTCGAAAGCCAGGAGCTCTTTGAATGAGATCCCATGCAGAAACGGCAAGATCTACTACGGGTACGATTCAAAGGCGAACGGGTTTACCATTCAATTGATCGGGGAAAAGGGGTCTCACGCCGTGCTCTCTTTGCTCGATGGCGGCATCATCCTGCAGCTCTCACATCGGTCTGCGGAGAGCAACGTGATCCTCAGTGATCGGACCGCTCGATGCCGGGTGAAGGCTGCTGGAGGGGGTGTTGACTTCATCTGTGATGGCTTGGATGGAAGGTTGCACGTGGCGACCAAATCCAGCGAATTGTATATCGCCGGCAAGCAGCCTGGGATGGTGACCTTGGCAGGCAATGTGTCCGGAGGTGCGGCGATAGGTATCGGTGGAGGAGGTGCCGGAAGCATCAGCCTCTACGGGAAGCAGCCGGCACCTGTGTTTTCGATAGGAGAATCGGGTGGTGCTGCCGAGTTGTTCTTCACCAGGAAAGCCGGTGCTGGCTATTTCGCGCTGAGGATGGGCGAGGAGTCGCAGGGTGGAGGTTATGAGGTGAAGTGGTTTGAAAACAGTCCTGAGAATCGCCTGTTGAAAATGGAGGCGGCGGCCGGCAGCGGAGACCTGGTCCTTCGTGACAAGGGTGGAGTAAAGCGTTATGGACACCCGAAGGATTGAATGAGATGGTGGCGTGAAACCGTCATGGTTCCTCTCGTTCCGACCAGGATCCAACTGCCCGGCTCGATCCCCCAGTGCTCCAGGCATTCGGCTCAAATCTCGACCTACTGGACGACCGGATGCTTGCCCTGGGAATGCATGAGCTGGCGTTCATCCAGCTACCAGGTTTCTGGTTGGGGCGCGTGATCGGGTAGGCCGCAAGTTCAAGCGCGCTCAATACCTGGTCGGAGCTGTGATCACCAGCTCCCTGACCGCCGCGAAGAACGCGTCGTGGCCGACGGAGAACCAGTCGTTGTGGCCGGCGCCGTCGAGGGGGACGAAGCGGCCGTGGGCGGCCTCGGCGAGGGCGCGGCCCTCGTGGAAGGGGATGACGCGGTCGGCGGTGCCGTGCAGGCACAGGACGGGCACGTGGACGGCACGGACCCCGTCGAGGTTGCAGAAGCCGTCGAGCCGCTCGTCGCGGTCGTCGAGCGACGCGCCGTAGCCGAGCCGGGTCAGCAGGCCGAAGGTGTCGGCGAAGGGGCTGAGCAGCAGCAGGCCGTCGACCTCGGGGCCGGCATGGGCGGCGAGGTCGATCGCCGGCGCGCTGCCGAGGGAGCGGCCGACGACGACGAGGCGCGACGGGTGGAGCCCGGCGGAGGCGAGCTTCGCGGTCAGGGCCCGGCGGACGTCGTCGGCGTCGCGCAGCAGGTCGCCGGCCGACGGCCGGCCCGCGCTGGCCCCGTAGCCGCGGTGGTCGAAGACCAGCAGGCCGACGCCGAGGTCGCGGAGGTGGGGAGCGAGGGCGTCGTAGTCCTGGGCCAGCTCGCCGTTGCCGGGGAACCACAGCAGGAGCGGTGCCTCGGGCCCGGCCGGCGACAGCCGGCCGCGCAGCAGCGTCCCGTCGCGCGCGCGCACGTCGACGACCAGGAGGCCGTCGGGCGCGGGCCGGTCCCGCTCCGGCCGCGGGTGGAACAACACCCGACCGACCTCGGGCCGGTCGAGGAACTTCAGCTCGCGGCCCTGCGGCGGCTCCACGGTCGCACCGGGACCATGGCATCCGCACGCGGCGAGGGCCAGGAGGCTGGCGGTGATCGGGGTCGGGTGGCGCATCGGTCGTCGCTCGCGGGCCCGCGCTTCGGCGGGCCTGGATCCTAGGATCGGAGGTCCGAACCGGAAGACCCGGGCTTGCCGCAGATGGACCCCCCGGCATGCTTCCCCAACCCATGGCAGCCGCGATCGGATTCGAGTGCGGGGTCGGTCCCGTCGGGCGCGCCCTGACGGCCTTGTTGGTGGCCCTGGGCACGGCTCCCGCGCAAGAGACCCCGGATCGGCTCCCTCCGGCGGAACAGGGGCTGTTCTCCGACGAGACGGGGGCGTTCGACGTCTCGGGATTCCTGTCGACCCGCGTCGGCTTCCTCCCCGTGGCGATGCCGATCACCGAGCCGGCCGTCGGCTACGGGTTGGCGGTCGGGCTGTCGTTCTTCCACACGTCTCCGCCGGTCGTGGCCGACGCCGATGGGCGCCAGCGCACGATCATGCCGACCACGACGATGGTGTTCGGGGCCAGCACCGAGAACGGCACCTGGTCCACCGGCGCCGCCCACCTCGGCATCTGGGACGAGGGGCGCACCCGCTACCTCGGTGCCGCCGGCTACGCCAACCTGGAGCTCGACTGGTACGGCCGGGACGAGTCCCTCGGCGGGGCCTCGGTGGCCTACCAGAACGACCTCGCCTTCCTCTATCAGAGCATCAGGTTCCAGCTCGGCGACAGCCGCTTCTACGTCGGTCCGGAGTACCGCTTCCTGCAGTCCGAAGCGACCTTCGCTCCCGGCGGTTCAGGTCCGGGGATTCCGCTGGCCGAGCTTGATTCCCGCACGAGCGGCGTCGGTGTCGTGGTCGCCTACGACGACCTCGACCATCCCTACCAGGCGACCCGTGGCCTGAAGGGCGAGCTGACCTTGCGGCAGCATGCGGAGTGGCTCGGCGGCGACTTCGACTACGGGCAGGTCCGGAGCTTCCTGATCGGTTACGTGCCGTTGGCGGAGCGCCTGGTGCTCGGCCTCAAGGGCAACTACGACGTGACGGGGGGTGGTGCGCCGTTCTACGACCTGTCGGCGATCAACGTGCGTGGCCTCGCGAAGCAGCGCTACGTCGACGCCCAGGCCATCTATGGGGAGACGGAGCTGCGCTGGGACTTCGCCGGGCGTTGGTCTGCGGTCCTGTTCGGCGGGGGCGGTGCGGTCGGCGATTCGCTCGATACCCTCGGTCAGGCCCATTGGGCCGGTGGCATCGGCGGGCGCTACCTGATCGCCAAGCAGTTCGGAATGCGCATCGGGCTCGACCTGGCGTATGGCGACGACGAATGGACGATCTACATCGGCGTCGGCACGGGTTGGGTGCGTCCGTGATCCGAGCCCCGCAGTAGCGGGGGCCAGGGCCTGGATCCCAAGGCGCTGCGATTGGCCCGGAACACCACCGGGCGCCCGGCCGCGGGCCGCGCTAGCATGCCGGCCATGAACATCCTGCCCGCCCTGCTGCTCGCCCTCCCACTCGTCCAGGACCCAGCCGGCCAGGAGCCGGTCGCCAAGCCCGAGGCCACCAAGATCCGCGGCCACTTCGGCTGGAAGGTGCCGGGCCGGGTCGGCGTCGTCGAGAAGATCACCAAGGCCGGGCGCGAGGCCGAGGTCGGCTTCACGCTCGTGCTGACGCCCGCCCCGGACGGCAAGGGCATCCTCGTCCGGCACGAGGACCACCGCTTCGTCAGCCTCGACGGCAAGAAGCCGTCCGAGATCGGCGACGCCGCCGGCTACCAGCAGGCCATGGCGTTCATCCAGGCCGCGCCCGACCTGCGCGTCGGGACCGACGGCAAGGTCCTCGAGGTCCTGGAGGTCGACCGCGCGATCAAGGCCATGCTCGAGACCTTCTCCCGGAGATGGATGACCGAGGAGCAGCGCGAGACCCACCTGCCGCAGCTCGAGGCCCGCTTCAAGCAGCCCGACGCATGCCAGGCGGTCAGGAGGCGGCCACGCGGTCGCACTGGGACAACTGGGTCGGCAACTGGGTCAGGCTCGACTGCGAGGCCGGCAAGATGCTCGAGAGTCCGAGGTCGAGACGCCGCTCCTGACCGGCGACAAGACGCCGGCCAAGGTCTCGGTCACCAGCCGCGGGCCGGCCGAGGGGCCACGCCGGCTGCGTGGAGCTGGTCGTCTCGATCGTCGAAGGCGACAGGGTTCATCGACGTCGTCGTCGGCACGACGCAAGATGGTCCCGCCATAGATGCGCGACCGCGTCACGAAGGAGATGTTCGACAAGGCCTCGCTCGAGCAGCGCCTGCGCTCGGTCGTCAAGCTCGGCTCGCTCGAGCCGGACCTCGTCGTCTACGAGCGGATCGTGACCGTCAAGCCGATGGGTCAGGACGCCCAGCAGATCGAGCGGCGCGATGCCCGCTTCGACTGGAGCGCCCCGCGGCCGACAAGGGCGGCGCGCCGGCCGAGGCCGCCGGCAAGCGCACCCCTCCCGGCGGGCGCGATGGACACGGGCCTGATCACGCCCCTGTTGACGAGCATCGCGCTTCGTGGATCCGCGCTGGGCGGCAGTCGAGCCGAGGTCGTGTGGAAGGAGGTGCTCCACGGCCACGGTGGCCTGGGCTGATGTCGGGGCCCACGTCGTGATCCTCGAGACCGATCGCCTGCTGCTGCGGCCGTACGGACCGGCCGACCTCGAGGGCCTCGTCACCCTGCTCGGCGACCCGGTCGTCATGCGGTTCTGGCCCGAGCCCTTCGACCGCGAGCGGGCCGTGGGATGGTACCGGCGGGCCGAGGAACAGCTCCGCGAACACGGCTATTCCCGGCTCGCGACGATCGAGCGGGCCACCGGCGCCTACGTCGGGGACTGCGGCCTGCTGCGCGTCGGTCTCGACGGCCGCGACGAGCACGACCTCGGCTGGATCCTGCGCGCCGACCGCCACGGCCGCGGCTACGCGACCGAGGCCGCCCGGGCCCTGCTCGACCACGCCCTGGGCCCCCTCGCCCTCGGCCGCGTCGTCGCCAACATGGCCACCGACCACCTGGCGTCGCGCCGCGTCGCCGAGAAGCTCGGCATGCGCCTCGAGAAGCGCTTCAGGAACCCCAGGAACCGCATGCGCGAGACCTGCCTGTACGTGGGCGAGGCAGGCGAACGGGAGGGCCGGCGCTGATGACTTCCATCTGGTGGTGGCTGGCCGGGCTCGGGCTCGGGTACTTCCTGGCGAGCAAGCTGCAGCGGCTCGCGGACCTCCCGGCGGAGGTCGATGGTGGATCGGGGGTCTTCACGCTGCGTCACCCCGCGATGACCAAGGCCTTCGTCCTGATGTTCATGGCGCTGGGGTTGGCCATGGTCGGCCTCGGCCTCGCGGAGCCGGTCGCGAAGGAGAAGGGGGCCTACCTGTTGTTCGGGGCCATCCTGGCGGTGGGCATGCTCCTCTCCTTCCGTGAGTCCTGCGCGGTCGTGAGGTTCGACGAGCGAGGGATCTCGAAGTCCATCTGGTGGCGAAAGGACCGGCGGATCGAGTGGGAGGACGTCCGGGAGATCAGGGGGACCTGGTGGCTCACCTCGGTCGTCTTCAAGGCGCCAGGGGCGACCATCCCCGTGGGCATGTTCGTGCGCGGGATGTTGGAGCTCATGGACTTCGTGCGTGATCGGTTTCCGGAGGACATGTGGTCCCAGGCGTGGAGGCGATGGTTGAAGACGAGGATCGACCCGCACCCCTGGGAGTGAGCCCGCGCGAGGAGGCGATGACGATGCAGCTCCCCATCTTCCAGGTCGACGCGTTCACGGACCGGGTGTTCGGCGGCAACCCGGCGGCCGTCGTGCCGCTCGAGGCGTGGCTCGACGATGGCGTCATGCAGGCGGTCGCGGCCGAGAACGCGCTCAGCGAGACGGCCTTCGTCGTCCGCGAGGGGCACGGCTGGCGGATCCGTTGGTTCACGCCGGTCGCCGAAGTCGCGCTGTGCGGCCACGCGACCCTTGCCACGGCCTCGGTGCTGTTCGAGGAGGGCATGGTCGCGGGCGACGAACTGCGCCTCGAGTCGCGCAGCGGGACCCTGCGGGTCCTGCGCGAGGGCGGGCTCTACGTGCTCGACTTCCCGGCCCTGCGGCCCGAGCCGATCGACCCGGACCCGGCGCTGGCCGCGGCGCTCGGCCGCGAGCCCCTGGAGCTGTGGAAGGCCCGCGACCACATCGCCGTGCTCGAGGACGAGGACGAGGTCCGCGCGCTGACGCCGGACCTCGCGGCCCTGGGCCGCCACGAGGGCTACGCCGTCATCGCGACCGCGCCGGGCCGGACCTGCGACTTCGTCTCGCGGTTCTTCGCGCCCAAGGTCGGCGTGCCCGAGGACCCGGTCACCGGCTCGGCCCACTGCGAGCTGACGCCGCTGTGGAGCGCGCGGCTCGGGCGGACCCTGCTCGAGGCGCGGCAGCTCTCGGCCCGCGGCGGCGCGCTGCGCTGCGAGGACCGCGGCGGCCGGGTCCGCATCGGCGGCCGCGCCGTGCGCTACCTCGACGGCAGCATCCGCGTCCCCGGCTGATCAGCGGAGCAGGGCCGCGAACTCGGGGAACTCGCGCAGCGGCGCGAACTCCTCGGCCTGCAGCAGCCGCGGGTCGAAGCCCAGCTCGCGGACGTTCTCCACGAGCCGGTCGCGGGCCTCCCCGAGCCGGCCGAGCACGACGAGGCGGCGCGCGCACTCGTACTGGGCGATCGACAGGTTGCGCAGGTAGCGGGCGGCGCCGGCTTGCATGCCCCGCGCGGCCCGGAACTGGTCCTCGGCCCGGGTCAGCAGGTGCACGGCCTCCTCGCGGTCCGGCTCGCGCCGGGCGCTCTCGATCAGGAGGACCCCGAGGTCGTCGCGGTAGGCCGGGACCTTGGGGTTGCCGGCGACGAGCTCCTCGAGGATGCCGAGCGCCCTGGCCTGCCACTCGCGGCCCTCGTCGCCGTCGAGCTTGAAGGCCAGGCTCCCGATGCTGATCCCGGCGCGGCGCATGTAGACCGGGTCCTTGGGGTGCCCCTCGAGCAGGGCCGCGTGGAGCCGGGCCGCCTCGCGCATCTGCTGCAGGCCCTCCTCCTTCTTGCCCCGCTGCATCAGCAGGTCGCCGCGGATCGATCGGGCCGAGGCCAGGAGGTTGACGTGGTCCGGCCGGTCGGGGGCGAGGTCGTAGAGCGCCTCGCGCCGGGCCAGGGTCTCGCCGGAGCGGGCGAAGGCCGCCTCGTAGTCCTTCTGCTCGAGGGCCAGCCCGCAGAGGTTGAGGCCGTAGTCGCCGAGCAGCCTGATGCGCTGCATCCGCTGCTCGACGTCGAGCTGCTCCCCGGCGCCCGCGAGGCTGTCGAGGACAGAGATGCCCTTGTCGTAGGCGGCCTTGGCCTCGTCGAAGCGCTCCTGCAGCTGGGCGACCCGGCCGCGGTCGCCGGCCAGCACGGCCTCCTGCATCAGGACGCTGGCCTCGTTGCCGCCGCGCGTTCCGTCGAGCACGGCCTCGGCCTCGTCGATCCAGGTCGTGGCCTCGGCGGGCTTGCCGGCCCGGATCCTGAGGTTGGCCATGTCGTGCAGCATCGCGCTGAACTCGATGCGCTGGATCCACAGCTCCGGGCGGTCCTCGACGGCGCCCCGCATCGTCCGGATCGCGCGGTCGAACAGCGCCTGCGCCTCGCTCATGCGGCCGGTCCGGCCGTGCACGCGGGCCAGCTCCTTGAGCGCCAGGGCCAGGTCGCTGTCGATGTAGAACCGGCCGGTGACCTCCTCGGGGATGGCCTCGAGCATGGCGCAGACCCGCTGCAGGTCGGCCTCGGCCTGGTCGAGCTGGCCCATCCGGGAGCGCAGCAGGGCGACGTGGAGCAGCGCGCGGCCGCGCTTCCACGCGTAGCGCCCGCTGCTCGCGTCCGAGGGCTCGAGCTTCTCGTAGATCCGGACGGCCTCCTCGAGCAGGTCCTCGCGCACGGCGTCCATGCCCGGGAAGTCGGCGAACCGGTCCCGCGTGACGCCGATGACGAGCTTCTCGATGGCCTTGTTGGCCTGCTCGAGGTTGGCCTCGGCCCGCTCGTGCTCCTTGCGCGCCCTGGCCAGGTTCTCCTCGGCGACGCGGGCGTTGTCCTCGGCGCGCCTGCGCTCCGTCTCCTTGGCGACGAGGAGCTCGCCCAGCTCGTGGGCCTTGCGGCTCTCGAGCTCCTGCAGCTCGCGCGTCTTGTGGATCTCCGACCAGGCGTAGCCGGCCGGGGCGAGCAGCACGACGAGCACCGCGGCGACGATCGCGGTCGCGCGGGCCGGGTGGCGGAGCGCGTAGCGACGCACGCGGTCGGGCAGGCCCGGCCGGCGGGCCTCGATCGGCCGGTACTCGAGGAAGTTCTGCAGGTCGCGGGCGAAGCTGCCGGCGTCGCGGTAGCGGCGGTCGGGCTCGGGCGCGAGGGCCTGCATGCAGACGGTCTCGACGTCGCGGGCGACGAGGGGGTTGCGGCGCGACGGCGGGTCGAGCTCGCCCTGGAGGATCTGCTGCCGCAGCCGCTCCCCGTCGCGCGCGGCGTGCGGGAGGCGCAGCGTCAGCAGCTCGTAGAGCAGCACGCCCAGCCCGTGGACGTCGGTCCGCTCGTCGATGGCCGCGTTGTCGCCGCGGACCTGCTCCGGGGCCATGTACGGCAGCGAGCCGAGCATCGCGCCCGAGCGGGTCAGGGCGTCGGCGCCCTCGGTCCAGGCCAGGCCGAAGTCGAGCAGGAGCACGCGACCGTCGGGGGTCAGCATGACGTTGCTGGCCTTGACGTCGCGGTGGAGCACGCCTCGGGCGTGGGCATGGGCCAGGGCCTCGGCGACCTGGAGCACGATCCGGGCGACGCACTGCACGTACGAGCCGCGGAACAGCTCCTCGAGGGCGTGGCTCCCGGTGTCGCGCTCGCCCGCGGCCACGGCGGTCCGGCCGGCCAGGTCGCGCCAGGCCTCGGCGAGGTCGGCTCCCGCGAGCCGGCCGGGATCCCGCTCCGCCAGCGCCTCGACGAGCTGGGCCAGGGACGTCCCGCGGGCCAGCTCCATCGTGAAGTACGGGATGCCGTTCTCCTCGCCGACCTGGTAGACGCGCACGATCCCGGGGTGGTCGAGCCGCGCGACGGCCTCGACCTCGCGCTGGAACCGCTCGCGGGCCCCGGGGAAGTAGAGGTGCTCGGGGCGGACGAGCTTGAGCGCGACCTCGCGGCCGAGGCTCTCCTGGCGCGCGAGGTACACGACGCCCATGCCGCCGACGCCGATGCGCTCGAGCAGGCGGAACTCGCCGAGGCGGTCGGGGATCTCGGGCGAGCGCTCGGGGCCCAGGAAGCCGAGCCGCGCGAGGTTGTCGATGCGCGAGCGCAGCGCGTCGGCGTGCTCCGGGTTGGAGCGGCACAGCTCGTCGACGACCTGGCTGCCCTCGGACTCGAAGCGCAGGATGCACTGCTCGACGAGGCGCTGGAGCTCCTCGTCGTCGTGCGATGGGGGCGAGTGCGGCATGTTGGGGAGGGAGGCGGGGTGTCGGGATTCTAGCCCGTCCCGCCCGCGCGGGGTCATCATCGGCCCTGGTCATGCGCGGCCCGCTCTGGAAGGATGTCCGTCCACCCGACCCGGAGCCACCCGATGCCCAAGGGCCACAACGTCCTCAACGAACCGCTCGAGACCTGCTCGCTCAACCCCCTGACCGGGTGGCTGCGGGACGGGTGCTGCAACACCGGCAGGGGCGACCTCGGGCTGCACCTCGTCTGCGCCGAGGTCACGGCCGAGTTCCTCGCGTTCTCCAAGGCCCGCGGCAACGACCTTTCGACGCCGGTGCCGGCCCACGGCTTCCCCGGCCTCGTCCCCGGGGACCGCTGGTGCCTGTGCGTGACCCGCTGGAAGGAGGCCCTCGAAGGCCGGGGTCGCCCCCGTCCGTGCTCGAGGCGACCCACATCTCGACCCTCGAGTTCGTCGACCTGGACGACCTGAGGGAGCACGCCGTCGGCCGCGCAGGCCCCGGCGGCTGGAAGTACTCCGGAGCCAGAGGCCCGTGAAGTGACGTCCACCCGCGCCCGGCCCGGCCGGCCTCGTGTTCGAGCCGCTGACCGCAGGCGCTGGCCCGACCTCGAGGCGCTGTTCGGGCCGCGGGGGCGTACGTGGCTGCTGGTGCATGTTCTGGCGCATCAGCAGGAAGGAGTTCGGCGAGTGCCACGGCGAGGCCAACCGCGCGGCCTTCCGCCGGCTCGTGCGCCGCGGCGAGGAGCCCGGCGTCCTGGCCTACCGCGACGGCGCGCCGATCGGCTGGTGCGCCGTCGGCCCGCGCGAGAGCTATCCCGCGCTCGAGCGCTCGCGGGTCCTCCGGCGGCTCGACGACGAGCCGGTGGGGTCGATCACGTGCTTCTACGTCGCGCGCGGCCATCGCGGCGGCGGCGTCGCCGAGGCCCTGGTCCGGGCGGCCCTGCGCTTCGCGGCCGCGCGGGGCGCGCGCCTCGTCGAGGCCTACCCCACGGTCCCGCGCAAGGGCACCCTGCCGCCGGTGTCGAGCTACATGGGGACCCCGGCGATGTTCGAGCGGGCCGGCTTCGTCGAGGTCGCCCGCCCCTCGGCCGCCAAGGCCGTCCTGCGCCGCCGCGTCCGGCCCCGGCGCTGAGGCTCAGAACGGCAGGCCGAACGCGACCGTGAGGTTGCGCCCCTCGGCCGAGAAGCCGAGGTCGACGCGGAACACGGCCAGACGCTCGAGCGCGATGCGCAGGCCGACGCCGTACGAGTCGCGTACGGGCGCCCGGTCGAAGGCGTCGACGCGCGGCCCGACCGAGCCGACGTCGTAGAACAGCGCCGCCCCGATGCGCTCGACCCGGATCGAGCGCGTCAGCTTGAACCCGCGCGGGACGAACCAGGTGCGCCACTCGGCCGAGGCGTGCCAGGCGGCGTCGTCGGTCCAGCGGTCGTTGATGTAGCCGCGCAGGGTGCTGCCGCCGCCGAGCGACGGCAGCGAGTAGAACGGCAGGTCGCCCTCGGCCTGGGTCAGGAAGGCCCCGAAGGCGAGCGTGTCGGTCGGCGGGTTGCGCTCGTCCACGGACCCGTCGTCGTGGAACGGCGAGGGGAGCGGCACGACCTGGGTCGCGTCGAGGATCCAGCTCAGGCCGCCGCGGCCCTCGGTCTGGAGGGGCGCGGCCGCGACGCCGAGCCCCAGCGTCGTGCCGCGGTACGGCTGCGTCGCGCTGTCGCGGGTGTTGAGCTCGAACCGGGCCCGGAGCCACGGCAGCAGGCGGTCGTCGGCGTCGTCGAAGAGCCCGGGGTGGACCTGCTCCATCGACGGGATGCCGGTGACCTTGCCGTACGAGAGGTTGTGGTGCTCGACGTCGACGCCGAGGAACAGGGTCCAGTCCCCGCCCGCCTCGGGCAGGCTCCACTGGACCTTGCCGCCGAGGACAGCGACCTGGTCGGTGTAGCTGGTCTCGTCGCCGGGCGTCGTCTCCGGCCCGAGGCCGAAGAAGCGGCGCGTCAGCGTCCGCGAGTAGCCGGCAGTGAGGCCGACATGCGGCGCTCCTCGAGCAGGACGCCGCCCTCCGGGCGGCTCCCGGTGGTGGAGCCAGCGCCGCCACGCGAAGCGATAGGCCTGCTGCCCCTCGGTCGTGTAGGTGACCACGAGGTTGGCGAACTCGCGCGCCGGCGCCAGTTGCGGAAGTCCACGTCGGTCAGCGCGAAGCCGCCGCCGACGCCGACGTCCACTCGCGGGGTACAGGATCGGCGAGACGAAGGTGCTGACGAGGAAGCGGTCGAAGACGCTGCCCGGCGCGAGCCGGCCCTCGAGGATGGCGCCAGCGGTCGGGTTGGGCGGGTCGTCGGGGAGCCGCGGCGACGGGGATCCTGCCGTCGGAGACTCGAAGCCCTCGTCCGGGTCGACGGGGCGCGTCTCCTGCGCGCGCAGGAGCGGGGTCACCGCGATCAGGGCGATCAAGGGCGAGCGGCGGCGAGGAGGCGGAGGGCGGCACCACGGGTGCTTCGATCATCCGGGATCGGTGGATGATCGGTCCACGACGTCGTTGCCAAGGGCGCCACGCCGCCGGTGACCGTGCCGCCCCCCTGCGCAGGATCACGGGTCGCGGTGAACTGGCCCGTCTCTCTCCGAGGAGAGTCCGGGCAATGCGTGGTTGGTGGCCCTGCACGGGGCTGTACGTCAATCCGGGACGCAGGCCGACCCGGCTCGGGAACGACGGCATCCACCCCTTCGTCGACGTCCCGCACTGGGCCTGCTGCACGGTCGTCCGCGAGCTCCGCCGGCACCGCGTCGGCTTCGAGCTGCGCCCGGCCTTCATCCGGCGCACGGGCTCCGAGGACCCGGACGACATGCTCGACCGGCTCGTGTTCCCGACCGCCGACCCGACGACGATCCAGGGCCTGCTCGACCTCGCGGTCCGCAAGATCCTGCCGCGGCCGCTCTGGCCCTGACCGGGGCCGGGCTCAGAAGAACACGCGCAGGTACAGGAGCAGGCCCCCGTACTCGTACGTGAACTTGCCGTGGAGCCACTGGTCCCCGGCGTCGACCGAGGTCCGGAAGCCGTTCAGGCCGAGGCCCAGGCCGAGGTTGTCGCCGATGTCCCAGTCGAGGTCGAGGCGGGTGTCGGTCAGGTAGCCGGTGATGCCCTGGATCTCGACGTAGAACGCCTCGCTCGACAGGCTCAGCCGGAGGTCGTCGAGGAGCGCGTAGCGGGCGTGGAGGCCGACGACCGGCAGCGGCAGCTCGTACGCGGCCCGGTCGTAGACCGCGAAGCTGTCCGAGCCGACCTTGGCGGCGAGGCCGATCCAGTGCAGGCCACCCGAGAGCCCGAGGTCGAAGCGCCGGTCGCGCCAGAACACCCAGCGGTAGGCGAGCTTGTAGACCGTCGTCCGGATGGCCGAGTGGACGTCCCAGTTGATCTGGAACAGCTTGTCGCCGATCTGGATGTCGCGCTCGAGCCGGTGCTCGGCCCCGCGGGTCAGGTTGAAGATGCTGAAGTCGAGCCTGGAGGACTCGCTCAGGGCGAGCCCCATGTCGAAGCGCGCGACGTTGGAGGTCTTGTTGAACCCGAGGTCGTCCTCGAGGTCGATCGTCGTGCCGAGGCCGAGGACCTCGGAGTCGACGCGGAGCTTGGTGTCGAACTCGGAGAACAGCTGGAGCCCGCCCGACACCTCGAAGGTGTGGTCCAGGCAGGGGGCGTAGCGGGCCCCTTCGGCCATCGGCACGACGAGGGCCCCGCAGGCGGGCAGCAGGGCGAGCAGGCCGAGGAGGGCGTGGCGACCGGACAAGGCCCGGTCCCGCTCAGAGGTAGAGGATGCCGAGGACGGCGAAGCGGTACCCGATGGTCTCGTCGCCGCCGATCGGCAGGGCCAGCATGGCCTGCGCCCCGAAGTCCTTCTTGAGCATCTTCCCGGCCTCGAACTGGAGCCGGTACGACCGGGCCATCGGGTCGGAGAAGTTCCAGGCCAGGTCGACGTCGATCGTCAGCCAGTCGAGCCAGATCGCCTCGGGGTCGCGCAACACGGTCCGGATCTGGGTCCGGAGCACGCGCGTCTGGTGGTCGATCCTCGTGTCGGCGCCCTCGTGGGCCCCGGGGAGGTTGAGGTCGGTGTTGCCGGCCGGGCGGACGCCGCCGAAGGAGTGCATCCAGGTCACGATCGGGACGACCGAGACGGTCTCCCCGACCCGCATCGGCGCCGTGGCCCCGAAGTCGAGCTGGGTCGTGCCGAAGCCCATGCCCTCGTCCTCGTCGCCCGAGGGCAGGATCAGCTCGGCGAACGGCAGGACGCCCTCGACGAGCTTCTCCTTGTCCTCGTTGCGCGAGGCCATGTACGTGTAGCGCAGGCGGATGTCGCCGACGCCGGCCTCGCGGCCGGTGCCGCTGAGGTCGGTCGACAGCAGCGGCAGCTCGACCCGGACGAGGTGCTTCTCCTGGATCGGCAGGGCCGCGATCAGGCGGATGCCCGAGATCGTCCCCTCGCCGTCGGCCAGCGTCGTGTGCTCGAACTGGGCGCCGCCCCACTGGGCGAAGTGGAACGGGTCCTGGATGTCCCCGACGCGCTCGTCGGGCTTGCGCTGCACGGCGGGGTCGGCCCCGAACCGGAGCGCGGCCACGAGGTCGGCCAGGGAGCCGGCCTCCGGGTCCGCCGCGATGGGGGCCGCTCCGGTCGTGTCGAGGCGGACGGTCTCGAGCGCCAGGGGGTCGTCGGCGACGGCGAGGGAGCCGAGGCTGGACAGCAGCAGCAGGGTTCCGAACATGTTGCGTCCTCCGGGTCTTCGGCCCTCGGACGGGGCCGCACAGGACCAGGAATCCTAGCCACGGGCCCCGGCGAACCCCCAGGAACCGGAGGGAAAACCGGCGGCCCAGCCGCGCCCGCACCAGCCCCACGACCGAACCGATCGGAGACGTCCATGTCCCACCCCTTCCTGACCGTCGTCCACGTCCTCGCGGCCGTGCTGTTCCTCGGCAACATCACGGTCTCCGCGGTCTGGAAGCGGGCCGCCGACCGCTCGCCCGACGCGGCCGTCCGCGCCTTCGGCTGCCGCCTCGCGCTGCGCACCGACCTGCTGTTCTCGCTGCCGACCTCGGTCGTGCTGATCCTGACCGGCATCCTCCGCGGCCAGGAGGCCTGGGGCGCGGGCGCGGGCTTCCTCAAGCACCCCTGGGTCCACATCGGGCTCGGCGTCCTGATCCTCGTGATCGCGCTGTGGCACTTCGTGCTGCTGCCGATCCAGCGCAAGCAGCTCGCGATGGCCGAGGAGGCCGTGGCGGGCGGCACGCTGTCGGACCGCTACGACAGGCTCGGCCGGACCTGGAACCTCGTCGGCGCGCTGTGCGTGCTCCTCGTCCTCGCCGTCCTGTTCATGATGGTCACCAAGCACCCGGCCGCCGCGGTGTCCTGAGCGCGGGGCCCGCCGCGCCCGGCGGCCTCAGTGGCAGCAGCTGCCGCCGCCGGCGACGGCGAGGCCGCGCCACACGAGGATCGCGGCCGCGGCGAGCATCGCGGCGCCCTGCAGCCGGCGCATGCCGATCGGGCCGAGGCGCGCGTGCAGGCGCCCGAGGCCGAGCTGGGCGCCGAGCAGCAGCGGCAGGGAGCCGGCGCCGAAGGCCGCCATGAACAGCGCGCCCTCGGCCGTCGAGCCGGTCCCGAGCGCGAACACGTACGCACCGTAGAGCACGCCGCAGGGCAGCAGCGGCGTCAGCGCGCCGATCGCGATCGCCCGGCCGCCGGGGGTCAGCCCGGCCGAGGCCCGCATGGCCGCGCCCGAGACGCGGGCCAGCCCGGGCAGCTTGCCGAGCCGGCGCTCGAGGCCGAAGGCGAACAGGACCAGCAGCCCGGCGAGGACGAACGACAGCGCCGGGGAGCCGCCGGTCAGCGAGCCGAGCCCGAGGGCCTGGCCGACGCCGCCGAGCAGGGCGCCGGCCGCGGCGTAGGCCAGCAGCCGGGCCGCGTGGTAGCGCCACAGCACGCCGCGGCCGCCGAGGAAGCAGCCGGCCAGCGGCCCGCACATGCCCGCGCAGTGGAGGCTGACCGGGACGCCGGCGACGAGGCCGGCGATCAGCGGCGTGCTTGCGGCGATGCTCGGGTCCTGGGACAACATCCGGTCCGCTGCGCGGGGCGATGGATGGCCGAAGGGATGAAAGCGCCGGAGGGGTCGGAGGCCTGCAGGCACTGTGGGCTGCCGGTGCCGGCCTCGGCGCGCTTCCCGGGCTTCTGCTGCCCGGGCTGCCACCAGGTGTACCAGCTCCTGCACGACTCCGCCCTCGGTGAGTTCTACGAATTGGGCGGCGGGCGCGGCCGGCCCCTCGGCGTGGCGCCCCAGCCCGGCCGCCACGCCTGGCTCCCGGAGCTCGAGCGGGCGTCGACCGTGGACGGCGTCGCGCGCGTCCGCCTCGACGTCCAGGGCATCTACTGCGCCGCCTGCGTCTGGGTCCTGCAGGAGCTGTGGCGGCGACGCGACGGGGGCGTCTCGATCCGCATCGACCCGACGCTGGGCCGGGCCGAGCTGGTCTACGACCCGGCGCGCCTCGACCTGGCCGCCTGGCTCGCCGAGGCCGAGCGCCTCGGCTACCGCCTGGGCCCGGCGACCAAGTCGGAGGACTCGCCGACGCGACCCCTGCTGCTGCGCTTCGGCATCTGCGCGGCCCTGTCGCTCAACGCGATGATGTTCGCGGCCGCGATCTACTTCGGCCTCGCCGAGGGCCGGCTCTACGACCTGTTCCGGACGCTGTCGTCGGTCATCGCGACGCTCGCCGTCCTCGTCGGGGGGCCGGTGTTCTTCCGCGCGGCCTGGGCCGGCGTCCGGAGCCGCGTCCTCCACCTCGACCTCCCGATCGCGATCGGCATCCTGCTGGCCTGGGGCGGCTCGTTGGCCGGGATGCTCAGCACCGGCGAGCACTCGTACTTCGACACCGTCACGGTGTTCGTGACGCTGATGCTCGGCGGCCGCTACGTGCAGGAGCAGGCCCTGCGCCGCAACCGCGACTACCTGCTGCAGAACGACGGCGCCGAGCACCTGCGCGCGACCCGCCTCCGCGGCGACGAGGTCGAGACCGTCCCGCTGCGCGAGCTCGCGCGCGGCGACGCCCTGCTGGTCGCGCCCGGCGACCTCGTCCCGGTCCGCGGCGTGCTCCTCGGCGAGGCCGAGGCCTTCTCGCTCGAGTGGATCCGCGGCGAGTCCGACCCGCGGCGCTTCGCGCCCGGCGACGAGGTCCCGGCCGGGGCCGTGCACGCCGGCGAACGCCCGAGCCGCATCGACGCCGTCGAGGACCTCGACTCGTCGGGCCTGCTCGAGCTCCTGCGCGGCGTCGAGGGCGGCGCCAAGGACGTGGCGCTGCCGCCGTTCTGGGCCCGGCTCAACCGGGTCTACGTCGCCGGCGTCCTGGGCCTCGCCGCGCTGGCCGCCGCGCTGTGGGCCGTGCTCGACCGGCCCGCGTGCTGCCGGTCGCGGTCTCGGTGCTGGTCGTGACCTGCCCCTGCGCGCTGGGCATCGCGATCCCGCTGGCCTTCGACCTGGCCCTGGCCCGGCTGCGCCGGCACGGGATCTTCGTGCGCACGCCCGAGCTGCTCGAGAAGGCCCGGGGCTGGCGGCGCGTGTTCTTCGACAAGACCGGGACCCTGACCTGGGGCGGGCTGCGCGCGCACCGCGACGTCGCCCCCGACCCGCGCAGCCTCGACCTGCTCTACACGATGACGGCCAGCAGCCGGCACCCGGTCAGCCGCGCGATCCACGTCGACCTCGAGGGCGGGCGGTTCCGGCCCGGGCTCGAGGTCCGCGAACGGATCGGCAAGGGCCTCGAGGTCGAGGACGGGGGCCGGCTGTGGCGGCTCGGGCGGCCCGCCTGGGCCCTCGGCCGGGCGGACGGCGAGGACGGGCGTCGCACCGTGCTCGGCCGCGACGGCGTCCTGGCCGGGAGCTGGCGGCTCGACGAGGACTTCCGGCCGGGCTTCGAGGAGGAGCTGCGCGCCCTCGAGGAGGACGGCATCGAGGTCCACGTCGTCAGCGGCGACCACGAGGACAAGGTCCGCCGGGCCGCGGCCCGCCTCGGGCTGGCCGAGGACCGGGTCCGCGGGGACCTGTCGCCGGCCGAGAAGGCCGCCTACGTCGAGGCCCGGGGGGCCGCCGACGGCCTCATGGTCGGGGACGGCCTCAACGACGCGCCGGCCTTCCGGGTCGCCGGGTCGACGGCGACGCCGGCGCTCGACCGGCCGGTCCTGCCGTCCCAGGCGGACTTCTACTACGTCGGCAGCGGCGCCGACGCGGTCCGGCGGGTGCGCGAGACCGGCGCCCGCCTGCGGCGGGTCGTGCGCCGCGACCTCGTGTTCGCGGCCCTCTACAACCTCGGCGCCCTGGTCCTATGCTTCGCGGGCCTGATGACCCCCCTGCTCTGCGCCGTGCTGATGCCGCTGAGCTCGCTGGCGCTCCTGGCCGTGACCCTCGCAGGTTTCCAGGGGTGGGGGTCGGCCGGAGTGCGCAACGAGGCGGGGCGATGGACGTAGTCCCCTACCTCGTCTTCTTCAGCCTCGTCCTGGTCGTCTTCTCGGTCGTGCTGTTCACGTTCTCGGTCCGTCAGGGCGACCTGGACCACGCCGACCGGCTGAGCCTCCTCCCCCTCGAACGGGACGATATGCCGCAGCGGAAAGGGGATGACAAGGCCGGGGCCGAAACCGAGGATTCGCATCCACCAAAAGGCGCCGGCGAGGAGCCAGAGGATGACAGACGCTCTCCAGGTCGAGATGAAGACGGTCACCTATGACGACCGCATCGTCCGCGACTTCAGCTTCGCCTCGATCATCTGGGGCGCCGTCGGCCTGCTCGTCGGCCTCCTGATCGCGCTGCAGCTCAGGTTCCACGTCCTCAACTTCGAGCTGCCCTGGCTGACCTTCGGCCGGCTGCGCCCGCTGCACACCAACGCGGTCATCTTCGCGCTCGTGGGCAACATGATGTTCGCGGGCATCTACTA
>JAWKUM010000042.1:0-27157 GCA_041398545.1 Planctomycetota bacterium | reverse complement strand
CATGCGCGAGCGCCTCGCGCGCTTCCACCCCGACTTCGCGTACTACGAGCGCCCTGGCGCCGGCCACTGGTGGGGCAACGCGTGCATGGACTGGCCCCCGCTGGTGGCCTTCCTCGCGCGCCACGAGCTCGCCGACCCGGCGTCGCGCGACGCCCTCGCGTTCACGACCGTGGCGCCCCGGATCTCGTCCCGCTGCGACTGGCTCGAGGTCTGCGAGCAGGTCCGGAGCCACGAGCCGAGCCGCGTCGAGGTCGAGCTCGCGTGGAAGGCGCGGCGCGTCGAGGTCGGCCTGCGCAACGTCGCCCGCCTCGCCCTCGACCTCGCCGGCCCGGTCGGGCGCCACGAGGCCGCCGACGCCAAGGCCGGGGTCGCGGCCGCGCAGGAGGTCGCGCTCTCGTTCGCGATCGCCGGCCAGGAGCCCTTCGAGGTCCGGCGCGACTGGCGCGCCGGGCCGCTCCGCCTCGCCCTCGTCGACGGGCGCTGGCAGGCGCTGGCCGCGGACGGGGCCGAGGCGCCGCGGCGCAAGTCGACCGGCCTGGCCGGACCGTTCAAGGAGGCCTTCCGCAACCGCGTCCGCCTCGTCTACGCGACCGCCGGCACCGAGGCCGAGAACGCCTGGTCCTACGCCAAGGCCCGCTACGACTCGGAGTCGTTCTGGTACCGCGGCAACGCCGTGCTCGAGCTCGTCTCGGACGCCGAGCTCGTCGCCGAGCTCGACGCCGGTGCCGCCGCCGACGACAACCTCGTGCTCTACGGCAACGCCGACTGCAACGCGGCCTGGTCCCGCGTCCTGCCCCCGGACTGCCCCCTCACGCTCGGCCGCGGACGGCTCGAGGTCGGTGACCACCTGCTCGATGGTGAGGCCCTGGCGCTGCTCGCCTGCTACCCCCGCCGCGGCTCCGCCCGGGCCCTCGTCGGCCTCGTCGGCGGGACCGGGCTGTGCGGCATGCGGACGACGACGCAGCAGCCGTACTTCGTCAGCGGCGTCCACTACCCCGACTGGACGGTCCTCGACGTGTCCGTGCTCGAGCGGGGCCTGCCGGGGATCATCGGCTGCGGCTTCTTCGCCAACGACTGGACCCTCGGCGACGACGTCGCCTGGCAGGCGCCGCCGCGCGCGCGCTAGGCCCGGCCGAGGTACAGGTCGAAGCGGAAGCCCTCGCCCTCGAGCCGCTGCTGCGGCGCGAGGCCGCCGAGGTCGGGCGCGCCGCGCGGCCGCTTGACGACGACGCGCCCGGCGCCGGCGGCCAGCGCCGCCTCGAGCAGGCGGCGGTCCTCGTCCGGTTCGGGCTCGCCGCACAGCGCCTGCAGCAGCTGCATGTCCTGCTTGACGAGGGCGCGCCGGCGGCCCGGCGGGAACATCGGGTCGAGGTAGACGACCTCGGGCGCCAAGACGGCCCCGCCGGCGAGGAGCGCCACGGCGTCGCCCGGAACGAGCCGGACGCGCGCGGCGGCCTCCGAGCCGGCCGCGCGGGCCCGGCCGAGGACGTCCTCGAGCAGGACGACGAGCAGGGGGTCCCGCTCGACGAGCGTGACCTCGGCCCCGCGGGAGGCCAGGACCATCGCGTCGCGGCCGAGGCCGCCGGTGGCGTCGACGACGGCCGGCCTCCGCCCGCGGGACAGCCCGCAGGCCCGGGCCACGGCCTCGGCGCCGTGGGCGCGCAGCCGCCGGCCCAGGGGCCCGGCGCCGTAGTCGAGCCGCAGCGCGAGGCCCTCCCCGCGCAGGCGGAGGCCCTCGGGCCCGACCTCGAGCACGAAGCGCCCGGCCTCGGCGTCCGCGCCGGCCGCCCCCAGCCGCGTGGCCAGGGCGGCGGCCTGCCGGGCCTCCTCGGGCCGGTCGCCGACGGCACGCACGCTCAGGCTGCCTGTCCACGGGGGCTCGCGCACGCGGCCAGCCTAGCAGCCCGTTCCCGCCCTCTCCCTTTGCCAAGCCGGGACCCGGGCGCTTTCATCGTCGGTCCGCACCCCCGACCCGGAGCCACCATGGAAGCCGTCCAGACCGCCCCCCAGCGCAAGTTCCGCAAGGACTACCGCGAGCCCGACTACTGGGTCCGCGAGGTCGAGCTCGAGTTCGACCTCGGCGAGGACGAGACCCTGGTCCGGTCCCGCATGAGGATCGAGCGCAACGACAAGGCCGACGCCGACGCGCCGCTGTTCCTGCACGGCCGGGGCCTCGAGCCCCGGGGCTTCCGGCTCGACGGCGCCGAGCTCGTCGAGGGCCGCTGGTTCGCGACCGACGAGGGGGTCGAGGTCCCCGGCGTGCCGGCCAGCTTCGTGCTCGAGACGCTCGTCGCGATCCGCCCCCAGGACAACACGTCGCTGATGGGCCTGTACCGGGCCGGTGGGACGTTCTGCACCCAGTGCGAGGCCGAGGGCTTCCGCAAGATCACGTGGTTCGTCGACCGCCCGGACAACATGGCCCGGTTCACGGTCACGATCCGGGGCGACAAGGCGCGCTGCCCGGTCATGCTCAGCAACGGCAACCGCGTCGCGGAGCGCGACCTCGGTGACGGGCGCCACGAGGTCCGCTGGGTCGACCCGTACCCCAAGCCGAGCTACCTCTTCGCCCTCGTCGCCGGCGACCTGCGTCGCCACGCCGGCGATTTCCGCACGCGCGGGCCGCGACGTCGCCCTCGAGATCTGGGTCGAGCCGCAGCGAACACGACCGGTGCGAGCACGCCCTCGCCAGCCCTCCGGAAGGCCATGGCCTGGGACGAGGAGCGCTGGCCTCGAGCATGACCTCGACCTCTACATGATCGTCGCCATCGACTTCAACATGGGGGCGATGGAGAACAAGGGCCTCAACGTCTTCAACTCCAAGTTCGTCCTGGCAAGGCCCGACACGGCCACCGACGGCGACTACGAGGCGATCGAGGCCGTCATCGCCCACGAGCATCCACAACTGGACTCGGAAACCGCGTGACCTGCCGCGACTGGTTCCAGCTCACCCTCAAGGAGGGGCTGACGGTCTACCGCGACCAGGAGTTCACGAGCGACGTGCGCTCGCGGCCGGTCAAGCGCATCGACGACGTCATGTCCTGCGCCTGGCGCAGTGGCCCGAGGACGACGGCCCGATGGCCCACCCGATCCGGCCCGAGTCGGCCGTCGAGATGAACAACTTCTACACGGCCACGGTCTACAACAAGGGGGCCGAGGTCATCCGATGCATGAGGCCCTGCTCGGGCGCGACGGGTTCCGCCGAGGCATGGACCCTACTTCGAGCGCTGGGACGGCAGGCTGACCTGCGACGACTTCCGCGCGGCGATGGCCGACGCCAACGGCCGCGACCTCGGGCAGTTCGAGCGCTGGGTACCTGCAGAGCGGGACGCCTACCGTCGTCCGTGAGGCCCACGACCCGGCGACCGGGACCTATGAGCTCGAGCTCCGCCAGCGGGTGCCGGTCCGCGAGGGCCAGAGCACCCGCTGCCGTTCCAGATGCCGCTGCGCCTCGGCCTGCTCGGGCCGGACGGCGAGGCCCGGGCGGTCGTGCTCGAGGGCGAGGCCGACGGCTCGACCGACCGCGTCCCCGAGCTCCGCGAGGAGCGCGAGCGCTGGTTCACGGGCCACGCCGACAAGCCGGTCGCGTCCCTGTTCCGCGGCCTGTCCGCCCCGGTGCGCCTGGCCTTCGAGCGGCCCCGCGCGGAGCTGGCCTTCCTGATGGCCAACGACGACGACGCCTTCAACCGCTGGGAGGCCGGCCAGGCCCTGGCCACGTCGATCCTCGTCGACATGGTCGCGGGCCGCGGCGATGTCGACCCGCTGTTCGTCGAGGCCTGGGGCGCCCTGCTGACCGACGCGCGGCTCGACGGCTCGCTTCAAGGCCCTGGCCCTCGGCCTGCCCTCGGAGCGGGTCCTGGCCCAGGAGTTCGCGGTCGTCGACCCCGCGGCCATCCACGCCGCGGCCCGGGGCCTGTGCCGGGCCCTGCGCGGCGCGCACGCCGCCGCGCTGCGCGACCTGTACGACGCCAACGCCCCCGCCGGGCCGTACTCCAACGACAAGGCCTCGATCGACCGGCGCCGCCTGCGCAACCTCTGCCTCGACGTCCTGTGCTGCGACCGCTCCGAGGCCTCGGCGGCCCTGGCCACGGCCCAGTTCGACGCCGCCGACAACATGACCGACTCGATCGCCGCCCTGCGCAACCTCGCCGAGATCGGCGGCCCGCGCCGGGACGCGGCCATCGACGACTTCCACGCGCGCTGGCAGGCCGACCCCCTCGTCCTCGACAAGTGGTTCACGGTGCAGGCGCTGTCGACGGCCGACGACGGCTTCGACCGGGTCAGGGCCCTGGCCGAGCACCCCGACTTCCTCCTGCGCAACCCCAACCGGTTCCGCTCGCTCGTCGGCGCCTTCGGCATGCTCAACCAGGTCCACTTCCACCGGCCCGACGGCGCCGGCTACCGGTTCCTGGCCGACCAGGTCCTGGCCGTGGACCCGGTCAATGCGCAGGTCGCGGCCCGCGTCGTGTCGTGCTTCAACCAGTGGAAGCGGTTCGAGCCGGGCCGCCGGGCGCTGATGCTCGACCAGCTCCGGCGCATCCGCGGCACCGAGGCGCTGAGCAAGGACGTCGGCGAGATCGTCGACCGGGCCCTGGCCCAGGCCGACGACGCGGAGGCCCGGGCATGAGCAGGGCGCCCCTGACCGAGGCCGAGCTCGCCGCCGCCCTGGCCGACCTGCCCCACTGGCGGCACGAGGACGGGGCGCTGACCCGGAGCTTCCGGTTCCACGACTTCAACGAGGGCCTTCGGCTTCAAGGACCAGGGTCGTCCTGTTCCGGCGCGGAGCGCGAGGACCACCACCCCGACTGGCGCAACGTCTGGCGCGACGTCGAGGTCCACCTCAGCACCCACGACGCCGGCGCCGTGACCGGGAGGGACCTCGTCCTCGCCCGGCGCATGGACGAGCTCGCCGGCGACCTCCGCCCCTGAGCCCATGGCCTCCACCTACTCGATCCGGGTCCACAAGGACTACCTCAAGTTCAGCGCGGCCCACTTCCTGATCTTCCCCGACGGGACGGCCGAGCGGCTCCACGGCCACAACTACAAGGTCTGGGTCGAGCTCGAGTCCCCGCTCGACGACCACGGCCTCGTCATCGACTTCAAGGTCATCAAGCCGGTCATCAAGGCCGTCGTCGACGAGCTCGACGAGCGCCTCCTCCTGCCCGGGCTGCACGCCGAGCTCCGCGTCGCCGAGGAGGACGGCCGGGTCCGCGTCGACTACCGCGACCGGCGCTACGACCTCCCGGCCGACGACTGCCTCGTGCTGCCGATCAACAACACGAGCGCCGAGAACCTCGCGACCTGGATCTCCGACCGGATCTCCGACGAGCTCGCGGCCGTCGCCCCCCTCGAGCACGTCCAGCGCCTCCTCGTCGGCGTCGAGGAGGCTCCGGGCCAGATCGGCTGCTGCGAGCGGCGCGGCTGAGGCCGCGAGCCGACGAGCTGCCGCTCGTACGGGGCACGACCGCGGCCCGGGTCTACTCCCCGCTCGTGAAGCGCGACACCCGCCCCTTGTCGCCCTGCCGGGCGACGCGCTGCGTGTAGGGCTCGAGCCCGCGCAGGCCGCCGAGCTCCTCGCCGCCGCCGGCGCGGCCGGGTCCGCCGTGGACGGAGGCCGGCAGCACGGCGCCCGGGCCGAGCGTCTGGCCGGCGCTCTTCTCGGAGCCGATCCACACGCGGCCGTGCCAGGGCGCGATGCCGGTGACGACCTCGGTCACGAAGCCCCGGTCGTTGGAGTACAGGCTGGCGACGAGCGAGCCGCCGCCGCGGTTGGTCAGGCGCACGGCCTCGGCCGCGCCGCCCTCGTAGGGGACGACGGTCGCGCAGGGCCCGAACACCTCCCGCTCGTGCAGGACGGCGGCCTCGGGGTCACGCGCGCGCAGCAGCGTCGGCGCGACGAACCAGCCCTTGTCGGCGATCGGGGCCGGGCCGCCGCAGACGACGTCGGCCGCGGCCTGGAGCCCCGCGATGCCGGCGCGCACGTCGGCGAGCTGGGCGCGGCTGGCGACCGGCCCCATCCGCACCTGGCCGTCGGCGACGTCGCCGACCCGGATGTCCGCGAGCCGGGCCGCGAGCTCCTCGGCGACCGCGTCGGCGCGGTCGGCGGGGACCAGGACCCGGCGCACGGCCGTGCACTTCTGGCCGGCCTTCTGCGTCATGTCGACGACGACGTTGCCGAGGAACTCGTTCCAGACCTCGTCCTCGTCGCCGACGTCGGGCCCGAGGATCGCGGCGTTGATCGAGTCGGCCTCGATGTTGACGCGGACGTTGTGGGCGATCAGGTTGGCGTTGCCGCGGACCTTGCGCCCGGTGTCGGCCGAGCCGGTGAAGGCGACGACGTCCTGCGGGCCGAGGTGGTCGAGGAGGTCGCCGACCGAGCCGGCGAGGAACTGGAACGCGCCCTCGGGCAGGACGCCGGACCCGACGACGAGCTGCGCCAGGCGCCAGGCCAGGACTGCGCTGGCCGTGCCGGCCTTCTCGAGCACCGGCACGCCGGCCAGCAGGGCGCAGGCCATCTTCTCCCCCATGCCCCAGGCCGGGAAGTTGAACGCGTTGACGTGGACCGCGAGGCCGACCTTGGGCACCCGCAGGTGCTCGCCCCAGAACCGCGGCGTCCGGCCGAGCTGGACGCCCTCGCCGTCGACGAGCCAGCCGCGCTCACCGCAGGCCTTGCCCCAGGCGCCGTAGGCCGCGAGCGTGCCGATCGCGCCGTCGACGTCGAACTTGGCGTCGCCGCGCGTGTTGCCGCCGTTCTGCTGCGACAGGTCGAGCAGCTCCTCCCGGTGCTCGCGCAGGGCCTTGGACAGGGCGCCGAGCATGCCGGCGCGCTCGACCAGGGTCATGGCCCGCAGGGCCGCCCCGCCGACGTCGCGGCCCCAGGCCACGGCCTCGCCGAGGTCCAGCCCGCCGCGGGCGACCTCGGCCAGGGGCTCCTCGGTGCTCGGGTTGTCGAGCACGACGCGGTCACCCGAACCCGCGGCCCAGCGGCCCGCGACGAAGCTCTCGAGGGTCTGCATCGGGTCAGTCCTCGCTCAGGAGGCCTTCGCGCTCGAGGACCTTGCGGGCGTCCTCGTCGAGCTCGGCCATCAGGTGGACGACCGTGGGGTTGAGGTTGTGCAGCGCCTCGCGCGCCCGCTCGAGCTCGTGCCGGGCCTGCTCGTACTGCTCGAGCACGGACACCGCGATGCCGAGCTTCTTCTCGATCTTGTTGAGGCGGCTCGACCGGCTCGGCCCGCCCACCTCCTCGACGTCGCCGTTGGTCCCGCGCTCGGGCACGACGAGCTTGCGCCGCGGCTCGGCCGCGGCGCGGCGCTTGCGCGGCTCCCGCCGGCCCATCGCGACCTCGGCCGAGGACAGGCTGATCGGGCTGAAGCTGAGCTCGGGCGCGAAGGTCCGGCCGATCGTGCGCACGTCGTTGAGCTTGAGGTCGGGCTCGTCCTCGAGCACGGCCGCGCAGAACACGATGCCCTCGCTCTTGCCGGCGAGCTTGGGGTACTTGGCGACGAGGCGATCCCGGACTTCCGGGCTCCATTCGGTCAGGGTCATGGATCCTCCGGGGCTCCGGCCCCTCGGGAGGGTGCGGAAGGCCCGATGTCATCGGCGATCCGGTGTGCGCCCCCCTCGCCTGATTGGCGGGATTGGGCCTGATCCACCGGCAGAGGGAGCCGGGGCACCAATCGCTGGATTGCCGCCGAGTCTGCCACCGATTGACCGGGTTTTCCAGCTTGGAGGGCGGCGCGGTCCAATCGGGCTCCAATCGGGCGTCAATCGCGCCAATCCGATCCCCGGCGCGTGACCGCCGCGCCGGGGATCGGTTCAGAGGTAGCGGTCGCGCGAGAGGTTGCGCTCCCGGTGCACGAGCGCGTGGGCGAACAGCGCCAGCGCGAGCCAGGCCGCGGTCGTCGAGCTCCGGCCGTAGCTCAGGCGCGGCAGCGGGAGGCCCGTCGTCGGCAGCAGGCCGGTCGTGACCCCGACGTGGATCGCGAGGTGGGTCAGGAAGTAGACGCCGACCCCGGCCGCGATCAGGCGGCCGAAGCGGTCGCGGATCCCGGCCCCGAGCCAGAAGATCGCGATGCACAGCCCCGAGTACAGCAGCACGAGCAGCCCCCCGCCGAGGAGGCCGGTCTCCTCGGCGACGACCGAGAACAGGAAGTCGGTCTCCCGGTACGGGAGGAAGTCGTAGCGGTTCTGGATGCCCTCGAACAGGCCGTCGCCGAAGACGCCCCCGCTGCCGACGGCGATCAGGCTCTGCTGCAGGTGGTAGCCGGCGCCGTGGGCCTGCGTGCCGGTCATGTGGGCCTGGTCGAGCCAGACGAGGATCCGCTCCTTCTGGTAGCCGTGCAGGAACGGGAACAGCACGAAGGTCAGGACCGCGAACCCGAGCACGACGACGGCGAGGTTGCGCCCCCGGACGCCGCCGACCCAGGCCATCGCCAGCGTCACCGGCAGGAGCGCGAGGGCGCTGCCGAGGTCGGGCTGGCGCGCCATCAGGAGCATCGGCACGAGGGTCAGGCCGAGCGGGACGATGAGCCCGCGGAGCAGGCGCCCCTCGGTCTCGAAGCGCAGCAGGCGGGCCAGCATCAGGATCAGCGCCGGCTTGACGAACTCGCTCGGCTGCAGCGACAGCGGGCCGAGCCGGAACCAGCGTCGCGCGCCGTTGATCTTGGCCCCGTAGAACAGGAGCGCGACGAGCATCAGCAGGACGAGCACGTACAGGACCGGGGCGAGGTCGAGGACGCGGCGGCGGCCGAGGTAGGCCAGCGCGGCGGCGAGGCCCGGCACGAAGACCAGGGCGAGGGCCTGCCGCGCCGTCGCCCCGCTGCCGTCCTCGACGTAGAGCGTGGCCGAGTGGATGAACACGAGGCCGAGCCCCGACAGCAGCAGGGCCTGGAGCCAGACGACGACCGGGAAGCCGGCCAGCAGGGCGCGCAGGCTCTCGAGGCGGGTCCGGCGGTCGAGGATCACCCGTCCTCCCCCGGCCGGCGGCGGCCCTCGAAGTACGGCCGGAAGCGCTCGTCGGCCGCCAGCTGCTTCAGGACCTCGCCGGCCACGCGGGCCGCGGACCGGCCGGCGTCGCCGTGGCGCTCGGGGTCGGCCCCGTACAGCACGGTCGAGAACGCGAGCCTGGGCTCGTCGTACGGCAGCCAGCCCGAGAACCAGGTGTTGAGCCGCTTGTGGACCCGATTGGACTGCTTGTCGTGATCGGCGAGGTACCACACGGCGGTCCCGGTCTTGCCGACCGCGCCGACGGCCTGGAGGTCGTCGCGCGCCGGCGGCTTGACCGTGCCGCGCACGATGCCGCGCATCAGCCCGGCGCGGACGCGCTCGAGGACCGGGGCGGGCAGGCCGAGGTCCTGGCTCCCGCTCGTGACGGGGCCCCCGCCGATGCTGCGCACGATCCTCAGCCACGGAAGCCGGCCGGTCGCCAGCCCGGCGTAGGCGCGGGCGACGAGCAGGGGCGCGGCCTGGACCCCGTAGCCGATGCCGAGCCGGTCACCCTCGAAGTGGAAGCCCAACACGGCGCGCCTGGCCCGCGGATCCCAGGTCAGGATCGGCCCCGGGCGCAGGATCGGCAGCCCCATCGGGGCCCGCCAGTCCTCGTCGAGGTCGGCCCACAGCCCGAAGCGTCGCAGGGCCTCGGCCACCCCGTCGCTCCGCATGCGGTGACCGAGCTGGGAGAAGAACGCGTTGCAGCTCTCCTGCAGCGCCTCCTCGACGCCGTCGCGACCGGTCACGCTGCCGTGGGCGTGGCAGCTGATCTCGGCCTGGCCCTGGTAGTAGCGGTGACCGTGCAGCCGCCCGTCGCGGCCGATGTAGGCGCCCTTGCAGTCGATGAAGTCGTCGCCGAGCGACGGGTGGCGCAGCAGGCCCTCGACGGCCATGAACGGCTTGACCGTCGAGCCCAGGTGGCTCGTGTGCCGCGAGCCGCCGAGGGCGTAGTGGGCCCAGACCGGGACCCAATGATCCTCGCCGGGCACGGGCAGGGCGCGCGGGCTCGAGGCCAGGGCCAGGACCTCGCCGGTGCGGGCGTCGATGACGCAGATCGCCGCGGCCCCGCTCGATCCGGTGATCGGGTCGTCGAGGCCGAAGCCGAGCCTCGAAAGCGCCTCGTCGAAGGCCCGGCCGAGCTCGACCTGCAGCTCCCAGTCGAGCGTCAGCTCGACCTCGCTGCCCGGGCGCGGCGCGCCGTAGTTGGGCATGCGCAGCTCCTCGCCGAGGCGGTCGTGGAGCTTGGTCCGGAGCCCGCCCTCGCCGCCGAGCCACTTCTCGAGGGCGGCCTCGATGTTGGAGGCACCGACGTTGATCGGCAGCCGACCCGCGAACCAGGCCTGCTGGCGCAGGTGGTCGCCGAGGTCGCGGAACGTCTCGTCCCCGAGCCGCAGCTCCATGCTGACGAGGCCGGGCACGGTCGGCGCCTCGGTCTCGCCGAGGGCGGGCAGCTCCTCCCCGGGCTCCGGCTCGGGCTCGGGCTCGGGCTCGGGCTCCTCCCCCGGCTCGGGCTTGCGCTCGAGCATCGCCCCGGTGCTGCGCACGACGTGGCCGAGGATGTGCGGCGGCAGGCCGCGCAGCACCGCGGCCTCCTCGGCGTTCCGGGCCTGGTGGCGGCGCTCCTCGGTCCCGACGTCGTAGACGCGCCCGTAGCGCTCCTGCACGAGGAAGCCCGGGTAGCGCTCGTGGTGGCCCTCGACCCGCGCGACGACGCGCTCGAACGACACCGACGCCGGCCCGAGCAGGGACTGGACCGAGTTCTCGTACTCGTAGCGCCAGCGCAGCCGGGCCTCGAAGTCGTCGTCCTCGAGCCGCTCCTCGCCGAGGAACATGCGCGCGATCCAGGCCCCGACCGACTCGTCGGCGAGCCGCTGCTCGCGCTCGAGCCGCTGCTTCGCGAGCCGCTTGGCCTTCTTGGTCACGTACTTGTCGAAGCGCCCGTACCACGCCTCGAGCGACTGGAGCAGGCCGATGCGCGGCGGGACCGGTTCGGCCGCCAGCAGGCGGTCGAGCTCGATGAGGTCGTCGCGGGCCGCGGTGACGCGGGCGACGAGCGCCTGCGCCAGCGTGACCGCGTCGGCGTTCCCGCCGAGGACGATCGGCGCCAGGGCCTCGGCGAAGCTCCGCTCCGGCGCGCCGGGCGGGGGCGGCTCGCGCCGGTCGAAGGCCGCGGCGATCCGGTGCTCCTGGTCCATGCCCGGTCGCTCGGCGACCTGGGCGCAGAGGGCGAAGGCGTGGAAGCGGAGCGAGCTCGCGGCCGCGCGGCTCCCCCGCGGGCCCGGCGCGAACGCCGGGGCCGGCAGGGCGCAGAGCGCGACGACGGCGGCCCGGAGGCGGTCAAGCTCGTCGGTGTACTTCAGCGGTTCCCCGGGGACGAGGCCCGGCGGGAAGCGGCCGCGCAGGACCGCGTCCACGGTCGGGTCGCCGGCCATGGCCCGGCACAGGCCGTCGAGGTGCCGGAGCTGGGCCAGCGGGTGGCCGCGGCGGAACAGCCGGTAGCGCAGGCCGAGCTCGAAGCGCATCTCGTCGTGGCACAGCGTCCGCCCGAGACGGTCCTTGATCGGTCCACGGGCCGCGTCGAGGAACTCGCTGCCGACGATGTTGCGCCGGCGCTGCAGGGCCCACTGCTCGTGGGCGAGCACGTCGAGCTCGAACAGCCGCCCGATCAGGACCGCGGCCAGGGCCAGCGTCGCGACGCCGAGCCAGCGGAAGCGCCGCGCACCCCGGTTGCGGACGGCCTCTCCGTGCTCGCTCAAGCCGCACCTCCGTCGACGCCGAGCTCGGCGAGGGGGACGCGACGCAGGCCGCGCAGCACCGGCTCGAGGACGAGCACCAGGCCCGGACAGACGAGGGCCGTGACGACGTGGCCGGGCAGCGCACGACCGATGGGGTCGAGCCCGAGGTCGGACAGCAGCGCGGCCCGGGCCCCGGACCAGGCCAGCGACAGGGCGAACCCGAGCACCAACGCGAGCTGCCAGCGGGTGCCGACCAGCGGCAGCCGCACCCGCGCGACGAGGATGTACGAGGCCCCGACGAGGGCGGCCGACAGGGCCAGGCCCTCGGGCCCGAGCGCGAAGCGCCCGACGGCCAGGGGGACGAGGAGCTGCCACGCGGCGGAGGCCTCGAGCCGCAGGCCGGCGAGCACGACGACCGCGACGCCGAGGTCCGGCGCGAGGGGGCCGGCCCGGCCGACGAGGAACGAGTCGAGGGCGCAGAGCTGCAGCACGAGCAGCGTGCGGAGGGCCAGGCCGATCATGGCGCGACCCCCGTCAGGACCTCGACCTCGGCCGGCCAGTGCCGGAGCTCGAAGTCGCGCACGCGGAGCTCCGCGCCGTCCTGGTCGAGCTCCATGGCCAGGAGCAGGCCCGAGGGGAACTCCTGCCCGAGCGTCCCGGTGTGCAACGTGCCCCGGCCGAGGTCCCGCGGGGGGTCGGGATGCAGGATCCGGAACCGCTCGGCGCCGGCGGCGCTGCCGAGGCCCTCGACGACCAGGGCCGCGAGGTGGCCGTCGGCCCCGAGCATCAGCAGCGGGACGACGGCGCCGCGCCGGCTCAGCGGGGCGGCCACGGCCAGGTCGCCGAGCACGGCCTCGATCCGGCCGAGGCAACGCCCGCCGGCGACGACGGCGGCGCCGGCGACGAGGCCGCGGCCGCGCAGGAGGTGACGACGGAAGCCGAGCCCCTCCGGCGAGGACCACAGCACGCGCGCGGGCCGGGTCCGTCCGAGCTCGGGCTCGCCGCCGTGGAGCCCGGCCGCCTCGGCCCGGGGCACGAGGACCTCGACCCGCACGAGGCTCAGGGGGTGCCAGCGCGGCAGCACGTAGCGCTGCTGCACGAAGCCCTCGGCCGCGTAGACCCGGTCGCGCAGCACGCCGACGACGAGGCCGGCCGGCAGCTCGGGGTGGAGCTCGGTGCCGGCCATCGTGCGCAGCACGTAGGGCCACGGGGCCACGCCCGGCCGGCCGGTGTCGCACTGCTCCGGGGCGCTGCGCACCGACCGCAACGGGAGCGGGTCGTCGGGCTCGGCGCCCTCGACGATCGCCCGAATCAGCGGCGCGTCGACCGGCCCCTCCGCCGTCCGCGCCAGGGACCGGGCCTCGCCGGCGATGCGCTGCGGGAGGTCGCCCTCGCGCCGGTGGCACAGGAGCTCGACCCGGACGAGGCCCTCGCCGGGCTCACCCGGCGCGCGCGGTCGCGACCGGACGAAGCCCACGAGGTCGTACCCGCGCAGCACCGCCCGGCCTTCGAGCCGGCCCGGGTCGATGCCCGGCGCCTCGAGCCAGAGGATGTCGGGCCAGCCGGCCCCGCCGTTGCCCTCCGCCCGCCGCACGCGCAGGGGGACCGAGGTGAAGCCCGGGAAGCTCGGTGGCGGCGCGGACAGCGCGTCCTCGAACGCGGCCCTGAGCGCGCCGACCTCGGCGCGCGGCGGCGACGTGGCGGCCTCGACCTCGCCGCCGAGCAGCACCCAGGGCCTGATCAGGCACTGGACCGCGAGGGCGAGCTCGCGCTCGGGCACGCTGCGGGCGTGCGGGCGCAGGACGGCGAGCGGGGTCAGGAGGACCACCACCGCCGCGTAGGCACGCAGCCTTCTCCCCTCCCTCCGGATCATCCTCCCCCCGTCCCGGGGAGCGGACCGCCCACCGGGCTAGCCGTCCTGGTGGCTCCCGTACAGGAAGTCCGCGAGCTGATCGAGCTGCTGCAACACGACGCCGGTGCCGCGTGCGACGCAGGTCATCGGATCCTCCGCGATCCTCACCTCGAGGTCCAGCTCGTCGCGCAGCACCTGGTCGAGGCCCTTGAGCATGGCCCCTCCCCCGGCGAGCGTGATCCCGCTCCGGGTCAGGTCGGCGCTGAGCTCGGGCGGCGTCCGCTCGAGCACGGTCTGGATCCCCGAGATGATCTTGCGGACCGGGTCCTGGATCGCCGTGCGGATCTCGTCCGAGGTCACGATCGCCCTGCGGGGCCGGCCGGTGATGAAGTCACGGCCGCTGACCTCGAGGGTGTACTCGGTCTCGAGCTCGCGGGCCGAGCCGATCGTGGTCTTGATCTCCTCGGCCATCAGCGGCCCGATCAGCAGGTTGTACTTCTCGCGGATGTGCCGGACGATGGCCTCGTCGAAGTTGTCCCCGGCGATGCGGAGGCACTCGGCCTCGACGACGCCGGCGAGGGCCAGCACGGCGATCTCGGTCGTGCCGCCGCCGATGTCGATGATCATCGTGCCTCGGCCTGGGTCACGTTGAGCCCGGCGCCCAGCCCGGCCGCGATCGGCTCCTCGACGAGGTAGACCGCCCGGGCCCCGGCCCGCTCGGCCGAGTCGATGAAGGCGCGGCGCTGGACCTCGGTCGTCCCGTACGGGATCGCGATGACGAGGCGCGGCTTGACGAAGTGCTTGCGGCCGTGCACCGAGTTGATGAAGTAGCGCAGCATCGCCTCGGTGATCTCGAAGTCGGCGATGACGCCCTCGCGGAGCGGCCGGATGACCTCGATGCTCTGCGGGGCCCGGCCCTACATCTTGTAGGCCTCGCTGCCGACCGCGCGCCCGCCGAGGATGACCTCGCTCGTGCCCTTGCGGACGGCCACGACGGACGGCTCGTTCATGACGACGCCGCCGTCCTCGACGAAGACGAGGGTGTTGGCGGTCCCGAGGTCGATCCCCATGTCGATGGAGAACAGGCCTTGGACCCATTGGAACATCTTCACGCTCCGTACCTCTACGCGCGGCCGCGCGGCCGAGGAAACCCGACGGACACCGGGGCGTCGCCCGAGGCCCGGAACCCGGGAGAGAGGAGCGCGGACAGGCGCCGGCCATGCTCCCCTCCCTGCCCGGGTCGGAGTCTACCCATCGCCGACCACCGGGCTCAAACCCTTTTGGTTGCTGGGCTGCAGCCCGACGCCCGGGTCCCGGAACAGGACGCCGGCCGAGGTTCGGTTCCTTCTCGGGGCCCGGGTACGCGAAGGACCCGCCCGGCGCAGGGCGCCGGACGGGTCCTCGGGGTTCCTCTCGCGTGAGGTACGGCTCAGGCCAGGGGGCCGGCGCCGTAGTGGTCGCGCAGGGCGATCATGACGAAGACGATCGCGCCGAGCAGGACGACGGTGGTGGCGATGGCGATCCCGACGTCGAAGTTGAGCTTGGACGCGCTCTCGTCCTCGACGATCTCGATCGGCTCCTCGATCTCGCGGTTGCGGGCCATGGTCGACTCCTTCTGGTTGCGGGTCCGAGGGGGATCAGAGACGGGTGGTGGCGCTGTCGCCGGCCTGGATCTTGACGTCCGGGGCGGGCGCGACGATCCGGGCGTAGCTCGCGTTGGCGGTCACGTCGGTGATCATGACGTCACCCTTGTACTTCCCGCCGTTGTAGACCTTGAAGGTGTAGCCCTTGGCCACCTTGGCGTTCTCCGAGCCGACGTCCAGGACGACGGTGTTGAGCTGGGCGTTGACCGCCGTGATCTTGCCGTCGATGTCCGGCACGGCGTTGACGACGATCTCCTTTAGCGCCGGGACCTTCTGGACGGCGACGTCCAGGGTGGTCTCGAGCTCGGCGATCTTCTCGGCCTTCATCTTGGTCTCGGCCATGAGGGCCTCGTGGCTGTCGTTCAGCCGGGCCAGCTGACCCTTGACGGTCTGCAGCTCCTCCTGCATGTCGTTCCGCTCGGTGACGGCCTTGTCCTTGTCCTGGATGGCCGTCAGCCACTGCGCCGTGGCCTCGCGGATGCGGTCGGACTGCTGCTCGATCGTGGTGCGGATGCCGGTCAGCGACGCGGTCGCGGTCGACAGCTCGCCCTCGACGCGGTCGAGGCGACCCTGGAGGGTCTTGTTCTCGTCGCGCGAGCGGTCGAGGTCACCGGACACGTTGGCGAGCTCGGAGCGGGACGAGGACAGGTCGCTGTCCAGCTGGTCCTTGGTCGAGCGGAGGTTCTTGATCTCGTTGTCCTTCGCGGTCCTCTCCTGCTCCCACGTCGTCCGCTCGCCCTCGAGCTTCGACTTGTAGCTCTCGGCGTTCTGCAGGTAGTAGGCGGAGAAGCCGAGGAAGGCTCCGGACAGCACGAGGTTCAGCGCGAGGAAGGTGCGGCCGATGGGACTCATCGTTCTAAGGACTCCTTCGTCTGAGCGGGATGGCTCGGAGGTCGCGGCTCGCGGGGCGGGTGGAGCTCGGACCGGATCTTGCGTGCGAGAGGGGTTTCCAGAGGCTGCTCCGCCGTCCACGTGGGGCGACGGGAGCCGGCCGACCGGGACCTCGATCCCAGTGAGCCGCAGAACCCTACCTCACGCGGAGCTTTGGAGGCTGGCCGGCGGGCAAAAATCGGAGCGACTCCTGCGTCGTCGGTCGGGCAAGCGGGGCCGTCCTTGCCGCGAAGTGCGAAGAGCTTATCTCTGCCGGACTTGTGGTCAAGAGGCCTCGTCGGGGCCGCGATCCCAGCCCGGGCCCGGGTCCCCCTCCCCCGCCGGGGTCCCGCGACGGGGCCGTCGGCCCGGCACGAAGGGCAGGATCAGGACGAGCCCGAGCAGCCAGGGGAGCAGCGGAGCAAGCAGCAGGGCCGGGACGCGGCCCGCCCGGGGCTGGACCCGGACCCTGAGGAAGCCCCGGGTCCCCGCCTCGAGCCGGGACCCGATCCGGCCCATGGCGTCGACCAGGCAGGTCTGGCCGTCGGTCGTCGAGCGGGCGATCGGCCGGCCGCACTCCAGGGCCGCGGTGACCGTGCAGGCCAGCAGCTGGTCGAGCTCGTTGCCGCCCCGGTACCAGTTCTCGTTGGACAGGGCGCAGAAGAACGCGGCCCCCCGGTCGACCTCGGCCCGGAACCAGTGCGGGAAGGCGTTCTCGAAGCAGATCGGGACGCCGAGCCGCCGGCCGTCGAGCTCGCAGAGCGGGAGGGCCCGGCCGGGAGCCAGCATCGGCCACCCCGACCAGCCCAGCACGAGGTCGTGGACGGCCGCGCGGGCGGCCTCGGGCAGGAGTGGGATCAGGGGGAGGGTCTCGCCGATGGGGACGAGCAGGCGCTTCTCGGCCCGGCCCAGGATGCGCCCGTCGGGCGCCGCGAGGACGGCCGTGTTGCGCCGCCGCCGGAGCGGCTCGGTCCTTCCCCCGGACGGCGGGACGCGCTCGACCGAGGTGATCCCGAACAGCACCGGGGCCCCGTTGCCGAGCCAGGCCAGGGGGCCGACGCCGCGGCCGACGTCGTCATCGTCGAGCGAGTACGGCGCGAAGGACTCGGGCCAGACCCACAGGTCGACCGGCTCGGGACCGGCCCGGTCCCGGCCGAGCCGGGCGAAGTCGAGCACGTAGTCCCGGGTCCCCGTCTCGGACGCCAGCTGCCGGCGCAGCTCGTCGTAGCCGGGCTCGTCCTCGTACGCGGGCAGGTCGGGCTGGGCCAGGACCAAGCTCAGGGGCCGGCCGTCGGCGGCCGGCGTCGCCGCCGCGAGGGCCAGCAGCGACCAGGCGGCGAGCCCGATCCCGAGCACCGCGGGCCTGTGGCTACGCGCGAGCGCGACGAGGCCGAGGGCCGTCACGGCCAGCAGGAGGTTCGCGCCGACGAGGCCGACGACCTGGACCGGGCGCAGCAGCTGCGGCCACTCGTACAGGGCGTGGGCCGGCTGGGCGTGGGGATAGGGGATGCCCGGGATCGACGCGCGCAGCCACTCCATCGCTGCGAAGCCGCAGCACAGCACCGCCGGTCCGAGGAGCGCGGGACCGGATCCCGCGGCGCGGCGCACGACCCTGGCCAGCAGCACCCAGTAGAGACCCCCGGCCGCGGGGATCATCACCAACGGGCTGCCGAAGAAGAGGTGGCGGAGGCTCCACGAGATCCACGCGAAGAACAGGGCGCCGCCGAGGTACAGGGCCAGGAGGCGCGGCCCGCCCGGGCGGAGGGCGTCGAGGACCAGGGCCAGGCCCGGCAGCACGAGGAAGGCCGCCCCGGGGAAGGCGCCCGGCGGGCTCGCGAGGCCGAGCAGGACGACCCCGGCGAGCAGGCGCAGGGACGGCGCGGACCGGAGCCCCGGGTCGCGACGGTCAGGGGATGGGGATCCAGTCGACGATCTCGCCATCGCGGGGGCCCGTGTCCTCGGGCGCGAGGAACAGGGCCTCGGCCTCGGCGAAACAGAACAGGTCGGCCGAGCTGCGCTGCTCGATGTTGAGGGCGGTCACGCCGTCGGGGGCCAGCCTGAGGCGGGCCGGCAGGACCTGCAGGCGGCTGTTGGGGCGGACCTTGCTGTACCAGAGGCTCGCCTTGCCGCGCGCGAGCACCTCGGCCTCGGGCCGACCCTGGTAGAGCTGGCAGAACGCGCGGCCGAGCAGGGCGAAGATCGTGAACGTCGACGCCGGGTTGCCGGGCAGGCCGAGCAGCCAGCGTCGCCGGCCGTCGAGGGTGACCGTGCCGAAGAAGGTCGGCTTGCCGGGCTTGATGCGGATGCTCTCGATCCTGGCCTCACCCCCGAGCTCGGCGAAGGCGCCACGGACGAGGTCCTTGGTGCCCATCGACACGCCCCCGATCGTGCACACGAGGTCGTGGCTCGCGAGGGCCTCGGCCAGGACCTGCTTCGTCCGCCCCCCGTCGTCGCGCAGCACCGGCAGCCGCGTCGGCACGCCGCCGGCCTCGGCGACCTGCGCGGCGAGGGCCCAGGCGTTGCTGTTGCGGACCTGGCCGGGCCCGGGCACTGCCCCGACCTCGACGACCTCATCGCCGGTCGGCAGCACGGCCACGCGCGGCCGCCGGCCGACCGTGACCTCGGTCCGGCCGGCCCAGGCGAGGACGCCGATGGCCGCCGACGTGACCCTGGTCCCCGGCCGGAGCAGGGCCTCGCCCCGGCGGCGCACCGAGCCCTGCCCGCGGACGTTGTCGCCGGCCCGGACCGGACCCTCGAAGCGCACCGTGCCGTCGCCGGCCGGCTCGAACCCGCTGGTCCGCTCGACCGGGACGACGGCGTCGGCGCCGGCCGGGATCAGGCCACCGGTCATGACCCTCGTGCAGGCCCCGCCCGGCAGGTCGCCCTCGAACGGCGCCCCGGCCAGGCTCTGCCCGACGAGGCGCAGCCGGTCCGCACCGTCGAGGTCGGCCGCGCGGACCGCGAACCCGTCCATCGCCGAGTCGTCCGCGGCCGGGAAGTCGCGGTCGGCGTCGACGCCCGCGACGAGGACCCGGCCGAGCGCGGCGTCGAGGGCGACGGTCTCGACGCGGTCGTCACCGTCGCGCAGCTCGGCGGCGACCCGCCCGAGGGCCTCGTCGAGCCTGATCATCTCCCGTCCCGGCTGCTCCATGGCTCGACCCTCCGCCCCCGACCCGGAAAACCGGCCTGATTTGCTCGGGCCGCCCCGTCGAGGCTTCTGCTTTCTCCTTGGCCGCCGCAAACTTAGCCCTGACGACAGACGTAGCAAGGAGCCCGCGCATCCGCGCCGGCCCGTCCGCCGATCCCGAGGGGAGCGTCGCTCCCGCATCCCATGACCTTCCCCCACCCCAAGCTCGCCGGCGCCTCGGCTCCCCTCGTCCTGCTGGCCCTGTTGGCCTTGGCCACCGGCTGCAAGCAGGACGGCCCGACCCAGGACCCGGACGGCGGGAAGGCCGAGGCGACCAAGGCCCGGCCCAAGCTCGTCGGTGTCGAGGTCCTCGCGCCGCGGACGGTCGAGGAGCGCATCCCCTGCACCAGCCACATCACGGCGTTCCACGAGCTGCCGATCCTGTCCGAGGTCGCCGGCCAGGTCGTCGACGTGGAGATCGAGGACGGCGCCCTCGTCGAGCAGGACCAGGTCCTGTTCCGCATCGACGACGACGAGTCCCGCCTCGCGCTCGACACGGCCAAGAACGAGGAGAAGGCCGCCGAGACCCAGGTCGAGGAGAACGACCTCGCCTTCCTCGAGGCCAAGAAGCGGGTCGCGACGGCCGAGATCGAGCGCCTGGACGCCGAGAGCCAGTTCGAGCGCGCGCGCAAGGGGCGCGACGAGGGGCTGACGAGCACCAAGGACTTCGACCTCGCCAAGCTGTCCCTCGACAAGGCCGAGTCGGAGCTCGAGCTGGCCCGCTTCGCCGAGCGCAAGGCCGAGCTGGGCAAGATCAAGGCCGGCAACGACCTCGAGTCCAAGGTCATCGCCCGCAAGCTCCGCGAGCTCGACCTCGCCAAGCACGTCGTCCGGGCGCCGTTCGCCGGCGTCGTCCCCCGCCGCGCGGTCAAGGGCGGGGAGTGGATCACGAGCAGCACCGAGCTGTGCCGCCTCGTCGACCACCGCCACCTCGTGCTCGAGCTGCCCCGGCCCCAGCGCCAGCTCGGGCGCATCGAGGTCGGCCAGCGCGTCGACGTCGAGGTCGACAGCCACCCCGACCGCCGCTTCGTGGCGCGGGTCGGGTTCGTGTCGCCGGTCGTCGATCAGGCGACCGGGACCTTCCTCGTCCGGGCCCGCGTCGAGGACCCCGACGGTGCGCTCCGGTCGGGCATGTTCTGCCGCGCCGAGATCGTGACCAAGACGAGCCGCGACGCGCTGATGGTCCCCAAGCTGGCCCTGCTCTACGAGGGCCAGCTCCCGTACGCGTTCGTCGTCCGTGACGGCAAGGCCGTGCAGGTCCCCGTCGACGTCGGCATCGAGGTCAAGGACGCCGTCGAGGCCGTCAACCGCGCCGCCGACGGCGAGGCGCGCGGCTTCCGGGTCGGCGACCTCGTCGTCGTCAAGGGCAAGGAGAAGCTCGAGGACGGCGAGGTCGTCAAGGTCGACGCGCCGGCCGGCGCGGCCCCGACCGAGGCCGCGGCCCAGCGGCGCGAGGGCGAGGCCGCCGGCGACGGCGAGGAGCGGCCACGGCGCGGCCCCGGCGCCGGCTCCGGGGGACCGCGGCGACGCACGGCACCCAACGGCGGCTGAGCGCGCATGACCGAGGATCCCGGCACTCCCCGGCCCACGTCCGAGGCCCCCGAGCAGGGCGGCGGCTCGGGCTTCCGCGCCCTCCTGGCCCTGGCCATCCGCCGCCCGATCGGCGTGACGATGGTCCTGCTGGCCTGCCTCCTGTTCGGCGTCGTCGGCTACCTCGGCCTGCCGGTCACGCTGCTCCCGGAGCTGTCGTACCCGACCGTGACGGTGCGGACCGAGCTGCCTGGGGCCAGCCCCGAGGACCTCGAGGACCGCGTGGCCGAGCCGATCCGCGAGGCCGTGTCGGTGCTCCCGGGCGTGCAGCGCGTCACGACGATCTCCAAGGCCGGCCAGGCCGACGTCATCCTCGAGTTCGCCTGGGGCACGCCGATGATCTATGCGGTCGGCGACGTGCGCGAGAAGGTCGACCGGGTGTTCCTGCCCAACCAGGCCAGCAAGCCGCTGATCCTGCGCTACGACCCGAGCCTCGACCCGATCCTCGTGCTCGGCCTCGGCGGCAGCCTGCCGACGATGGAGCTCCGCCGGATCGCCGAGGACGAGATCGAGCGCGAGATCGCCGAGATCGACGGCGTCGCCGCGGTCAAGGTCAAGGGCGGCGACGAGAAGGAGATCCTGATCGCGGTCGACCCCGTCCGCATCTCGGCCTTCGACCTCGACATCCGTGAGGTCGCGCAGCGCGTCGGCGCCGAGAACCTCAACTCCTCGGCCGGGATCCTCGAGGAGGGCCAGACCGAGTACCTCGTCCGCGCGCTCAACGAGTTCCGCGACCTGGGGGACATCCGCGGCCTGATCGTCGCGCGCAAGGACGGCCGCAACATCTACCTCGAGGACGTCGCCGAGGTCTCGTTCCTGCCCAAGGAGAAGGAGGTCGTCGCGCGCATCGACGGGCGGCCGGCCGTCCTGATCGAGGTCTACAAGGAGGCCGAGGCCAACCTCGTCGAGCTGGCGCGGGCGATCGAGGACCGGGTCGTCGGTACGCCCGAGCAGCGCGCCTACGTCGCCGAGCTGCGGCGCAAGGGCCAGCCGATCGACCGGCCGCCGATGCCGGACTTCGGCGGGCCGGGCCAGGGCCGGCCGACCGGCGCCGCGGCCGCCAAGGACGGCGCTGGCGTCGAGGCCAAGGTCCCGGGCAAGGGCGCCGCGGACGGCGGCACCGGCGAGGGAGGCGACGCCGCCAAGGGCGAGGGGAAGGAGGCCGGCGCGAAGGCCGACCCGGCCTCGTCGCGGAGCGGCGCCAACCGCTCGTCGGGCGGCTCGTCCCGCACGTCGGGCGGCCGGCGCGGCGGACGCGGGGGCTTCGGGAGCGGGGGCATGAGCGGCGGCTGGAGCCGCATGCTCGAGCACCGGCGGCTGACCGCCTACGTCAACGCCCGCCTCCCGGAGGGGGCCGAGGCGCGCGTGCTGACCAACCCGGCGCGCTACATCGAGCGCTCGATCGACGAGGTCAAGGAGTCGGGCATCCTCGGCGGCGCCCTCGCCATCCTCGTCATCTACCTGTTCCTGCGCCGGGCCCGGCCGACCCTGCTGATCTCGCTGGCGATCCCGACCTCGCTGCTCGTGACCTTCGCCCCGCTCAAGTTCGAGGGCGTCACGCTCAACGTCATGTCCCTCGGCGGGCTCGCGCTCGGCGTCGGCATGCTCGTCGACAGCTCGATCGTCGTGCTCGAGGCCATCAGCCGGCGGCGCGACCAGGGCCGCAGCCTGACGCAGGCGGCCTTCGAGGGCGTGTCGGAGGTCGGCTCGGCCGTGCTGGCCTCGACCCTGACGACGATCGCCGTGTTCCTGCCGATCGTGTTCGTCGAGGGCATCGCCGGCCAGCTGTTCCGTGACCAGGCCCTGGCCGTGGTCTGGTCGCTGGTCGCCGCCCTGCTCGTCTCGCTGTTCTTCCTGCCGATGCTGGCCGCCCGCGGGCGCGAGGCCCCGCCGGTCCAGGTCGCCGTCGAGCGCCGCCCGGGCCTCGTCGCCGGCCTGCGCCGCGGCCTGGGCACGGGCTGGGGCCTGCTCCTCGCCCTGCCGCTCGTCCTGCTGCGCCTGGTCGGCCGGCTGATCGCCTTGGTCCTGGCCCCCCTGTCCACGCTCTTCGACCGGGTCTACCGGCCGCTCGAGGCGATGTACCCGCGCCTGCTCGAGCGCGCCCTGTCGATGCGGGCGCTCGTCATCCTGGCGGCCCTCGGCCTGGGCCTGCTGGCCGCCCTGCGCTTCCCGACGCTCGGCTCGGAGGTCCTGCCCGAGGTCCACGAGGGCGAGTTCCAGGCCCTCGTGTTCCTGCCGCGCGACCTCGACGTCGAGACGACCGACAGCGTCGTGCGGCCGCTGGAGCAGCGGATCCGCGCGCTCGACGGCGTCGCCAGGACCTACCTCGTCAGCGGCACGGCCCGCGACGAGCTCAAGGGCTCCGAGGAGGGCCCCCACTCGGCCCGCATCCACATCACGCTGGCCGGGGACACGGACGTCGTCGCCGCCGAGGAACGCGTCCGCGGCGAGGTCCGCGACATCCTCGCGACCGAGCCCAGGGTCCAGGGCCTCCGCTTCGAGACCCCCACCCTGTTCGAGATCCGCACGCCGGTCTCGGTCGAGATCTACGCCCACGAGCTCGACCGCCTGGCCGAGGCGCGGCGCCAGGTCGTCGCCGCCCTCGAGGCCATGGACTCGCTGACCGACGTCCGCTCGACCTTCGGCCGGGGCAACATGGAGGTCTCGCTGCGCTTCGACCGCGAGCGCCTGGCCCGGCACGGCCTCGACATCGGGACGGCCAGCCAGCGGCTGGCGGCGATGGTCCAGGGCGAGGTCCCGACGCGGTTCACCGACGACGACCGCAAGATCGACGTCCGGGTCCGCCTCGACCAGAAGGAGCTGCAGTCGATCGACGACCTCATGCGCCTCGACCTCGCGGGCCGCGACCAGGCGGCGGTCCTGCTGTCGGCCGTCGCCGACGTCCGCTACCTCGAGGGCCCGAGCGAGATCCGCCGCCTCGGCAACCGGCGCGGCGCCGAGGTCATGGCCCGGCCCAAGGGCCTCGACCTCGGCCGCATCCAGGGCGAGCTCCGGGACGTCATGGCCGGTCTCGCCCTGCCCGAGGGCGTGACCTGGGCGCTCGGCGGGCAGAGCGAGGAGATGGACAAGACCGAGAAGGGCATGACCGGCGCCCTGCTCCTGGCCGTGTTCCTCGTCTACGTCGTCATGGCGGCCCAGTTCGAGAGCCTCGTCCAGCCGCTGATCATCCTGTTCACGGTGCCGCTGGCGCTGATCGGCGTCGTCCTGACCCTCGACGTCCTCGCGATCCCCCTGTCGGTCGTCGTGTTCATCGGCGTGATCCTCCTGGCCGGCATCGTCGTCAACAACGCGATCGTCCTGATCGACCGCATCAACCAGGACCGCGAGGCCGGCATGCCGCTGCGCGAGGCCGTCGTCCAGGGCGCCTCGACGCGGCTCCGGCCGGTCCTGATGACGACGACCACGACGGTGCTCGGCCTCCTGCCGCTGACCGGGGCCCTGGCCGGGTTGCCGCTGATCGGCTCGAGCGGCGAGGGCGTCGAGCTGCGCGCGCCGATGGCCATCGCCGTGATCTCGGGGCTCGTGTTCTCGACCCTGCTGACCCTGGTCGTGATCCCGGTCGTCTACTCGCTCGTCGCCGGCCGCGAGGAGCGGCCGATGACCGTCGACGAGCTCGACCGCCGCCTCGTCGCCGAGGAGGGCCCGTGAACCGCCTGCTGGCCTTCTTCGTCCACCGGCCGATCCTCGTCTCGATGGTCGCCGCCACGATCCTCGTGATCGGCGTCCTGTCGCTGGTCCGGATCCCGATCGACATGATGCCGGAGGGCATGAGCCGGTACCAGGTCATGGTCGGCGTGCCGATCCAGAACATGACCCCGCAGGAGGCCGAGGACCAGGTCTACGCCCCGCTCGAGGGCCAGCTCCTGACGATCCCCGGGGTCAAGGGCGTGCGCGGGAGCGTCAGCGCCAACAACGTCCGCCTGCGGGTCGAGGTCTCGCCCGACATCCCGATCCGCCAGTCGATGGCCGAGGTCCGCGACCGCATCCAGCGTGCCCGGACGGTCTGGCCCGACTTCGTCGACCGCTGGTGGACCTGGTCGATGAGCGGCGAGTCGATGCCGCTGTTCTGGATGGCCCTCGGCATCCCCGACCAGGACCAGCGCTGGTTCGACCTCGTCGAGTACGAGGTCCTGCCCAAGCTCGAGGCCATCGAGGGCGTCGGCGAGGTCTCGCTGTTCGGCATGGTCGGCGAGAACGTGCGCCTGTTCTTCGACCAGGACCGGCTGCGCGCCCTCGGCGTCAACTTCCGCGAGGTCCTCCAGGCCCTGCAGCGGGACAACGTCTCGACGTCGGTCGGCGTCGTCCGCGAGGTCGGGACCCGGATGCTGGTCCGGGCCGAGGGTCGGTTCGAGGACCTCGACGAGATCCGCGACCTGCCGGTCGGCGAGGCCGGGCTCAGGATCGGCGACGTGGCCCGCGTCGAGCGCGTCCGGGCCTTCCGCGACCGGGTCTCCCGGGTCGACGGCAAGTTCACGATGTCGGGCCAGATCCAGCTCGCGGCCGGGGCCAACGCCGTCGCGACCAGCCAGCGCGTGCGGGCCTTCTTCGACCGGCTCGGCGACGACCCCCGCCTCGCCGGGGTCGAGCCCCACTTCTACTTCGACAAGGGCCAGTTCATCGCCGACAACCTCGGCGTCCTGCTCGACTCGGCCTGGCAGGGCGGGATCCTCGCCCTCGTCGTGCTGCTCCTGTTCGTGCGCCGGCTCGGCACGACGGTCACGGTCGTGCTGTCCCTGCCGCTGTCGCTGCTCCTGGCCCTGACGCTGCACTGGTTCAACGGCGAGACGCTCAACCTGTTCTCGATGGCCGGCCTGACGCTGGCGATCGGCATGCTCGTCGACAACTCGATCGTCGTGCTCGAGAACATCCACCGCCTGCGCGAGAAGGGGCTCGCGTGGCAGGCCGCGTGCATCCGGGGCGTGCAGGAGGTCGGCACGCCGGTGTTCCTGGCCACGCTGACGACGCTGGCGATCTGGATCCCGCTGCTGATCTTCGTCGACGACCCGCGGACCGGGGTCATCGTCTACAACCTCGCGTTCCCGCTGTGCATGGCGCTGTGCGGGTCCCTGTTCGTGGCCCTGGTCCTGCTGCCGTCGGCGATCGCCTGGCTCAACCGTGGCGCCGCCTCCACGGCGCGGCGGGCGGCCGGCCCGGGCCGGATCGTCGGCCCGATGACGGCCGTCCAGCGCCGCCTCGTCGGCGTCTGCCTCCGGGCCCCGTTCCTGTCGTTCGTGCTCCTCACGGCCCTGTGCATCGGCGGCATCGTCGCCGACGCGTCCCTGTCGCGGCCCGAGCCCGAGGAGCGCCACGGCCCCAGCGTCGAGGTCCGCCTCGACCTGCCCCAGGGCACGACGCTGGCCGACGCCAACCGGATCTCGCGCGGCTACGAGGACTTCCTCGCGCCGCTCAAGCAGCCGTACAAGTTCGACAGCGTGCGCAGCAATTTCGACCGCAACCAGGTCGAGCTGCGGCTGTCGATGACCCGGGGGACCTCGCTCGAGGACAAGGACGCCCTCGTCCGGCACCTCGAGGCCAACCTGCCGGAGAGCCCCGGCGTCGAGACGCGGATCCGATCGCGCGGCGTCGAGGCGCAGGAGAACGAGCCGCAGGAGGACCGGCGGGGGTTCTTCCTCCAGCTCCGCGGGCGCGACAGCGAGACGCTGCGCGAGCTCGGCCTGACGCTGGGCGAGAAGCTCGTCGCCGCCGGCCTGGCCGAGAAGGTCGACCGGGGCACGGCGATGCGCCAGGAGGAGCTCCGCCTCGAGCTCGACCGCGGGCGCATGCAGGAGCTCGGCGTCGACCCGCAGGTCCTGCAGAGCTTCGTCAGCTCGGGCCTGTCGAGCCGCCAGGTGTCGCGGTTCCAGGTCGCCCCGGGTCACGAGATCCCCCTCGTCGTCGAGTTCGACGACCGCGAGGAGATGAGCCGCAAGGACCTCGAGGAGATGCCGATCTGGTCGCGGGACACCGGCTTCCAGCGCCTCGGCGACCTGGCCGAGTTCCGGTTCACGAAGGGCTTCGAGGAGATCCGGCGCGAGGACGGCGTCCTCTCGACCTACATCGGCGGCTCCCGGGCCGAGGACGTCGACTACATGGCGTTCCAGGCCGGCGCCCGCAAGGCCTGGGACGAGCTGCAGCCGCCGCGCGGCTACAAGCTCGAGTTCGGCGGCGGGTTCCGCGAGGAGCAGGTCTTCGTCCGCGAGCTGGCCCGGTACGCGATCCCCGGCCTGATCCTGATCTTCCTCGTCATGGGCCTGCTGTTCGAGTCGCTGCTGCT
>JAWKUM010000041.1:0-30231 GCA_041398545.1 Planctomycetota bacterium | reverse complement strand
GCGGGAGCCTGACGGCGCGAGCAGGAGGGCCGCGGAGAAGGCCAGCAGGATCGCGAGGATCGAGATCGCCAGCGTCGACAGCATCGACGGCAGGCCGCGGCGCGACAGCAGCAGGTCGAAGCCCCAGCCGAGCCACGCGAGCAGGCCGCCCTCGCCCCGGGCCTGCGGCGGCCGGATCTCCTCGAGGAAGCGGTCGAGGTTCTCGAGCCGCCTCGGCGTCAGCAGCTCCCCGAACCCGAAGCCGCCGACGAACCACGACGCGACCAGGAGCAGCGCGAACCCGGCCAGCGCGAGGCGCAGGAGGCGGCTGCGCGGGCGCTCGGCGTGGAGCCGGCGGACCTCGGCCAGGCGGTCGCCCGGGGTCGCGGGGCGGCCGGTCACGCGACGAACCTCCGGCGCAGGGCTCCGCTCAGCGAGTCGGTCAGCACGACGAGGAGGACGAGCCCCCAGAGGTAGGTCCAGACCTCGTGGTACAGGTTCTCGTCGAACGACAGCTTGATGAAGTAGCCGAGCGTCTGGAACCCGAAGAAGCCGAGCACGGCCGAGCTGCGCAGGGCGCACTCGAAGCGGTACAGCGTGTACGCCGTCATGTCGGGCAGGGCGCGGGGTAGCAGCCCGAACAGGAACACCTGGACCGGGCGGGCGCCGAGGTCGCGCAGCGCGAGGCCGGCGTCGCGCGGGGTCTCCTCGACCATCTCGGCGTAGATCTTGCCGAGCGTCCCGGCGAACGGCAGGAACAGGGCCAGGATCCCCGTCGACGGCAGCGGGCCGAACGCCGCCAGCAGCAGGACCGCCCAGAACAGCTCGTGGATCGAGCGCAGGAACGTCGCGAGCAGGCGCGTGCCGTTCTTCAGCAGCGGCCCGAGGAAGCGGCAGAAGCAGAACGGCGAGCGTCGCCTCGCGCCCTCGCAGTCGTCCTCCCACCAGGCCGGCGTGCCGAGGAAGCCGAGCACGAAGCCGGCGGGGATCGCCAGCGACATCGCCGCCGCGGCGAACAGGACCGTGTTGAGCAGGCCCTGCAGGAGGTTCTCGCCGACGATCAGCCGGTCGGGCACGACCCCGGCCTCCGAGACCAGCGTCGGGTGCAGGGCCGCGCCGAAGAACTCGACGAGGCGGTGGGGGGCGCGGGGCAGGAGCTTGGCCGGGTCGAGGCCGAGCCAGAGCCACGACAGGACCCCGGCCGTGAGCAGGCCGACGAAGAGCCGCCCGCGGGCCCCCACGCGCCCGCCGCCGAGCTCAGCCGCGCGCGGCGCCATCCTCGATCAGCTCGCCCTGCTCGAGCCGGTACAGGCGGTCGAGCTCGTCGTCGTCGATGTCGGTCGTGGCCCGGTCGAAGGCGACCCGGCCCTGCCGCAGGCCGACGAGCCGCGGGCAGTACTCGCGGGCGAGGTCGATGTCGTGCATCGACAGCACCAGCGTGAGGCCGCGCTCGACCGCGATGTCGCGCAGGAGCTCGAGCACGGCCCGGCTCCTCGTCGGGTCCAGGCTCGCGACCGGCTCGTCGCAGAGCAGGGCCCGGGGCTCCTGGTAGAGCGCGCGGGCGATCGCGACGCGCTGCCGCTGGCCGCCCGAGAGCTTGTCGCAGCGCTCGAACAGGCGGTCCTGGATGCCGACCCGCTCGAGCACCTCGTGGACCCGGACGAGCTCGTGGCGGCGAGGGAGCACGACCGAGCGCAGCGAGGCGAGCAGGCCCTGGCGGCCGAGGCGCCCGAGGAGGACGTTCTGCGCGACGCGGAGGTTGGGGACGAGGCGGTGGTCCTGGTGGACGAAGCCGGTCCGCTCGACCGCGAGCCTGCGCGGCTCGAGCCGGCCGAGGTCGCGGCTGTCGACGACGACGGACCCTCGCCGGCGCTCGGCCCTGGCCGCCAGCAGCCGCAGGAGCGTGCTCTTGCCGGAGCCGGACGGGCCGACGACCGACAGGATCTCGCCGGGCCGGATCTCGAGGGTCACGCCGTCGAGGGCGCGGACCTCTCCGTAGGAGCGGCCCACGCCCTCGAGGCAGACCCGACCCCGCTCCCGGCCGGACGGCTCGGCTGTGCCGCGCTCACGACCGGTTCGCGGGGTGGCTCACTTGGGCAGCTTGCCGAGCTCGCGCGCGACGGTCTCGACGGCGTCGAAGTCGGCGTTCTTGGCCGGGATCAGCCGGCTGCGCCCGAAGCCGCTCCGGGCCAGCTCGGCCGGGAGCGCGAGCAGGGCCTGCTGCAGCTTGTCGCTGAACCCGGCGCCGAAGTGCTTGTCGACGTCGGGGTGCACCGTGAGGTTGTAGTCGGGGTACGGCGGCGTCTCCCAGACGATCGGGCAGTCCTTCGCAGCGAGGCGTCGTCCGCGACGCGCTTGTCGTAGACCTCGAAGTTGAGCACGCCGATGTCGAACGAGCCGTCCCGGACGGCGTCGATCGTCTTGTCGTGGCTGCCCGTGTAGCCGACGTTGCTCTCGCCGAACAGCTGGGTCGGGGTCTGGCCGGTGGCCTGCTTGATGAAGAACGTCGGCATCAGCAGCCTGGAGGTCGAGCTCGCCGAGCCGAAGCAGCTTGCCCATGACGGTGTCCTTGGGGAACTCGGTGCCCCGGGGATGCCGGCGTCCTTGTTGGCGATCATACGACTTGAATGCCTGGTCCTCGGCGCCCATCGCGATCGCGCGCGCGCCGGCGACGGCCAGCCGCGCCTGGACGTAGGGTCAGGCCGCCGAACCAGCCAGCAGGATGTCGCCGTTCTTGAACTGCTCGACCGACGACTTGTAGTCGGACACGGGGACGCATTGACGGTGACGCCGAGCTTGTCGGTCAGGGCATCATGATCGGGTCGTACTTGGCCTGAGCTCGGTCGCGTTCTGGTCGGGGATGGCCGTGAACTTGAGCACGGTCTTGGCCTCGTTGTCCGCCGCAGCGGCGCCGAGCAGGCGAGGAGGAGGGGAGGGACTTGGCTCTCATGGTCGTTCTCGGGCTGGAGTCGGGTGGTCGGGGGGAAACGAAGAAGGGCGCGCCGCTACGGCGCGCCTCCTTCGCCAGGACCTTCGGGAGGCCTTCGGGGTCGATACGGTGGCTCACGGCCCCTCGGCCTCTGGAGTGCTACGCCGGACGGTTCCTCGACGGACCATTCCGGCCGGTCTCGACTCCCTGGATCTCCTCCAGGCCCTTGGCACCGGGGTGCTCGGTCTTCTCGGTCACGTTCTCGCCGTCCTCCCAGCGCGGTCGGCGTTGAGCTTGGTGTAGTCGGTGTAGGCCTCGGGCACCTCTGTCCTCAGGGTAGATCGCGTTGATCGGCACTCGGGGATGCACAGGCGTCGATGCAGGTGTCGGGGTCGATCACCAGCATGGCCGGATCCTTGATCTCGTAGAAGCAGTCGACCGGGCAGACGGCCACGCAATCGGTGTAGCGGCAATCGACGCAACGGCCGGTGACGACGTGGTCATCGGGCACCCTGAAGGGAGAGGTCATCGGAGTCGTTGGAAAGGTAAGGAGTTATACAAGTCCTCCGGACCGACTCAACGTCCTCCTCGGGCCCGGGGGCTCCTGGTATCGTCGTAGGCCCGTCCCCGGCGGCCCGGCCGCCCCCGGACCATGGCGAGACCCCTCTTCCCCGGCAGCTTCGACCCCCCGACGCGGGGCCACCTCGACCTCGTAGAGCGGGCCCTGGCGATGTTCGGGCAGGTCCTGGTCGGGGTCGGGCGCAACCGCGACAAGGGGGGCCTGTTCCCCGTGGAGGAGCGGATCGCCCTGCTCGAGGCCGAGCTCGCGGGGCGCGCCGGGGTCGAGGTCCGCGCCTTCGACGGCCTCGTCGTCGACTTCGCCCGGGCCAGCGGCTGCGACCTGATCCTGCGGGGGATCCGCAACACGCGGGACCTCGAGTACGAACTCGACATGGCCCGGACCAACCGGACCCTGGCCGGCATCGAGACGCTGTTCCTGCCGGCCGACCCCGCGCTGGCCTCGACCTCGTCGTCGCTGCTCAAGGACATCGTCGAGGGCGGCGGCGACGCGAGCCCGTGGCTGAGCGAGGACGTCATCCGCAAGCTCCGCGCGCGGCTGGGCCGCGCCTGAGACCGTCGATCCGCAAGCCAGGAGGTCCAGAGATGCGATCCGTGCACAGCGACCACGCGCCGGCCGCCATCGGCCCGTACAGCCAGGCCGTGCTCTGCGACGGCTGGCTCTACTGCTCGGGTCAGATCGGCGTCGACCCGGCCACGGGCGAGTTCGTCCCGGGGGGGAGCACGGCCGAGGCGCGGCAGGCCCTCGGCAACCTCGCGGCCGTCCTGGCCGCGGCCGGCAGCCACCTCGGCAACGTCGTCCGCACGACGATCTTCCTCGTCGACCTCAACGACTTCGCCGAGGTCAACGAGGTCTACGCCGAGGTCTTCGGCGAGCACCGGCCGGCCCGCGCCTGCGTCGAGGTCAGCGCCCTGCCCAAGGGCGCCCGCGTCGAGATCGACTGCGTCGCCCGCGCCTGAGACGCGTGCGGCTCCTGCTCGAGCTCCTGCCCTGGCTCCTGCTGCTGGCCCTGCCGGGCTTCGTCGCGATGGCCGGCCCGGCCGAGCCCGAGCCGCTCGAGGCCCGCTTCGTCGACCAGGCCGTGCTGCCGCTGATCGAGGCGCCGCCCGACCAGCAGCCCGCGGTCGGCCTCGGCGAGCTGTGGTTCGCGTTGTTCCACTCCTCGGCCGGGGGCCTCGGCCAGCGCCTCGGCGTCGGCATCGCCTGGCTCCTGGCCGCGCTCTGCCTCGCCCTCGGCGTGGTCGCGGCCCACGGCGGCCAGACCGCGGCCCTGGCCCTGCTCGGCCTGGCCCTGCACCCGCTGATGCGCGGCTTCGGCGGCGCCCGCCTGCCGTGGCTGCCGGCCATGACCCTGGTCCTCGCGGCTCTGACCTTCCTCGTGACGATGGCCCTGCCGACGTACGCCCAGAGGCCGCGCAGCCCGGGCCGCTGGGGCCCCCGCGTGCTGTCGATCCTCGGCGCCGGGATGGCCCTGGGCCTGGCCTCGTCGGCCGACCCGACGATGGCCTGGGTCATGCTCCTGCCCGGCATGCTGCTGCTCGAGGCCCTGCTGCTGGCCCTGGCCGGCATGTGGCGGGCGCGCGGCCGGCGCTGGCGGCGGCACCGGCAGCCGGTCGACTTCCTGTGGCCGACGCTGTGGCGGACGCTGCCGTGGGTCCTCGGCTGGTTCGGCATGATGATCCTCCTCGTGGCGATCTACGGGGCCATCGGCAAGACCGACACCGAGCGGCTGTTCGGACTGGTCCACCCCCTGCCCACGGCGCGTCGGAGCGGGTGCTTGCCTGGCTGTCCCTGCCCGGGGCTGCTGCTCCTTGCTGCGCGACGAGGCCAGCGCGCGTCGATCCCCGCTCAGCATCGACGCAGCCGGCAGTGCCGCTGCTCGGCCTGCTCGTGTTCTGCTGGGCCTTCAGCCCTGACCCGTCCCTGAAGCGGCCCGAGCCGGCCGCGCGGCTCCTGGCGGGGCCGGTCTTCGCCGTGGCACAGCGTCCTGCTCCGGCGCCCTTCGGACGGGGCCGGGATCCCGGCCCTCCTGGCCGCCCTGCGGCGCTGATCCGGACCGGGCTTGGGCCGGCAGGCGAAACGCCGATGGGAAGGGGAGATCGGAGGTCCGAGATGCCCGTGATCCCCCGAGCCTGCTGCCCTTCTGCGCCGTCCTCACGGCCACCTCGGCCCGAGCTCCGGTCCCGGCCAGGGCCGACGAGGCCGCTTCGTCGAGAACCGCGGCCAGTGGCCCGACGAGGTCGGGTTCTTGCTGCGCCGGGGCCCGGCCCGGGTCTGGTGTCTCGCCGACGGCGTCCTCCTCGACCTCCGCCGCGAGGGTCCGACCCGCGTCGACCGCCTCGTCGTCGCCCCAGCGGCTGCGCGGCGCGCGCCCGACGGGCTTCGCCGGCGAGCGGCGGCTCGACGGCCTCGAGCACTGGTTTCGTCGGCCCGCGCCGGGGCACCGGCTGCCGCGCGTACGCGTCGCTGTTCGGGCGCGAGCTCCTGCCCGGCGTCGCGCTGCGCCTGCGCGCGCCCGCGCCTGCGCGCGCCGGCGCGGCGGTCGAGTACGACCTCGTGCTGGCCCCCGGCGCCGACCTCGCCGGCGTCGTGTTCGACTGCGAGGGCGTCGCGCACGTCGAGGATACCGACGCCAGCCGCCGCCTGCTGCTCGTGACCGGGCTCGGCGCGATCGAGCAGCGCATCCCCGCGGACCTGGGAGGAGGAGCGGGCGGCGTGCCTGAGCTCGAGGCCCGCTTCGTGCGGCGCGGGCCGCGGAGCTTCGGCTTCGTCGTCCCGGACCCGCGACCCGCGGCGGGGCGCTGACGACCGGCCTCAAACCTGCGGCGGCACGTTCTGGGGCAGAGGCGGAGCCGACGAGGTGCGCGGCCTCCGTGTCGACGCCAAGGGCCACGTCCTGCTCTGCGGCTCGGCCGAGCTCGTCCGACCTGCAGACCAAGGGCTCCTGGTCGGAGGCGCGGCGGTACGCTGCAGAAGCCAGCGCGACGGCCACCGTGCCTCGAGCGCAGAGCAGGACCAAGGACGAGAAATTCAAGGTCGCGTGGTCGACCTTCCTCGGCGGCAACGACTTCGTCGAGCTCGCCGCCATCGCGACCGACAAGGGCCAGCGCGTCGCCGTCGCCGGCGCCTCGTTCGCGACCGACTACCCGGTCACGGCCGGCGCGGTCCAGCAGGCCCGCAACGGCACGTCGCTGTACACGCCGTACCAGAGCGACCTGGTCGTGACCGTCCTCGACAAGGACGGCGCCTCCCTCGCCTACTCGACCTACCTGGGCGGCGCCGGCTACGAGCTGGCCGCGGACCTGGGCTTCGACGACCAGGGCCTCGTGACGGTCGTGGGGGAGGGCGGGGCCGGCTTCCCGACGACGAGCGGCGCGTTTCTGACCACGGCGCCGTCGACCAGCGGCGTGCACGCGGTCGCGGCGCGGATCGACACGGCCAAGGGCAGCCTGCTGTGGTCGACCTACGTCGGCGGCTCGGCCTGGGGCCGCGCGCGCGCGGTCGCCCTGCGCGCCGACGGCGCGGTCTGGGTCGGTGGCGAGACCCGCTCGACCGACTTCCCGACGACGACGGCCGCGTACAAGCCCAAGCCCCGCTCGACCGGCGGCGACGACGCCCTCGAGGGCTTCGTCGTCCGGTTCGCGGCCGCGGGCGACAAGCTCGAGGTCGCCAGCTTCGTCGGCGGCAGCGCCGACGACTCGGTCGCCTGCCTGCTGGTCGAGCCCTCGGGCGCCCTCCTCGCCGGCGGCTGGACGCGCAGCAAGGACCTCGGCGTGCCCAAGGGTGCGCTGCAGGAAGGCTACGCCGGCCACGGCTCGCCCCCGGTCGCGCTGCGCGGCGACGGCTTCGTGCTGCGCTTCGACGCGGCGCTGTCCAAGCTCGACGCCGGCACCTACTACGGCGGCGCGGGGGAGGACGAGATCACGGCGCTGGCGCTCGGCGAGCTCGGCGACGTCTGGGTCGGCGGCCAGACCGGCTCGGCCGACCTGCCGGGCACGCGCGACATGGCCGGCGGGACCTACCTCGGCGCCGGCTACGCGACCTGGCGCGGCGACGCCTTCGCGGCCCGGCTGACCCCCGACCTGCACGGCCTGCTGGCGATGTGCTACCACGGCGGCAGCGACGTCGAGGAGCTGCGCGGCCTCGCCTGGGAGCCCGACAGGCAGAGCGTGCTCCTCGCCGGCACGTCGCGCTCGGGCGACCTCCCGGTCACGCAGGACGCGCTGATGAAGGGCACCGGCTCGTACTACGGCGGGTTCCTCGCGCGGCGCACGCCCGGCCTCGTGCACCTGACCGTCAAGGGCACGGCCACGCCCTGCGCCGGCGCGATGCCGCTCGAGCCGCTCGGCCCGGCGGTGCAGGACGATGCCGGCTTCGCCGTCCTCGCCCGCGGGCTGCCACGCCAGGCCCCCGGCTTCGTGCTCGTCGGCGTCCGCGACCTCCAGCAGGAGGTCGTCCTCGGCCCGCCGCTGCAGGTCCGGGTCGTCGTCGACCCCAACCCCTCGCTGATCCTGCCGGTCCAGGCCGACGCCGAGGGCCGCTGCCTCATCCCCCTGCCGCTCAAGGGCGTCACGCAGGCCCAGGTCGCCGCGCTGTGGCTGCAGACCTTCTGGGTCGTCGACCCGCGCTGGCCCTGCACGGGCGCCGGCCTGATGCGCAACACGGTCGCCCTCGGCCTCGACGTGCTGACCCCGTAGGGGACGCCCCGGCGGGGACCGGTGATCCGGGCGTTCCTCCACGCCCACCCGGGCGGGGGCCGCGGCTATCCTTCCGCCCCCGTCCTCGATCCCCGTCCGGTCCCACCTCCCCCCGCCGAGGCAAGCATGAGCCAGAACCCCTTCGGCCACTTCGTGTGGCACGACTGCATGTCCAAGGACCCCGCCCGCTCCAAGGCCTTCTACTCCGAGCTGTTCGGCTGGAGGACGCAGGCCTGGAACATGGGCGAGATGGTCTACGAGATGCTCAAGGCCACCGACGACGAGGCCGACCTGTTCGGCGGCCTCAACAAGGTCCCCGACGAGAACATGCCCAGCCACTGGATCTCGTACCTGTCGGTCGAGGACATCGACGCCGCGACGGCCAGGGCCGAGGACCTCGGCGCGACCGTCCTGCACCCGCCGACCGAGATCCCGACCGTCGGCCGCTTCTCGATCATCCAGGACCCGGCCGGCGCGGCCGTGGCCCTGTACCGCTCCGACAACCCCCAGCCCCCGCGCGGCATGGAGCAGATGAAGCCCGGCCTGCCGTGCTGGATGGAGCTGATCACGCACGAGCCCGAGAAGGCGATCGCGTTCTACGGCGAGCTCTGCGGCTGGACCAACGAGTCCAAGGACATGGGCTCGGGCATGACCTACCACACGCAGCGCAACGGCGACGCCGGCATAGGCGGCGTCATGAAGGCCCCGATGGCCGAGATCCCGTCGCACTGGTACCCCTACTTCCTGGCCGGCGACCTCGCCACGACCCACGCCCGCGCGCTCGAGCTCGGCGCGACCCAGATCATGCCGCCGACCGACATCGGCGAGGGCATGGGTGCGTTCTCGGTCCTGCACGATCCGACGGGCGCCGTCATCGGCCTCTACGGGATGCCCGACCGCAAGGGCTGAGCCCCGCGCGGGCTCAGCCGCGGCGATAGCCGCGGTCGTCCTGGCGCACGCCGGTGCGGCCCGGATTGGCGGCCAGGTGCTCGAGCAGGAGCAGGGCCGTGATCGGGTCCGCGCCGGGGACCTCGGCGCACAGCTCCTCGAGCCCGGCGGGCTCGGGGCCGAGCGCGGCGAGGAGGGCCTGGCGCAGCGCCAGCGCCCGGCCCGCGGCCTGCTTGCCGGCCTCGACCCCCGGCTGGTCGTAGGCGTTGATGCCGACGCGGCCGGCGTAGAAGCCGGTGGCCCGCTCGAACAGCGCGATCAGGGCGCCGAGGGCCGCGGCGTCGAGCCGCGGCAGCGTCAGCGTCAGGCTGCGCCGGTCGCGCTCGTCGAGCGCCCGGCGCGTGCCGAGCCAGAAGCCCTGCAGGTAGTCGGCCGAGCCGACGCCGGGCTCGACCTCGACGCCGGTGTCGACGCCGTCCTCGAGCACGCGCACGAAGCCGACGAAGAAGTTGTCGACGCCGTCGCGGAGCTGCTGGACGTAGGCGTGCTGGTCGGTCGAGCCTTGTTGCCGTAGACCGTCAGGCCCTGGTGGACGACCTCGCCGGCGAGGTCCCGCTCCTTGCCGAGCGACTCCATCAGGAGCTGCTGCAGGTAGCGGCCGAGCAGGGCGAGGCGGTCGCGGCCGGGATCACGACGAAGTCGCGCGCCGCGGCCGCCGGTCGCCGCGCGTGCCAGGCCGCGGCCAGGAGCGCCGCGAGGTTGCCGAGCAGCGCGGCCTCCGCGCGTGGCGCGATCCATCGCGGCCATGCCGTCGAGCAGGGCGCGCCGACGTCGTGGCCCTGCAGCGCGGAGGGCAGCAGCCCGACGGCCGACGCCACGCTCGTGCGGCCGCCGACCCAGTCCCACATCGGGAAGCGGGCGGCCAGCGCTCGGCCTCGGCCTGCGCATCGAGGGCCGAGCCCTCCCCGGTCACGGCCACGGCCTGCGGCGCCAGCGCGAGCCCGGCCCGCTCGAACCAGCCCCGCACCTCGAGCATCGCGTTGCGGGTCTCCTTGGTCCCGCCCGACTTGGACACGACGAGGACGAGGGTGTGGGGAGCTCGGCGCCGAGCGCGGGCGTGAGCCGATGCCCTCGGGGTCGGTGTTGTCGCAGAACTCCGCGCGCAGCCCGTCGGCCGCCCGCGGCAGCGCCTCGGCGAGGAGCTGGGGCCGAGCGCGCTGCCGCCGATGCCGACGAGGAGGAGGCGCGTGAAGCAGCCGCCGGCCGGGGGCGCGACCGCACCTCCGCGGACCGCGGCGGCGAACTCCTCGACGCGCGCGCGGGTCGCGCGGATCGCCTCGGCGATCCCCGGCTCGGGCGCGAGCCCGGGCGCGCGCAGCCAGTAGTGGCCGACGCGCCGGCCCTCGCTCGGGTTGGCGACCGCGCCGGCCTCGAGCGCGGCCATGCCCGCGAAGGCCGCGGCGAACGACGGGGCCTCGGCCTCGAGCTCGGCGCGCTCGACGCCCATGCACGACAGGTCGAGGGACAGCCCCGTCGTCGGGTCGGCGAAGCGGAGCGACAGGAAGCGGTCGAGCGGGCTCATCCGAGGTCCTCGGGTCGGCGGCGGCGGCCTCGGGCCGCGAGGCCGGCGGCGACGAACCCCGCATCTTGGGCGGCCGGCGCGGGCTGGCAAAGCACCGATCCGGCCGGCCGGCGGCCCCCGCGGCGCCCGCCGCTCCCCGCCGGTACCGGCCGCGCTCCGACCCGCGGCCCAGGCTTCCGATGCACCGGCGTGCCGCCCATACTCGCCGGTTTGGACGCAGCGACCCGAGACCGCATGACCCAGGACTTCCGCGACCGCGCGCGCGAGCTCGCCACGGTCTGCCAGGCCCGCGCGAAGGAGCTCGACAGGCTCGGCCGCGCCCTGGCCGCCGTCGCCGACGAGGCCGGCTTCCGCGACCCGGCCCGCCGCCGCAAGCTGGCCAAGGAGCTCCGCGACGCCCGGCTGCTCGCGGAGGTCACCACCGACCTCGGCGAGCTCGGGCCGGCCCTCGCCGAGGCCGAGCGCGCCTGGCGCCAGGAGCTCCACATGGGCTTCGTCGACCGCCTGCTCGAGGCCGCGGCCGCCCGCGGCCTCGAGCCGCGGCGGCTCGGCGACCGCCCCCCGGTCTGGGGCCTCGGGGGCCTCGCCGTCGAGCTCGACCTCGACAAGGAACAGGCGCTGGTCAGCTACGCCCGCGAGGAGGTCGCGCGCTGTGCCCTCGACCCGGCCGCGATCCTCGACGCCGTCGACGAGGCCCGCGCCGGCCTCGAGGCCTGGTGGCCCGGACCCGAGCGGTTCTTCGACGCCCTGGCCGCCGCCTGGGGCGCGCGGCTCGGCCGCGAGGGCCGGCCGGCCGGCGAGCGCGTCGCCCTCGTCGACCTCTGCGACGAGCTCGCCGTCGAGCTCGCGCGCCGGGGCCTCGGCCCGGGCAAGGACCTGCAGCCGTTCCCGCGCGTCGCGCTGGCGGCCTGCCTCGACCGGCTCGCGCGCGAGGGCGCGCTGCAGCAGGGCCGGCTGCGGCTCGAGCTCGGCACGGCGACCGGCGGCACGACCAAGGACAAGCGCAACGTCCTGTTCCTCGAGGCGGGGATGGGCGGCGGCCAGTACTACCTGAGCCTGCGCTTCGCGCCGGCCGACGACGGGCGGCAGAGGTGAGCATGGCCCAGGACGCGACGCACCCCCCGCTCGACCGGCCGACGGCGATGCGGATCCTCGAGAGCCTCGGCGCGTCGGGCAAGCCGCCCGATCGCGCGCTGTGGGCCATCAACGCCGGCAACGAGACCTACCTGCGCATCCTCCGGCGCGAGTACCTCGACGGCCTGCTGCCGGCCGGCGGCGCGAGCTTCAAGCTCGTCCAGGGCGGCTTCGGCGCCGGCAAGACGCACTTCCTGTACTGCGTGCGCGAGATGGCGTGGGAGCTCGGCTACGCGGTCGCCGACGTCGTGCTGTCGGCGCGGGAGTGCCCCTTCGACAAGGGCCTGCTCGTCTACCGCGCCGTCGCGGCCAAGGTCGCCCTGCCTCCGCGCGAGGGCGAGCTCATGCCGCGCGAGGGCCTGCCGTTCCTGCTCGAGGACCTCCTCGCGCAGCGGGTCGCCGACGCCGGCGAGCGCAGCGTCCGGCTGTGGCTCGAGGAGGAGGTGCGGCGCCTGCCCTGCGACAACGCGGCCTTCCGCGAGGCCGTCTCGGCCTACCTCCTGGCCTGCCTCGACCACGACGAGGACCGCCGCCGCATCCTCGCGGCCTGGCTGCTCGGGCAGGACCTGCCCCCGTCGCGCCACCGCGAGGCCGGCGTCTACGAGTCGGTCGCCGAGGCCAACGCCTTCCCGATGCTGCGCTCGATGACGCAGGTCCTGCCGCGGCTCGGCCTGCGCGGCACCGTCGTCCTGTTCGACGAGGGCGACCGCGTGCTGAGCCTGTCGTCGAGCCGCAGCCAGCGGCTGATGGACAACCTGCGCCAGCTCGTCGACCTCTGCGGCCAGGCGCGGTTCCCGTCGGTCCTGATCCTCTACGCCGTGCCGCCGGAGTTCCTGCGCAACGTCGTGCCCGACTACCCGGCCCTGCACCAGCGGCTGAGCTCGGTGTCGCCGCTCAGCGAGCGCAGCCCCCAGGCCCCGGTCCTCGACCTCGAGGAGCTCGACCTGCCGGCCGAGGACCTGCTCGTCGCGATCGGCCTCAAGATCCTGCACGTGTTCGAGGTCGCCCGCGGCGTGACCCTCGACCCCGCGCTCGCCAAGCGCAACGCGCGGACCCTGGCCGGCGTCGTGACGCGGCACCACTTCGAGGTCAGCCACCGCCGCGTCTTCGTCAAGGCCTGGGTCGACCTCCTGTACGGCCAGGCCGCCGACGGCCCGCACGCGATCGCCGCGACCCAGCTCGACGGCCTCGCCGGCCGCACGGCCGCGACCCTGACGGCGCCGGTCGACCCCGGCTTCGACGACCTCGGCGGCTTCGAGGACCTCGGGGAGTAGGGCGGGGGAGGCTCCGGGCGCGGGGCAGGGCCAGCTTCCCGACCGCCGCCCGGCGGGGCCGCTTGATCGCCCCCGGGCCCCGTGTTGTGCTCCTCGAGGCCCGCGACCCACGGGCCCCGGAGACCTGCCATGACGACCGAGTCCCTCCACCGGTGCGCGAACGGGCGGCCCGCGCCCGGGGCGCTCAGCGCCGCCTTCGCCACGCTCCTCGTGCTCGCCTCGGTGGCCGCGCCGGCGCCGGCGCAGACCCTGGTCCAGGACTGGACGCAGGCCCGGCTGCCCGATGCGCGCCGCGGCCACGCGATGGTCGGCGACGACGCGCGTGGGCGGCTGGTGCTGTTCGGCGGCGAGGTCGACGGGCTCGTCGACGACCGGACCTGGGAGCGGATCGGCGGCCACTGGACGCCGGTCGAGACCGCGACCCGGCCCGCGGCCCGGACGCTGCACGCGATGGCCTGGGACGGCAAGCGGCGCGAGGTCGTGCTGTTCGGCGGCGTCGACGGCGCCGGGAAGGGCTTCGGCGACACCTGGACCTACGACGGCTCGGCCTGGCGGCTGGCCACGCCCAAGGCCGCGCCGAGCGCGCGCTTCGGCTGCCGCATGGCCTGGGACGCGACGCGCCAGCGCGCCGTGCTGTTCGGCGGCCAGGACGCCCAGGGCCTGTTCGACGAGACCTGGGAGTGGGACGGCGCCACCTGGACCAAGGTCGCGACGACGGCCGCTCCCTCGGCGCGCATCGGCCACGCGATGGCCTTCGACGCGACGCGGCAGCGGGTCGTGCTGTTCGGCGGCGGCGCCAGCGGCGGCGAGACCTGGACCTTCGACGGCAAGACCTGGACGCTGGCCAAGCCGGCGACGAGCCCGACCGCGCGGACCGGCGCGGCGATGGCCTGGGACGCGACGCGGCAGGTGGTCGTGCTGTTCGGCGGCAGCGGCGCCCAGGCCCTGCCCGACGTGTGGGAGTGGAACGGCAGCACCTGGGGCCGCGTCACGGCGACCCTGCGGCCGACGCCGAGGATCGACGCAGCGCTGGCCTGGGACGCGGCCCGGAAGCGGGTCGTGCTGCTCGGCGGGGAGGACGACGACGGCAACGCCCTCGCCGACGACCACGAGTGGGACGGCAAGGCCTGGACCGAGACGCCCGGGACCCGCGGCCCGGGGCCGCGCGTGGCCAGCGCGATGGTCTACGACTACGTGCGCCAGGTCGTCCTGCTGTTCGGCGGCGAGGACGCCAACGGCAACCCGGGGGACGACACCTGGGCCTGGGACGGCCGGCAGTGGACCGAGCTGCACCCGACGACCATCCCTCCGGCCCGGCGCGACCACGCGATGGCCTTCGACCTGCTGCGCCAGCGCGTCGTGATGTTCGGCGGCACCAACGCCAAGCTCCAGCCGTTCGGCGACACCTGGGAGTGGGACGGCAAGGACTGGAAGCAGGCCTCGCCGCTGGCCACCCCCTCGGCGCGCGAGGGCCACGCGATGGCCTTCGACCTCGCCCGGCAGCGCGTCGTGCTGTTCGGCGGGATCGACGGGTCGGGGTACTCGTCCGAGATGTGGACCTGGAACGGCACGACCTGGACCCAGGCCAGCCCGTCGACGAGCCCGACGCCCCGCATGAACGCGGCCCTGGCCTACGACTACGGCCGGCAGCGCGTCGTGCTGTTCGGCGGCGCCGGCTTCGGCTTCACGACCTTCAAGGACACCTGGGAGTGGGACGGCAAGGCCTGGACCCAGGCCAAGCCGGCGACGAGCCCCCTGGCCGGCTCCGGCTGGGTCCTGGCCTACGACCCGCAGCGGAGCCTGCTCGTCATGTTCGGGTCGCCCAACAGCGGCGGGCCCAACCCGCCGCCGCCGATGGCCCAGACCTGGACCTGGGACGGCAAGGCCTGGGTGCAGCTGCAGCCCAAGCACTCGCCGGCGCCGCGGCTCGGCCACGCCGGCGCGTGGGACGCCATCCGCCAGCGCCTCGTCCTGCAGGGCGGGCTGCCGATCACGCTGACCCCGTTCTCGGACACGTGGACCTTCGGCGCCGGCGCGGAGGCCGTGGCCCAGGCCCTCGGCCAGGGCTGCGCGGGCAGCAACGGCGTGCCTCAGCTCCTCACCGACCAGCCGTTCATCGGCAACGCGGCCTTCGGCTTCGACGTCCTCGCGGCGCGGCCCGCGGCGATCGCGGTCCTCGGCCTGTCGGGGGGGACCGCGTCGACCCCGCTCGGCGGCGGCTGCACGCTGTTCCTCAAGGACCTGCCCCTGCTGCTGCCGGTCGTGGCCGACGCCGGCGGCTACGCCCGCCAGCCCCTGCCGATCCCGTTCGACCAGGGCCTGCTCGGCATCGTGCTGTTCGCCCAGGGCTTCGTCCTGGACCCCCAGGGCGCCGGCCCGGGGCTGGCGGTGACGGCCGGGCGCCGGCTCGTCGTCGGCGACTGAGGTCCCGCGCCGCGCGCCGCTGGAACGCCGGCCCGGGCGTGGTAGGACTGGACCGGGCCCCGCCTCCCGGGGCCGCCAGGAGTCCATGTCCGGAACCACCGAGAACCGCGGCAAGCGAGTGCGGCACGGCCGCTACGGCGAGGGCACGGTCCAGGCCGTCGAGCGCGGCGGCCTGGCCCTGCGCGTGCTGTTCGACTCGTTCCCCGGGCTGGCCGTGTCGCTGCCGTCGCGCAGCCTGCGCCTCGTCGGCGGCGAGGACGCCCCGCTGGGCCCGACCGGGACCGAGCGGGCCCAGCCCGTCGAGCGGGCCGAGCCCCGGGTCCTGACGCCCGAGGCCTTCGAGCGCCAGCAGGTGCTCGAGGCCCTGCGGCTGGGCGTCGTGCCGACCAAGGGCCTGCTCGCGTACACGGTCGCCCGCGACGACGAGGTCGAGGCCTTCCTGGCCGTGCTCGACGGGCGCGAGCCGCGCAAGGCGCTGGCCGTGCTCGGCGACTACGGCACCGGCAAGACCCACCTGCTCGAGCTCGTCCAGCATCTCGCCCTCGAGCGCGGCTGGGTCGTCGGTCGCGCCTGGCTCGACCCGCAGGAGGCGCCGCCGAGCAAGCCGCGCCGCGTCTACGCGGCCATCGCCCGCTCGCTGAGCTACCCCGACCGGCGCGAGGCCGGCGAGCTCGGGCTCTGGCCGCTGCTCGAGCGGGCCGCCGGCGTCGACGCCCTGGCGCAGGGGCTGCGCGACGGGGACGGCCGGGCGCACGTGTTCCTCGACCCGGCCCTCGGCTACGCCCGCGCGCTGGTCGAGGCCATGGCCAAGGCGCCCGGCGACCCGGCCCTGGCCCTGCTCCAGCTCCACTTCCTCGACTGGATCGAGGGCCGCGCGACCGGCCTCAACGCCGCGCTCCAGACGCGGCTGCACCGCCGCCTCCCGGTCCGCGGCCGGGTCCTGGCCCTGAGCGACTTCTCGACGCTCAGCAAGGTCTACGGCTACCTGCTGTCGGGCCTCGGCTGCCTCGCGCGGCTGGCCGGCTACCGCGGCCTCCTCGTCCTGCTCGACGAGACCGAGCTGTTCTCCGACCTCGGCGCCGAGCAGCGGGCCAAGGCCGTCGAGGTCTTCCGCGTGCTGCTGGCCGCGGCCCTGCCTCCGGCGAGGGCGCCGGCGCCCTCGACCAGCGACGTCGGCGATGGCGGCCGCGGCGTGATCCGCAGGATCCCGCCGCGCTCGGCCGGGCCACCGACCCGCGATCGGCCTCGGCCGCGACGCCGGGCTCGGAGAGCGAGGGCTTCCTGCGCACGACGCTGGGCGACGAGCTCGTGCACGAGCTGCGCAGCTTCCGCTCGCGCGACTACCTCGAGATGGGGGACCGGGTGCTGCGGCTCTACGCCGAGGCCTGGCCCGAGCTGCCCCGCCGCGTCCTGGCCGCGCTGGAGTCGCGCATGCAGATGTGGATCTCGAGCGGCCAGGCCCGGGCGCCACGCGAGTTCGGCCGGCGCGTCGTCGACTTCCTCGACCAGCAGCGCCACGCGCGGCAGGACTTCGGATGAGCGACGCCCGCGCCGAGCAGGCCCGGGTCCGCGAGGCCATCCCGCGGACCTTCGACGCCTTCTTCGACCGCTTCCCGTCGCTGCTCCCGGTCCAGCGCGAGGCCGTCCCGCGCATCGCCGGGGGCGAGGACCTCTGCGTGGCCGCGCCGACGGCGGGGGGCAAGACCGAGGCCGCCGTGGCCCCGCTGCTGCAGCGCGTGCTCGACGCCGGCGGCCGCGGCGTCGAGGGCCCGGCCCTGCTCTACGTCGTGCCGACCCGCGCCCTGGTCAACGACGTGTACCGCCGGCTCCAGGCCCCGCTCGAGCGGCTCGGCCTGACGCTGGGGCGCAAGACCGCCGACCACCCGGGGCTCGGCAAGGAGCTGCCGCAGGTCCTCGTGACGACGCCCGAGTCGTTCGACTCGCTGCTCTGCCGCGGCCCGCGCCGCCTGCTGCCGGTCCAGGCCGTCGTCGTCGACGAGCTGCACGCCCTCGACGGCCGCCCGCGGGGCGACCAGTGCGCCGCCCTCCTCGTCCGCCTGGGCAAGGTCTGCGCGACGCGGGGGCGCCGGCCGCAGCTCGTGCTGCTGTCGGCGACGATCGAGCACCCGCAGGAGCTCGCCGCGCGCTACGGCGAGGGCCTCGGCGTCGTGCGCGACCGCAGCCGGCGGCGGATGGCGGCGCGCATCGCCACGTCCCCGTTCGGGCGGAGCCCGGCCGAGATCCTCGTCGGCCTCGTCGAGGGCCGGGGGGGCAAGGTCCTCGTGTTCTGCAACGCGCGCGCCGACGTCGAATGGGCCGCGCGCGAGCTGCGCGGCGTGCTGCCGTTCGGCGACCGCGTCTTCGCCCACCACGGGTCCCTGTCCAAGGACGTGCGCGAGCGGGTCGAGCGCGACTTCCAGGCCGCGCGGACGGCGCTGTGCTTCGCGACCTCGACGCTCGAGCTCGGCATCGACATCGGCGACGTCGACTACGCCGTGCTGTACGGCGTGCCGCCGGACCTGCCGAGCCTGCTCCAGCGCGTCGGCCGGGCCGGGCGGCGCAGCGAGAAGCTGGCGTTCCTGGCCCTGGCCCGCGACCGGGGCGAGGTGACGCGCTTCCGGCACATGCTGCAGGCCGCCGGCGAGGGCCGGCTGCTGACCGACCCGCCGGTCTACGACCCGGGCACGGCGCTGCAGCAGGCCGCGAGCCTGCTGTTCCAGAACCCCGCCCACGAGATCTCGCCCCGGGCCGTGCTCGAGCGGCTGCCGCCGTGGCAGGCCGCGGCCTGGGACGAGGCCGAGCTCGACCGGGCCCTGGCCGGCGCGCGGGAGAGCTTCGAGGGCTTCGCGCCGGGAAGGTTCCGCCCGACCGCGCGGCTCGAGCGTTCCTGGGAGCACGGCTCGATCCACACCAACCTCGGCGGCGAGGCCGAGGTCGAGGTCGTCGAGGAGCTGACCGGGCGCGTCCTCGGCACCGTCGCCGGCGACGGCGGCGACGACCCGATCGTCCTCGGCGGGGCCGCGCGCAGGATCGCTCGCCGCGCCGACGGCCGGCTCGTCGCGACGACCGGAGGCGAGGACGCCGGGCAGGCACGGTTCAAGAAGCGCCCGAGCCCCCCGATCCCCTGCGCCCTCGCGGCCGACCTCCTGTGCTGGCTCGGGCTCGACGCCGACTCGCTGTGGCGGGTCGAGAGCGAGGACCGGACGATCTTCGTGCACGGCCGGGGCACGGTGCACGGCACGCTGCTGCATGCGGCCGCCGGCGACCGGGCCGTGGCCCGGCCGGGGCGCGGCGTCGCCTTCGGCCTGGTCCTGCGCCGGGGCTTCGCCGACTGGCCGGCGCGGATCGTGCAGGGCGAGGCCCTGGCCGTGGCGGCCCGCTGGATCCGGCCGCGGCTGGTCCGCCAGCTCGGCTTCGGACCCTGGTTCGCCCAGCTCGAGGACGACCAGCAGGAGCGCGCCGTCCTCGCCGCCCTGGCCCTGCCCCGCCTGGCCCGCTGGTTCCGCGAGGCCGAGGTCCGGGAGGTCCACGACGACGACCTGCGCCAGCGGATCCGGGAGCTCGTCGAGCCCTGAACGGCCCGGGCGGCCGGCGGTCACGGACCTCGCCGTCCGGGGTGACAAATGCTCGACATGGCCCATGGGAACGGCTAGATCCTCGCCACGACCACCGACCAGTTCCGGAGCCTTGCATGGACAAGTGGGAGTGCAGCAACTGCGGCTACATCTACGACCCCGAGGAAGGTGACCCCGAGAACGACATCGAGCCCGGCACCGACTTCGACGACCTCCCCGACGACTGGGTCTGCCCCGACTGCGACTCCGGCCAGGAGCAGTTCGACCCGATCCAGAACGACTACGGGGACGACGACGACGACGAGGACGAGGACTACGACGAAGACGAGGACGAGGACGACGAGGACTGAACGGTCCCCGGCTGGCGGCCGCGTCCCCAGGTCCGACGGCTCCGCTTGAGCCCGGGCGCGCCAGGCCTCATGCTGCCCGGTCCATGAGACACCCGACACCCCGCACGCTCGGCCTCGCCCTGACCGCGCTCTGCGCGCTGCCCTCGTGCCTGTCCTGGGGCGGGCCCCAGGAGCGCGGCATCCGCCAGGTCCTGCCCGAGGACTTCAAGCAGCTCGAGGACGCCGGCCGCTGGAACGGCTGGCCCCGGCACATCGAGCACGAGCCCACGGGGCTGCGGTTCCGGCTCGTCCTGCCCGGCCGGTTCGTCATGGGCGCGTCGCCCGACGACGCCGACGCGGACGACGACGAGGGGCCGCCGCGCGAGGTCGTGCTGACGCGGGCGTTCTACCTCGCCGAGACCGAGGTCACGGTCGGCAGCTGGCGGGCGTACGTCGAGAACGAGGGCCACCAGGGCTTCGTCCTGACGGCGCCGTCCTGGGCCGAGAAGACCGGCTGGGGCGACGATCGCCCGGCCTGCAACCTGACCTGGAGCGAGGCCGGGGCCTTCTGCCGGTTCTACGGCTTCCGCCTGCCGAGCGAGGCCGAGTGGGAGTACGCGTGCCGGGCCGGGACGACGACGCCGTGGTGCTTCGGCCGCGTCGCGGCCGAGCTCGACCGCCACGCCTGGTACGGGCAGCCCGACCAGGGCGCCCACGCGGTCGCGCAGAAGGAGGCCAACCCCTGGGGCTTCCACGACATGTACGGCAACGTCGCCGAGTGGGTGGCCGACGGCTACGACGCCTTCGCCTACCGCGAGGCCCGGCGCGACCCCCTCGATCCCCATGGCCCGGCCGAGAGCTTCGAGCGCGTCGTGCGCGGCGGCTCGTTCGCGTCCGAGGCCTCCGCCACGCGCTCGAGCGAGCGGCTCGGCCTCTCGGCCGACCGCGCCGGGCCGGTGCTCGGCTTCCGACCGGCCTTCGACCTGCCGCCGCTGGCGTCTCCGCCGGTGGCCGAGGAGGAGGGACGATGAACGCGCGACGCCGCCTCGGTCCGGTCGCCGTGCTGGCGTTCGCGGCGCTGTGCGCCTGCGAGTCGTGGAGCGACCGGCTGCCCGCCGACGGCCTCAGCGCCATCGGCGAGGAGCGCGGCATCGAGGACCTGCCGCGGCGCATCCTCCACGAGGCCAGCGGCGTCGAGCTGATCCTCGTCGAGCCCGGCCGCTACATGCAGGGCGCGATGGCCGGAGCGTTCTTCGACGAGGACGAGAAGCCGGCCCACGACGTGAAGTTCACCCGGCCGTTCTACCTGGCCCGGACCGAGGTCACGGTCGGCCAGTGGCGGCGCTACGTCGAGGCGGGCGGGGCGGCCGGCACGGCGCTCGAGGAGCCGGCCTGGGCCGCGCACACCGGCTGGAGCGACGACTACCCCGTGGTGCAGGTCTCGTGGAACGAGGCCAAGGCCTTCTGCGACCGCTTCGGCATGCAGCTGCCCGGCGAGGCCCAGTGGGAGTACGCGGCCAAGGCCGGCACGACGACCCACTTCGTCTACGGCGACGACATCTACCGCCTGGCCGAGCACGGCTGGTACGGCGACTACGAGGCCAACGCCAACCGCGGCGCCCACCCGGTCGCCCAGCTCCGGGCCAACCCCTGGGGCTTCTTCGACATGGCCGGCAACGTGCGCGAGTGGTGCGCCGACGCCTACGACGACCAGGCCTACGCGACCCTCGGGGCCGGGGTGACCGACCCCGCGCCGGTCACCGAGGGCATGGCGCGGGTCGTGCGCGGCGGCTCATGGGCCGCCCCGGCGCACGACCTCCGGGCCACCGACCGCGACAAGCTCGCGACCTCGTTCCGCGACGACCGGACCGGGTTCCGGCCGATGATCGTCGTCACGCCGCGCTGAGCGCGCCGGGGCGCGACCTCAACGCAGCTCGCTCTTGACGGTCTCCTCGAGCAGCCAGTCGAGGAAGGCCCCGCCGTAGACCAGCATGTGCCCGCCGCTCAGCGGCACGTCGAGCTCGCGGGTCTCGAGGCCCTCGGCCGACCAGCGGGCCGTGAACGCCGCGTCCTGCAGCAGGGCCGCGACCTGGGCCGCGGTCGGCAGGTCCTCGACGCCGACGTCGGGGTCGCCCGTGCCGGCCCGCAGGCCCTGGACCAGGAGCCCGCTCAGGGTCTTGTTGTCCCACAGGTCGGCGACGCGGGTGCCGAGGTGGACAAAGGCCAGGAGCGAGGCCTCGCCGGCGCGGCGGCGCAGGCCCTGGAAGGCCTCGGTGTCGGCGTAGCTCGGGCCGCCCGCGCTCCAGGCGTTGACGCGGTTCTTGAGCGCGAGGGCGTTGAGGCTCACGACCATCATCCCGTCGCGGAACGTCAGGGCCGGCGTCACCGGGACGCGGGAGCGGACCTGCGGCGGCAGGGACAGGACGTGGACCTCCTGGTTGCCGACCTTCTGGGTCACGAAGCGCAGGCCCTCGACCTTGGCGGCCACGCGGTCGCGGATCCACGTCAGCGCGGCGTCGGGGTCGGGCGCCGGCACGAACAGCATGAGCTCGGGGACCCACGAGCCGGGGGCCGGCGCCGTCAGGGCCACCGACCACTCGCCGTCGAAGCGCCGCATGAGCTCCTCGAGGCCGATGCCGAGGATCCGGCTGGTGCGCTGCTCGACCCGCTCGCGGCCGCGCTCGACCCGCTCGGCGACCGCGGCCGGCAGGCGCTCGAGGACCTGCGGCAGGGCGCGGACGATGGCCCCGGGCCGGACGTTCGCGCAGGCGTAGAGGAGGGTCTCGGGCGGGGCCAGGGCCGCGCTCCCACAGCTCACCGGCGCGCCGGCGAGCTGCTGCAGCAGGCCGTCGTTGGAGCCGGGGACGAGCAGGCGGGAGACCTCGACGAGGCCGCCCTGGTGGGGGACGACGGCCTGGTACCAGCCCTGGATACCCTCGAGGCCGAGGATGCGGCCGAGGTGGAGGACCTCGTACGGGACCAGCCAGCCGACGGCCCGCTCGAGCTTGGAGGCGTCGAGCCACAGCGAGGCCAGCGGCCTGGCCGGCAGCGCGGCCTCGGTCCGGCGCAGGCTCTCGGGCAGGGCCAGCGGCCGGGCGTCGCCGACGAGCGCGGCCTTGTTCGCGCCCCGCTGGACCGCCAGCGCCTCGCGCAGGAAGTCCTCGCCGAGCCCGAGGAACAGCACGCCGTCACGGATCGTCCACGCCAGCCGGCCGAACTTGCGGTCGTGGGTCAGGAGCGACAGCGCGGGCTCCTCCCGCGTCTCCGAGTACGCGAGGCCGGGGACGAAGCGCGTCGCCAGCGTGGCCACCGTCGTGACCAGGCTGCGGGCCTCCTTCTCCTTGCCGGCGACGTCGACGAGCAGCAGCGTCGACGGCACCATGGCCTCCGCGACGATCGTCGGCCGCCCGATGCAGACCAGCCTCGGCCGGGTCAGCAGCGCCTGGACCTCGCTCGTCGAGTGCCCGAGCTGCCCGATCCCCTGGCTCAGCCGGTCGATCCCGCCCTGGATCGCGTCCTCGGGCGGCCGCAGCCAGCCCTTCTCCCGGTACTTCCCGAGCAGGGCCATGAACGGCCCGGCCTCGGGCAGCGCCCCGAACGCCTTCCGGCACCCCTCCAGTCCCTCGAACTGCGTAAGCGCCCGGTAGACCCCACTCCCGCGTCCCGTCGGCGATCGGCCTCGGCCGGTTACGGGCTCAGATCGCTCCCTGCTCGGCGGCCCAGCCCCTGGCGTGAGCCTGGCGATCTTCGCTGCTCGGCGTCGTGCCGAGCCTTTCGAGCACGTCGCGCAGGTAGGCGAAGGGGTCCACGCCCAGCTCCCAGCAGCCGACGACCAGGGTAAGAAGCGTCGCCGCACGCCCTCCGGCCTCGCCGGCGAAGAGCCAGTTCTTGCGGCCGACCGCCACCTGCCGCATGGCTCTCTCGGAGCGGTTGTTGCTCGGATCTCCAGCCGGCCGTCCTCGATGTAGTTAGACCCACTGCCGACCTGTGCCGCAGCATGTAGCCGATCGCCTTGCCGATCGGGCCTGCAGCGGCACCTGGTCCTGTTCCGCTCCGAGCCAGTTGCATAGCTCCCTCGAACAGCGGGTGGGACTCCGCCCGACGGGTGCGCACGCCGCTCCTCGGCCGTCAGCGCCCTCGTCCTCTTCGCGTGCCGCTCGATCCTGTAAAAGCTCCTGCGACCCGGACGGCGATGGCGCTGCGCTCTGATCCACCTCCATCGCCTCGACGAAGCGTCGCCTGGCATGCGCCATGCACCCGACCTCGACGATCCGGCCGTCCTTGCAGAGACTGTCGGCCCGCCGTAGGCGTCCGCCTGCAGATGACCCTCGTAGCCTTCGAGCACACGGGCCGGACCGTCCCGCGACCTCCCAGCCGTGAAGTCGAACAGGCAGTCTCCCTGCTCAGCACCGAGGTAGACCCACAAAAAGCCCCGCTTGCTGCCCTGGGGTGGCCCGGTCGAGCACCGTGATCGGCGTGTCGTCCGTCCGCACGTAGCCCGACGCAGAGCCTGTCGCCTCACCTCGGCGACGACCGGGGAAAGCTCCACGGCGACGTCCCGGACCCAGTCGCTCATCGTCGACTCCGCGATCTCGACGCCCTGGCGGCGGTAGATGCCCGCCTGACGGCACAGCGGCAGGTGGTCGCGGCACTTCGCGGTCACGACCTGGGCCAGCAGGCCCTCGGCGGCCATGCCCTTGCCGATCGGCCGCGACGGCAAGGCCGGGACCGTGATCCTGGCCTCCTCATGCATCCTGCAGACCAGCTTGGGCCGGACGATCTCGCGGATCACGAAACTCGCCGGCCGGTAGTCGAGCAGCCTGGCGATTCGCCGATCGCGACGCGCTCCTCCCGCAGCAGGCACAGGCGCTCCTCGTCGCTCGGCTCGATGACCACCCGCCCCGCGGCAGATCCCCGCGCAGCCTCGTGACACCGCGCCGGCGACGCCTTCTTCCCTATCGCCTTACCTCGTCAGGAGCCTCGTCGACGTGCGGCGGCGGGACCGGCCCGGACTCCTCGCCGGGAAACGGCAGCCCGGATGACCTTCGTAGCGCTCGCTCCGACGGTCAGTATTCGCGCGTGCAGCAGCAGGCTCAGGCGGTGGAGGCATCGGCGAGCTTGCGCTCGAGGGCGGCCTTGTCCCGCTCGAGCGTGGCGCACCTGGTGTAGTATCCGAGAGCTCGACCTTCAGTCGTTCGATCTCCCGCGCGAGGTCGGTGCCGCTCTCCTCTCCCATGCCGCAGCTTTGACGATCGATGTCGCCCCGGTGTTCGTTCGGGGCGACTTTTTCCGCCGGACGCGCATACCAACGCTTCCGCGTCGCCTTGTCGAGTTCGATCCCACCAAGGATCGCCGCCAGCTCGGCATGGTCAGGTTTTAACTTTGACACCAGGACCTGAAGGCCAGGGGAAGCGACCCTTCTCCAGCCGCTTGTGCAGGAGCCAGTACCCGCCCTCCCAATACAGGATCTTGATGCGGTTGCCGGAGCGGTTGCAGAAGACGAACAGGTGACCGCTCAGGGGATCCTCGGCAAGGACCTCGCGGGTCAGCGCTGAAAGCCCGTCGATCGCCTTGGCATGTCGGCAGGCTCCCGGGCCAAATAGATCCGGACCGACGGCGGCAGGTCAGCATCGATCCCCTCACGGCCTCGGGAGCACGAGCCGCAGTTCATCGGCGGCGACGCCCGCCGGCACCAGGATCCGGATGTCCGCGATCCGGATCTCGATCAGGGAGGCCGGGGGCGGAGTGGGCCGAAGATGAGCCCGACCTCGACGAAGGGGCCGGGCACGCCAGGAGCCTGCGGCCGTCGTCCCGCAGCCTGAGCTCGCGGCGCCACCAATACAGGGTGTGCGGCGACAGGCCGTGCTCGAGCGCGAAGTCCTTGATGCTGAGATCGCTGCGCTCCTGTTGGGACAGGAGCCTGCGGATCTCCCGCTCGGCGGGGTCCGGGTCCGATGCATGCCGGACAGGATCCGCGATCACCAGGCAAGATCGCAGATGGGGTCTACCGGGCGCTTACGGTACGGACCGCACAGACCGGGCAGGCAGTGGATCACGATCCAATCGATCGAACGCGCGGGACCAATCGGGCCCGGGGCACACCCAGGGCAGCTTATTGGTCGGAGGAGATAGAACTGCGCCTGCACGTACGCCAGGGCAGCGGTCACGTGATGAAACTCGTGCGGCGCGTTCTGCAGGAACCCCTTGATCAAGGGGCTTGGTTGTAGTACGGATGTTCGGGCCAGCTCCGGAGCAGATGCTCGTTAGACGGGACCGGGATCCAGGTTCCAACGGGGTCTCCGGTAATGCATAAGCGTCATCACCGTGCAGGATTGACCCACACATGGAAGATGAACTTCCTCGGCGCTGCCCAAGGCCCCCTGGGCTCCGGCCTCGGTGAACCAAAGCAACAGGCAGGAGAAGAGAACCACGGCGAAGATTACGTGCCGAAAAAAGGTACACGACTCTTCTCTGCTTCGTGCGAGCATGGTCCGCCTCCTCGAACTCATCTCGTGGTATTCGGGAGGTCGGTCGTAAGGGGGGTGTCGACGATCGACCAGGGTGCTGCGAGACGCGCAGACTAGAAATCCCCGTCGTTCCGTCAAGACCTTCTGCCTTTGCCATGGGCTGCTCGAAAACATGCCTGCCGTTCCACAGTTTCTTTGTCGCTCATAGTTTCGATCTGGCCTCAGGTCGCATCGACCTATTTCTGTGCTCCATCTTCGACATCGCCCGATCACTCCCTTCGGGTTGAGGTCCCGGTCGATGCCTCCGATCGCGAAGTCGTGTTCCCCGAGGTCATGCCCGAACCGGATCGCTCCTCCAACGACGGCCGGGACCCAGGGCATGGCGACGGGAAGGACTGCTGAAAGGACGACGCGGCCGGGGTCGAGAGTTCCGCATGGGACCTCCAAGGGCCGGGAATGGGCAGGAGGCGGCAAACCCTGTTCCATGCGACGACCTTCCATGGGAGCGGGTCTCGGAGGTCGATCCTGTTTCTTCCCTTGAAGCCTCTGTTCCCAGATCATGCCCCTCAGCCATGGGCAGACCGGGCTGAGGTCCCCCCATGATCGAATCGCCGCTCAGGGCAGCCGGACGCAGAGCAGTGCCTGCCCACGGCGCAACCGCCCCCACCCTGGCCTTGTGTAGGATCTCAACACTCCGAATCGATAACCGCCGCACGGTTGGCCAGGTGCAAGAGGAAGCCCCCGGAGCTCCTGCTCGTAGCTGACATTGCCTGGCACCTGATGCACCCCGTCGTGGTCGGGAAGCAGCCGCGTCACGGACCGGAAACGCTCGCCGGCTCCCCGATTCGTGTCCCATCTCCACGAGGTCATCCAGGCGGCTCTACGGGGTGAACAATCGTGAAGGGTTTGGGTTCCACGCCTCGGGCGCCTCGTGCATGAGTATGTGATCCACGGATCGTGGCTGGGGGCACGGATCTTGCCTTGCGAGGACGTCCTCCGCCGCCCCCATCCTCACACCCTCCGCACCCCATGAGCACCCGCACCCTGCAGGCCATGGTCCTGCTCTCCCCTCGCTCCCCTCGCAGCCCAGGAGATCCCCCGTTCGGGCACCTGGGGCCTCGACGTCTTCTGCGCCCGGGATGCGGCCGGCAAGGACGCTCTCTGGCTCAGCGCCGGCATCGGGAATCTCGCCAAGGTCGCCGACCTCTCGGCCCCGCCCTCGAGGTGGATGCACCTCCGCAGGCATATGGGGCCGTCCGAGACCCCGATCCTCCGCGACGGGATCGTGCTGTTCGTGCCACTCGGTGACTCGGCCAGCAACGGTGCCCTCGCCGTCGTCGACTTCCGGTCGACCTTCCGCCTGACCGAGGTCGCCATGACCTCGCCGACCCACTACGAGCCTCTGGTCGTCCCGGCCCGCAGCTTCGTCCTGCACGCCGGCGACGACGGCAACGGCAAGACCGTGCTCGAGGTCGTGTCGTACGTCGGGCCCGGCGCCCCGGCCCAGAAGGTCTTCGTCCTGCCGCTCGACGGCTCGCCGGCCGGAGGCGTGACCCGGATGCTGCTGAGCGGCGACCGGGTCCTCGTGCCGACGACGGCAGGGATCCACGTGCTCAAGCCCGGCACCGGATCGACGGTCTACGAGTCCCAGGCCGTCATCAAGACCGGTACGCGTTCCCCGATCACCGACGTCGTCTCGTTCCCGTCCGGCTCGTCGACGCTCCACGCGTGCATGACCTGCGACTTCGATTCCAACGATCGGCCCCTCGATGCCGTCGTCACGGCCTTCGACGAGACCGGCAAGACCTGGTCGCTCCCGGCCGGCAACGTGCCCAACACCAGCCCGCCCAAGTCCTACGTGCCGGCTGCCGGGTTCCACGAACCGGGCGTCGTGACCAAGGGCGGCATCTCCTACGTCGGCTTCCTCCTGCGTGAGCGGGAGCCCGGTACCGGCTTCACCAAGCCTGCCGGCGTCGCCGTGGCCGGCTTCGGAATGCCCGGGGAGCCGACCTTCGGCATCGCCCAGACCCTGCCCCAGTCGGGCGAGCCCTTCGCCGAGATCGCGGTCAACGGCACCCGGATGGCCTTCATGACGTCGCAGAGCCCCAAGTGGTGGCCGCAGCCGCTCGGCGGGAGCGAGGTCCTGAACATCCTCTACACCCCGCTCGATCCCGTCGGCGCCAACACGGTGGCCGGCGTCGTCGGCACGGCCGGACCGCTCGGAGGTCGCATCGGGATCGAGGTCACGGACCGACCGCTTTGGAGCCGTGATGGCCGCAACCTGTTCGTGACCACGGTCAACTACCCCGGCGCTCCCAACCCCGGCAAGGCGGGCTCCGAGCTCCTGACCGTGCCGTCCGACCGCGCCATCAACCCGACGCTCGATCCGATGACGACCCTGCTCGAGCTCAGGGACCAGACGACCGAGCGCGCCTACGGCCTGCCGACGGCCTTCGAGCCCTGGGATCTGCCCGCGGCCGCCTTCGGCGAGGCGACGTTCTTCGGCCAGTTCACGCAGACGGCGGCGCATGCCGTGTTCGTCCCGCACAAGGTCTCGGGCCAGCTCGGCACCCGTACCCTGACCCACCGCAAGTTGCCCCGGGACACCAACATCCCCGGCTTCCCGGCGATCCCCCCGCGCACGTTCGACGACGTCAACGGCTCGATCGTCGCTCCGCCCAAGACCTACGGTGCGCGACGTTCGGGGTTCAACCTGTGGACCCGTACCAACTCGTTGCTGGCGACCTACCTCGTGCAGGCGGATGGTGACGAGCTGATCTATCAGATCTCGGGCATCGACACCCTCGGCTTCGGCGTGCAGTTCCCGGTCGTGCCGATCCCCCTCGCGACCGGCAGCGTCACGACCACAGAGATCCTGACCCTTTGATCGACGACCAAGGAGAGACCATGAGCTTCCGACTTCAAGTGCGCGCGCTCGGGATGATCGCCGCGATCGCGCTGGCCGCGCAACTCGCCGGCGCCACCGACCACGTCGTCGACGCCCAGGGCGGACCCGGCGTGCACAAGACGATCTCCGCCGCGATGGCGGTCGCGTCACCCGGAGACCGGATCCTCGTCCGGCCCGGCACCTATCCCGGCTTCAAGGTCGATCGTTCGATCGAGGTCGTCGGGCTGGGCAGTGCGCCTTCCTCGGTCATCGTCGAAGGCATCGCCTTCCATCCGGTCCACCCGCACTCGGGGTACCGCGTGCGGCTCTCCCGCATGCGCCTGACGCCCGCGCTGCCGTCGCTCAACTCGATGGCGCTCAGCGGCAACGAGCTGGGCACCGGCGAGCTGATCCTCGACAGCCTCGTCCTGGACGGTGGCATGGCCCTCGGGGTCTGGGAGAAGGGCTCGATGGAGCTCGACCTCGACAACTGCGACATCCGCGTCGAGAAGGCGCAGGGTGGGGTCGTGGGAGCGGCCGTCGTCGTGACCGGTCCGGCAGTACACCTCGAGGTCAGCCGGACCGAGGTCCACGGCGGCGTCGGCACGCTCGCGCCGCTGTCCCCGGCCCTGGCCGCGCTCCAGGTCGATGACGGCACGACCCTCCGTCTCGCCCAGACCCGTCTCTACGGGGGCAAGGGCGCGCCTGGACAGGACGGGGCTCCGGCCCTGATCGTTCGGAACGGCATCGTCGAGGCGATCCATGCCGGCTCGCTGCTGTTCGGCGGCGACGGCGGAGACAAGGGCGCCGGCGGACCCGCGATCCGCGCCGACGTACCGATCCAGGTCGGCAGCGCCCGCCTCGCCGGCGGTAGCGGGACACCCGACGGAGGCCTGATCGAGGGCAAGGGACGGATCCAGACGCTGGACCCGGACGCACCGGACCTGCGCCTGTTCGTCGACGGGAGCGGCATCGGCCCGGTCGCTATTGCCAAGGGCAGCGTCGTCGAGTGGACCCTGTCGTCGCGCCTGCCGTCAGTCTGCGTGTCGACCGACGCGATCCGGGTCCAGGGCAACCCGTTCTGGCCTGTGGTCTCCCTCGATCCGTTCGCGACCCTGTTCTGGTCGCATCCCGCGATGAAGTGGACCGTCCCAGCCCTGCCCGTGGGATTGGTCGGGCTCCGGCTACACACCCAGGGCATCGCCTTCGACACGGCGCGGCGACGCGTGCTCGCCACGACCCCGACCACGCTGCGCTTCGATGGCTGAGCTCAGGCTTCCGAGCCGGCGGCACCTGGTCGCCGCCGGCCTCACCCTCCTGCTCGGCAGCGCCACAGTGCATGCCCGGCAGGCCAAGGTGGAGCAGGGCGATCCGTCCAAGGGAGAGGTCCCCCTCCCCGCGGCCAAGGGCTGGGACGCGCGCCTGCTGATCGACAACGGCAAGACCGGCATCTGGACCGTAAAAGCCTTTCCGGTCTTCCGCGAGT
>JAWKUM010000040.1:0-30713 GCA_041398545.1 Planctomycetota bacterium | reverse complement strand
TGGTGTGGATCGAGCCCGACATCTTGGACCGCTCCTCGATGTCGACGATGCCGAGCGAGCCCGGGCCGACGCTGGCGGTGATGCGCACCGGGAAGCCGTAGGTCAGCGGCCCCGAGCTCATGACCGCGAGGCCGTTGATCTGGCCGACGCAGGTCCCCCTGGTCTCGAGCAGGATCGTGCCCTCGAGGACCTCCTCGCGGTAGATGCGCGACGGCATCATGGCCCGCTCCTTGGTCCGGCGGACCGCCCCGCGGACGTCGTCGCCGGTCACGACCGGGTGCCCCTCGTCGCGGGCCAGGAACGCGGCCTCGCGCGCGATGTCGGCCAGCCGCGACAGCTTGGTGCTGAGCTTGCGGCGGCGCGCGGCGATCCGCGCGGCGTGCTCGGCCAGCGCCGCGATCGCGTCGCGGTGGAACGGCGGCATGCCCTCGTCGGCCGCGACGCGGGCCAGGAGCCCGGCGTACTGGTTGAGGACCCCGGGCTCGGCGTCGACGTACGGGTCGATGTCGACGAGGCACTTGAACAGCTCGGGGAAGTCCTTGTCGGCGAAGTCGAGCAGCTCGTACGTGCCGGCCGCCCCGACGAGGAGGACGCGGACCTGGATCGGGATCGGCTCGGGCTTGAGCGCGTGCCCCTGGGCCCAGCCCGGCAGCTCGGGCGGCGTGATCTCCATCGTCCCGGTGCGCAGCGTGCGCACGAGCACCTTCCACGCCCCCGGCTCGCCGATGAGGTCGTCGGCGTCGAGGATCAGGTAGCCGCCGTCGGCCCGGAGCAGCGAGCCGGCGCGGATGCAGCGGTAGTCCGAGGGCTGGGGGCCCTCGGGGCCGAAGGCCTGCTCGACGGTGCCGAGCAGGTTGATCAGGGACGGGTGGTGCTCGACGACGACCGGGCAGACGTCGTCGTCGGTGTTGTCCTGCAGCAGGTGGAGCTCGTACAGGTGGCTGCGGTCCTCGGCCTCCTCTTCGTCGGCGACGAGGAGGTGCTCGAGGACGTCCTGGATCAGCTCGTCGAGGTAGTGCTCGAGGGCCTCGACGGGGTGCTTGTCGAGGAGGCGGCGGCGGTGCTTCTCGAGCAGCTCCCGCGCGCTGCGCGTGACGAGGTCCTCGATCTGCCGGACGCGCTCCTGGCGCAGGTCCTCGACCTCGGCCACGACCTCGGCCATGCGGGCCGAGAACTCGGGGATCCGCTTCTCGAAGGCCTCCTTGGCCGCGGCGTCGAGCTTGCCCTGCTGGACGAGGGCGTTGAGCTCCTCGGGCGGGACGGGCTTGCCGTCGACGACGGGGAACACCGCCGCCTGGGTCATCGGGCCGAGCTGGATCGTCACGAGCTGGAGGCCGGAGCCGGTCAGCTCCTGCTCGAACGGGGCCGTGATCGCGTTGACGTCCTCCTCGAGGCGGGCCTCGAGGGCGCGGCGGCGCTCGTGCACGATGCCCGAGTCGAGGGCCTTGGGCAGCGTGCGCTGGACGAAGTCGACGAGGCCCTGGAGGTCCTTGCGCAGCCGCCGGGCCTGGCCGGCGCGCAGCGAGATCAGGCGCGGGCGGTCGGGCTGCTCGAAGTTGTGGACGTAGCAGCGGTCCTGCTTGAGCGGGCACAGCGGCTGCAGGCGGCGGACGAGCCGCGACAGGAACACCATGCGTGCCGCGCCGTAGAGGCCGCGGACGAAGACGTTCTGGCCCTCCGCCTTGGTCCGCAGCCCGAACTGCAGGGCCTCGAGCGCGGCCTCGTCGGCCAGGAACTCGGGGCCGGGCTCGATCTCGGCGGTCGACTCGAAGGGGAAGACCTTCGGGTCGCAGATCCAGCGCAGCTCCTCAGGCGGCAGGGGGTCGGTCATCGGGTGGCTCCGGGAACCGGGTCAAGCTAGCCAGCCGGCCGCCGGGGCCAAAGGCCCGGACGAGCGAACCGAAGGCGAGGTCGCCGAGCACGGGGACGAGCGCCGCGAGGACGAGGTAGCCGGGCCTGGCGTCCTGCTCGAGCCACAGCCCCTGGACCAGGAGGACGATCGCGACCGCCAGCAGGCCGGCCAGGGCCTGGACGGTTGCGCGGAGGCCCCGGCGCAGGGCGCCGAGGGCGAGCCCGGACAGCACCCCGGCCGGCAGCAGGGACAGGAAGGCGAGGCTCCAGCCCGAGCGCAGGGTCAGCGGGGTCAGCACGAAGCCCGGCACGTCCATGAACTGGGCCGGCCCCAGCTCCTCGCCGTCGCGGAACAGCCGGAAGCGCCCGTGGTCGTAGACCGCGACGAGGTGCAGCTCGCGGCCGGCCTCTGCGAAGACCTCCCACGAGGCCTCGAAGCGGGCCCCGTTGGCGCCGTTCCACGGCGTGCGCACGCGGAACCGCAGGTCGCGGCCCTCCTGGCCGAGCGTGAAGTCACGGGTGTGCGGGTCCACGGACAGGCCCACGATCCGCGCCGGCCCGTCCTGGGCGAGGTCGGCCGGCGCGAGCACGACCTCGACCGCGAAGGCGTCCTGCATCCTCAGGCGGGTGACGAGCTCGACCGTCGGCGCCTCGGTGCCGAGCCAGGCGCCCCCGGCGAGCTCGACGCCGTCGGGCCCGTGCCGCGCGTGGTGGTCGACCAACGGCAGGGCCGTGCCGCGAGCGACGACCGGCTCGAGCCGGCCGCCGCGCAGGTCGTAGGCGAGCTCGGCCCGGGCGCGCAGGTCCGCGGCCCCCGGCCCGCCGGCGTGCAGGCGCCTGGCCTCGGCCCGGTCAAGCGGGCCGGAGAACAGCGACAGGCGCGCGATCCGACCCGACCATGGCCTGTTGCCGGTGCCCTCGTTGCCGACGAGCAGCGGCATGCCCGGGTCCCAGTTGCCGAGCGCGGCGCCGGTGTGCTCCTCCAGGAGGCCGAGCAGGGGCAGCAGCAGGCACAGCGCCGCCGTGCCGCTGGCGACGCGCACCCTCGCCGCGGCGAGGACGCCGAGCAGGCGGGTCCGCTCGCCGAGCCGGCGGCCGAGGGCGTGGCCGAGCCAGGCCACGGCGACGTTGACGAGCAGGTCGCCGAGCCGGGGGTGCCGGCCCAGGACCGCCGCCTGGCCGAGCTCGAGGCAGAGGCAGAAGTCGGGGATCGTCGCCGACAGCGACAGCCCGAACAGCCGGCCGCCGGCCGCGGTCCACAGGCCGAGGGTCAGCCCGAGCAGCGAGAGGGCGACGACGTGGATCGACAGGCGCTCGGGCTCGAGCCGGGTCGCCGCGTCGAGGATGCGGCTCCAGAGCTCGCCGAAGCCGTCGACGAGCTCGAAGGGGTGGAGGCTCAGCGCCGTGATCCACAGCGCGAGGGCGAGCGTCAGCGCCGCCAGCAGCCGGGTCGGCCCGGCCGGGCGCGGTCCGGGCGGAGCGGTCGGCGCGCTCACCTGGGCTGCTTGGAGTCCTTCGGCACCTCCGGCTTGCCGGCCAGGGCCGGCTTCCGGAACCGCTCGTCGGGGATGGGTTGACGCGGGATCCGGAACTCGCGGATCGCGACCGTGCTGGCGACGCGCAGCGTCGCGCTCTCGTGCTCGGGGTCGGCCTGCCGGAACGTCAGCTCGTGCGGCAGGCGCAGGCCGTCGAAGTCGCCGTACGACGCGAAGTCGACGGCCTCCTCGCGGAACGGCAGCGGGGCGAGGGTCTTGGGGTCGAGGGGCTGCAGGCGGATGCCGGCCGGCTCGAACGTGGCCTTGTCGAACACGACCGTGACGAGGATCGGACCCTCGTGGTCCTCGGTCAGCGACAGCGGGTAGTCCTTGGGGTCCTTGGCGATGCCCTCGACCTCGAGCACCGGGACCTCGACGACGCCGTCGCGGGTCCGGCGCTTGACCCGCTTCTCGGTCGGGCCCTTGACCCGGTCGAGGCGGCGGAGCTCGCGCTCGGGGTGGAGGTAGCGGGCGGTCAGGCCGGCGAGCGTCAGGTCGCGGCGCAGCGCGCGGCGGTCCTCGGCGTACTCGCGGCCCTGGAGGTCGTAGGCGCGCTCGTCCTGGACCATCCAGGCCCGGCGCCCGTGGACGCCGCGGACGAACTCCTTCTTGCCGTCGCGGATCTCCTCGCGCAGCGACGAGGGGTCCTGGTACCAGATCGTCGCCTCGACGTCGACGGCGTTGCCGTCGGCGTAGGTCCGGAACGTGGCCTTGGCCTCGTAGGCGTCGACCCGGTCCGGCGCGTCGGGGGACCGGAGCCTGCGCGGCAGCTCCTGGAGGAAGGCCTCGAGGTCCTCGTCCGCGGCCGCCCCGGCCTTGGTCCCCACCCCGCCGCCCTGGAGCGGCACGAGCGCGGCGCAGCAGATCAGCAGGAGGGTGCGCATGGGGACGATCCTAGCAGCCGGCCGCACGGTCCCGAAGCCGCCGGCCGGCGTCATCGGCGAGGTGGCGGGGGAGCCCTGCCCGCCTCAACGGATCCGGGACAGCAGGAACAGCGAGGCGAACTGCAGCACGAACACCAGGACGACGGTCCAACGGGGGCCGAGCCCCCAGGCGGCGAGGACATGCGCGAGGTGGCGCCGGTCACCGCGCCACGGTGGCGTCCGGGCCAGGATCCGGCGGACCGAGACCTGGCAGAGGTCGAGGACAGGTATCAGGCTCGGCAGGAGCATCGACGGCAGCATGACCTGCCACTTCGGGGTCCCCCAGTTGCCCGGATGTTCGATCTCCACGGCATGGAGGACGCCGAAGTTGAAGCAGACGACCGCCATCATGAAGAAGCCGAGCGCGTGCGTCCCCTGATCGCCCATGTACAGGCGTGCACGGGGGAAGTTCCAGATCAGGAAGCCGGCCAATGCGCCGCACAGCAGGGTCAACACCGGCCCGTAGGAGAGCATGAGAGTCAGGCCCTCCTGGGGGAACAAGGGTTGCCCCGGGCGACCTCCGACACCGAGGACGTAGAGATCGGCGCGATGGATCAGGCCTGGGATGATCAGGCACAGGAGCGTGCCGAGGGCCGCGGCCGCGACGATGCCATCGGCGTGGTCGAAGACGTTCCAGGCATTGAGGATCAGCAGGCCGCAGAGCAGGAGCAGGCAGAACCCCGATGCCTGGTCCGGGCCGAAGTACCCGAAGTCCGGGAAGAAGCCGAGCATCAGGACCACGAGGACCAAGACCTGCATTCCGAGCTTGAGCTTCCAGCTCACCCGCTTGCCCTTGGCGTCGTCGTTCCAGCCGATGACGAGCAGGATCACGAACGAGATCGCCAGTAGCCACGGCTTCCGTCCCTGCATCCGGCCGAGATCCTCCGGGAGGATCGACAGCAGGCAGGGGAGCACGAGCAGGGCGATCCCGACGGTCGGGATGGGTCGTTCCTGGAGCTTGCGCGGGTTCCCGGCCGGGTCGTCGACGCCGAGCCAGGGCCAGGGGTGCCGGACGAGGATGGCGCCCAGCAGGGCGCTCGTGCAGAACCCGATCCCGGCGAACGAGACCACGAACCACGGGCTTTCACCGCGAACCGGTCCCAGGTAGTTCACGACGAGGACGGCCGCCAGGAGCGCGACCAGGACCGGCGTGGGCACGCGATGGCGCCGCGCGGTCTCAGCCAACGCCGCCGCTCCCGTACAGACCCCTGGCCCGGGCGTAGGCGAAGACCTCGGGCGACAGCCACTCGCCGCAGGGCTCGCCGGCCGAGAGGCGGCGGCGGACCTCGGTGGCCGAGACCTCGGGGGCCTCGCCGGGCAGGACGCCGGCCTGGAGCCGCGCGCGCTCGTGGGCGTCGAAGACGTCGAAGCCGGCGAGGCGGTCGGGGTCGAAGCCGGGCCGCGGGACGCAGATGACGTCGCAGAGCTCGAGGATGCGGCGGGGGTGCTTCCAGCCCGGCAGGGCCAGGAGCGAGTCGCTGCCGCAGAGCCAGTACAGGGGCACGTCCGCCCCGAGCTCGGCGCGGTGACGCTCGAGCGCGAGGTACGTGTAGTGGGGGCCCGGCAGGCGGCACTCCTCGTCGGAGACGCGGCCGTGCTCGAGGCCGGCGAAGGCGAGCCGGCACATCGCGACGCGGTCGGCGCAGGGCGCGAGCTCGGCCGCGGGCTTGTGCGGCGGGTCGCCGGCCGGGATCACGACGAGCTCGGCCTCGGGCAGGTGGGCCAGGGCCTGGGTCGCGACGAAGCGGTGGGCCGTCTGCGGGGGATCGAAGCTGCCGCCGTAGAGGATCCGCGCGCTCACGCGTCCCGTTCCCGGGCGCCGCTCTCGAGGATGCGGTGCACCTCGGTCGGCAGGTCGATGTCCCAGGGCAGCTCGATCTGCTCCGAGCGCTGCATGTCCTTGACCTGGACGACGCCGCGGGAGCGCTCGTCCTCGCCGACGATCAGCACGACGCGGGCCCTGCGCCGCGCCGCCTGGCGCATCTGCGCCTTGATCGAGCGGCCCTCGTAGTCGACGTCGCAGACGAGCCCCGCCTGGCGCATCTCGTGGACCAGGACGAAGGCCGCGTCGCGGTCGGTGTCGGCCAGGGCCGCGACGACGACGTCGGTCGGGCGCTCGCCGGTGTGGGCCGCGTCGAGGCCCTGCTGCTCCATCGCGAGCAGCGTCCCGGTCACGCCGAGGGAGAAGCCGATCGCCGGGGTCGACGGGCCGCCGAGCTCCTCGACGAGGTCGTCGTAGCGCCCGCCGCCGACGAGCGTGTCGCGCGCGCCGAGGCTCGGCAGGCGCAGCTCGAACACCGTGTGCGTGTAGTAGTCGAGGCCGCGGATGATGCCCTTGTCGACCTCGAACTCGCGGTTGAGCGCGCCGAGCGCGCCCTGCACGGACTCGAAGTGGGCCCGCGTCTCCGGGCCGAGCGCGTCGAGGAAGGCCGGGGCCCCGCGGTTCTGCTCGCGGTCCTCGCGGACCTTGCAGTCGAGCACGCGGAAGACGTTGCGCTCGAAGCGCCGCCGGCAGTCCTCGCAGTAGGTCGAGATCCGCGGGGCGAGGTAGTCGTGCAGGGCCTGGCGGTAGCGCTCGCGGTCGGCCCGGTCGCCGACGCTGTTGATGCAGATCCTGTAGCCCTGGACGCCGAAGGCGTCGAGGAGGCTGCCGGCGAGGTGGATGACCTCGGCGTCGAGGCGCGGGTCGCGCGAGCCGATGGCCTCGACCCCGACCTGGTGGAACTGCCGTTGGCGCGCGGCCTGCGGCCGCTCGAACCGGAACATCGGCCCGATGTAGTAGAGCTTCTGGAACGGCCGGACCTTGTCGAGGCTGTGCTCGAGGTAGGCGCGGACGACGCCGGCCGTGGCCTCGGGCCGGAACGTCACCGAGGTGTCCCCACGCTCGCAGGTGAACATCTCCTTCTCGACGACGTCGGTGACCTCGCCCAGGGACCGGACGAAGAGCCGGGTCTCCTCGAACAGGGGGGTCCGGATCTCGAGGTAGCCGAAGCGCTCGAGCACCTCGGCGCTGGTCCGGCAGAGGTGGTCGAGCAGGGGGACCCGGTCGGGCAGCAGGTCCTCGGTCCCGCGGGGGGCTTTGTACTGGCTCATGGTGGGGTCGCCGTGGGCGGCGGGCCGGATCTTATCCCTTTGCCTGGACGGGACTAAGCCTGGGGGGTCGAGAAGCCCGGCGGGACCGGAAACCGGTTGTCGGCCCGGCGGGGGCCCGCTATCGTCTCAGCCCTTCCCGGCTGCCAGGGGCACGCCGGGCCCTGCCTCGGTCTCGCCCCTTCGCGAGGCAGGGAGAGAAGCCCGCCGCCGGCCCGCGGCCGGGTGCAAAACGCTCCTCGGAGGACGCATGATCTCCAAGCTTTCGAAGCTCGCCCTCGCCGCCGTCCTGGTCGCCGGGGTCTCCTGCAGCAGCTTCAGCTGGCGTGGTGCCGGCGGAAACGTCGACGAAAAGGCCATGGCCAACGGCGTCAAGAGCGTGGACCAGCTCCAGCGCGACTACGAGAACCAGCGCTACTGGGGCTTCTGGCGCGGCGTCATGGGCGCCCACGCCCAGGCCATCAACGACGGCCTGCACAACATCCACATGACGTTCAACCGTCACTTCATGAACCACCGCGTCGACACGTCGTCGGGTCGCTACACCTACGACTCGTACGGCCTCGGTCAGTCCTCGACCTACGACTCGAACAACTGACCGCGACCCGGGGGTCGACGGGTCGGCGGGACTCGGGACCCGGAGGTTCATCGAAGGCAGGCCACTCCTCGAGCCGCGGGGGGGCCTGCCTGCTCGTTTCCCGCCGGTGCGGCGACGTAGCCAAGTGGTAAGGCAAGGGATTGCAAATCCCTCATCCCCGGTTCGAATCCGGGCGTCGCCTCCAGACCTCAGCCAGGGCGCCCGCCGGACCCCGGGGGGCGCCCTGTGCGTTCCCGGGCCTCAGGCCGAGCGGGCGCGGCCGCGCCAGCCGCCGGCGTCGAGCCAGGTCCAGAGCTCGTCGACGAGGGCGGCCCACGACGGCGCCACGAACAGGAGCGGCTGGTAGCGCGTCGGGTCGTAGCCGGTCGCGGCGATGCGGCCGAGCTCGAACGGCAGCAGCCGCGGACCGTCCTCGAGCTGGGCCAGCTCCCCGAACGACGACAGCAGCCCGGCGCCGACGGCCTTGACCCGGCCGCGCTCGCGCACGAGCCCGTACTCGAGGGAGTACCAGTAGACGCGCTCGAGCCGCCGCAGCTCGTCGTCGTCGGCCGCGCGCGCCGCGCGGCCGAAGGCGCGCGACAGCTCGGCGATGTCCGGGTCGGCCAGCGAGGCCGCGTGCCCGATGAGCTCGTGCACGACGTCGGGCTCGGGCGTGTAGAACGGCCGGCTCGCGTGGCGGATGTACTGCGTCGAGCGGAAGGTCCCGTCGGCGAGCGGGGCGAGGAAGTCGCGGGCCTCGACGAGGCCGGCGACCGGCTCCATGCGGAAGCCCGTGCGCGGGGCCAGCAGCGCGCCGACCTCGGCCAGCTGCGGGATGCGGTCCTCGGCCAGCGGGCAGCGCCGCGCCATGTCGAGCAGGGCCGAGGCGACGGTGCGCTCGTGCAGCGGGGCGAGCCGCGCGCGGATCAGGCGCCAGACCTCGTGCTCGGCGTCGACGTACGGCGCGTCCGGGACCGGGGCTCCCTGGCGGTGCCCCAGGGCCAGCCGGGCGATCTCGTCGCGCCGTCGCCGGTAGGCGCGGTCGCGGAAGCCCGGGTGGTCGGGGTCGAGCGGGACGAGGTGGACCTCGTTCCGCGCTGGCTCGTGGAAGTGCATCGGAGCGCCGGAGAGGGCAGGCAGGTGAGGGAGGTCCCGGGGCCGGACGGCCGCCGGGGACCCCTCGAACTATAGTCCCCGGCCTGCGAGGCAACCGGCGGGCCGCGACCGGCCGGTGGCACGGGCGGGAAGGGCGCCCCGCGCGCCCGGGCCCGGCTGCCCTGCGGCCGCGGGGGCAGTAGAGTGGCGCGCATGAGAACCCTCCTCCCGACCTGCCTGTCCGTCCTCTGCGTGGCCACGGCGCGGGCCCAGGACGGCTCCTCCGGCGACGTCAAGGAGCCGGCCACGAGCCGACCGGCGGCCGGGCAGGACGCGCCCGCCTCGCGGCCGGCCCCCGAGGCCCTGCCGGGGAAGCAGCCCGACCGGAAGCGCAACGGCAACTTCTTCGGCCTGCGCTTCGTCGAGCGCGTGCGCGAGGTCGACGGCGGGTCGGAGCGCGTGCTGTACCTGTGCGGCGTCGACGAGGGCAGCGACGCGGCGCGGCTCGGCTTCCGCAAGGGCGACGTCCTGCTCGGCATCGACGGCTGGCGGCCCAAGAACGCCGACGAGTTCCTGATGGGGTTCTACATGCGCACGGCCAGCCTCGACCGGCGCAGCGGGGGCTTCCGGCCGACCGGCCGCGACCACGCCTTCGACGTCGAGCGCGACGGGAAGCGGATCAAGGTCGCGGCCACCGTGCTCGCGCTCGACGAGCACCCCAAGGTCGGGGAGCAGGCGCCCGACTTCGTGCTGAAGGACCGCGCCGGCAAGCAGGAGGTCCGGGCCAGCGGGCTGTGGAAGGACAAGCCGCTGTTCCTGGTGTTCGGCTCGTACACCTGACCGCCGTTCCGGCGCTCGGCGGACTCGGTCGAGTCCGTCTTCAAGCAGTACGGCGACCAGGCCAACTTCCTGTTCGTCTACATCCGCGAGGCCCACCCGGGCGACTCCAACTGGGCCGACGAGGGCCTTGGCAAGGACCTCGTCGACGATCCGCTCGGCCTCGACGAGCGCCGCGGCGTCGCCGGCAAGGCCTGCAGCGCCCTCGGCATCAGCCTGCCGACCGTCGTCGACGGCATGGACGACAAGGTCAACGGCCTCTACCGGGGCTGGCCCGAGCGCATCTACGTCATCGCCAAGGGCGGCAAGATCGCCTACAAGGCCGGCCTCGGCCCCTGGGGCTTCCGGCCGGCCGCCGCCCGCGCCGCCCTCGAGGCGCTGCTCGGCGCCGGGGACCGCTGAGGCGGGCGCTCAGCGGACCGTCACGACGACGCGGTTGGTGAACCTCGACCGCTCGGCCAGGCGGCCGGGGTCGTGCACGACCAGGGCCTGGACGACGAGCGGCAGGCCGTGGAGCGAGGAGTCCTCGGGCAGCGGGAGGACGGTCGCGGCGCTGCCCTTGACGAGCGGTTGGACCGGCATCGGCAGGACCACGGCGCCGCCGATCCCGAGGCCGCCCCAGGGCGGGAACGGCAGCGGGTCCGTGGCCGGCTCGAAGCCGAGCAGCGGCAGGGCCAGGGCGTCGAGCCGCCCGCGGTCGGGCAGGCCGTCGAAGCGTAGCGCGAGCCCGAGGCCGAGCACGGCCTGGCTCACGGCCTCGACCTGTCGGTGGCGACAGGACAGGAGCCGGTGCGAGCCGTCGGCCATCACGGCCAGGATGTCGAGGTCGCCGTCGCCGTCGAAGTCCGCGACGGCCTCGATCGTCCGGGTCCCGGCGGGCAGCGGCGAGGCGAACAGGCCCAGGCGGCCGCCCTCGTTCCAGAACACGTCCTCGCTGCCGAAGGCGTCGAGGTCGCCGTCCCCGTCGAGGTCGACGAGGGCCCGGAGGCCGACGAGCCGCCTCGGCAGGCGGCCGCGGTGCGCCTCGACCATGCGGCGGCCGGGGCCGTCGGGCTTGAGCAGGATCGGCTTCGTGCCCTCGGGGTCGGTCGAGGCCAGCAGCTCGGGCCCGGGCTCGCCGTCGACGTCCCCGACCGCGAGCGGGCCGTAGACGGCGTCGACGCCCGCGGGCCAGAACAGGGCGCTGCTCTCGGCGAAGCGGAGCGGGGCCAGCTCGTCGAAGACGTGCAGCCGGTCGCCGGCGACCAGGATCTCGAGGTCGCCGTCGCCGTCGACGTCCATGCGCACGAGCGCCGAGATGGTCGGGGACGGGACGACGAGGGACGCGAGGGCGAGCTCGTCGAAGGTCCCGTCGCCGCGGTTGAGGACGAGACGCACCACGGTCGTGCCCGCGCCGGTCGGTCCCGCCGCGAGGACGTCGAGGTCGCCGTCGCCGTCGAGGTCGGCGAGCGCGATACGAGTCGTCGGGAACGGGCGTTGCTCGAGCACGCGGACGACGAAGGCCGGTCCGGGCCGCCGCTCCCACCAGACGAGCTCCCCCTTCTCGGGGGGCGTGGTCCCGGACAGGGGGACGTTGCCCACGGCGATGTCGAGGTCGCCGTCGCCGTCGAGGTCGCCCTCGGCGATGCACGGCAGCCTCGGGATCGGCGGCAGGGTCCAGGTCGCCCGCTCGAAGCCGCTGAAGCCGTCGTTGCGCCACTGCCCGTGGCTCTCGCCGCGCTGCTTGACGACCTCGGGGTCCTCGACGACCAGGAGGTCGGCGGCGCCGTCACCCTCGACGTCGAGGACGAGCTTGGGGCCGTCGAGGTCGTGATAGGGGAGGACCTCGCCGAGGACTGGCCCCACGGTCCCGTCCGCATGCTCGGCCCAGAGGAGGTCGTACGGACCGGCCTCGGGGTCGTCGAGCCCGAGGGCCAGCTCGACCGTGCCGTCGCCGTCGAGGTCGACGCCGCAGGCCGCCCCCGGTCCCGGGAGCCCACGCACGAGCTCGAACAGGGGCGTCACGGAAGAGTGGATCGACGAGCGGTAGATCCCCGTCGGGGTCCGCACGAGGAAGTGGGAGAACGGGCCGTCCGGGACGGCCATGCCGAGGACCTCGGGGCCGTTCGGCCAGGCCAGGGCCGCGGGCAGGTACTGCGCCGTCCGGTCCGCGAGGGACGTCGCGGTCTGGATCGCCAGGGCCACGACGCCGCGCCGGGTCGCCAGGAGGAACATCCTGCCCGGGAGCCCGGTGTTGGCGGTCGTCGCGATCCTGGTCGGGGCGTCCAGGCCGGTGAGCGGCACGGACTGCTCGAGGAGGAAGCCCCCGCCGAGCGCGTTCCACTCCAGGAGGGTCGTGCCGGCGCCGTGGAACATCACCAGCACGTCCCGGTTCACGCCGACGCGGATCTTGGCCAGTGCGGTCGAGGGGTGCCCCTCCAGGAGCTCGTCCTCCAGCGCCTCGAAGAAGAACGCGCCGGTCTGCATGTAGCAGTCGGTGCGGTCCTTCCGGGCCAGCACGACGTCGTACCGGGCGTCCTTGTCGTCGTCGAAGTGGCCGACGAGGACGCTGCTGGCGCCGTCCTCGTCGTCGTACGGCAGCTTCCAGGCCGCGGTCACGTCCTCGAAGCCGTCCTTGCCGACGTTCCTGAGGATCCGCGTCTGGCCTCCGGTGCCCTTGCGATCCCCGGCCTCGAAGCACAGGTGGCTCAGGACCAGGTCGAGCCGACCGTCCTTGTCGAAGTCGACGACCTCGACGTGGCTCGTGCGGCGCTCGCCGAACGGCAGCAGGGCGTCGGTCTTGTCGACGAAGCCCGCGAGCCCCTCGTTGATCAGGAGGACGTCGCGGATCCCGCGGTCCCCGAGCGGGCCGGGCGCGTCGAGGGCGCGGGCCGCGTAGAGGTCGAGGTCGCCGTCCCCGTCGGCGTCGAAGGGGACGAGAGCGATGCAGTGCGGCAGCTCGGCGACGTAGCCCGGAGGTCGGGGATCCGTCCACCAGGCCTGATCGAGCACGGCCGGCTCGGTCGGCTGGTCGGTGCGGTCGGGCGCGGCCGAGTCAGTGCTGCCGGAGCAGGCGGCCGGGATCAGCAGCAGGAGGGACAGGACAGGGGAGAGGTAGGGTCCGGCGCGTCGCATCATTCGCTCTGGGTCCGATGCCAAGGGCCGGGGGCGCTCGGTGGGTTGCCGAGGCGGGTATTACACCTCCAACCGTCCGGGGCCGGGAAGTCCCCCTCATCGGAGGGGGACGACGACGCGATTCGTGAAGGCCGCGGCCGCCGGGAAGCGGGCCGGCTCGTGCAGGACCAGGGCCTGGAGGGCCAGGGTCCCGATGCTCGCCGGCAGGTCCTCGGGGACCCGCAGGGTGAAGGTCTCCGCTCCGGTTCCGACGTGCATGACGGGGAGGGCGATGAAGTCCGTGGTGCCGATCCGGAAGCTGCCCCAGTCCGGGTGGGACCAGGGGCTGGCCGGAGCCTCGAACGAGAGGAACGGGAGAGCCAGGGCATCGGGGCTCCCGCGCCCGGGCTCGGCGTGCACGGTCAGGTCCATGGTCCGGCCCCGACGGGCGATCCCCTCCCGCGTGGACAGCTGCTGGGTCCCGTTGAACAGGATCACGTGGTCCCCGGACGCGGTCGCCACGAGCAGGTCGAGGTCGCGATCTCCGTCGATGTCGGCCACGGCGCGGATCTCGGTCACCCAGTCGGGCAGCGGTGACAGGAAGCGGCCGAGGATGCCGTCGTCGTTCCAGTAGACGCCCCGCGTCGTGCACAGGTCGCGGTCCCCGTCGCCGTCGAGGTCGAACAGGCCGTGGAAGTCGTCGACGCCGGCCGGCAGGCGTGTCGACGGCACCTGGCGGAGCCGGCCCCCGTCGACACCCGGCCGCAGCAGGACGAGGTGGCGCTCGGGAGCGTCGGCGAACGCGAGCAGCTCGGGCCCGGGGACCTGGTCCAGGTCGGCGACCGCGAGGGGGCCCGCGAGGGCGTCGAGTCCGGCCGGGAGCAGGTCCGCGGTGGCGTCGGCGAAGTTGCCCGTCCCATCCTGCGTGAACAGGTGCACGCGCTCCCCGGCCAAGCAGAGGTCGAGATCGCCGTCACCGTCGAGGTCGAGGACCCGGATCGGACCGAGGGTGCGCTCCGGGACAGCCAGGGTCGAGCTCCCGAACCGCTCGAACGAGCCCTGACCCTGGTTGCGATACAGGCTCACGAGCGAGCCACCGGTCCCGTCGGGGCCCACGGCGAGGATGTCCGGGCGACCGTCCTGGTCGAGGTCGGCGACGCAGGAGCCCGTGATCGACAGCCACGAGGTCTCGATCTGGTGGGGGGCCCAACCGTTGTCGGGATGCCGCTCCCACCACCAGAGGCCGCCGCCGAGGACCGTAGGGGCCTCGATCCGCTCGCTGCCGACGACCATGTCCTGGTCGCCGTCGCCGTCGAGGTCGGCCTCGGTGAAGCAGGGCCGGGTCGGCAGGGGCTGCAGCGATCGCTCCATGTCCGAAGGTGCGAAGGCCCCGTCCCCGTCCTGGGTCCAGATCGCGGCGTCGCGCGGATCCTTGCCCGGTCCACAGGCCTCGGTGTCGCACAGGTCGAGCACGCCGTCACGGTTCAGGTCCACCGGCACGCTGCGTCGGGGCAGGTGCCAGGGGGCCGGCTCCTGTCTGCTCAGCGGCTGCCAACGGCCGTCGTTGTCGCGGTACCAGCAGGGCTCGAGGGGCTCGCTCACCCCGTCACGACGGGCCAGGAACAGGACCTCGCCCTCCTTCATGTTCCCCAGGACGACCGTCCGCATGACCGCGCGTCCCGACCACGGGGTCACGGTCTCGAAGTCGGTGGCCTTCTGCCCCTCCTTCAGGAGGGCGGTCAGGATCGTGGTCCCCGTCGCGATGAAGACCCTGTGCTCACCGAAGCACAGGTCGACGATCGGAGGGCCCAGGGGCCAGGCGAGCGTCCGCGGCAGGAGGACATCGGTCAGGTCCTGCTGGAAGCCGTACGGTGACGAGTCGATCAGGCGCAGGCCGCGCTTCGTCCCGATCCCCATGAGGTCCGCCGGGGGCTGACTGGCAACGATCCGGACGCTGGGGTCCGTGAGTCCAGGCAGGTCGTAGTCACCAGCGGAGACGAAGTCCTGCCGGTACGGGATCCATTGCAGGAAGCTCAGCCCGCGAGGGTGCACGGCGACGATCGAATACACGAAGCCGTTGCTCTCCAGGCCCAGGAACCGCGCCGGTTGCAGGCGAGCCAACCCGAAGTAGTCCATCGGGTAGAACGCCTGCCCGGTGATCTCCTTCTCGTACGTGACCGGGCCATCCCCGGTCAGGAGGATGATCTGCTCGACGGGGTGGGGGACCTTGTTGACCTGCTGCAGGAAACCCCACTCGGCGCCACGGGTGTCGTCGTCAGGCAGGCCCAAGGTTGACGTGAGGTCCTTGAACGGACCGCTTGGGCTCACTCCCAGCACCCTGGTCTGACCACCCTTGCCCTTCCTCGGTCCGTCCTCGAACGGTGCATGGGTCAAGAGCAAACGATCGTACGGGTCGTGCCAGCGCACGCTGGTCGTCCGCAAGCTCCAGTCGGGCAGGCGGAAGTGGCTTGTGTCGAGGAAGCCGATGCCTGCCTGGAGGACCAGCAACATGTCCCGCGCGCCTCGGTCGCCATCGGGTCCGGGCGCATCGAGGGCCCTCGCGACGTACAGCTCGTCGTTGCCGGAGTCGTCGGCGTCGAAGACGCAGACGTCCGTGCAGTGGTCGACCTTGGGGAACCACCGTTCCGGGCGGGGATCCACGAACCACGACTCCGCCAGCACGACGGGCCGGATGGGGGCCTCGACCCCCTTGGCCGGAGGCGGAGCCGAGCCATGGTCGAGGCACGCGGCCAGCAGGACCAGGAGCGGGAGGAAGGCGCAGGGCGTTACGGACCGCATGGGAGTGCGTGGTCTCGTCGAAGCCGGGGGCATCCGTGACGCGAGGTCCTATGCTCCCGGGAACTCGGGCGTAACGCCCCCCGGAGGTCAGGCTGCCGACGATCGACCGCTCCCCCGCCCTGCTCGAGGCCTGGGCCGCGATGCTGCGGCCCGAGGGCGAGGCCCTGTGCGCGCGGATCCGGGCCTTCGCCGACCCGGAGCGGCCGCGGCCGGCCGAGCTCGCCCGGCTGCGCGAGGGCGTCGCGCCGGTCCTCGTCGAGGTCGCCCTCGAGCTCGAGGCCGCGCGGCGCCGGGCCGGCCGCAAGCTCGGCGATGCCGCGCACCTGCTCCTCGACCTCGCCGGGCTCGAGCAGGCCACCGGCCTCGGTCCGGCGCGCCACAAGGCGGCGCGCCTCGCCGCGTGCCGGCAGGACGACGAGGTCGTGCTCGACCTCTGCTGCGGCGTCGGCGGCGACCTCGTGGCCCTGGCCGAGCGGGGCCCGGCCCGTGGCGTCGACGCCGACCCGCTGTACGCGGCCATGGCCGCCCACAACGCCGGCGTCGAGGTCGTGGTCGCCGCCGCCGAGGGCTTCGACGTCGAGGGCGCCGTCGTCCACGTCGACCCGACCCGGCGCGAGGCGGGCGCGGCCCGGGGCCGTGGTCGCCGCGACGCGAGCCTCGACGGGCACCGCCCGGGCCCGGACCTGTGGCGACGCTGGCTCGACGAGGCGCGGGCCCTGTGCCTCAAGCTCGCGCCGGGTGTCGCGCTCGACGAGGTCCCCGGCGCCGACGCAGGCGAGCTCGAGCTCCTGGCCGAGGGCCGCGAGCTCAAGCAGTGCCTGCTGTGGGCCGGCGCGGCCGCCGGGCAGCCGGGCACGCGGCGCGCGACGATGCTCGCGCCGGGCCTCGAGGGACGGGTCGCGGCGACGCTCGTGGGGCGGCCGTCGCTGCCGCCGCTCGCGCCCGCGCTGGCGGAGGCGCCCGAGGGGCGCTGGCTCCTGGTCCCGCATCCCTCGGTCGAGCGCGCCGGCCTCGTCGCCGAGGCCCTGGCCGAGACCGGCACGCGCGCCGGCGAGCTCCACCCCGGCCTCGGCCTGCTCGTCGCCGAGGCCCCGGCCGGCCCGTGGTTCGAGGCCTTCCGCATCGAGGCCGTGCGACCCTGGCGACCCGAGCGCCTGCGCCGCCTGCTGCGCGAGCTCGACGCCGGCCCGGTCGAGCTCCGCACCCGCGGCCGCGCCGTCGACGCGGCCCGCGAGCGGGCCGGCCTGCAGGGCCGCGGCGCCCGGCGCCTGACGGTCTTCGGCCTGCGCCTCGGCCGCGAGCTGCGCGCCGTCGTGACCCTGCGACCGGAGGACGCAGGGGGTCCCGCCGGCGGAGCGGGCTAAGCTCGCGCCGATGAGCGACCCAGCCCTCGAGCGTCGCCGGGCGACGAGCCGCCGTCCGGTCCTGATCGGCCTCGCCGCGGTCCTGCTCGTGGCCCTGGTCCTCGGCCTGTACCTGCCCGGCTTCGACCGGGGCTACGACCTCGAGGCGCTGCTGGCCCGGCCGTGGACGACCGGCCTCGTGTTCGACCGCCCCGACGAGGACGCGAGCGACCCGCGCGACCGCGAGCGCTACACGGCCGACTACGCAGAGTTCCGGCTGTACACGGCCGGCGGCTGCATCGTCCTCGACCTCGCCGACCTGCGCCTCGCGATCGCCCGCCTGCGCCACGATGTCGACGTCCGGGCCGAGGGGCTGATCAAGGTCTCGACGCGGCTGCCGGCCGAGCGCGCCGAGGTGCGCGGCCGGGCGACCCGCTTCGGGCCGTTCTCGTTCCGGCAGGACGACGCCAAGGACGGCAGCGTCGCCCTGTCCTTCATGATCGACCCCGAGGGCGGCGGCGCGAGCGAGCGGATCGGCCCCGACCTGATCGTCGCCGACCGCGGCCTGACCCTGCGCTACGAGACGCGTGAGGGCGTCGAGCGGGTCACGCTGCCCCTCGGGCGCGGCCGCAACCTCGTCGTCGTCCGGCCCGGGGGGCCCGTCGAGCAGCAGCTCGGCGGCGCCGAGCTCGAGCGCCTGCTCGAGGATCAGCAGGCGCCGAGGTAGCGGGCCTTGGTCATGTCGTTGCGGGCGACCGGCCCGAGCACGCGCTCGAGCGCGGCCGCCTTGCGCTCGACGGCCTCGTCCTTTCGCTCGCGGGCCATGCGCAGCGCCACGTCGATGCACGGCAGGGCCCAGTACGCGTAGTCGGTGTTGTCGGCCCAGACGGCCTGCCTGGGGTCGTTGAGCGCGTCGAGGGACAGCGGCTTGCCGGTCCCGTCCCAGGCCAGGCACTTGGCGATGACCGTGCGCCGCGGGTGGAACGCGTACAGCACGACCGAGCGTGCGACGAGCCAGACGAGCTCGGCGACCTTGTCGGCCGTGACCTCGCGGCCGGTCTCGGCCAGGACCGCGCGCGAGGCGTCGAGGCCCTGGACCGCGATCGCGTCCTCCCACGGGATCCAGGCCGGGCGGCCGGGCAGGGCCCGGTCGTCGACGATGACGCGCATCGGCCGGACCTCGCCGTCGACGGCGCGGCCGGGCCACTGCGGCAGGATCGACTCGAGCACGCGCCGCTCGATCCGGGCCGGCAGCCGGTCGTCTCCGGTCGCCATCCACATCTGCGCGATGGCCGTGTGCATGCGGCCGATGCCGCGGGCCGCGCCCATGCCGTTGGTCGCCTTCTCGCCGTGGATGCTCGGCACGGTCAGGCCGGCCAGGACGTGCTCGCGCAGGTGCTCGAGCTCGCGCAGGCTCGCGAGGCTGCCGTGCAGCATGGCGTCCTCGCTGAGCCAGCAGGCGCTGTAGTGCTCGCGGTCGCGGCCCGACCAGTCGCTGTCGGGCTTACCCTTGCGGCCGTGGGTGCGGCCGAGCCGGTCGGGGCTCTGGGACGGGTGCCAGTGCACGGTCTCGTCCCAGCTGACGTAGGCGGGGTGCTTCGCGGCCCGGACGATGTCGCCGTCGGCCTCGAACTGGTGGATCGGCCGGCAGCACTCCTGGGCCAGGATCAGCCGGTCGACGAAGAGGTGGGTCGGGTCGGCGTCGCCGATGGTCTCCAGGTGCTGCCAGGTGCCGAAGGCCGGCTGGTAGCCGGTGTCCGCCGGGCGGCGGTTGAGGATCTCGCCGAAGTGCCCGAAGGGCTCCTCGAACGGCTGCCGGCTCTTGCGCTCGAGGCTGGCGCGGCGGAGCGCCGCCGGCAGCCTCAGCGGCTGCTTGCCCCAGGCGCCCCAGCGCTTCCACGGGTGCAGCGCCAGCAGCGGGAAGCGCTCCTCGGCCCGCAGGGTCGGGCCGTCCTCCTCGTGCCCGAGCGCCTCCTCGTCCCAGCACAGCAGCGACCCGAACCAGCGCCGCCCCTGGCAGTCGGCCATCCTGGGGACGTCGAGCAGCGGGTCGGCCCGGCCGTGGCGCACGCGCATGATCACGCCCTCGTCGCGCTCGAGGCCGACCGCCATGCGCATCGGGCGGTAGTAGGTGTCCTTGCTCTCGCAGAACACCATGAGCTCGAACGGCACGACCGGCGAGTCGTGGAACACGTACAGGAACAGCTCGCAGATGCCGTGCTCCGTCCGCGCGCGCCAGTGGGTCGCGCGCAGCCGGCGGTGCTCGAGGGCCGTGCCGACCAGGGCCAGGGGCTTGCGCTCACCGTCGCAGCCGAACCACGGGGCGAAGCCGGCGTCCATGACCTTGCGCACGCAGCGGTGGGGGGCGAAGGGCAGGTCCTCGGGCAGGGGCGGCAGGGGGTGGACCTCGCCGACGTGCCCGGCCGGGACGCGGACCCGGGCGACGTTGATCCACGAGCGCGGCAGCCGGTGGACGACCTCGTGCGGTTCATCGGCCCCGTACAGGACCCACTGGCAGCGGGCGTGCGGCGTCGGGTTGAGGGTCCTGAGGACGGGTCCGTCCTCGGCCCGGGGTGCTGTCTGGTGAGCGGCCACTCGTGGCCGTCCAGCAGGCCCGCCAGGGCGCGGTCCTGTCAAGGGTCGGCGCCCGGGAACGCGCCCGCGAGGCGGGTCGCCCCGGCCCCGCGCTTCGTTGCAGGGTCTCCGGGGACGGCTAAGCTCCCTGTCCTCGATCTCCGCCCGACCACCCGGCTCCGTAGCGACAGGAGCGCCCCTTGAGCAGCCGCAAGATCCACTGCGAGTTCCCCCAGCAGGTCCTCGAGGAGCCGCTGTTCTTCAGGATCAGCCGGGACTTCAACGTCGTGCCCAACATCCGCGGCGCCGAGGTCACCGAGGAGAAGGGCTACATGGACATCGAGCTCGAAGGCGAGCAGGACGAGATCCTGCGGGTCATCGACTACCTCCGGGAGCTCGGCGTCGAGGTCACGGACCTCGGCTGAGCCATGGCCCCGACCGGCAGCAGGAGGAGGGCGAGGGTCGGGCCGCTCCGGGTGGCCGTCGCCCCGGTCCTGGCCCTGCTGCTCGGGCCGCTCGGCCCGGCCACGCCGGTCCGCAACGACCAGGTCGCCGTCGGACGCAAGGGCGCCGTCGTCGCGGCCGACCCCGTGGCCAGCCGCGTCGGCCTGGCCGTGCTCGAGCGCGGCGGCAACGCCGTCGACGCGGCCGTCGCGACGTTCCTGACCCTGGCCGTCGTCCACCCCCAGGCCGGCAACCTCGGCGGCGGCGGCTTCCTCGTCGCGCGCATGGCCGACGGCCGCACGATGGCCCTCGACTTCCGCGAGACGGCGCCGGGCAAGGCGCACAAGGACATGTTCCTCGGCGAGGACGGCGAGGTCGCCGAGGGCAAGAGCCTCGACACGGCCCTGGCCGCCGGTGTCCCCGGCTCGCCGTACGGCATCTGGCTGGCCTGGAAGCGCCTCGGCAAGGTCGAGGAGTTCGAGCGCCTCGTCCGGCCGGCGATCGAGCTCGCACGGCGCGGCTTCGTCGTCGACCGCTTCCTGGCCGAGGCCTTCGCCGAGGACCGCGAGCGGCTCGAGCGTTGGGACGGCACCAAGGCCGCGTGGTGGCGGGACGGCCGGCCGCCTTCGATCGGCGACCGCTTCGTCCAGGCCGACCTCGCCGACACCCTCGAGCGCCTGGCCGAGAAGGGCCCCGAGGGCTTCTACACGGGCCCCACGGCCGACAAGGTCGTCGCCGAGATGCGGCGGACCGGGGGCTGGATCACGGCCGCCGACCTCGCCGCCTATCGGCCGGTCGAGCGCGAGGTCCTGCGCGGGAAGTACCGCGGCCACGAGGTCCTGACGATGCCGCCGCCGTCGTCGGGCGGCGTGGCCCTGCTGCAGATGCTGCGCCTGCTCGAGCTCAGGCCGATGGGCGAGCTCGGGTGCAGCTCGGTCCGTGGGGCGCACTGGCTCATCGAGGCCATGAAGCGGGCCTACGCCGACCGCGCCCGCTGGCTCGGCGACCCGGCCTTCTTCGAGGTCCCGGTCGCCGGCCTGGTCTCCGAGGGCTACGCCAAGAAGCTCGCGGAGGGCATGCGCGACGACCGGGCGACGGCCGTCGAGGGCCCCGGCGACCCGACCGGCTTCCGCGAGGAGTCGCGGGAGACGACGCACTTCTCGGTCGTCGACGCCGAGGGCAACGCCGTGTCCTGCACGACGACGCTCAACTCGGGCTTCGGCAACGGCCAGGTCGTGACCGGGGCCGGGTTCGTGCTCAACAACGAGATGGACGACTTCTCGGCCAAGCCGGGCGTGCCCAACCAGTTCGGGCTCGTCGGGGCCGAGGCCAACGCGGTCGCCGCGGGCAAGCGCCCGCTGTCGTCGATGACCCCGACGATCGTCGTCGGCCCCGACGGCGCGCTGCGCCTCGTCCTCGGCAGCCCCGGCGGGGGCAGGATCATCACGACCGTGCTCCAGGTCCTGAGCAACGTCGTCGACCATGGCCTGCCGGTCGAGGTCGCCGTCAGGGCGCCGCGGCTGCACCAGCAGTGGCGCCCGGCCGAGACCTCCTGGGAGCTCCTCGCGCTCAGCAAGGACACCCGGGCGCGGCTCGAGGAGATGGGGCACCGGTTCCGGGCCGAGCCCTCGGTCATGGGGCGCTGCCAGGCGATCGAGCGGCTGCCCGACGGGCGCTACGTCGCGGCCGCCGACCCGCGCTCGGGCGGGGCCGCGGTCGCGTACTAGGCCCGGCTCCCGGGCATGTCGCCTCGGTCCTCGCCGTAGCGGCCCGGCCGCGGTGGACTATGGCCCTGCGATCGGCACCCCAGCTGCCGGTCGGCCAGCCTTCCTCCCGACCCCGGAGACCCGAACCCCGGACCCAGGCGGGCCCGGCTCCAACCAGAGGACGTCCCATGAAGCGAGAGCAGTCCCTCCTCCTCGGCGCCGCCGCGATCGGCGCCCTCCTCCTGTCCGGTCCGGCCGCCGCCCAGTCGGTGACCGGCTCCGCGACCCCGTACGGGAACAACCCGATGGCCTGCCCTGGCAGCGGCCCGTCCGAGGGCGGCCCGATCCTGCAGATCAACGCGGGCTCGGCGGGCGGCGTGCTCCTGAACATCGAGGGCATCCACGCCTACGAGATCGTCGTGCAGCAGACGATGGTCGTCACCGGCTTCGAGATCCCCGCGATCTTCGGCAGCGGCAGCCCCAGCGCCGAGCCCTTCGCCAAGGCCTTCCTGTACCTCGGCGACGCCAAGAACGGCCCGGTCGGCGCGCCGGTCCGGCAGGGCCTCATCTACATCCACCTGGGCACGCCCGGCTTCGCGACGCCGCCCCAGCGGGCGCGGTTCCGGCCGCTGACGGTCCGCCAGGGCGAGCACCTGTTCGTCGCCTGGGAGCAGAGCTCGGCCGGCCGCAAGGCGCTGCTGCCGTACAGCAACCTGGCCCGGCCGACGCTGCTGCCGTTCTGGGTCGAGAGCCGGACCGGCGGGTTCCAGCCGGGCCCGCACCAGGCCCCGCTGGTCGTCTCGCTGATCGGCCCGGGCGCCAGCCCGACCCCCGGCGGCACGCCGCTGCTGACGGCCTCGGGCGAGCCGCGCAAGGGCAAGACGTTCTCGGTCTGGCTCGACCAGGCCAACGCCGGCGTCGGCGTCCTCGTGACCGGGGCGCAGCGCTACGGCTTCGGCACGGGGAGCATGCCGGTCCTGCTGCCGGGCACGTCCTGCAGCCTGATCCCCAGCCTCGACGTGCTCCAGGCCGTCGCCATCCCGGCCGGAGGCGTCATGTCGATGCCGGTGCTCGTCCCCGACGACGCCCGCCTCGTCGGCGCCCTCCTGCACATGCAGGTCGTCGTGCTCGACCGGGCCGCGAACAAGTTCGGCATGACCACGACCCAGGGGCTCGAGATCAAGATCGGCGGCTGATCCCCTCGCCGGTACGCGGCCGCGCCCGCGCCGGGTCGACCCGGCGCGGGCGCGGTCACGTACGGGGCGGGCTCGGGGGGGCCGTCCGGCTCAGAAGTCCTCGTCCCCGGACTCGTCCTTCTTCTGCTCGGACTCCTTGCGCTTGGCGATGTAGGCGTCCCACTGGGCCTTGTCGCCGTTGCCGAGCTGGGCCCAGACGTTGGCCAGGGGCACGACGCACTTGGCGTTCCACCAGGCCTGCTCCTGGACCGGCTGCTCGCCGGCCGTCTGGCCGGCGTTGTACGGGACGTTGACGCCGTGCAGGATCTTCATCACGACCTTCGTGTGGAAGTTGTAGGCCTGCATGTTCTGCGTCGCGTTCATGTAGTCGGCCTCGCGCAGGACGTTGACGATCGCCGGGTAGGCCTTGCGGCTGTACTCGCCGAGCAGGGCGCGCTGGGCCCGCATGCCGACGATCGAGTCGTCGTAGAAGGCGTCGTGCACCATCTGCGCGATCTCCTTCTTCTCGTCCTCGGTCGTGTCGGGCGCCCAGGGCAGCTCGGCGATCTCGGCCTTGGCGTCGAACGGGGTCGCGAGGTAGCCGGGGCCGGTGTGCTTGGGCTTCTCGGGCTGGCCCTCGCCGGTCTTGGACGCGCCCTCGTCGGGCTTCTTGGCGCCGTCGTCCTTGCCGGTCTCGTCGGCCTTGCCGGCCTCGTCGGTCTTGGCGGTGGCCTCATCGGCCTTGCCGGCCCCGTCGGTCTTGGCCGTGGCCTCCTCCGGCTTGGCGACCTGGTCGGCCTTGGCCGTGGCCTCCTGGGGCCTGGCCACCTGCTCGGCGGCGCCGCCGGCCTTGGCCGTCTGGTCGCCGCCCTGGCCGGCGTTGCCGCCGCCGGTGCCCTGGTCGCCGTTGTTGCCGAGCAGGAAGATCAGGGCCACGGCGACCGCGACGACGCCGATGCCGATGCCGACGATCATGCCGGTGCGGTTGGGGGCCTCCTCGGCCTCCGCGCCGCGGCGGCCTCGCGCACCGGCGCGCCCGCGGGCGCCGGCCCGCCGGCTCCCGCCGGTGTCCTCCTCCTCGTCACCACCACGGCCGCGGCGGCCGCCACGGGCCGCGCCGGCCCGGGCCCCCGCGCGGGCGCCCCGGCGGCTGCCGGAGGCGGCGCCCTCGGAGCGGAGGTCCGCGCCGACCCGCGGGCCGCGGCACGACCGGCGGCCGCGGCCGGCTGCCTTGGGCTCGGCCGGCTTGGCCTTCGGCGGGAGCCGGGGGCGGGCTCGAGGCCTCGGCCTCGGGCGAGACGATCGACGAGGCGATCTCGATCGTCGCTCCGCAGTTCTTGCACCGGGCCTTCTGGCCCTGGAACGACGGCGGGAGGCGGTACTTGGAGCCGCAGTTGGCGCAGGCGATCAGGCGATGCTCGGACATCGTTCTCCCTCGGACGGGACCTCGACGGACAGGGGGGGCCAGCAAGCAGAGAGGGCCAGGAAGTCTAACTTTTCCAAGGGCTTCACGCACGATCCTGCCGGTTCGCGGCGGGATCGGGCGGGGTCGCCCGGGGCCGGGCCGGGCCCTGCGGCCGAGGGCCCGGTCGGACCGGGCCCTCGGGGCCGGGGTCGGCGGCCGGCCCGCGGCCCGGCTCAGCCGTCGTTGCCGCCGGATGGGGGCTTGGTGGTCCGCTTCTTCTTCTTGTGATCCTCCCAGTCCTCGATGCCGATCTCCTCGTCGGCCTTGGCGCGCTCCTCGTCGAGCTTCTCGTTGGTCAGCTTCCAGCCGTACTCGCTGTACCAGCCGAACCAGCCCTCGAGCGCGCGCTGGCGCTCCTCGTCGGTGGCGCCCAGCGTGCCGTCCTCCTGGCGCCGCGGGGAGAAGCCGTAGCCGTCGAACATCGTGATCGAGCGCAGCATGCGGGTCAGCACGCCGAGGTAGATCAGGTTGTTCTGCAGCTGGTCCCCGGCCACGCCCTCGATCCGGGTCTCGTAGAACTGGGTCAGGATCCGCGGCACGGCCGGCATGCCGATCTTCTCGAGGCGGAAGCGCGCCGTGTTGAGCTCCCCGCCGGGCAGGTCGGGCTGCTTCATCTTGGTCAGCAGCGCGTCGATCTCCTTGCGCAGCGGCTCGGGGGTCGTCTCGAGGTGGTCGAGCGGCTGCGGCTTGATGCGCCGGACCTTGACGACCTCGCCGGTCGCGGTCTTGACCTCCTCGACCGTGCCCTTGCCCAGGCCCTTGTGGAAGCCCTTGGTCGGGTCCTTGGGCCTGGCGGGGTCCCGCGGGACCTTGGTGTTCTCGATCGAGAACAGCCGCCAGGCGCCGGGCCGGACCTCCTTGGCCTTGACGAGCATCTCGCCCTCCCCCCAGAAGTCCCCGTCCAGGCGGGCCATCGAGACCCGGAAGTCGAGGGCGTTGGGGGAGTCGGTCACGTCCGGCCGCGGCACGACGACCTCCGTGGGCTTGTAGTCCACGAGCATCTTGTGCTCCGGCAGGCCGTTGAAGAGCTGCATCTGGAGCTCGAAGAACGTGTTGCGCTGGTCGGGCGTCAGCTCGTTCCACTTCTTGGCCTTGAAGGTGTCGACCATGGCCTTGGCCTCGCCGTCGAGGACCTTCAGGACGGCCTCGTCACCGAGGCGGGCCCGCGCGAGGTCGTACCAGGTCTCGCCGTCGAGGTAGAGGTCGAGGCCGGCCGTGTCCTTGCCGTGGACGGCCGTGCACAGGCGCTCGACCGCCTTGTACGCCGGGTGGTTGATGCCCATGTAGTCGCGCTTCTCGGCGACCGGCTCCTCCTTGGGCTTGGGCTTGGCCTTGAACGGGTTGGCGATGATCAGGATCAACCCCATCAGGCCGACGAACGCGCCGATGACGATCAGCGGCGAGATGCCCTTCTGCGGGGCCGCCCGCGTCTTGCGCGTCAGCGTCGCCCTCGGCGTGAACACCGCCTTGCAGTTCTTGCAGGTGATCCGCTCGTCGAGCAGCTCCTCGGGCACCTTGTAGCCTGACGAGCAACGCGGGCAGGTGATCGGGTAGCGCCCGTCCGCGCCGGCTCGGGTCTCCCGCTGGGGGGTGGAGGCGCCCGCGGTGCGGCCCCTCCTGGACGCGGCGGCCTGGCCGCCTCTGCGCCTTGCAGCCATCTCGGCTCCTGGGGTGGTCGTGGGTCTCTTGGCTCGGGGCAGGCCTGGAGGCGGGACGCGGTCCGTGACCGCGGGTTTCCCGGGTCCAGGCTTCAGCCCCAATACGGTATGCGGGGGGGCAGGAATGCGAAAGGTCGGGTCCGGCCGCCGGGCGGTCCTGGACGGGGCACCGAGGCCTGCCTAGCCTCCCGCAACTTCCCTGATCACAGGAGCGCGCGTGAGCGACACCGGTTCATCCAGCCCAACCGAGCACAGGTCGCCCAGGAGCTTCCGTCGTCTGCTGATGCTGGTCCGGAGCAACTGGATCAGCACCCTCGGCGGCCTGATGGCCTTCTTCGGCTTCGTCTCCCTGGTCATGACCCTGGGCCTCGAGACCCTGGGGACCTGGCAGGGACCCTACCTCGGGATCCTCAGCTTCGTGCTGTTCCCGATCCTGATCATCCTCGGCCTGCTGCTCGTCCCGGCCGGCCTCCTGGTCTACCGCAAGAAGCTCCACCAGCGCCTCGACCAGCTCTCGGACAAGCCGCTGTACCTGGCCCGGGCCGTGGCCGGCCTGACGCTGATCAACCTCATCGGCGTCGGCACGGTCGGGTTCGAGGGCGTGCACTACATGAGCACGGTCAACTTCTGCGGGACGACCTGCCACGAGGCCATGGGGCCCGAGTACCGCGCCTACCAGGACTCGCCGCACGCCCACGTGGCCTGCGTCGAGTGCCACGTCGGGTCGGGGGCCCAGCACTACATCCAGTCCAAGATCAACGGCACGCGCCAGCTCATCGAGTACGTCCAGAAGTCCTACAACCGGCCGATCCCGACCCCGGTCCACGGCCTGCGCACTGCGCGCGAGACCTGCGAGGAGTGCCACTGGCCCGAGCGCTGGATGGGCACCAAGATCCGCGTGCTGTCCCGCTACCGCGAGGACGCCGAGAACACGCCGTACACCACGGTCCTGCTGATGCGCACCGGCGGGACCCGCCCCGACGGCAAGATCGTCGGCATCCACTGGCACACGCACCCCAAGTCGGTCGTCGAGTACATCCACTCCGACGAGGACCGGATGGAGATCCCCTGGGTCAAGGTCAGCCGGCCCGACGGGACCGGGACGGTCTACCGGACGGAGGGCGTGCCGACCAACGTCGCGCCCGAGGGCGAGCGGCGCACGATGGACTGCACCGACTGCCACAACCGCGCGGCCCACCGGTTCCAGACCGCCGAGGACGCGATCGACACGGGCTTCACCAACGCCCTGCTGTCGCGGCAGGTGCCGTTCCTGCGCAAGTACGGCTTCGAGGTCCTCCACCAGGAGTGGGGCGAGGGGCTCGGCGAGGAGGCCGTGGCCGGCGCGATGCTGACCTGGCTGCAGCAGAAGTACGCCGGCGAGGGCATCCGGCTCGACGGCCTGGAGGGCGAGCTCGAGGCCGCCTCCAAGGCCCTGGCCGCGATGTGGCGCCGCAACGTCGACGAGCACATGCGGATCACCTGGGGGACCTACCTCGACCGCGTGTCGCACGACGGGTGCTACCGCTGCCACGGCGCACAAGGACCCGAGCGGCAAGGTCATCTCGAAGGACTGCACGATCGCCACGAGGTCCGGAGCGAACGAAACCGCCGACCCCGAGGTCCTGCAGACCCTCGAAGGGCGCAAGGGGAAATGGTTCTCCTGGCCGGTCTCTGGCGAGCCGGCTGGCGGACGGGACCGGCCCTGCTCCTGGCCTGCTGCGGCCTCGCGGCCCAGGGCCAGGAGCCCTCCCGCCAGCCCCTGCGCCGGCGCAGGACGCCCAAGCCCGCGCCGCTCAAGCAGGAGCTGCGGACCTGTCCAAGGCCGGCTGGCCGCCTGCTGCGCGACTGATCAAGAAGAAGGACGGCGGCGCGGCCGAGAAGCTGCCCCGCCGGGGACGGGAAGCCGGCCGCGACCGGGCAGGGTGCCGGAGCGCAGCCCGCGTCCAAGCCGGCGGTCCTGGCCGGCCGGCGCCCAGGGCCCGACGTTCGGTGGCAAGCAGGAGGCGATCGACCCCGCGTCCGGAGGGCCGGCTGTTCCGCGACAAGGAGATGCCGGTGCCGGGGAGCGGCTCTGTCCGGGGCCGAGGCGCCGACTGTGCCGGGGCCCGGGCCGGGCCGGAGGCTGGGCCGGGGTGCTGGCGCCGCGGCCGCGCTCGAGACCGGTCCGACCCTGCGGGGTCCCTCGACGTCTGGCACCGGGGCCGCCACGCGTCGAACGACGACGCCGACCAGGAGGCTGACGCGATCCTGACGGCTGCCCTCGGCGACGAGCGCCGCGACCGGTGGAGCGCCCGCTTCCGCGGGCGGGTGATCGCCGACCTCGACGGCAAGCAGCCGGGCAACCTGTTCAACGGGCTCAAGGAGACCTGGAACGGACGACGTCATCGGGCGGCTCCGAGCCTTCGGTCCAGGTGCGCGACCTCGGGCCCTTCGAGACCGCACGGCTCGGCCGGCAGGAGATCATCGCAGACGCCCGAGCCGCCCACCTCGACGGGATCAGGCTGCGCACGGCGCCCAGGGCACCCAACGGGTCCGCGGGGAGGGCTACCTCGGGCTGGCGACCAGGCTCTACGACTCGAGCTGGCACGACGCGTGGATCGGCGGCCTCGACGCAGAGGCCGAGCCCTGGCGCGGGGCGCGCTTCCGCTTCGACTGGATGCACGTCGAGGAGGACCGCGGCGACGAGGGCAAGCGCATCGACGACCTGCTGGCCGTGTCGGGCTGGCAGTACATCGACGCCGACTACCGGCTCGAGGGGCGCCTCTCGATGGTCAGCGGGAGGGGGCGGGACCTGTACCTCGCGAGCCGGGGCCGGCAGCCCGAGGTCGACCTGTCGTGGACGCTGTCGTACTTCGAGCTGCTGACCGCCCAGCGCCAGCTCGTGACGGAGTTCGACCTGTTCTCGACGGCCGAGTTCACCTACTACCCGTACCGGCAGCTGCGGGCCGCGCTGACCAAGGACCTCGCCGAGGACCTGTCGCTCGACGTCGGCATGGACGTCCGCCGGCTGACCGACAAGGCCGACGAGGCCCGGTTCAACCGCGAGTGGGAGCGCCTGTTCGTCACGGCCTCCTGGTCCGGTCTGTTCGACGACACGACGACGATCGCCCTGACCCTCGACGGCTACGACAGCAGCGGCGAGGACGTCTACGCCGGCAACCTCGACGTCCGGGTCCGGCCCGAGGACGGCCTGGAGCTCGCCGCCGGCAGCCTGTACTCGCTGTACAAGTTCGACTGGGTCACGCTCGACGAGAAGGACCGGGTCCGGACCTGGTACCTCGGGGCCCGCTGGGACGCCGGGGAGGCGTGGCGCCTCCGCTTCCGCTATGAGTACGAGGAGGACGACCTCGAGCGCTACCAGACGCTGAGGATCGGAGTCACATGGACCTTCTGAAGCGACTGCGCCTGCCCCTGTCCGTCCTGGCCCTCGCCATCGTGATGGTGACCTGCGGCATCGTCCCGCGCGAGGAGGTCGTGCCGACGCGCTTCAGCCACGCGGTCCACGTCGGCCAGAAGGGGCTCGAGTGCGCGTTCTGCCACGTCATCCGGCCGGACGGCCGCGAGACGGGGCTCCCCGGCCCCCAGCTCTGCGCGCCCTGCCACGACGACATCGACAAGGACAAGCGACCCGAGGACCGCGTGCTGGCGATGTTCGACGCCAGCGGGCGCTACCCGCGCACGGCCGTCGCCACCCTGCCCGACGAGGTCCGGTTCTTCCACTCGAAGCACGTCCGCGACTTCGGCGTGGCCTGCGCCGAGTGCCACGGCGACATCGCCACGAGCGCCGGCATCCCGCGGGCGTCCGAGGTGACCAAGAACGAGTGCCTCGACTGCCACGCGGCCAGGGGCAAGCCGATGGTCTGCGCCGACTGCCACCAGGCCGTCGGCCCCGACTGGAAGCCGCCGTCGCACGACACCGCGTGGAAGCGCGGCCACGGCGACCACCTCCTGGCCTGCCCCCGCGACGAGCGCGAGCGGCAGTCGGCCAACCGCTGCGGCCTGTGCCACGACCCGACGACCTGCATGGGCTGCCACAACGTCGAGGAGCCGCGGAGCCACACCAACTACTTCCGCCTGCGGGGCCACGGGGTGCTGGCCTCGATCGACCGTGACCGCTGCTGGACCTGCCACCGCAGCGACTCCTGCGACCGCTGCCACGAGTCGACGGCGCCGCGGAGCCACCGGGCCTCCTGGGGCTCGCCGACCAACAACCACTGCCTCGACTGCCACCAGATGGGCATGGGGCAGAGCTGCGCCACCTGCCACAAGGGGACCCCCAGCCACGACGCGGCACCCCCGATGCCGAGCTGGCACAACGCCGGGATGAACTGCCGCCAGTGCCATTACCCGGGGGGTCAGCCCTTGCCCCACCCCGACAACGGGCTGCCTTGCACCGAGTGCCACCGCTGATCGGACACCACGGTCGGGCCGAAGTGCGAAGCGCGCCCAAGTCGTTCCCATCCTAGCCTTTCCCCCATTCAACTCGGGACCGTAGCCAACGACTACGCCCCCCTTCCGTCAGAGGAGCGAAGGGTCATGAACGCCAGT
>JAWKUM010000039.1:0-31213 GCA_041398545.1 Planctomycetota bacterium | reverse complement strand
CCCCCGCAGTGCCCCAGGGCATGGACCTGCTGCGCACCTCGGTCATGGCCACGCACACGCGCGCGCAGCTCGAGCACGTCGTCGACCTCGTCGGCGAGGTCGCGCGCCGCCTGCGCTTCGTCGCCTGACGCCCGCGCCGGCGCGCCCGGGACGTTCCGGCGATCGCCTGCCGCGTGCGCCGCGGCCGCGCGCTATCATGCGCCGCGATGGGAGGGCAGCCACAGGCGCAGGACGTCCCCGACTTCGTCCACCTCCACGTCCACACGCACTTCTCGCTGCTGGACGGGGCCTGCCGGCTCGAGGCGCTCGTCGACGAGGCGCTCGCCGACGGCCAGCGGGCGCTGGGCGTCACGGACCACGGCAACCTGTTCGGCGCGGTCCCGTTCTACCAGGCCTGCACGGCCAAGGGCCTCAAGCCGATCCTCGGCATCGAGGGCTACCTCGCCGAGCGCAGCCGGCTCGAGCGCGCCAACCCCGAGGACAACCGGACCTTCCACCTGACGCTGCTGGCGCGGAACGACGCCGGCTGGCGCAACCTCATCAAGCTGTCCTCCCTGGCCTTCAAGGAGGGCTTCTACCGCCGACCCCGGTTCGACAAGGAGGTCCTCGCCCGGCACTCCGAGGGCATCGTCTGCCTGACGGGCTGCCTCGGCGGCGAGATCAACCAACACATCCTCCGCGGCGACGCCGACGGGGCGCTGCGCTCCGCGGGCTCCTTCGTCGACATCTTCGGCCGCGAGGACGTCTACCTCGAGGTCATGGACAACGGCTACGAGGGCCAGCGCCGCGCGATCGAGGGGCTCCGCCGCATCCAGGACGACCTCGGCCTCCAGCTCGTCGCGACCAACGACGTCCACTACGTCCGCGGCACCGACGCCAAGGCCCAGGACATCCTCCTGTGCATCAACACGGGCAAGACCGTCCTCGAGGAGAACCGCTTCCGCATGGAGAGCGAGGAGCTCTTCTTCAAGACGCGGGCGCAGATGTGGGACGTGTTCCGCGACCTGCCCGACGCGCTGCGCGCGACCGTCGAGATCGCCGAGCGCTGCGACGTGCGCCTGGACTTCGGGACCTACCACCTCCCGGTGTTCGAGCCGGACACGGGCGAGGGCCCCGACGCGCTGTTCGACCGCCTGCTCGAGGAGGGCCTGCGGCGGCTGTACGACCCCGTCACCGACGCCGTCCGGCGGCGCCTCGAGTACGAGAAGGACGTCATCCGCAAGCTCGGCTTCGTCTCGTACTTCCTGATCACCTGGGACTTCATCCGCTACGCGCGGGACAACGGCATCCCCGTCGGCCCGGGCCGCGGCTCGGCCGCCGGCTCCCTCGTCGCCTACTGCCTCGGGATCACGCGGCTCGACCCGCTGCGCTACGACCTGCTGTTCGAGCGCTTCCTCAACGCCGAGCGCGTCTCGATGCCCGACATCGACGTCGACTTCTGCCGCGACAAGCGGGAGCAGGTCATCGACTACGTCCGCGGGCGCTACGGCGACGAGAACGTCGCCCAGATCATCACCTTCGGGACGATGGCCTCGCGCGGCGTGATCCGCGACGTCGGCCGGGCCCTCGACATCCCGCTGCCCGAGGTCGACCAGATCGCCAAGAAGGTCCCCAACGGGCCGGGCGCTTCCCTGCAGAAGGCCCTCGAGCAGGACACCGAGCTCAAGGAGATCCTCGGCTCCGGCCCGGACAAGGAGCGGCTGTTCGACATCTCGCTGCGGCTCGAGGGGCTGTGCCGCCACGCCTCGACCCACGCCGCCGGCGTCGTCATCGCCGACCGCCCGCTCGACGAGCTCGTGCCGCTGTACCGCAACGGCGACGACATCACGACCCAGTGGCAGATGACCGACCTCGAGGCCGTCGGGCTGCTCAAGGTCGACTTCCTCGGGCTCAAGACGCTGACGATCCTCGACGAGGCCCGGCGCCTGATCCGCGTCCACCACGGCCAGGACGTCGACCTCGACCGCATCCCCCTGGACGACCCCGCGACCTACCGCCTCCTGCAGAGCGGCGAGACCCTCGGCGTGTTCCAGCTCGAGTCCGAGGGGATGCAGGACCTGATCCGCCGGCTGCGGCCCGACACGTTCGAGGACGTCATCGCCTCGATCGCCCTGTACCGGCCGGGGCCGCTGCAGTCGGGCATGGTCGACATGTACGTCAAGCGCAAGCACGGCCAGGAGCGGGTCACCTACCCGCACGACAGCCTCCGGTCGCTGCTCGAGAGCACGTACGGCGTCATCGTCTACCAGGAGCAGGTCATGCTCATCAGCCACCGCCTCGCGGGCTTCTCGCTCAACGAGGCGGACTCGCTGCGCAAGGCGATGGGCAAGAAGAAGCCGGAGGTCATGGCCGGCTACCGCTCCAAGTTCGTCGACGGCGCCGTCGCCAACGGCCACGACCGCCGCATGGCCGACGAGCTGTTCACGACGATGGAGTACTTCGCGGGCTACGGCTTCAACAAGTCGCACTCCGCCGCCTACGCGGTCCTCACGTACCAGACGGCCTGGCTCAAGGCCAACTGGCCGGTCGAGTTCATGTGCGCGCTGATGACCTGCGACATGGGCCTGACCGACAAGGTCCACGAGTTCGTCGAGGAGGCCCGCCGGATGGGCATCGAGGTCCTGCCGCCGGACCTCAACCGCAGCCAGGTCCGCTTCTCCGAGGAGGACCGCCGGATCCGCTACGGCCTCGGGGCGATCAAGGGCATGGGCACGCTCGTCGCGACGGCCCTGGTCGAGGAGCGCGCCAAGGGCGGCCCGTACCTCGACCTCCCGGACCTGTGCCACCGCTGGGACCCGGCCCAGGCCAACCGGACCTGCTACGAGGTCCTCGCCAAGGCCGGCGCGTTCGACTCGACCGGGTGGACGCGGCGGGCCTGCTTCGAGCAGCACCCCGAGCTGCTGCGCCAGGCCCAGTCCGTGCTGGCCGAGCTGCGCAAGGGCCAGAATCTCCTCTTCTTCGGCGGCGGCGGGAGCGGCGGCGCCCGCGAGCGCGCCCCGGTCCCCGACGTCCCCGAGTGGGACGAGCGCGACAAGCTCGCGCGCGAGAAGGAGGCGCTCGGCTTCTACCTGTCGGGCCACCCGTTCCGCAAGCGGGGCGCGTTCTGGTCCCGCCTCGCCGGCTGCGACAGCCGCGGCATCCGCGACCTGCACGGGCAGGGCAAGGCCGACGAGCTCGTCGTCGCCGGGATGATCAGCGCCGTGCGCCGGATCATCATCAAGTCGGGGCGCAACGCCGGCCAGCGCATGGCGCGGTTCCGGCTCGAGGACCTGCACGGGCAGGTCTCGGCGACCGTCTTCGCGCGCCAGTACCAGGAGCTCAAGGAGCGGCTCGTCGAGGACGCCCTCGTGTTCTGCCGCGGGCGCCTCGACGCCCGGTCCGAGGAACCGGCCATCCTCGTCGAGGACATCGTCCCGGCCCAGGACTACGTGGCCCGCAACGTCGACTCCCTCGTCCTCAGGCTCGACGAGGGCCGCCACGACCCGGCCCGGCTCACCCCCCTCCAGGACCTCGTCCGCCGGCACCACGGCCGGCATCGCCTCATCTTCCAGGTCCCCACCGCCGACGGCGGCACCTGCCGCCTCCTCGCCGACCCCGAGTTCCGCGTCACCCTCAGCGACGAACTGCTCGATGGCATCGCGGAGATCCTCGGACCCGAGGCGATGTCGTACACGAAGGTTTGAGGCGACCGGAACCGGAGACGGAGACGGAGACGGTTCCGGAGCCGGAGACGGTGCCGGAGCCGGAGACGGTGCCGGAGACGCATCCGGAGCCGGAGACGCAGCCGGATTCCGGAACCGGAGACGGAACCGGAGACGCATCCGGAGCCGGAAACGCAGCCGGATTCCGGAACCGGAGACGGAACCGCATCCGGAGACGGTGCCGGAGCCGGAGACGCATCCGGATACCGGAACCGGTTCCGGAGCCGGAGTCGCGGCCGGAGCGGGAAGCAGATGCACAGTCGCTGCCGCTGACGCTGCACAGGACGGAGACGCTCGGGGCCCCACAGACAGGGCGTTGCGGCTAACCGCACGCACTTCCCTCTATTGCGGCTCCGGTCTTGGCGCCAGTCTCGGTCCCGGTCTCGGTTCCGGTCTCGATTCCGGTCCCGGTCTCGGTTCCGGTCTCGATTCCGGTCCCGGTCTCGATTCCGGTCCCGGTCTCGGTTCCGGCCCCGGTTCCGGTTCCGGCTCCGGTTCCGGTTCCGGTTCCGGCTCCGGTTCCGGCTCCGGTTCCGGCTCCGGTTCCGGGCACTCACGTCCTCGCCAGCCTCCACAACATCGCTCGCACACGATCGAGGAGGTCCACGGCCTCCTCGATGGACGCTCGTTCGAGGTGACCCCAGGCCTCGGCCAGGGCCAGCGCGGTGCCGACCTCGGCGGCGCTCCCGGCGGCGATGCGGAACAGGTGCGTTCGGTCCCTGCCGGCACGCAATCGCGCCTCGCTGATCCCCAGCGCCACGCCGCTCGCGGCGCGGCGGAGCTGCCGGGCCAGGTCCGGGTCGCGACGTTCGAGGACCGCCGCAGGCCTGCGCAGCGCGGCCACGAGCTGGAGCGACACATCCAGGGCATCGAAGGGCATTGGGAACCTCCTCGTCCGGGAGGAATGCCGTGGGAGCTTCGGAAACGGAGACGCATCCGGAGCCGGAGACGCGTCCGGAGCCGGAGACGCTGCCGGAGCCGGAGACGCTGCCGGAGACGGAGACGCATCCGGATACCGGAACCGGAGACGGAGCCGGAGACGCATCCGGAGCCGGAAACGCATCCGGATTCCGGAACCGGAGACGGAACCGGAGACGCATCCGGAGCCGGAAACGCATCCGGATTCCGGAACCGGAGACGGAACCGCATCCGGAGACGCTGCCGGAGACGGAGACGCTGCCGGAGAACGCTGCGAGGGTGTTGCGAGTGCACGCACGCGCCCCGTCCCATCGTGGTTCCGGTCCCGGCCCCGGTTCCGGCCCCGGTTCCTGTTCCGGCCCCGGTTCCGGCTCCGGTTCCGGTTCCGGCCCCGGTTCCGGTTCCGGTTCCGGTTCCGGTCTCGGTTCCGGTTCCGGCTCCGGTTCCGGTTCCGGCTCCGGTTCCGGTTCCGGTTCCCTCTCCGGTCTTCCTGTATCCTCTGCGCCCCGCCCGAGGTCCCCTTGACCGCGACGATCCCCCTCCTGCTGCTGCTGGCCCTGCAGGGCCAGGCCGACGAGCCGGCGCCGCTGCTGCCCGAGCCGACCGGCCCGTTCCTCGTCGGCACGCGGATCCTGACCCTCGTCGACGAGGCGCGCGAGGAGGTCCTGACGGCCGAGGCGGGCGACAAGCGCGAGCTCGTGGTCCAGCTCTGGTACCCGAGCGAGAAGCGCGGCAAGGAGCGGCCCGCGGGCTGGCGCACGCACTACGTGCCGTTCTTCGCGACGATGCGGCCCCTGCTCGAGCGCCAGTACGGCCGGCCCCAGGCCGAGGCGCTGGGGCGGCTCGAGGTCCCGGCCGGGACCGACGCCCCGCTCGTCCGGTCGCCGCGCAAGCTGCCGGTGATCCTGTTCTCCCACGGCCAGCGCACGGCCCGCTTCTACTACACGTCGACGCTGCTCGAGCTCGCGAGCCACGGCTACGTCGTCGTGTCCCCGGACCACAGCTACGACATCGAGGGCGTCGCCTTCCCCGACGGCCGGCTCGTCGAGGGCCTGCACTCGGCCGAGCGCAAGGCCGCCGCCGACGCGATCGACGCGTCCTGGCACGAGCCCGACGCCCGGGTCGGGATCTGGGCCAAGGACCTGTCGTTCCTGCTCGATCGGCTGACCAGCCGCGGCCGCGACAAGGAGCCCTTCCTCGACGGCCGGCTCGACGCCCGCCGCGTCTTCGCCGTCGGGCACTGCTGCGGGGGCATGGCCGCGCTCGAGGTCGGGCTCGAGGACAAGCGGATCAAGGCCGTCGTCGCCGAGAACGCCTGGCCCCTGCCCGGCCCGGTGCGCAAGCGCGAGCTGGGCAAGCCGGTCCTGATGCTCGACTCGGGGCACACGACGACGACCGAGAGCCTCAAGGCGCAGGGCCTCTCCGACGCCGAGGTCGCCAAGCTGGCCGCCGGCTACCGGGCCGAGCAGCGCAAGGAGATCGCCCGCCTGGCCGCCCCCGGCTGGCAGGTCGTCCTGTCCGAGGCCCGGCACATGAGCTTCTCGGACCAGTACCAGCTCGAGCCGTTCATGCTGGCCCCGCGCCAGGCGACGCTGACCGGCCCGGACCGGGACCTGCGCCGGGCCCTCGACCACCTGCTGGCCTTCCTCGCCCAGGAGTGCACGGGCAAGCACCAGGACCTGCTCGACCCGGTCGACGACCGCGACGGGGTCGAGGTCTGGACCAGCGACGAGGGCGGCCGGAAGCGGCGCCGATGAGCCGGCGTCCCGCCCGGGCGGAGGCGGCGCCGGCAACAATGCCCGCGGCGAGCCCCCGGACCGGCCCGTTACCGCGGGCGCCCGCGGGCGTAGCCGGATACGGCCGGGCCCCCTGCCGGCCCCTGCCGACCGAGAAGGAGGAAGTGATGTCGAGCCGCGTCCCCGTCCTCGCCGCCGTGACCCTGGCCCTGGCCTGCACCCTGCCGGCGCAGACGACCGGCGCCGTGCGCGCGCTGCCGCAGCCGCTGACCGGGGCCTTCGCCCGCTGGAACCTCTACGTCGACCCCCTCGACATGCCGGCGACCGTGCAGACCTGGGTCCGCGGCGACGCCGTGCCGGCCGGCCTCAAGGTCTCCGAGCTCGGGCTGCGCCAGGCCTCGGCCAACCCCTCGGGCCCGATCACGGCGACGCTGGAGCTGGTCCTGGACCGCACGAGCCTCGGGTTCGGCAACCTGTCCGCGACCCCGGCCAAGAACCTCTCGACCAACGCGACCAAGCTGTTCTCGGGCCAGCTGAGCTGGCCCACGGTCGGCAAGTCGAGCGACCCGGACCTGCCGTCCCTGTGGATCAAGCTGACCCAGCCCTGGGTCCAGCTGCCCGGCAACCTGATCGTGCAGTTCACGCTGTCGTCGCCCAACACCGCGGCCCAGCGGCTCTACGCCGACGGCCTCGACATGGCGGGCACGAGGCACGTCCACTACAGCTCGGGCCGGTCCTGCGGCGCCACGCTGGGGGCCGGCTACGACGGCAGCAACTACGTGTGGACGGTCACGGGCGCCCCGGCCAACGCCGCGATGGCCTGGCTGCTCGGCGCGGACAAGACCTCCCTCGCCGGCATCCCCCTGCCGCTCCCCCTCGACGGCCTCGGCCTCAAGGGCTGCGAGCTCGGCGTCGCGCCGCTCGCGACCATCGGCGCGGTCACCGACGCGTCGGGCTCGCTGACGGTCAAGGCCCCCTTCACGCTGCCGGCCGACACGATGGCCCTTTCGACCCAGGTCGTGCACGTCGACGGCAAGGGCGGCCTGCAGACGACCAACGTCATGACGAGCCTGCTCGGCGACGCCGGCCTGCTCAACATGGTCTACGCCGGCCGCTTCTACGCCCTCGGCCCGTTCAAGACCAACTACGGGCCGGTCCTCCTGGCCCGCTGACGCGGGCCTCCGGGCTCAGGCCTCCTCGGCGGCGTGGGCCTCGAGCTGCGCCTCGAGCACGCGGTTGTCCACGAGCTCCCAGATGGCCTGGCTGGCGTTGTCGCCCAGGCGCCGCTTGGGCAGCTTGAGGATGCGCGTGTAGCCGCCGGGCCGGTCCTTGAAGCGCGGGCCGAGCTCGTCGAAGAGCTTCCGGACCATGTCCTTGTTCTGGAGGATGGCCTGCGCCCGCCGGACGTTGTGGAGGTTCTTCTCCTTGCCGAGCGTGATCAGCTTCTCGGCCTGGCGGCGGTAGTGCTTGGCCTTCTCGATCGTCGTCACGATCCGCTCGTGCTCGAACAGGGACGAGACGATATTGCGCATCACCGCCCTGCGGTGGGCGCCGTTACGACCCAGCTTCTTGCCTGCGACGCGGTGCCTCATGGCCGGTTCTCCTGCTCAGGCCTTGTGGACCTGCATTCCGAGGGCGAGCCCCAGCTCCTGGAGCTTGATCTTGACCTCCTTGAGCGAGGTCTTGCCGAAGTTCCGGACCTTGAGGAGCTCCGACTCGGTCAACGAGACGAGCTCACGCACGGTCAGGATGTTCTCGGAGTCGAGGCAGTTCTTGGCCCGGACCGACAGGTTGAGGCGGTCCAGCGACTGGTCGAGCAGCTCGTCGTACTCGCCGCCGGCCTGGACCTCCTCCTCGATGGGCAGGTCGAGCGAGATCGGCGAGGTCGGCCGCTCCTCCTGCAGCTCGAAGTACTGCACGAAGGGGTTGAGGTGCTTGCGGTAGATCTTGGCGGCCTCGACCAGCGCCATCTCGGGGCTGACGGTGCCGTCGGTCCAGATCTCGAGCACGAGGCAGTCGAAGTTGGTCTGCTTGCCGAGGCGGGTCGCCTCGACCGCGTAGCGCACGCGGTAGACCGGGCTGAACAGGGAGTCGACCGGGATCGTGCCGAGCTCCTGCTCCTCGTTGATGTTCTCCTCGGCGGTCAGGTAGCCGCGGCCCTTCTTGGCCAGCAGCGTCGCCGAGAACGTGATGTTGTCGGTCAGGGTGCAGATCTTGAGGTCGGGGTTGAGGATGTCGACCCCGGCCGGCGTGCGGATGTCCGCCGCCGTGACCTCGCCCTTGCGCTGGACCTCGATGCGGAGCTCCTCGGGCTCCTCCGAGTCCATCTTCAGCCTGACCTTCTTGAGGTTCAGGATGATCGCGGTCATGTCCTCGTAGACGCCGTCGATCGTCGAGAACTCGTGCAGCACCCCGTCGATCTTGACGGAGACGAGGGCCGCGCCCTCGATCGAGGACAGCAGCACACGGCGCAGGCCGTTGCCGATCGTGGTCCCGAAGCCGCTGGAAGGGCTCGATGACGAAGCGCCCGTACGTCGGCGTCGCCGTCTCCTTCCAGCTCGACCCTGCTCAAGGAGCTCGAAGTCGCGCCAGCGGATCCCTCATGCAATCTCCTGGAAGCCTGCTTGTCTCGGTCCTTGGGTCGTCTCGTCCTCGCGGGCCCGCGGGTGGGGTCGGCAGGCTACTTGGACAAACTCCACGATGAGCTGTTCGTTGATGGGGTGCGGGACGTCCTCGCGCCTCGGCAGCTGGAGGATGCGGCCGCGCAGCTGCGAGGGGTCGGCCTCGAGCCAGTCGGGGACCGGCTGGCCCTTGTTGAGCTCGACGGCGTCGGTGGCCAGCTTGCGGATCTTCTCGCGGTCGACGAGGGTGATGACGTCGCCCTGCCGGACCAGGTAGCTCGGGACGGTCATCCGCCGCCCGTTGACCCGGATGCTCCCGTGGCTGACGAGCTGGCGGGCGTGGTAGCGCGACAGCGCGAGCCCGAGGTTGAGGACGACGTTGTCGAGCCGCCGCTCGAGCAGGATGAGCAGGTTGGCGCCGGTGTTGCCGCGCTGCCGCTCGGCCCGCTTGAACAGGTTCATGAACGACCTGTCCAGGATCCCGTAGATCCGCTTGGCCTTCTGCTTCTCGCGCAGCTGCAGGCAGTACTCCGAGGTCTTCCGCGGCGGGCGCGTGTGGACCCCGGGGGGGTAGTTGCGCCGGTTGACGGCGCACTTCTCGGAGAAGCAGCGCTGCCCCTTGAGGAACAGCTTCATGCCCTCCCTGCGGCAGAGCTTGCAGACGCTTCCGTGGAACCTCGCCATGTCGGTCGCTCGATCCTCTCTGGATGTCTCTCGCCGGGAACCGGTCCTAGACGCGGCGCCGCTTGCGCGGGCGGCAGCCGTTGTGCGGCAACGGGGTCACGTCCTCGATCAGCCGGATCTGGAGCCCGGCCGAGTGGAGGGCGCGGATGGCCGACTCGCGCCCGGAGCCGGGGCCCTTGACGCGGACCTCGATCTCCTTGACCCCCATCTTCTTGGCCTTCTGCGCGGCGTCCTCGGCGGCGCGCTGGGCGGCGAAGGGCGTGCTCTTGCGGGAGCCCTTGTAGCCGATGGCCCCGGAGGAGCTCCAGCAGAGCGTCTCGCCGTTGCCGTCGGTGATCGTGATGATCGTGTTGTTGAAGGACGCCTGCACGTGGGCGATCGCCTTGCCTACGTGCTTCCGCACCTTCTTCTTGGCTGCCTTCGGTGTTGCCACTTGGGCCTCTCGGGGTCTGTCGGTCAGGGTCTCCGGGGGCCCGGGCGGGGAAGGCTGGAGGAGCCGTCGCGGCTCCCCGGCATCCTCCCCTGGTCAGGCTCCACGGATGCGGTCGGTGTGTCGTTCGTGCCCGGTCGGCCGGGCCTCGGGACGCGGGTCGGTGGCCGGGCTACTTGGCCACCTTCTTGTTGGCCACGGTCTTCTTGGGGCCCTTGCGGGTGCGGGCGTTGCAGCGCGTGCGCTGGCCGCGCACCGGCAGGCCGCGGCGGTGCCGCAGGCCCCGGTAGCAGGCGATCCCCTTGAGGCGCGACACGTTGTTGTGCAGCTGCCGGCGGAGGTTGCCCTCGACCATGTAGTTCTTCTCGACGTGGGTCGCGATGTTGGCGAGGTCCTCGTCGCTGAGGTCACGGGCCCGGGTCGTCTCGTTGATGCCGAGGTCCGCGAGGATCTTGTGCGCGGTGGTCGGGCCGATGCCGTAGATGTAGGTCAGGGCGACCCAGGCCACCTTCTCGTTGGGGATGTCGACGCCGAGGATTCGAGGCATGGTTGTGTCCGCGGACCGTTGCGGTCAGCGGCCTTGACGCTGCTTGTGGCGGGGGTTGGTCGAGCAGATCACGCGCACGACGCCGCGACGCCGGACGATCTTGCAGTTCTCACAGAGTCTCTTGACGGATGCGCGGACCTTCATGGCTCCCTCGCGGGCCTCGGGTCACGGGGACGGGCGGGCCTGCACCGACCCGGTCGGACGGGGATGCGGGGCCGCCGGGGACCCGTCGGAGGGCTCCGGTCCGGCCCGTATCTCCCCCTCGCAACGGGAGTTGGGACGGTCGCTGACCCGGGCCACGGCCCTGGACCGGGCCGGTGGCGCGAAACGCGAGGGGGGGATTCTACAGACGCCCCCTCCCCCCTCCAGGGGAAACTGCCTTTTCCAGCCCCCTCCGGCCCCCCCCTCGCGGGCGGGTCCGCAGGGGCCCGGACGGGCCCAGGTCGGGGCTCAGCCGCGGTAGACGATGCGACCCTTGCTGAGGTCGTAGGGGCTGAGCTGCACCGTGACCTTGTCGCCGGGGAGGATCCGGATCCAGTGCATCCGCATCTTGCCGGACACGTAGGCGAGGATCTCCTGGCCGCTCTCGAGCTCGACCCGGAACCGGGCGTTGGGCAGCGCCTCCTTGACGACGGCTTCGAGCTCGATCGGTTCTTCCTTGGCCATGCGGTCTCTCGGCAGGGTTCTCCGGGATCGGCCCGGAGGGTCGCGCGGGCCCACGCGAGGGCCCGCTCAGGGATACGAGCCGAACAGGATACCGGGGAGGTCCGGTCCGGCCCAGGGCCGGCCTCAGCCGGCCCCGATCAGGCGGTCGAGGTCGGCCCGGATGGCCCCGATGTCGCGATCGGCGTCGACCCGGGTCAGGAGGCCCTGGCCCTCGTAGTAGTCGATCAGCGGCGCGGTCTGGGCCGCGTAGACGGCCAGCCGCTCGCGGACGGCCTCGGGGCGGTCGTCGGCCCGGGTCACGAGCGCGGTCCCGCAGACGTCGCAGACGCCCTCGACCTCGGGGGGCTTGTGGTGGGCGTTGTAGACCGCGCCGCAGCCGGGGCAGGACAGCCTGGCCGAGATCCGGTCGACGAGGACCTCGTCGGCCACGTCGAACTGGATGACCCGGTCGAGCGGCATCTCGTTGGCGGCCAGCCTGGCGTCGAGCGCCTCGGCCTGCGGCAGCGTCCGCGGGAAGCCGTCGAGGATCCAGCCGGCGCCGGCGTCCGCCATGGCCTCGAACAGGAGGTCGATGATGAGCTCGTCGGGGACGAGCTTGCCGGCCTCCATGTAGCCGCCGGCCTGCCTGCCCGTCGGCGTCCCGGCCTTGACGGCGGCGCGCAGCATGTCGCCGGTCGAGAGGTGCCGGAGGTCCCGGTCCTTGGCCAGGCCGACGGCGTGGGTCCCCTTGCCGGCGCCCGGCGGCCCGAGGAAGACGAGGCGGCTCAGGGTCATGCGCTCCTGCCTCCGGGGCTCAGCTGCGGCGGCGGCCCCAGCCGGCCATGCGTTGCTGGTCGCCCTTCATGAACCCCTCGTAGTTGTTCATGATCAGGTGGGCGTTGAGCTGTTCGACGAGGTCGAGCGCCACCTCCACGACGATCAGGATCGAGGTCCCGCCGAGGAAGTAGGCGAAGATCGGGTTGGTGATGCCGATCTGCCGCGTGATCAGGTTGGGGATGACGGCGACCAGGCACAGGAACGAGGCGCCGGCCAGGGTCACGCGGGACATGATGAACGACAGGTACTCGGCCGTCGGCTTGCCCGGGCGGATGCCGGGGATGAACGAGCCGTGGTCGCGCAGGTTGTCCGCGATCTCCTTGGGCTGGAACATCATGTTCACCCAGAAGAACGAGAAGAACATGATCATCGAGCAGAGCACGACGATGTACCAGAAGCTGTAGTTGCTCCGGAACGACTCGAAGTAGCGGCCGATGACCGGGACCTCGATGAGGATGCCCGGGACCATCATCAGGGCGCCGGCGAAGATGATGGGCATGACGCCGGCCTGGTTGACCTTGAACGGCAGGTAGTGGCGCTGCCCGCCGACGGCCTTGCGGCCGCGCATCTGCTTGGCCTGCTGGATCGGGATCCGGCGCTGGCCCTTCGTGATGAACACGATCGAGACCACGACGCCGATCCACGACGCGATGTAGGCCAGCATGATCTGCCACTTCTGGTCGGCCTCGAGGGTCGACTGCTCGAAGAAGTTGAGCAGGGCGGTCGGCACCGTCGAGATGATGCCGGCCATGATGATGATCGAGATGCCGTTGCCGATACCGTGCTCGGTGATCTGCTCGCCGAGCCACATGATGAACATGGTGCCGGCGGTCAGGGCGATCATGATCCCGATCGCGTAGCCGATCGACAGGGTGTCGGTGTAGAGCAGGCTCTGGCCGCCGATGCCCTTGTTGAGCGTGCCGAGGATCACGAACAGCGACTGGACGAGGCAGATCGGGATCGTCGCGATGCTGGTTGATCTTGCGCTGGCCGGCGGGGCCTCCTTGGACAGGGCCTCGAGGGCGGGCACGGCCTTGGTGAGCAGCGAGAAGATGATGCTCGCCGGATATGCCGACGCTGACGCCGAGGGAGAACAGCGTCGCCGAGCGCAGGTTGCCGCCGGTCAGGGAGCTCAGCAGCCCGAGCCAGCCCTGGTTGCCACCCTGGCTGAGCTCGCGCAGCTTGTCGATGTCCACGCCCGGGAGCGGGACCTGGAAGCCGACGCGATAGACCAGGACGAGCCCGAGCGTGATCAGGATCTTCGTGCGGAGCTCGGGGATCCGGAAGATGTTCAGGACGCTCAGCTTCATCGGTCAGCCACTGGTTCGGTCTGCCGGCCCCTGCGGGCCGCGGTCCTCGGCCCGGGCGCCAGGCCCGGGCCCGGTCAGTCGGCCTTGCGGAACCGCCGCTTGGGCGTGTTGCCGGGCTTGACGTACTTGGCCCGGGCCGGGATCACCTCGACGGTGCCGCCGGCGGCCTCGATCTTCTGGCGCGCCGAGTCGGAGAACCGGTCGGCCTTGACGACGAGCTTCTTGTCCAGCTCGCCGGCCCCGAGGACCTTGAGGAGGGGCGTGACCATCGACGTCAGGCCGCGGTCGAGGATGGCCTGGAGCGTGACCTCGGCGCCGTCCTCGAAGCCCGCGAGGTCGCGGACGTTGATGATCGTGTACCGCTGGGTGAAGTCGGCGTTGTTGAACCCGCGGCGCGGCAGGCGGCGGAACAGCGGCATCTGGCCGCCCTCGAAGCCGAGGCGGCGCTTGTAGCCCGAGCGGGCCTGCTGGCCCTTGTGGCCCTTGCCGGCGGTCTTGCCGTTGCCGCTGCCGGGGCCGCGCCCGACGCGCTTGGCGCCCTCCCGGGGCATCCCGAGCGCCTTGGCCGATGAGAGATCCATCAGAGCTCCACTCCCCGCAGCTTGGCCGTGTCCTGCTTGGACCGGAGCTGCGACAGTCCGTCAAGGGTCGCCTTGACGAGGTTGATCGGGTTGTTGGACCCGTACGACTTGGTGAGGATGTTCTTCACGCCCGCGAGCTCGACGACCTTGCGGACGCTCGAGCCGGCGATGATGCCGGTGCCGGGGGACGCCGGGATCAGGCGGACCATCGAGGCCCCGTAGCGGCCGGTGACCTCGTGCGGGATCGAGTCCCCGTCGAGGACGACCTCGACCAGGTTCTTGCGCCCGTCCTTGACGGACTTCTCGACCGCGGACTGGACCTGCTTGGCCTTGCCGTAGCCGACGCCGACGACGCCGCTGCGGTTGCCGACGATCGTCAGGGCCGAGAACGAGAACCGCCGGCCGCCCTTGACCACCGCCGCCGAGCGGTTGATCGCGACCACGTCGTCCTCGAGCTGGAGCTCGGCCGCCTCCTGGAGGGGCAGGACCTCGAACTTGCGCTTCACCATGTGTGTGCTCCCGTGCTCCCTGCCCTAGAACTCCAGGCCGCCGGAGCGGGCCGCATCGGCGAGCTCCTTGACGCGGCCGTGGTACCGGTAGGCCCCGCGGTCGAACTTGACCTGGCTGACGCCGGCGGCCTTGGCCCGCTCGGCGACCAGGGTGCCGACCTTGGCGGCGACCTGCTTCTTGGCCTGGCCCTGCACCTGCCCGCGCAGCTCCTTGTCGAGCGAGCTGGCGGCGGCGAGGGTCTTGCCCTGCATGTCGTCGACGACCTGGGCGTAGATGTGCTTGCTGCTGCGGAACACCGTCAGCCGCGGCCGGGCGTTGCGGAACGTCCGGAGGCGACGGCGCACGCCGAGCCGGCGCCGGAGGCGCAGCTTGACGAGCCTCTTGGTCTGCGGTCTGGTCTTCATGGTCGGTGCCGTTCCTCCCGGCCGCGGCTCAGCCGCCGGCGCCGAGCTGCTTGCCGGGCTTGATCTTGACGGTCTCGCCCTTGTAACGGATCCCCTTGCCCTTGTAGGGCTCGGGCTTGCGGATCTTGCGGATGTTGGCGGCGAAGTCGCCGACCTTCTGCTTGTCGATGCCCGAGACGACGATCTGCGTCGGCGTCGGGACCTGGACGTCGAGGACCTTGGGGATCTCGACGATGACCGGGTGGCAGAAGCCGATCTGGATCTCGAGCTTGTTGCCCGCCAGCTTGGCCAGGTAGCCGGTCCCGACGATCTCGAGCTCCTTGGTGTAGCCCGTCGCGACGCCGGTGACGACGTTGGCGAGGAGCGCGCGGTCGAGGCCGTAGAGCGCCGAGAGCTCCTGCTCCCTGCCCTCCGGGACCGAGAGCTGCGCGCGGCCGTCCTCGATCGCGACGGAGATCCCCGCGTGGAGCTCGAGCTCGAGCTCGCCCTTGGGGCCCTTGGCGCGGATCTTCCGGTCCGCGACGTCGAGCGTCACGCCCTTGGGCAGCTCGATCGGGGTCTTGCCGAGTCTGGACATCTCACTGTTCCTCGTGGCTCTTCTCTCGGGCGTCCCGGCTCAGTAGACCGTGCAGAGGACCTCGCCTCCGACGTTCTCCTTGCGGGCCTGGCGGTCGGACATCATCCCCTTGTTGGTCGAGAGGATCGCGATGCCGTGGCCGCCGAGCACCGGGATCGTCCTTGCCGCGGTAGCGGCAGCCGGGCTTGCTGTAGCGGCGGATCACGCGGATGACCTGCTCGCCGTCGGGGCCGTAGCGGAGGGCGACCTCGAGCGTCGCGCGCGGGCCCTCGCTGTGCACCGTGTAGTCCTGGATGTAGCCCTCGCGCTTGAGGACCTCCGCGATGCCCACCTTGACGCGCGAGCTGGGCATCACGACGTTGCTGCTCTTGTTGCGGACCGCGTTGCGGATCCGGGTGAGCATGTCGGCGATCGGATCGGTCATGACCATGGCGTCACTCTCCTACCAGGAGGCCTTGCGGACCCCGGGGATCTCGCCCTGCAGCGCGAGCTTGCGGAAGCAGCAGCGGCAGATGCCGAACTTGCGGTAGACCGCCCGCGAGCGCCCGCAGAGCAGGCAGCGCCGCACGCGCCGCGACGAGAACTTGGGGGGAAGGTTGGCCTTCCTGATCAGACATTTCCTGGCCATCGAAGAGCTCTCTTCCTCGGTGTTCAGTCCCTGACGAACGGCATGCCGAACTCCTGGAGCAGCGCGAGGCCCTCCGCGTCCGTCCCCGCCGTCGTCGAGATCGAGATGTTCATGCCCTGGATGAACTGGACCTTGTCGAGGTTGATCTCCGGGAAGACCAGCTGCTCGCTGAAGCCCAGGCTGTAGTTGCCGCGTCCGTCGAGCTTCCTCGGGACGCCGCGGAAGTCGCGGAGCCTCGGGATGACGACGGTGATGATCCGGTCGAGGAACTCGTACATCCGCTTGCCGCGGAGCGTCACCATGGCCCCGACCGGGTAGCCCTGGCGGAGGCGGAACTGGCTGATCGAGGTCCGCGCGCGCCGGACGACCGGCTTCTGGCCGGTGATCAGGCCGAGGTCGGCGAGGGCGGCGTCCATGCGCGCCTTGTTCTCGATCGCCTTGCCCACGCCCATGCTGACCGTGATCTTCTGGATCTCGGGGATCTGGTGCGTGTTGTCGTACCCGAACCGCTCCTTGAGCTTCGGGCGGATCTCGTTGCGGTATCGCTCGATGAGACGTGCCATCTTGGACCCCCTACTCGAAGACCGTCCCGCAGGTGCCGACGCGGACGCGCTTGCCGTCGCGCAGCTCGTACCGGACGCGGACGCCCTTCTTGGCCTTCTCGCTGAAGAGCATCACGTTGCTCGCGTCGACCGGGAACTCCTTGCGGGTCGTGCCGCCCTGGGGGTTCTCGTTGGTCTTGCGCATGTGCTTGGTGCGGACGTTGACGCCCTTGACGAGCACCCGCCCGGTCCCGGCGTCGGCCCCGAGGACCTCGCCGGTCTTGCCCCGGTCGGCGCCGGCGACGACGACGACCTTGTCGCCCTTCTTGAGGCGGAGCCGCGCCCGGCTTCTCGCCGCTCTTGTGGATCTTCTTCCTGCCGCGCATGTCAGACGACCTCCTCCGCGGGGAACGATCTTCATGAAGTTCTTCTCGCGGAGCTCGCGCGCCACCGCGCCGAAGATGCGGGTCCCCTTGGGGTTCCCGTCCTTGTCGATGATGACCATGGCGTTCTTGTCGAAGCGCACGTAGGAACCGTCCTTGCGGCGGACCTCCTTGGCCGTGCGGACGATGACGCCGCGGACGACGGTCCCGGCCTTGACCTCACCGGTCGGGAGGGCCTTCTTGACCGTCGCGACGATGACGTCCCCGACCGACGCGTAGCGCCGGCGGCTGCCCCCGAGGACCTTGATGCACATGGCCTCGCGGGCGCCGGTGTTGTCGGCGACGTCGAGCATCGTCTGGAGCTGGATCATCTCAGGCCTCCTCGTGCTTGAGGATCCTGACCAGCCGCCAGCGCTTGGTCTTGGACATCGGGCGGGTCGCCATGATCTCGACCTTGTCCCCCACCGCCGCCGAGTTGTCCTCGTCGTGGGCGTGGTAGCGGGTCCGCTTCGTGACGAACTTCTCGTACTTGGGGTGCTTCCGCTTGGTCACGACGTCGACGACGATCGTCTTGTCCATCTTGACGGACCTGACGACCCCCTCCTCGGTCTTGCGACGGTTGCGGGCGGCGGCCCCGGCGTTGTCGGCGGTCATCCTCACTCACCTCCCTCGGCCTGCGCGGCCTCGGTGATCTCGCGCTGGCGCAGGATGGTCATGATCCTCGCGATCCTCCGGCGGAGGATGCCGATGCTCGACGGCCGCATGCTCTCGCTGATGTGCAGGCGGGCGTTGAACATGTCCTTGCGGGCCTCGGCCAGGTCGTAGAGGAGCTCGCGCGTGTCCTTGCCCCGGATCTCCTCGAGGTCGTGCTTCCTGGACATCAGACGTGCCTCCTGCGGACGAGCCGGGTCTTGACCGGCATCTTGTGCGCGACGCGGTTGAAGGTCGTCTTGGCGACCTCCTCGGTCGTGCCGCCGAGCTCGAAGAGCACCGTGCCGGGCTTGACGACCGCGGCCCAGTAGTCGACGTCGCCCTTGCCCTTGCCCATGCGGGTCTCGGCCGGGGTCCCGGACACCGGCTTGTGCGGGAAGACGCGGATGTAGACCTTGGCGCCGGGGGCGTTGCGGGTGCAGGCCACGCGGCCGGCCTCGATCGTCTTGGCGGAGATCCACCCCGGCTCGATGGCCTGGAGGCCGTACTCGCCGAACGACACGGTGTCGCCACGGGTCGCCCGACCGCGGATGCGGCCGCGATGGACCTTCCGGTGCTTCACCCTCTTGGGCATCAGTGCCATGTCTGTCGCTCCTCCCCCCGCCGTCGGGGGGACCTCCGTTCACGCTGGTTCGGTGTTTCGCCTGGGCCCTGGGGTCAGGACTCCTCGCCGCCCGGCGCCGGGGCCTCGCCGGACCCGGCCTCGGGGGCCTGCGCCGCGCCGCCCTCGCCGGGGGCGCCCTCGGTCGGCCGCGGCCGCCGCCGGGGCGGCCAGGGGCGGCCGCCGCCGAGCGGCCGCGCCCATCGCCGGCTGGATCTGGCGGATCGGCTTGAGGCCGAGCGTGCGCTCGCCCGGCTCGAGCTCCCCGCGGTAGATCCAGACCTGGATCCCGATCGCGCCCGCGGTCGTGCGGGCCATCGCGTAGCCGTAGTCGAGCTGCGCCCTCAGGGTCGACAGCGGGACGCGGCCCTCCTTCTGCACCTCGACGCGCGCCATGTCGGCGCCGCCCAGGCGTCCGGCCATCCGGATCTTGATCCCCTTGGCCCCGGCCGCCATCGACGACTCGATGGTCTTCTTGGCCGTGCGCCTGAAGTTGGCCCGCTTGGTCAGCTGCTCGGCGATCGACTCGGCGACGAGCGTCGCCTCGAGCTCGGGCCGGTGGATCTCCTGGATCTTGAGCCGGCACTTGCGGCCGGTCAGCTTCTCCAGGCTCTCGCGCAGCTGGTCGACCTCGGCGCCCTTCTTGCCGATCAGGCGGCCGGGCCGGGCCGTGTGGATGATGACGGTGATCGTCCCGCCGGCGCGCTCGATCTCGACGCGCGGGATCGCCGCGTAGTAGCAGTTGGCCTTGATGTACTTGCGGATCTTCTGGTCCTCGACGAGGAAGCCCGCGAAGTTGGCCTTGTTGGCGTACCACCGCGAGCGCCAGGGCTCGGTGATCGCGATGCGGAAGCCGGTCGGGTGAGTCTTCTGCCCCATGGTCTCTCCTCAGGCCTTGGCCCGGTCCTCCTCGCCGACACGGATCAGGATGTGGCAGGTCCGCTTGCGGATCGGGAACGCCCGGCCCTGGGGGCCCGGCCGCCAGCGCATGCGTCCCTGCAGCAGCGGGCCGTCGTCGACCATGCACTCCGACACCTCGAGCCGGTTGAGCTGGACGGCGGGGTCCTGGCTGGCGTTGGCGATCGCGGACTGCAGCACCTTGCGGATCATGACCGCGGCGCGCCGCGGGGAGTTCTCCAGCAGGTGCATGGCGTCGTTGACGTTCATGCCGCGGATCATGTCGATGACGAAGCGCCCCTTGCGCGCGGTCATGCGCGCGAAGCGGTGTCTCGCGACGAAGCTCTTGGTGGCGGTCGTCATCGGTCAGTCCTTCTTCTTGTGGCCGCGGAAGGTCCTGGTCGGCGCGAACTCGCCCAGGCGGTGGCCGACCATCTCCTCGGTCACGTAGACCTTGATGAAGTGGCGGCCGTTGTGGACCTCGAAGGTGTGCCCGATGAAGTCGGGCGAGATCATCGAGGCACGCGCCCACGTCTTGATGGAACCCTTCTTCCCCGAGGAGTTCATCCGGTCGATCTTGCGGAGAAGCTTCGACGAGATGAACGGGCCCTTCTTGAGGCTTCGACTCATGGATCCGCTCTCTTCCGGTTCCTGTTCCTCTTGACCTCGGTCGCCCGCCTCAGCGCTTCTTGCGCCGGCGGATGATGAACTTGTTGCTGGCCTTGTTGACCTTGCGGGTCTTGCCGCCCTTGGCGAGCTTGCCCGTCGGGGACACCGGATGGCGCCCGCCGCCGGTGCGGCCCTCGCCGCCGCCCATCGGGTGGGCGACGGGGTTCATGGACGTGCCGCGGTTGTGCGGGCGGCGTCCGCGGTGGCGCATGCGGCCGGCCTTGCCCCAGCGCACGTTCTGGTGGTCCAGGTTGCCGACCTGGCCGATCGTGGCCCGGCAGTCGGCGTGGATCCGGCGGAGCTCGCCGGAGGACAGCTGCACGACGGCCCAGTCGCCCTCGCGGGCCTGGAGCTGGCAGGCGGCACCGGCCGAGCGGGCGAGCTGGGCGCCGCGGCCCGGCTGCAGCTCGATGGCGTGGACCTCGAGGCCGATCGGGATGTCCCGCAGCGCCATGGCGTTGCCCGGGCGGGGCTCGGCGCCGGGGCCCGACAGCAGCGACTGGCCGACGGCGACGCCCTTGGGCGCCAGGATGTAGGCCTTCTCGCCGTCCTCGTAGTGCAGCAGCGCGATGAACGCGGTGCGGTTGGGGTCGTACTCGACCGCCACGACCCGGGCGCGGACGCCGTCCTTGCGCCGCTTGAAGTCCACCTTGCGGTAGAGCTTGCGGGCGCCGCCGCCGCGGAACCGGGACGTGATCCGCCCGCGGTTGTTGCGGCCGCCGGTCTTGCGGATGCGCTCGACGAGGCTCTTCTCGGGCTTCGACCGCGTGAGCTCCGCGAAGTCGTTGACCGAGGAGTTCCTCCGGCCGGGTGATGTCGGTTTGTAGACCTTGATTCCCATGGTCGTACCTCAGGGCGACGGGCGGCCGTTCGCGGCCCTCCCGTCTCGGCGCGGGGCGCACCCGCTGGCTGTGGGCACCTTCTGGACGCAGCTTGGCGCGTGCGGCGAGGCGGCGCGCGGGGAGGCCCCGCGGCGCCCGCGCGTGGTCACGCGAGCTGGATGGTGTCCCCCTCCTTCAACGTGACTAGGGCCTTCTTCCACGGGGGGGTCCGACCGTAGTTCCAGCCGACGCGCTTGAGCTTGCCGGTCTGGTTGACGGTCCGGACCTTGACGACGGAGACCTCGAAGATGGCCTCGATCGCCTGCTTGATCTCGATCTTGTTGGCGCCGGGGTGCACCTCGAACGCGAAGGTGTTCTGGCGCTCCGCCTGGCGCGCGCCCTTCTCGGTGAAGAGCGGCTTCTTGATGATGTCGTAGTGGATCGACAGGTCAGCCACGCTTCACCTCCTGGGCGTCCTCGCGCTTCTGGCTCCAGCGGCGCTGCAGGAGCTGGTCGAAGGCGGCCGGCGTGAAGATGACGTTGCGACGCAGCAGCATGGCCCGGGCGTTGAGGTCGCTGAGCGGCAGGACGTCGACCCGCGGCACGTTGCGCAGGCTCATCCAGACCGTGCGGTCCAGGCCCGCGGTCACGACCAGGGCGCCGGAGGTGGCGCCGACGGCCTGGAGGACCCGGCAGGCCTCCTTGGTGCTGGGCTCCCGGGTCGGGAACCCGTCGACGACCATGACCTCGCCGTCCTCGAGCTTGCCGAGCAGGGCCGAGGCCAGGGCCACGCGGCGCTGCTTGCGGTTGCTGCCCTGCGTGAAGTCACGGGGGCGGGGGCCGAAGACCGTGCCGCCGCCGCGCCACAGGGGCGAGCGCTTGTGGCCGGCGCGGGCGCGGCCGGTGTGCTTCTGCTTCCAGGGCTTCTTGGAGGAGCCGGCGACCTCGCCACGCTCCTTGGTCTTGGCGGTCCCCTGCCGCTGGTTGGCCTCGTAGCCGACGAGGGCCTCCTTGAGCGTGCGCCCGAGGACGCGCGAAGCGATCACGCTCGCGTCTACCTCGCGGGCGTCGAGCTTCCCGTCACCGTACGTCTTGACCGTTGCCATCGCTCGGAACCTGCTTCGACGACGTCGCCCTTCCACGCGCGTGCGGGGTCGGGCGGCGACCTTTCCTCTGCGCCCGCCGGGGGACGGGCGCCATGATCGGGGATCCCTGGGGATCGAGCGCGGATGCGGATGTCACGCCGGCCGGAACGTTGAGCTTGCTGAGCGCGTCGACGGTCTTGGAGGTCGGCTCCGAAGAGATGTAGATCAGGCGCTTGTGCGTGCGGATCTCGAACTGCTCACGGGCCTTCTTGTCCACGTGGGGGGACCGAAGGACGGTGTAGCGCTCGATCCTCGTGGGCAGCGGGATCGGCCCCGAGATGCGTGCCCCGGTCCGCTTGGCCGTCTCGACGATGTCGACGGCCGCCTGGTCGAGGGTCTCGTGGTCGTACGCCTCCATGCGGATCTGGATCTTGTCCTGCACGGCTTGCTCTCTGCTCCGAAACGACGTTGCATCCCACCCCGGGACCCTGCCTCCCTCTCCCCTAATCGATTGAGGAGAAAGGGTTTACGTTGGCGGTGAGGGCCCTCCGCAAGGGTGAAGGGCGGAGAGTCTAGGTAGGCCCCCAGGGGGAGTCAAGCTCCAGGGCGCCGGAAACCCCCGTCGCTGCGGGCCTCGCGGCGCGCGGGGCCGACGGCGCCCCTAGTCCCCCAGCAGGGCGTCGCGGACCTCGGCCGGGACCGGGTGGTAGGCCTCGAGCTCCATCGAGGCCGCGGCCCGCCCCTGGGTCACCGAGCGCAGCCGGGTCGTGAAGTCGAGCAGGCGGGACAGCGGGGCCGTGGCCCGGACCTCGGCCCAGGGCGCCTGGACCTCGACCTGCTGGACCTGCCCGCCGAGGGCCTGGATCTCCCCCAGCGCCGGGGACAGGAACTCCTCGGGGGCCGTGACCGCGACCCGCATCCACGGCTCGAGCAGCCGCAGGTCGGGGCTGTCGGCGAGGCCGCGGAGCAGCAGGGATACGGCGATCTCGACGTCCTCGGCCGGTGGCGGCCCGCCCTCCGGGGTCTCGCAGCGCAGGACCCGGCCGCGGACCTGGGTCATCGGGAAGCCGTGGCCGGGCCCGGCCCGGAGCTCGAGCTCGAGCGCGTGGCGCGCGACCTCCCGGACCGGGGCGAAGCGCTTCTCCTGGCCCTCGGGCGCCTCGAGGGCGTCCTCGGCCGCGCACTTGTCGAGGGCCGGGTCGGGCAGGAGCTCGACGACGACGCGGGCGGCGACCTCGCGGGCCGGCAGCCGGAGCCGGACCTCCTCGTCGAGCCGCACGGCCCGGCCCAGCGTCTCGCGGTAGGCGACCCTGGGCTTGCCCAACACGCAGTCGACCTTGAAGTCCCGGGCCAGGGCGTGGCTGATGACCTCGAGGTGGAGCTCCCCCATCCCGGAGATCAGGACCTGCCCGGTCTCCTCGTCCTGCTTCCAGTCGAAGGTCGGGTCCTGGGCCGCGTACAGGTCGAGGCACTCGAGCAGGCGGTCCCGGTCGCCGACCTTGCGGGGCTCGATCGACCGGGACAGGACCGGCAGCGGGAAGGTCCACGACGGGAAGTCGAGCTCCGAGCCGGGGGCCGTGACGCCGTCCCCGGTCCGGACGTTGCGGAAGCCCTTGATCGCGACGACGTCGCCGGGCACGGCCCGTTCGACCTGCTCGGTGTCGCCGGCGAGGATCCGGAGCAGGGCCTGGGCGCGCTCGGGCTTGCCGACCCTCGAGTTGCGGACCTGGTCCCCGGCCTCGAGGGTGCCCTGGTAGACGCGGACCCACGCGACGTTGCCGTGCCGGGTCGCGACGAGCTTGAACACCTGGGCGGCCAGCGGCGCCTCCGGGTCGGGCTGCAGCACGACCGGGGCGCCGCTGTGCCGGTCGCGGCCCCGCGGGCGCGGGCGGTCGAGGGGGCTCGGCAGGAAGCGGACGACCCCGTCGAGCAGCGGCTCGACCCCGATCCCGCGCAGCGCGGCGCCGCACAGGACCGGCAGGGCGCGGGCCTCGAGCGTGAGCCGGCGCAGACCGGCGACGAGCTCCTCGGGCCCGAGCTCCTCCTCGGCGAGGTAGCGCTCGACGAGCGCCTCGTCGAGGTTGGCCACGGCTCGCACAGCCGCGCGCGCGCGGCGGCGAGCCGCGGCCGCACCTCGTCGTCCCACTCCTCGGCGACGAGCACGGCGTCGGCCCCCGGCCCTCGTAGGTCAGGACCTTGCGGTGGATCAGGTCGGCGATGCGGATCCGTTCCTCGCCGACCCCGAGGACCTCCTGGACCGGGATCGGCACGATGCCGAGTCGGGCCTCGATGCTGGCGAGGCTCCGCGCGACGTCGGCCCCGACCTTGTCGAGCTTGTTGAGGAAGGCGATGCGCGGCACGTCGTGGGCCTGGGCCTGGCGCCAAACGGTCTCGGTCTGGGCCTCGACCCCCTTGCTCGAGTCGAGCACGAGGACCATGCCGTCGAGGACCCGCAGGCAGCGCTCGACCTCGGCCGTGAAGTCGACGTGGCCGGGCGTGTCGACGAGCGTCAGCTCGCGGTCGCCCCACGGCAGGTCGATGGCGGCCGAGTGGATCGTGATGCCGCGCTCACGCTCCTCCTCCTCGAAGTCCATCGTGGCCGTGCCCTCGTCGACCAGCCCGGGGCGGTACTGGACCCCGGCCACGTACAGCATCCGCTCGGAAACCGTCGTCTTGCCGGCGTCGATGTGCGCGGCCACGCCGAAGATCCGGCGCCGCGCCAGCCTCTCGCGCTGCTTCTCGTCCACGGCGACCCTGACCCTGTGCACGGGGGGCCCCGGAACATAGCGGGATGACCCCCGGTACGCGAAGGAGCCGGCGCCCCCCTCCCGGAGGACGCCGGCTCCCGCGGCCCGGCCGGGTCGGCCGGCTACCAGGCGAAGTGGGCGTAGGCCTTGTTGGCGTCCGCCATCTTGTGGACGTTCTCCTTCTTGGTCACCGCCCCGCCCTGGTTGTTGAAGGCGTCGAAGATCTCGTCCGCCAGGCGCCGGGCCATGGGCTTGCCCCGCTTGGCGCGGGCGTGCTCGATCAGCCAGCGGATGGCCAGGCTCTGCTGGCGCCGCGGCCGGACCTCCATCGGGACCTGGTAGGTCGCGCCGCCGACGCGCTTGGATCGGACCTCGATCCGCGGCTTGATGTTCTCGATGGCCTGGGTGAAGACCTCGATCGGCTCCTTGCCGAGCTTCTTGGCGCAGACGTCGACGGCCTCGTAGAAGACCTTCTGCGCCGTGGACTTCTTCCCGTCGTCCATGAGCTGGTTGATGATCTTGGCCGCCAGCTTGCTCGCGAAGCGCGGGTCAGGCTTGATCAGCGGGTCGGTCGACTTGTAGTTCCGAGGCATCCTGGTGTTCTCCGGGTGCTGGCCCGATCAGGGTCGTACGTCCGTCGCGCCGGCTCAGCCCTTGGGCCGCTTGGCGCCGTACTTCGAACGCGACTGCTTGCGGTCGTCGACGCCGGAGGCGTCGAGGGTCCCGCGGATGATGTGGTAGCGGACGCCCGGGAGGTCCCGCACGCGGCCGCCGCGCACGAGCACGATCGAGTGCTCCTGCAGGTTGTGGCCCTCGCCCGGGATGTAGACGGTGACCTCCTTGCCGTTGGAGAGGCGCACGCGGGCGACGCGCCGCAGGGCCGAGTTCGGCTTCTTGGGCGTCATCGTCTTGACCTGCGTGCAGACCCCCTGCTTCTGCGGGCAGCGGTCGAGCACCGGCGACTTGCTCTTCTTCCTGGCCTGCTTGCGGCCCTTGCGGACGAGCTGGTTGATCGTTGGCATGCGCGTTCTCTGGGCGGGCCGGCGTCCCGGACCCGGTCGGACGGGAAAAGGGCGAAGAGTATAGATGGGCGCCGGGCGGCATCAAGGCCGGCCTGCGCCCCGGGGGCCCGGCCTGGGCGGCCGGGCGCGGGGGGCCTAGGGCGTGCCGCCCTCGGCGCCCTCCTCGATCTCGACCGAGAAGGCCGGCACGGCCCCCTCCGTCCCGGTCGGCTGGGCGTGGGAGAGGAGCTCCGCGGCCGCGGCCTGGAGGTCGATGTTCTTGCGGACCTGGGTCGCCTGGTAGCGCGGGAACCCGGTCCCGGTCGGCACGAGGTGCCCGAGGATGACGTTCTCCTTGAGGCCCATCAGCGCGTCGCGGCGCCCGGCCCGGGCGGCCTCGGTCAGGACCTTGGTCGTCTCCTGGAACGAGGCGGCCGAGATGAACGACTCGGACTGTAGGCTGGCCTTGGTCACGCCCAGCAGGAGCGGCGTCACGGTGGCGGGCTTCTTCTTCTCGCGCTTGAGGCGGTCGTTCTCGCGCCGGAACTTGAACTTGTCGACGACCGCGCCGGGCAGGAAGTCGCTGTCGCCCGGGTCGTCGACCTGCACCTTGCGCATCATCTGGCCGAGGATGATCTCGATGTGCTTGTCGTCGACGGTCACGCCCTGGGCGCGGTAGACGGCCTGGATCTCCCGGAGGAGGTAGTCGAGGACGGCCTGCTCGCCCTGGATGCGGAGCGTGTCGTGCGGGACGAGGGCGCCCTCGGTCAGGGGCTCGCCGGCGACGACGTTGTCCCCGCGGTGGACGCGCAGGTGCGAGCCGTGCGGGACGAGGTGCTCGATCTCGATGCCGCCGTCGCCGCGGATGATGATCGTCCGCTTGCTGCGCTTCTTCTCGCCGAGCTCGATCTTGCCGTCGATCTCGGCCAGCACGGCCGGCTCCTTGGGCTTGCGGGCCTCGAACAGCTCGGTCACGCGCGGGAGGCCGCCCGTGATGTCCTGCGTGCCGGTGATCTCGCGCGAGGTCTTGGCCAGCAGGGCGCCGGCCTTGACCTTGACGCCGTCCTCGGCCTCGATGTAGGCGCGCTCCGGCAGCGGGTGGATCGAGAGCACGTGGTCCTTCTCGTCGACGATCAGGATCTGCGGGTGCATCTCACCCTTGTGCTCCATGATCATCTTGCGCTCGCGGCGGGAGCCGCGGTGCTTGCTCGCGGCGCATCGTGCGCCCCTCGACGATGTCCTCATGCGGACCTGCCCGACACCTCGGCCGGGATCGGCACGTGGTGCGGGTCCCAGTCGCAGAGCTTGTGGCCGTCCTTGACCGTCGCGCCGTCGGCCACGGTCACGCGGCGCCGATCGGGACGAGGTGGCGATCGACTCGCGGCCCTTGGGGTCGAAGACGATCAGCTCGCCCTTGCGGTTGAGGGCGACGAGGTCGCCGTCCTCGTTGGCGACGACCTGGAGGTTCTGGAACCCGACCTTGCCGCCGCGCTTGGCCTTGATCTCGCTCTCCTCGAGCGTCTTGCTGGCCGTGCCGCCGATGTGGAACGTCCGCATCGTCAGCTGCGTGCCCGGCTCGCCGATCGACTGGGCGGCGATGATGCCCACGGCCTGGCCGAGCTCGACGAGGTCGCCGCGGGACAGGTCCATGCCGTAGCAGCGGGCGCAGACGCCCTGGTCGGCCTCGCAGGTCAGCGGCGAGCGGACCTGGATGCTGTCGTAGCCGAGGTCCTGGAGCCGCTTGGCGATGTCGACCGTGAGGAGCTCGTCCTTGCTGACGACGATCTCGCCGGTGACGGGGTCCTCGATCGTCGTCATCGACACCCGGCCGCGGATCGCGTCGGACAGCGAGACGGCGATCTTGTCGCCCTGGTAGACGACGCCGCGCTTGACGCCCTGCGGCGTCGCGCAGTCGTCGATCGTCACGACGACGTTCTGGGCCACGTCGGCGAGCTTGCGGGTCAGGTAGCCCGAGTCGGCCGTCTTGAGCGCCGTGTCGGCCAGGCCCTTGCGCGCGCCGTGGGTCGACGAGAAGTACTCGAGGACCTTGAGGCCCTCGCGGAAGTTGGCGCGGATCGGCGTCTCGATGATCTTGCCCGAGGGGCGGGCCATGAGGCCGCGCATGCCGGCGAGCTGCCGGATCTGCTCGACCGAGCCGCGGGCCTTGGACGAGACCATGCAGAAGATCGGGTTGATGTAGAGGGGCTCGCGGCCGCCGAGGGCGCCGGTCTTGCCCGACTCGCGGGCGCCGCAGTCGTTGCGCAGCGTCTCGAGCAGCTCGGCGCCGACGAGGTCGCGGGCGCGCGTCCAGCAGTCGATGATCTTGGAGTAGCGCTCGCCGTCGGTGATCTGGCCGTGCTCGTAGGCGAGCTGGATCGCGTCGACCTCCTTCTGGGTCTTCTCGACGATCTTGTTGCGCGCGTCCGGGACGGCGAGGTCGTCCTTGCCGAAGCTCAGGCCGGCGAGGGTCGAGGCCTTGAACCCGAGCGACTTCATCGAGTCGAGCAGCCGCAGGGTCGCGGGCCGGCCGAGGCGCTCGTGGCAGTCGGCGATGATCTTGCTCAGCGCGCCCTTGTCGAGCGTGATGTTGTAGAACGGCATCCCCTCCGGGAGGATGTCGTTGAAGATCAGCCGGCCGGGCGTCGTCTCGACGAACTCGACGCCGTCGCAGATGCGGAAGGTGCCGTCCTTGCTCTCGTGCACCTCCTGCCCCTCCTCGAACTGGACGAGGATGACCTGGTGGGTGCGCAGCTTGCCGATCGCGTGCGCCATCCAGGCCTCCTGGGGCGTCGCGCGGAACGGCTTCCCCTCGAGCTTCTCGTCGGGGAACCGGAACGTCAGGTAGAAGCAGCCGAGCACGATGTCCTGGCTGGGCGCGATGATCGGCCCGCCGTGCGCCGGCGTGAAGATGTTGTTGGACGACAGCATCAGCGTCGAGGCCTCGATCTGGGCCTCGAAGCTCAGCGGCAGGTGGACCGCCATCTGGTCGCCGTCGAAGTCGGCGTTGTAGCCGCCGCAGACGAGCGGGTGGATGCGGATCGCGTTGCCTTCGATCAGCACCGGCTCGAAGGCCTGGATGCCCATGCGGTGCAGCGTCGGCGCGCGGTTGAGCAGGACGGGGTGCCCCTGGATGACCTCCTCGAGGATGTCCCACACGTGCTCGTCGCGGCGCTCGAGCATCTTCTTGGCCGACTTGATCGTGTCGGCCAGGCCGAGCTCCTTGAGCCGCCGGATGATGAACGGCTGGAACAGCTCGAGGGCGATGATCTTGGGCAGGCCGCACTGGTGCAGCTTGAGGTCCGGGCCGACGACGATGACCGAGCGGGCGGAGTAGTCGACGCGCTTGCCGAGCAGGTTCTCGCGGAAGCGGCCCTGCTTGCCCTTGATCATGTCGGTCAGCGACTTGAGCGGGCGGTTGCTCGAGCCGAGGACGGGGCGGCGGCAGCGGCCGTTGTCGAACAGGGCGTCGACCGACTGCTGCAGCATCCGCTTCTCGTTGCGGATGATGACGTCGGGGGCGTTGAGGTCGAGGAGCTTCTTGAGCCGGTTGTTGCGGTTGATCAGCCGGCGGTAGAGGTCGTTGAGGTCCGACGTCGCGAAGTTGCCCGAGTCGAGCAGGACGAGCGGGCGCAGGTCCGGCGGGATGACCGGGATGACGTCCATGATCATCCACTCGGGACGGTTGGGGCTGTCCCGCAGCATCTCGACGGTCTTGAGCCGCTTGATGATGTCCTTGATCTTCTGGACCGAGCGCGTGAGCTTGAGCTCCTCGCGCAGCTCCTGGCTCAGGTCGCCGAGGTCGAGGTTGGACAGGATCTCGCGGATCGCCTCGGCCCCCATCGCGGCCTTGAACGTGTTGCCGTACTTCTCGCGCGACTCGCGGAACTCCTCCTCCGTGAGGAGCTGACAGGCCTTGAGCGGCGTGTCGCCGGCGTCGACGACGACGTAGTCCTGGAAGTAGACGACCTTCTCGAGCGAGGCGGTCTTCATGGCCAGGAGGTTGCCGATCCGGCTCGGCATGGCCTTGAAGAACCAGATGTGGGCGACGGCGGCGGCCAGGTTGATGTGGCCCATCCGCTCGCGGCGCACGCGGCTGTGCGTGATCATCACGCCGCACTTGTCGCAGATGATGCCCTTGTGCTTGATGCCCTTGTACTTGCCGCACGCGCACTCCCAGTCCTTCTCGGGGCCGAAGATGCGCTCGCAGAACAGCCCGTCCTTCTCGGACCGGTAGGTGCGGTAGTTGATCGTCTCGGGCTTCTTGACCTCCCCGTAGGACCACTTGGAGCGGATGTCCTCGGGCGAGGCCAGCTTGATCGAGACCGCGGCGTAGTCGTTGATCTTCTCGTAGATGGTTTCGACCATCGATCGGCTTCCTCGTCCCCGCGGCGGGCCGCGGGGTCCTCAGGGTGTCCTGTGTGTTCCGGTCTCGTCAGCGTGGCGGGCCCGGGCCGGTGCTCCGGCCGGGGGCCGCCGGTTCAGCCGAGCAGCTCCTCGGCGCTGCCCCTGCGGTGCAGCTCGATGTCCAGGCCCAGGCCGCGCAGCTCGTGGCACAGCACGCCGAAGGACACCGGCGTGCCGGGCTCGAGGATGTTCTCGCCCTTGACCATGGCCTCGTAGATCTTGGTCCGGCCGTCGACGTCGTCCGACTTCACGGTCAGGAGCTCCTGCAGGATGCTCGCCGCGCCGTAGGCCTCGAGCGCCCAGACCTCCATCTCCCCGAAGCGCTGGCCGCCGAAGCGGGCCTTGCCGCCGAGCGGCTGCTGCGTGATCAGGGAGTAGGGGCCGGTCGCGCGGGCGTGGACCTTGTCGTCGACCAGGTGGTGCAGCTTCATCATGTAGATGTAGCCGACGGTCACCTTCTGCTCGAACGGCTCGCCGGTGCGGCCGTCCATGAGGACGGTCTTGCCCTCGGTCGGCAGGTGGGCGCGCCGGAGCGCGTCCTCGATCTCCGCCTCGGTCGAGCCGTCGAAGACCGGCGTCACGGCCCGGAAGCCGAGCTTGCGGGCCGCCCAGCCGAGGTGCGTCTCGAGGATCTGGCCGACGTTCATGCGGCTCGGCACGCCGAGCGGGTTGAGCACGATGTCGACGGGGGTCCCGTCCTCGAGGAAGGGCATGTCCTCCTCGGGGAGGATCATCGAGATGACGCCCTTGTTGCCGTGGCGGCCGGCCATCTTGTCGCCGACCGAGATCCGGCGCTTGGCGGCCACGTAGACCTTGACCATCTCGAGGACGCCGGTCGGGAGCTCGTCGCCGCGGCTGAGCCGGTTGACGCGCTTGTTGCGGTCGGCCTCGCGGGCCTTGATCCGGTCGGTGTACTCCTTGACGAGGGTGTCGCACTCCTCGACGAGGGCCTTCTTGCCGGTCTCCTGGGCCGCCGCGAGGATGTGGTCGCGCACCTTCTTGAGGTCCGCGTACATCACCGTGTCGGGGATCACGACCGGCTTGCCGGTGTCCGGGTCCAGCACGTCCTTGCCGAGGATCTCCCTGGCCTCCTCGAGCATGCTCCGGGTCGACTCCCGGAACTGGCGCATGAACTCCATCTCGGCCTGCTTGATCTCCTGCAGGTTGGCCTCGCGCTCGGCCACGGTCAGGTTTTCCTTGCGGGAGCACATCTGGGCGTCGAT
>JAWKUM010000038.1:0-32232 GCA_041398545.1 Planctomycetota bacterium | reverse complement strand
GAGGGTCGCGAGGTCGTCGCCCCGGATCTCGACGACGAGGCCCTCCTCCTCCCCGAGGATGCGGTTCATCAGGAACTGGCCCTGCGGCGCCCGCACGCGCAGCTCCATGCCCGGGACCCGCCCGGCGAGGAGGCGGCGCAGGTCGTCGGCGACCTCGCCGTTGGACCGCGCGCGCGCGGCGGCCGGGGTCAGCGAGAGGGCGATCTCGCCCTGGGTCGTCGCGTCCGTGCGGAAGCCCATGGCGCCGACGGTCACGACCGAGGCCACGACCTCGGGGACCGTGGGCATGACGATCGCCTCCATGACCCGGGTCTGCTCGTCGACGAGGCCGAGCCGCGTGCCGACCTCCATCTCACCGGTCACGCGCACCTCGCCCTCGTCGCTGGGCGGCATGAACTCGGTGCCGACCAGGGGCGCGAGCAGCAGGCTGGCCCCGAGCAGGGCGAGGCAGCCCACGACCGTCAGCGTCCGGTGCCTCAGGACCGCGCCGAGCAGGTCGCGGTAGCCGTCCTCGATCCCGCGGAAGGCGTGCTCGGCCAGCCCGGCCACGCCCCGGCCGGCGGCCGGGGCCGGCGCCCCAGGCGCGCCTCCACGGGCCCGCAGGAGCCGGGCCGAGAGCATCGGCACGAGGCTCGTCGCGACGACCAGCGAGCAGGCCAGGGAGAACGCGATGACCCAGGCCAGCTCCTGGAACAGGAAGCCGGTGACGCCGCGCATGAACACCATCGGCAGGAAGATGACCAGCGTCGTCAGCGTGCTGGCCACGATGGCCGGGGCGACCTCGCGCGCCCCCTCGACCGCGGCGACCGTGCCGTCCTCCCCGACCTCCTCGCGGCGGCGGAAGACGTTCTCGAGCACGACGATCGAGCTGTCGACCATCATGCCGACGCCGAGGGCGAGCCCCCCGAGCGTCATCAGGTTGAGCGTGAAGCCCCCGAAGTAGATCAGCGCGAAGGTCGCGACGATCGAGATCGGGATGGCGGTCGAGATCACGACCGTGCTGCGCAGGCTGCGGAGGAAGAACAGCAGGACGAGCACGGCGAGGCCGCCGCCGTACAGCACCGAGCGGGCCACGTTCTGGATCGAGCGCTCGATGAAGTTGCCCTGGTTGGACACCGGGACGATGCGGATCTGGGGGTAGTCGGCCGCGATGCCCTCGGCCTCGGCGAGGACGGCGGCGGAGACCTCGACGGTGTTGGCGTCGGCCTGCTTGCGGATCGCGATCCGCAGGCCGCGCTGGCCGTCGACCCGCACGACGCGCGTCTGCTTCCGCCAGGTGTCGACGACCGTGGCGACCTGTGCGAGCGTGACCGGCGCATCGTCCCGCATCGCGACGACGGTGGCCCGGCACTGGTCGAGGTCGGTGAACTCGGCCGGGGCCCGCAGCGTCACCTCGAAGCGGCCCTCGTCGATCTGGCCGGCCGGGAGGTCGAGGTTGGCGTCCCGGATCGCCGCCAGGACCCGGTCGAGCAGGAGCCGCAGGGCCCGCAGCCGCGCGCGGGTCGACCTCGACGCGGACCTCGCGCTGGTATGCTCGCCCCACATGTCGACCTGGGCGACGCCCGGCAGCCGCGCGAAGCGCTGCCGGATCTGCCGGTCGACGAGCTCGGTCAGCTCGACGGGGTCGAGGTCGCTCGAGATCCCGAGGATCACGACCGGGAAGCTCGCGATGTCGAACTTGCGGATCGTCGGCCGGGTGACCTCGTCGGGCAGCTCGTTGGCCTCGGCCTCGAGCATCGCGCGGACGTCCTGGGCCGCGGTGTCGAGGTCGGTCCCCCACGAGAACGCGAGGCGGACGTTGGTCCGGCCCTCGGACGTGACCGAGGTCATCTCCTCGACGCCCTGCACGGTCGCGAGGATCTCCTCGAGGATCTGCGTCACGAGGCGCTCCATGACCTCCGGGCTGGCCCCCTCGTACTCGGCGCGGACGGTCAGGGTCGGGAGCTCGATCGCCGGGAACAGGTCGACGCGCAGCCGGGACAGGGACACGAGCCCGACGAGGACGACGATCAGGGTGACCATCGTCGTGAAGATGGGCCGCCGGACGCTGGCGCCCGGGAGGCTCACCGCACGCCGGCCTCGCCGTCGAGGACCGGGATCGTGATCCGGGACCCGTCCTCGATCAGCTGGTGGCCGAGGGTCACGACCCGCCCCGTGAGGCCGTCCCCCGTCACGGCGACGCGGCCGGCCTCGCGGATGCCGGGCTCGACCGGGACCCAGCGCACCGTCGTGCCCGCGGCGTCGACGACGAACACGCCGACGACGTCGGCGCGCCGCGTCAGGGCCTCGACCGGGACGATCGTCGCGTCGTCGACGCGGTCGAGCTCGACCTCGGCCCGCATGAACATGCCCGGCTTGAGCCGGCCGTCGGGGTTGGCGATGCTGAGCTCGATCCGGGCCTGGCGGGAGGACTGGCGGAACACCGGGGCGATGCGCGCGATCCGGCCGCGGAAGCGCCGGCCCGGGCTGGCGTCGGTCGCGAGCAGCGCCTCCTGGCCCGGCGACAGCAGCCCGTAGTCCTTCTCGGTCACGTAGACCACGCCGACGATCGGGTCGAGGGCCACGATCGTCATCAGCGGCGTGTTTGCCGAGACCGTCTCGCCCTCGTCGACGTCCCGTTGGGCGACGACCCGCTCCTCGTCGTCGCCGCTCCACACCGCCGTGACCTTGGTGTAGCCGAGCCGGATGCGGGTCGACTCGAGCACGGCCTCCGCGCGCGTGACCTGCGACCGCGCCACGGCCAGGGCCGCCTTCTTGGCCAGCTCCTCCTTGGTGATCGTGTCGAGCTGGGCCTCGCTCGCGATGCCCTGGTCGCTGAGGCCGCGGATCCGGTTGAGCTCACGCTCGAGGATCTGCAGCGCGCTCTCGGCCTCGACGACCTTGGCCTGGGCGACCGCGAGGTCGGCCTCGGCCTGGGCCACGGCCTGGAGGAACTCGCCGTCCTCGAGCTCGGCGACGACCTGGTTGCGGCGCACGCGGTCGGCGAGGTCGACGGCGAGGTGCTCGATCCGCCCGCCGACCTTGGGCGCGACGACGAACTCCGCGCTCGGCTCGAGGGTCCCGCTGAAGGTCCGGCGCAGGACGATCGGCCCGTGGGTCACGGGCCCGACCTCGACCGGCGCCGGGGCCGCCGTGCGCGGCCCGGTCCGGCCCTCCTGCCGGAGGCGGTCCGCGACCAGGAGCCCGACCGCCGCGAGGGCGGCCACGGCCAGGACGGTGACGGAGATGCCGGTGATGCGCCTCATGGCGAGCCGGCCATCATGCCCTGGCCCGGCCCGTCCTGGCACGGCGGGGAGTCAGGAACCCGTACCGGCCCGGACGTCGCCCCTGGAGGTCAGCCCTGGCCGCGGTCGCGGCGCCGATCGAGCGCCGAGCCGATGCCCTCGGCGACCTTGCGGATCGTCGAGCCGTAGTCCTTGCCGCTGGCGTCGACGAAGATCGTCCCGGCGTGCGCGATGTGGACCTCGCAGCGCGCCTCCTTGCCGAGCTTGCCGTTGGGGCGGGCGATGTTGCGGAGCGAGACCTCGAGCCTGGTGATGCGGTCGCCGAAGCGCTGGAGCGCCTTGCGGATGCTCCGTTCGACCTTTTCACGGATGGACTGTGCCATGCGGAAGTTCCTGCTGCGCAACACCAGGTTCATAGACCGTGCCTCCAGCGTCTCCGGGTCAACTCGGTCGGGGGCATGACCCGATCCTAGCAGGGAGGCTCGATCCCGCGAGCCCCGTCCCCGCGGTCCGGTCAGCGCGCGTCGCGGCGCCGGTCGCCGCGTCGCTCGGTGAGCGGAAGCACCCATCGGAAGGTCAGGTTGACGCGCGGGCCGAGCGCGGCGCGGCGCTTGGGCACGGCGTGCAGCCACTCGCGCTGCGTCGCGCCCTCCATCAGCAGCAGGTCGCCGTGGTGCAGGTCCAGGTCGATGCGCCGCAGGTCCTTGCGGTGCTTGTGCTTGAGCCGGAAGCGCCGCGAGGCACCGAGCGACAGCGACGCGATCACCGGCTCGCGCCCGAGCTCGGGCTCGTCGTCGGCGTGCCACGACACGGAGTCGCGACCATCACGGTACAGGTTGGCGAGGACGCTGTTGAAGCCGTGCCCGGCCGCGTCCTCGACGACGGCGCGGATGCCGGCCAGGAGCGGCGTCCAGGGCCGCAGCCGCATCGCGATGCCCGAGTACGAGTACTCGGCCCCGGGCTCGCCGAACCAGGCCGAGAGCCGCGGGACGACCAGGGATCTCCCGAACATCTCGACGCGGTCCTGCGTCCAGGGCAATCCGGCCAGGAGCCCGGCGAGCCAGGCGTCGGCGTCCGCCCCGGCGAAGCCGCGCAGGAGGCGGAGCCGCGCGCCGGGCGGCGCCAGGACCTCATCCCGCGCGTCGAGCCGGCGCTGGATCACCGGCCGCGGCCTACGGGTTGACGTAGCCCTCGCGGATCGCGTAGCGCGTCAGCTCGACGCGGTCGTGGATCCCGAGCTTGGCCATGAGGTTCTCGGTGTGCGTCTCGACCGTCTTGACCGAGATGTCCAGGCGGGCCGCGATCTCCTTCTTGGCCAGGCCCTGGGCGATCATGCGCAGGATCGACTCCTGCCGCTCGGTCAGCGTCGAGCCGCGGGACACCGGCCCGCCGGCGAGGCGGACGTTGGAGCCCTCCATGACCAGCCGGTCGCGGATCGCCTCGTCGAACCAGTGCTCGCCGGCCGCGATCGCGCGCAGGGCCTCGATGAGCTTGTCGAAGCCCGTGCCCTTGGACATGTAGCCCGAGGCCCCCGCCGACAGCGCGCTGTCGACGTAGCGGTCGTGGGAGTAGGCGCTCAGGAACAGGATGCTCGTCCCGGGCAGCTCGACCTTGATCGTGCGGGCGACGTCGAAGGCCGAGGGGCCGGGCATGTCGACGTCCATGACGACGATCGACGGCTTGCAGGCGCGGACCATCTCGAGGCCCGCCTCGGCGTCCTCGGCCGTGCCCACGAGCTCCATGTCGGCCTCGCGGTTCATGCGCGCCTCGAGGGCGTCGCGGAGGACCGCATGATCGTCGATGAACGCAACTCGGATCGTGTCGACCATGTGCCCTCGCTCGTCGGATGAAAGGTCCATGGATACCTCCGGGGGGTGTCGCGGGCCTCGCCCGCAGGTCTCCTCGACCCCGGTGCCCCGACCATCCGGGTCGGGAGCGGACCCCAGGGCCGATCACACCCGGAAACGCGCGGATTGGGCTCGAACCCCGCAGAGGGATGGGAGGAGACTACCCGGGAACCCCTGTCCATGGGATCCACCCCCCGATGGAATCCGTACTTATCGTGCACCAGGACCTGGCGATCCCGATGGCGGAGCTCCGCTTCGAGTTCGTCCGGAGCTCGGGGCCCGGGGGGCAGAACGTCAACAAGCGCGCGACCAAGGCCGTCCTGACCTGGGACCTGGTCCACAGCCCGACCCTGCCCGCGGACCACCGCCGGCGTTTCCTCGCCCGGTTCGGCAACCGGGTCGACCGGGAGGGCGTCCTCCGGATGACCAGCCAGCGGCACCGCGACCGGGAGCGCAACGTCGCCGACCTCTGCGCCCGCCTCCGGACGCTCCTGCTCGAGACGGCCTTCCCCGAGCCGCCGCGGCACAAGACCCGCCCCACGCGGGCCTCGGTGCGGCGCCGCCTCGACGGCAAGCGCCAGCGCGGGGAGCGCAAGCGCGAGCGGCGGCGCCCGGCGGAGGACTGAGCCCGGGTCACGCCCCGTCGTCGCCGCGGGCCTCGGCCCGCTCGGGGCTCTCGTGCGGCGCCGGGACCGCGTCCACGTCCGTCGCGGCGTCTGGCGCCGGCCCGGCCCCCGCCTCGCCGCCGCGCTCGTCCTCGGCGCGGCGCAGGAACCACTCCGCGGCCTTGCGCAGGCGGTCCGGCGCGCCGAGCACGACCGCGACCATGCCCGGCCGGAGCTCGAGCTCGGGCCCCGGGCCGTCGATGCGCCGGTCCCCGTCGACGGCGGCGGCGATCAGCAGGCCCGTGGCCTCCTTGAACCCGCTCCCGCCGAGCAGGCGGCCGGCCAGGCGCGAGCCCTCCTCGACGCGGAACAGGTCCAGGGCCAGCCCGGGCAGCAGCGTGCGCGGGCAGGGCTCGCGCCCCGGGTCCCTGGAGTCGCCGATGACGCCGTACCCGGAGGAGCGGGTGCGCCGGACGAGCTCCTCGACCTCGTCGCGCGGCACGAAGTAGTAGCTCAGCGTCCGGGTGAAGATCTCGATGCTGGTCTCGAGGTCCTCGGGGACGACCTCGTCGGCCCCCAGCTCGATCAGGCGCTCGCGCTCGGCCAGGAACCTCGCCCGGACGACGATGTGCAGCGAAGGGTTGAGCCGGCGCGCGACGCGGATCGTGCGCTCGGCGGCCGAGGGGTCGGAGATCGCGATGACCAGGAGCCGCGCGCGGCGGACGTCGACCTCCTCGAGGGTCGAGGCCCGCGTCGAGTCGCCGAAGCGGATCGGCAGCCCCCCCGCCGCCTCCTGGCTGACGACCTCGGGGTTCATCTCGAGCACCTCGAACGGGATCCCGGCGTGCTGCAGGGCGTGCACCTGGTTGCGGCCCGCGAGGCCGTAGCCGACGACGATGACGTGGTCCCGCCCGCCCTCGTGCGCCTCGCCCTTGGCGTCGGCCGCCTCGCCGCGCGTCGCGAGCCGCCGCCCGAGCCACTCGAGCAGCGGGGTCAGGGCCATCGACAGCACGGCCGTGGCGAGGATCCGCGACTCGAGGCGCTCCGGCATCAGGCCCTCGCCCTTGCCGAGCTGCAGCAGCACGAACGAGAACTCGCCGACCTGCCCGATCAGGAGCCCGGTGCGCAGGGCCATCGGCCAGGGGTAGCCGCGGAGCTTGACGACGAGGGCGCAGAGCCCGGCCTTGACCGCGATCGCGAAGGCGAGCAGGCCGAGCAGGCCGGCGGGGTCCTCGAGCAGCAGCCCGATGTCGAACAGCATCCCGACCGAGACGAAGAACACCGAGGCCAGGGCGTCGCGGAACGGCAGGACCTCGCCGAGCGCGTGGTGGGAGTACGGCGACTCCGAGATCACGAGCCCGGCCAGGAACGCGCCCAGCGCCAGCGACAGGCCGGCGACGTGCGTCAGCTCCGCCGTGCCGAGGAGGACGGCGAGGACCGACATCACGAACAGCTCGCGGCTCTTGGTCCGGACGACGCGCTCGAGCAGCCACGGGACGAGCACGCGGGCCAGGAACAGGATGCCGACGACGATGCCGAGCGACTTGCCGACCATCACGACGGCCGCGACCGGCCCGCCGTCGGCCTTGCCGGCCAGGAGCGGCAGCGCGAGCAGCATCGGGACGACGGCGAGGTCCTGGAAGATCAGCACGGCGGTCGCGACCTTGCCGTGGGGCGACGCCGTCTCGCCGCGGTCGATGAGGAGCTTGAGGACGACCGCGGTCGACGACAGGGCCAGCAGGAAGCCGAGGAAGACCGACTGGGACCAGGGCAGCCCGAACAGGACGCCGGCCAGGGTGCCGGCCAGGGTGCACAGCAGCACCTGGCCGCCGCCGGCCATCAGGAACAGGCGGCGCAGCCGGAGGATCTCGCTGAGCGAGAACTCGACCCCGACCGTGAACAGCAGGACGACGACCCCGACCTCGGCCAGGGCCTCGACCTGGGCCGGGCTGCCGACGAACTCGAGGGCGTGGGGCCCGGCCAGGAGCCCGGTCAGCAGGAAGCCGACCGTCGGCGGCAGCCGCAGGCGGTGGAAGACGATCACGACCCCCACGCACAGCGTGAAGACGATGACGAGGTCCTGGAGCAGCATGGTCTGGGCGAGGGTCCCGGGAAGGTCGGGCCGGCGGCGGGGCGCTGGGGTCCTGATCGGCCCGACGCCACGGGTCCATTAGAGCGGCCCGGGGCCCCGGGCCCACCGGGTCCTCGGCGACGGCCCGTCGATCGGTGGGAGGTCGACCCGGGCCCTTGTGCGCATCCGGTGGGAACCGGATCGGGAGCCTCGCCCGGGAGCCGGGGACAGGGAAAGTCCCCAGTTCAAGTTGCCGAAGGAATCGGGCAGGATATCCAGTCCATGTCCGAGCCCCAGCGGGCCCGGACGCCCCCTTCCTACCCTGATCTCGCGAGCTCGAGGAGAACGACATGCGTTCACTGGTCCTCGGGGCCGCTGCGGCCCTGACGTTCATCGCTCCCGCCTACGGCTTCCAGTGATGCGGTGGAGCCGGGGGCGCCGGGGGCGCTTCCACCACCTGGACCCGTCTGACGACGAGTCAGTCCAAGCTCAAGATCGACTGGACGGTCGCCCGCACGACCTCCGAGGAGAAGCTCGACGCCAAGGGGGCCATCGAGGCCCTGCGCGGCGGTGACGATCGGCCGCTGCTGATCGTCCGCGACACCTCGGCCACGCCGGACGAGAAGCTCGACGGCATGCTCGAGGCGGCGATGAAGAGCGAGCGGTTCATCCTCGCCAGCCAGTGGTTCCACTGCATCAAGGTCGACGCCCGCGTCATCGAGGAGAGCCACCCCTACCACGCCCTGTTCGCCGGCAGGACGCGCCGCGCCTCGTGCTCGCGACCTGGGATGGCGGCAAGGTCCAGGAGTTCCTCGGGGACCGCAAGGACAAGATCTCGTGGACCGCGATCTCCAGGTCCTCGACGCCGAGTACCGCCGGAACCCCGACACCGCGATGAAGGAGCTCGGCAAGCTCCTCAGCAAGTACGACGCGATCGACGCCCGGCAGAAGGAGCTCGAGGCGCAGCTCGAGCGGGCCAAGGAGAAGGGCCGCTCCGACAAGGAGTCCTCGCTCCAGAAGAAGCTCGAGGAGCTGACCAAGGAGAAGGAGGAGGCCTTCGCCCTGGAGGCCAAGGTCCGCGACCTCGGGCTGCTCCGGGAGCTCGAGCGCCAGAAGGCCGAGGACGAGGCCGACCGGGGCTGAGCCCCCGTCGCGCCCCCCGCGGTCCGACCGACGCCCGGCCCAGGCCGGGCGTCTCCACGTACCGGCCGTCCCCTCGACGGCCGGCTGCGTGTACAAGGGTCGTCCCCGAGGAGGAGCGATGACCACCGCCTACGACAAGCTGATCGCGAAGACCCGTGAGCGCCACCTGCTGGGCTCGACCGCCCAGCTGCTCGGCTGGGACCAGCAGGCGCTGATGCCCGAGCAGGGCATCGAGTTCCGCGCCCGCCAGCTCCAACTCCTGGCCCGCCTCGTGCACCGCATGCTGACGGACCCCGAGCTCGGCGACCTGCTCGCCGCCGCCAACGACGAGCTCGCGGGCGCGGCCCCCGAGAGCGTCGAGGCCGTCAACGTCCGCGAGCTGCAGCGCCTCTGGGACCGGTCGACCCGGGTGCCCGAGGACCTCGTCGCCGAGCTCAGCGAGGTCGAGTCCCTGGCCCAGCACGAGTGGGCCAAGGCGCGCGCCGCCGACGACTTCGCCCGCTTCCTGCCGTGGCTCGAGCGCCTCGTCACGCTCGAGCGGCGCAAGGCCGAGGCCCTGGGCGTGCCCGAGGGCGGCGAGCTCTGGGACGCCCTCGGCGACCTGTACGAGACCGGCATGCGGGCCGCGGCCCTGGAGTCGCTGTTCCGGTCGCTGCGGCAGGAGCTCGTCGGCCTGCTCGAGGAGCTGCGCGCCGGGGGGACGCCGCCGGCGCGGAGCCTGGACGTGCCGCTGCCGATCGAGGACCAGCGGCGCTTCGTGCGCTTCGCGTCCGAGGCCATCGGCTTCGACTACACCCGCGGCCGCCTCGACGTCTCGACCCACCCGTTCTGCAGCGGCTCCCAGCCCCGCGACGTCCGCCTGACCACGCGGTTCACCGAGGACGAGCTGTTCGACGCGCTGTACTCGACGCTCCACGAGTCGGGCCACGGCATCTACGAGCAGGGGCTCCGCTACGAGCACGCGGGGACGCCGATGGGTCTCGCCGTCTCGCTCGGCGTGCACGAGAGCCAGAGCCGGCTGTGGGAGAACACCGTCGCCCGCTCGCGGGCGTTCTGGGACTGGCTCACGCCCAGGCTCGGCGGGTTCTTCGGCGCGCGCCTGGCCGGCTGGTCGGCCGAGGACCTGTGGCGCGCGGCCAACATCGTCCAGCCGTCGCTGATCCGCGTCGAGGCCGACGAGCTGACCTACAACCTGCACGTCATGGTCCGCTTCGAGCTCGAGCTGCTGCTGTTCCGTGGCGAGCTCGAGCCCCGCGACGTGCCCGCGGCCTGGAACGAGCGCTACCGCGACTACCTCGGCATCGAGGTCCCCGACGACCGGCGCGGCTGCCTCCAGGACGTGCACTGGTCGGCCGGCCTGTTCGGCTACTTCCCGACCTACACGCTCGGCAACCTCTACGCGGCCCAGCTCTACGCCAAGGCCGAGGCAGAGCTCGGCCCGCAGGCGGAGCGCTTCCGCGAGGGCGACTTCACGACGCTCAGGACCTGGCTCGGCGAGCGCGTCCACCGCCAGGGCCAGCGCTGGCTGGCCCCGGACCTCGTGCGCGAGGTCACCGGCGCGGACCCCGACCCGGCGTACCTGATCACCGCGCTGCGCACCAAGCTCCGCGACGTCTACCGCGTCGCCTGAGCCCGGGGCGGGCCGGGCGCGGGACCCGGGAAGCTCTCCGCGGGGGGCTGCCGGGCCCGCGGGCCGTGGCTAGCATGCCGCCTCTCCTTCCTCCCGACCGGCATGCCCAGGGTCCAGTTCACCCCCAACCTCGAGCGCCACGTCGACTGCCCGCCGCGGGACGTCGCGGGCGGGACCTTGCGCGACGTCCTCGACTCCGCCTTCGCCGACGCGCCGCGCCTGCGCGGCTACGTGCTCGACGAGCAGGGCCGCCTCCGGCAGCACATCGTCGTGTTCGTCGACGGCCAGGCGGCCCGGGACCGGGTCGCGCTGAGCGACCCCGTCGGGCCCGAGGCCGAGGTCTGGGTCATGCAGGCCCTGTCGGGCGGATAGGAGCGTCCCCGAGAGCCCGAGGAGGGCAGCATGCAGAAGCGACTCCTGGTCGGCACCCGCAAGGGCCTGTTCACGTTCGTCGACGACGGCAAGCCCGGCGCCCCGCGCTGGCGCATCGCCGACAAGCGGTTCATCGGCGTCCCGGTGCCGATGGTCATGCACGACCGGCGTGACGGCGCGCTGTACGCGGCGCTGGACCACGGCCACTTCGGCAACAAGCTGCACGCCTCGCGCGACGGCGGGGCGACCTGGGAGGAGGTCGGCGTGCCGGCCTACCCCGCGCAGGACGACAAGGACGAGGCCGTGTCGCTCAAGCTCGTCTGGTCCTTGGCCGCCGGCGGCGAGGCCGAGCCCGGGCGGCTCTGGTGCGGCACCCTGCCGGGCGGCCTGTTCACGTCGACCGACAGCGGTGCGACCTGGCGGCTCGTCGAGTCGCTGTGGAATTCCGACGGCCGCAAGAAGTGGTTCGGCGGCGGGGCCGACCACCCCGGCATCCACTCGATCTGCGTCGACCCGCGCGACCACCGCCGCCTCGTGCTCGGCGTCTCCTGCGGCGGCGTCCAGGTCAGCGAGGACTCGGGGGCGACCTGGCGCGTGTCGAGCGAGGGCATGCGCGCGGACTACATGCCGCCCGACCGCAGGCACGACCCCGACGTCCAGGACCCCCACTGCATCGTGCAGTGCGCGGCCTCGCCGGCCCACTTCTGGTGCCAGCACCACAACGGCATCTGGCGCTCGACCGACGACGCCGCCCACTGGGAGGAGGTCACCGACGTCGAGCCGTCGACCTTCGGCTTCGCGGTCGCGGTCCACCCGGAGGACCCCGACACGGCCTGGCTCGTGCCGGCCCAGAAGGACGAGGCCCGCTACCCGGTCGACGGGCAGGTCGTCGTCAACCGCACCCGCGACGGCGGCCGGAGCTTCGAGACGCTGCGCGAGGGCCTGCCGCAGGACGACGCCTACGACCTGACCTTCCGCCACGCCCTCGACATCGACGACGGCGGCGACCGCCTCGCCTTCGGCTCGACGACCGGCAACCTCTGGTTCACGGCCGACCAGGGCGACAGCTGGCAGGTCCTGTCCCACCACCTGCCGCCGGTCTACGTCGTCCGCTTCGCCTGAGCGCGGTCGTCCCGGGTCGGCCCGCCCCCGGGGTCGACCCGTCAGGGCCGGAGCTCGACGACGCCGGCCCGGCGCACCTCGACGCGGAGGGCGCCGAGCCGCTCCGAGCCGACCTCGCCCGTCGCGGCCTGCAGGGCCTCGAGCGCGGCCCGGGTCGCGAGCAGGCGCCGGTCCAGCCCGGCCTGGTCGCTGCTGAGGCGGGCCAGGAGGGCGTGGACGGCTTCGGCCCGTCCCCCTGCAGGCATCGTGGCCAGGAACTCCGCGACCCGGAGGTACGGGAGCGCGGGCCGGACCATGAGCAGCGGGTCCTCCTCGGCGCTCGAGGCCAGCAGCAGGAAGCTCGGCCGCTCCTCGGCCACGGCGACGACGGCCTGCATCGAACCGACGCCCGCGACCGGCGCGTCGTGGGACCGCACGCGCAGCACGCCGAGCGCGAGGCCGGCGGCGACGAGCACGAGCAGGAGCCGCCGCGGCGAGGCCAGGGCCAGCACCGCCGCGGGGAACACCAGGGGGTGCAGGTACGCGCCCCGCTCGCTGAGGCCCGGGGTCAGGATCCAGGTCAGGACGAGGTAGCCGGCGACAGCGAGGCCCAGCACGAGGCGCTCGCGGGCCCGACCGGCGACGAGGAAGCAGGTCAGGGACAGCGGCAGGAAGGCCAGCAGCCACTCGTCGACGAGGCCCGCGGCCAGCTCGCGCACCGGCGCGAGGTCGGCGAGGAACGGCGCGAAGTAGCCGAGCTGCCGCCCCCCCGCCCCACCGCTCGCGACCGAGACCGCGAGGCCGAGGGCGACGTGCGTGGCGCAGGCCACGGCCAGCGGGGCCAGGGCCCCCCGCCAGTCCCGACCCCGACGCGCGACGACCCAGCACGGCAGCACGACGATCAGGAGCTGGCCGAAGCCGTGGACCATGGCCGCGACGGCCGTCGCGACGCCGAGGACGGCGCCGGCGCCGAGCACCCGGCCGCGGCGACGCCCGGCTTCCACCGCCGAGCCGTCCGGTTGCGCGAGCCACCGCTCGAGCCCGACCGCCGCGCGCCAGGCCAGGGCGGCGAAGGCCAGGAACAGCCCGTGGAACTCGACGACGGTCGCGAAGAACAACACCGACGGACAGGCCGCGATCGCGAGCAGCAGGACGGCCCGCTCGCGCGCAGGCACGGCGAGGCGGGCCGCGGCCCGGCCGAGCGCGAACAGGCCGCAGGCCGTGCCCAGCGCCGAGACCAGCGTCAGGCAGCGGAACGGCGACACGCCGAGGGCGAGGAGCGGCGCCGCGAGCACGCGGGCGATCGGCAGGAACAGCGGGTGGCGGTCGTGGTGGACCTCGGCGCGGGCCAGACCGAGGACGAGGCCCTGCCCGTCGACGTGGTAGAAGCCGTGCTGGCCGAGCAGCACGGCGAGGACGAGGAAGCCCGCGGCGACGGCCGCGTCGACCGCGGCCCCGGTCCCGACCCTGTCCGGTGCTCCGCGCACCTCGGCAGCATCGGAGCAGGCGGCGACCGGATCCAGTGCTCGCCGCGACGCTCGGCCGACCCGCGGGCCCGACATCCAGGAGGATCGGGGCTCCGCCCCGGGTGGCGCCCCGGCGACGTCCCCGGGATGATCGTCGGCTCGCACGGCTCCCACCCCTGCCCGCCATGCCCAGCCCAGCCCTCCTGTCCGCCTGCCTGCTCGCCGTCTGCGCGGTCCCGGCCACGGCCCAGACCCGGGTCGACCCTCTCGGCCGCAAGCTCCTGTTCGTCCGCGGGGCGGACGGCTCGGGCGGCGCGACCGAGGGCGGCACGACGGCCCAGCGCACCGAGCAGCTCAGCGACGTCGGCAACGCGGCGACGAACAACGGCAACCACGGCTACGGCGAGCTGCGCCAGGCCCTCGTCGCCGACGGGTTCCAGGTCGCCCAGCTCGTCGAGGACCCCAAGGTCCCGCTGACGCTCACGGCCCTGCTCCCCTACCGCGTCGTCTTCCTCGGCTCCAACAACCGGGCCTATACGGCCGCCGAGGTCAAGGCCTTCCACGACTACGTCGACGCCGGCGGCTCGGCCCTGTTCGTCAGCGACGCCAACTGGGGCCTGACCTGGAACGCCGCGCCGGCCAGCGACAACCAGTTCCTGGCCCGCTACGGCGTGCAGGTCTGGCAGGACTCCGGCCAGCTCCCCGTGCTCGAGCGCAAGCAGCAGGGCCGCTACCTCGACCTCGACCACGCGGTCGTGTCGGGCCTCGACGGGGACGGGGGCGCCGACGACGTCGACGCCTACGTCGGCGAGGGCGTCAGCCTGTTCCGCCTCGGCCAGGGCAGCGACGGCTGGCAGGCCCGGGCCCAGGTCACCGCGACCGGGCTCGTCTACCGCACGCTCGACAGCAGCGGCAAGGCCGGCAGCCTCCAGCTCGCGACCTCGGCCGACTGCGCGCTGTGGACCGCGACCAAGGGCGACAGCCGCCTGGCCGGGCACTTCGACCGCAACACCTGGTTCAACCTCAACGGGGCCGGCACGGACATCCGCAAGCGCGCCAACCTCACGCTGGCCCGCGACCTGTTCCGCTGGCTCGCCAGCGTGCCGGGCCACGCGACCCCCAGGGGCGCGTCCTGCCCCTCGACGATGTCCCTGAGCGTCTCGGGGGCGGCGCTCGGCCGCGTGTGGGACGTCGGGCTGTCCGGAGGCCCGGTCAAGGCGCCGACGCTCCTCCTGCTCGCCCCGGGCGCCGCGCGCGCCCTCGACCTCGGCTCGGGCTGCGCCCTCCAGTGCGACCCCCTCGCGCTGCTGACGCTGCCGGCGCCGGCCACCGACGAGCTCGGCCGCGTCAAGCTGCAGCTCCCCTGGCCGGCCGACCTCGGGCTCTCGGGCCTGACGGCCACGATGCAGGTCCTGGCGGTCGGGACCACCGGCCCCCTGCTCGGCGTCCTGTCCCTGAGCTCGGGCGTCGAGGTCCGCCTGGGCGCGCGGCAGTGAGCTTCGGGACGATCGGGGTACTAGAGCTACTTCTGCGGGGCGGGGTCGTGGCTACCTTGGTCCGCGAGCGGATCCCGCAATGTCACTGACCGACCCCGCCTACCTCGAGCTCGAGCACCTCTGGCGTCCCGGGGGCTGGACGTCCCCTGCCTGGCTCGAGGTCGACGAGGACGGCAGGATCGCGGCCGTCCACGACGCCCGGCCAGCCGACTGGAGCTCGGACGCGCGCCGGATCGCCGGCTGGACCCTCCCCGGCCTCGGCAACCTGCACGGCCACTCGTTCCAGCGCCTGCTGGCCGGGCACGCCGAGCACGGGGCGCCAGGCCACGAGGACGACTCGTTCTGGACGTGGCGCGAGGCCATGTACGGCGTCGCCGGGAGCATCGGACCCGAGCTCCTCGAGGCCGCCGCGGCGATGCTGTACGTCGAGCTGCTCGAGGCCGGCCACACGAGCCACGGCGAGTTCCACTACCTCCATCGGACCCCGGAGGGGAGCGACTACGCCGACCGGACCGAGCTGTCGCAGCGCCTGATCGCCGCGGCCGAGCGCACGGGGATCGGCCTGACCCTGCTGCCGGTGCTGTACCTCCACGCCGGCCCGGGCCGGCCGCTCGCCGCCGCACAGCGACGCTTCGGCCACCGCGACGTGGCCGACTACCTCGGGCTCGTCGAGGCCCTCGTCCCGCACATGGCCCGTGACCCCCGCCGGGTCCTCGGCCTGGCCCCGCACAGCCTGCGCGCGGTCGCGCCGGTCGAGCTGGGCGAGCTCCTCCTGGCCCGCGAGCGCCTCGTCCCACACGCGCCGGTCCACCTCCACGTCGCCGAGCAGCGCCGCGAGCTCGAGGAGTGCGTCGAAGCGTACGGACGGCGGCCGCTGCGGCTCCTGCTCGACGACCACGCCGTCGACGAGCGCTGGTGCCTCGTGCACGCGACCTGGGCCGACGAGGACGAGCTGGCCGAGGTCGCGCGCCGGCGCGCGATCGTCGGGCTGTGCCCGACGACCGAGGCCAACCTCGGTGACGGCCTGTTCCCGCTGCCGGCCTTCCTCGCCCAGGGCGGCCGCTTCGGGCTCGGGTCGGACAGCCACGTCTCGGTTTCGACGCCCGAGGAGCTGCGCCTGCTCGAATACGGCCAGCGGCTCGTGACCGGCCGGCGCAACCTCTGCGCCCCGACCGGCTCGGTCGGCCGCCGCCTGTTCGACGCCGCGGTCGAGGGCGGCGCCCAGGCCCTCGCCCAGGGCCCGGTGCACCTCGGGCCCGGCGAGCGCGCCGACCTCGTCGTGCTCGACGGCGACCACCCCCGCCTGCTCGGGCACGGAAGCGACACCCTGCTGGACGCCTGGATCTTCTCCTCCGCCGGCGGCACCCCGATCCGCGAGGACTGGGTCGCCGGCCGGCGCGTCGTCGACGGCGGCCGCCACGTCGACCGCGAGCGGGTCCGGGCCGAGTTCGAGAGAGCCCTGCGATGACCGACACCCCCTACCACGTCCGTGAGCCCGAGGCCGCGCCGATCCCCCTGCTCCTGAGCATCCCGCACTGCGGCACCGAGCTGCCGCCCGAGGTCGCCGAGGACCTCGCCGGCGACGACGTCGCGGCCCTGCCCGACACCGACTGGCACCTCGAGCGGCTCTACGACTTCGCGCCCGAGCTCGGCATCCGGACGATCCACGCGCGCTACAGCCGCTACCTCGTCGACCTCAACCGGCCCGCCGACGGCTCGCCGCTGTACCCCGGCCGGGCCGAGACCGAGGTCGTCCCGACGACGACCTTCGACGGCAGGCCGCTGTGGCGGCAGGGCCGGGCGCCGGACGAGGACGAGCGGCGACGACGGATCGAGCGCTACTGGCGCCCGTACCACGCGCGCCTCCGCGCCGAGCTCGACGCGCTGCGCGAGGCCCACGGCTACGCCCTGCTGTTCGACGCCCACTCGATCCGCAGCGAGGTCCCCCGGCTGTTCGCCGGGCGGCTCCCCGGCCTGATCCTCGGCGACGCCGACGGCACGAGCTGCGAGGCCCGCATCGCCGCCGAGGTCAAGTGGGTGCTCGAGGAGTCCCCGTTCAGCGAGGTCGCCAACCACCCGTTCAAGGGCGGCTGGATCACGCGCTGCTTCGGCCGGCCCGATGACCGCGTGCACGCGCTGCAGCTCGAGATGAGCCAGCGCATCTACATGGACGAGGACGCGCCCTGGACGTACAGGCCCGAGCTGGCCGAGCGCCTCCGGCCGGTCCTGCGGCGCGCGCTGCAGACCTTCGCCAACGAGGCCGCGGCCATCATGGCCTAGCGGCCGCGCCCGCCTCAGTCGTCGAAGTAGACGTACGGGGAGGCCGCGTAGACGCCGGTCCGGTGGCCGAGCTCGTCCGCGCAGGGCTTGCACTCCTCGACGCGGAGGCTGTCCCGGATCGCCGGCGGCAGGACGGCCGCGCACAGCGCCAGGGCCATGTCCTCGTCCTCGGCCCGGACCTGGAAGCCGCGGAGGAAGCCGAGGCCCTGCTCGGTCCACTCGCCGGCGACGAGGAGCTCGAAGTCCCGGGCCGTGGTCGAGTCCGCCCCGTCGACCTCGCGCAGCAGGAACAGGGCCCCGTCGTTGACCGTGTCGAGCTCGAGGGCCGCGAGCGCCTCGCGCCGGGCCGCGTCCGGGTCGGAGTCGACCAGGAGCTCGCCGCGGTGGACGTGCAGCGACGCGATCGCCTCGCCGTCGTCGCGCGCGGGGTCCGCGCCGGCCAGCGCGGCCTCGATGCGCGCCCGCGCGCCGCCCTCGTCGCCGCCGGCCAGCTCGATGCCGGCGCGCAGCGCCTCGATCCTGAGGCGCAGGTCGCCGGGCTCCCCGATGCGGTCGAGCGTCGCCAGGCCGGCGCCCAGCTCGCCCTGCCGGTACTCGGCCAGGGCGAGGTTGTAGAGGACGGAGCCCCGGTCGACCTCGCCGCAGCGCAGGGCCTCCTCGTACGACGCACGGGCCTCGTCGTAGTCGCCGGTGTCGGACAGGATGTTGCCGCGGAGCTGCCACAGCACCCAGACGCCGGGGGCCATGCCGAGCCCCTCGTCGAGCACGGCCAGGGCCCGGTCCCGGTCGCCGGCCTCCTCGTGGGCCAGGGCCTCGAGCTCGAAGCAGCTCGAGTGGCGCAGCTCGCGGAGCCGGGCCGCGACGGTCAGGGCCTGCTCGAGGTCGCCGTCGGAGATGGCCGTGAAGCCGCGCTCGACGAGCTCGTCGACGCTCTCGCCGCCGCCGCTGGACCTGCGCCGCTTCATCGCCGCACCGGGCTCAGCCCTCCTCGCCCGAGACCGCGGGACGGGACGCGGCCTCCTTGCCGGCGGCCTCCTTGCCGGCGGCCTCCTTGCCGGCGGCCTCCTTGTCCGCGGCCTTCTTGTCCGCGGCGTCCTTCTCGGCCTTCTGCGCCGCGGCCTTCTTCGCGGCCGCGGCCTTCTCGGCCTGCTGGGCCGCGGCGCGCTCCTTGAGCTTCTGCAGCAGGCCCATCGCGCCGTCGACGATGCTCCCGACCGGGTCGGACCCGGCCTTCTTGGCCCCCGCCCCCTTGTCGCCGGCCTTGGCCTTGGCGAGCTCCTCCTCGGTCAGCACCCCCGGCAGCTCGATGACGGCGTCCCGGATCTCGGAGTCGGACACGGTCAGCTGGTCGTCGGAGTTGACGTTCTTGCCGCCGACCTTGCCGTTGACGCGGAGGGTGAAGCGCACGTTGGAGTCGGGGATGAACGGGACCTCGAACCACCCCTGGGCGTCGGTCGTGCCGCTGAGCAGGCGGTAGTTCATGCTGTAGATCATGTTCGTCGTCGGGTTGCCGTTCATGATCCAGGTCGACCCGACCCTGATGCTGGCCTTGGGGACGCCCTGCCCCTTCTCGTCGACGACGCGCCCGCGCACGGTCGAGAACGACTGCAGCCGAGGGCGGACCAGGAGCGGAAGCCCGCTGTCGCCCTCCGGGATCTCCATGCCGCCGAAGAAGTAGCCGTCCTTGCCGCTGCGGACGAACAGGTTGCACATCCGCGGGTGCAGCAGCAGCCACGCGACGCCGCGGCGGTCCGCGACGACGTGGCTGCCGCGGGAGCGCTCGAGGTTCCAGAAGTCGACGTTCGCGTTGGCCAGCGCCAGGACCTGCGAGTTGGACCCGACCTGGCCGTCGGCACGGCGCACCTCGACGCAGACGATACGCAGGCCGGCCAGGTTGAAGTCGGGCAGCTCGAGGTCGTCGCTCCGCCCCCACAGCTGCAGCTGGCCATACGGCTCGATCGGCGCGTCGGGCACGGGCTCGGGCAGGTTGAGCTGCTGGCGGACCCGGGCCCCGTCGACCCAGATCCGGATCCCGAGGTTGTAGCTGTACTGGCAGATCCCCGGGACCTTGAAGCGCCCCTCGTCGTCGGTCCTGAGGCTCAGCGTGATCGTGCCGCTCGTCCCGTACGAGTTGGGCCCGTAGATCATGACCTGCGGCAGGGCGACCTCGACGCCGATGCCCTTGGCCGGCTTGCCCTCGTCCCACAGGACGCGCCCCTTGACCGCGAAGCCGGACACCATCTCGACGTCGCGCGGCTCGCTGACCCCCGCGACGAGCTCCTCGTCGCTGAGCGGCTTCTTCTCGCCGCGCTGGTAGCTGAACCAGCCCTCGCTGATCGTCGCGTAGCCGTCCCCGCTGAACAGGAACTGCATCTGGGGGCTGGTCTTGGGGATGCCGTAGCCCTGGTAGACCTGGGGCACGACGACCTCGACCATCCCCTTGTCGTCGCTCCGGGCCAGGACCGGCGGCATGTCGTGGTGCTTGCCCGAGCGGACGGCCTGCCGGACCTCGATCCCGGCGAGCGGTTTGTCCTCGCCGGCCTGGATCTTGAAGCGGCAGCGGAAGCTGCGCGGCAGCACGAGCCAGTCGACCTCGACCGGGGGGAGCTCGTCCTCGAGGTACTCGGGGAACGGCGCCTGCGGCACGACGACCTTCTTCTTGGCCTTCTTCTTCTTCTCGGCGTCTCCGTCGCCGTCGCCGTCCTGGTCCTCGTCGGCCTCGTCGCCCTTCTCGGTCTGCTCCTCCTTGTCGGCCTTGTCAGCCTTGTCCGCCTTCTCGGCCTGCTTCTTGGCCTCCAGCTCGAGGGAGCGCTTGTAGGTCTCCGTCCAGCCGGCCATCGCCTTGCGCTTCTCCTCGCGCTTCTGGGCCACGAGGTCGAGGCTGTGGGTCAGCAGCACCTGGCCGTCCTCGGTCTCGACCTGCACCGTGGCCCGCGTCCCCGGCAGGAGCGGCAGCGACCAGCGGCCCTCCTGCTTGGGCTCGAGCTCGACGATCCAGGTCTGCGGGTTGCTCGCCCGGACCTCGACCCGGAACGGCCCGCGGCCGGGCCAGCGCTGTTGGCCCTTGAGCTCCAGCTCGACCTCGAGGTTGGGCTCCTTCAGGGCGGTCAGGGACAGGGGCTCCCCGGCGACGACGTCCTTGGCGATGGCCGTCACGAGGTAGCGGCCCTCACCGACCTTCTTGACCGCCCAGGCGTCGTACAGGAGCCCGGGGACGAGCCTGGCCTCGAAGCGCCCCTCGGCGTCGGCCTGGACCCCGACCCGCTCGGGGGCCGAGATCTCGTCGGGCTTGCCCAGGGGCCGGGCGAAGAACTCGACCCTGGCCCCGGCCCAGTCCTGCTCCTCCTGGGCCTCGATCCGCCCGAAGGTCCGTTCGCGCAGATCGACCCCTTGGGCGGGTGGCAGGGTCAGCAGCAGGAACGGGAGGAGGAAGGCCGGCATCGGGGTCCCGGGGTGACGGCGGGTGAATCTCTTATATTCCCCAGCCCCTGTCCATCCCCGCGTGGAGGACCTCCATGAAGCCCTGGCTCCCGGCGCTCGCACTGATGGCCACGACCCCGACCAGCCCGTCCCAGACCCGCCTCGTCAGTCCCCTGGCCGGCCGCTCCGAGGTGCTCGCCCGCCACGGCATGGCCTGCACGAGCCAGCCCCTGGCGACGAGGATCGCCGTGCGGATCCTCGAGCAGGGCGGCTCGGCCGTCGACGCGGCGATCGCGGCCAACGCCGCGCTCTGCCTCATGGAGCCGACCGGCTGCGGGCTCGGCGGCGACCTCTTCGCGATCGTCTGGGACGCCAAGGGCAAGCGCCTGCACGGCTACAACGGCAGCGGGCGCTCCCCCAAGGGCCTGACGCTCGAGCGGCTGCGCAAGGAGCTGGCGAAGGCGGGCCTCGAGCGCATCCCGGCGCTCGGCCCGCTGCCGGTGTCGGTGCCCGGCTGCGTCGACGGCTGGCTCGCGCTGCACGAGCGCTTCGGCAAGCTGCCGCTGGCCGACGTGCTGGCCCCGGCCATCCGCTACGCCGAGGAGGGCTTCCCCGTCTCGGAGCTGATCGCGTACTACTGGGAGCTCAACGCCAGGCTCCTGCGGCGCTACCCGCGCTTCTCCGAGGTGTTCGAGCCGGGCGGGCGCGCGCCGGCCAAGGGCGACGTGTTCCGCAACCCGCAGCTCGCGCGGACGCTCGGGGGCATCGCCGCGCACGGCCGCGCGGCGTTCTACGAGGGCGAGGTCGCCGCGACGATCGCCCGCGCCGTCGCCGAGGCCGGCGGCTTCCTGACCGCGGACGACCTCGCCGCCCACCACGGCGAGTGGGTCCAGCCGGTGTCGGTGACCTACCGTGGGCACGAGGTCTGGGAGCTGCCGCCCAACGGGCAGGGCCTCGCCGCGCTGCAGATGCTGCGGATCCTCGAGGGTTACGACCTCCGGCCCGTCGAGCGCGGCACCCCGCGCTGGCTGCACCTGCTGACCGAGGCCAAGAAGCTCGCGTTCGAGGACCGGGCGCGCTACTACGCCGACCCGGCCTTCGCCGACGTGCCGGTCGAGGGCCTGCTGTCGGAGGCATACGCGGCCCGGCGCGGCGCCCTGATCCGCGAGGACGCCGTCCTCGACCACTGCGAGGCCGGCGACCCGCGGCTGCGCGACGGCGACACGGTCTACCTCTGCACGGCCGACGACGACGGCAACATGGTCTCGTGGATCCAGAGCAACTTCCGCGGCATGGGCTCCGGCATCGTGCCCGAGGGCCTCGGGTTCGTGCTCCAGGACCGCGGCGAGCTGTTCGCGCTCGAGGACGGGCACGCCAACGTCTATGCCCCGGGCAAGCGGCCGTTCCACACGATCATCCCGGCCTTCGTGACCAGGGACGGCGCGCCGCTCCTGGCCTTCGGGGTCATGGGCGGCGACATGCAGCCCCAGGGCCACGTCCAGATCCTCGTCAACCTGCTCGACTTCGGCTGTAACCTGCAGGAGGCCGGCGACCTCCCGCGCCTGCGGCACATCGGCTCGTCCGAGCCGACCGGGATCCCGCACGAGGGGGCCGGCAAGGTCCTGCTCGAGCCCGGCTTCGCCCCCGGGGTCATCGAGCGGCTGCGCGCGCTCGGGCACGTCGTGCGCGTCACGAGCGGCGGCTTCGGCGGCTACCAGGCGATCATGCGCGACGCCGGGCGCGGCGTCTGGATCGGCGCCAGCGAGGCCCGCAAGGACGGCTGCGCGCTCGGATACTGAGCCCCGCTCAGTCCTCGTCGCGCAGGCGCCACGGCGCCGGGCGGCCGCCCTCGGTCCAGACCCCGCGGCTCATCGGCAGGACCTCGAGCCGCGGGCGCGACAGCGGCAGGCGGGCCATGCCCTCGTCCTCGCCGGCCGGGTCGTGGATCGTCAGCACCCAGCCCTGGGCGTGGTCCTCGGCCAGGCGGCTCCCGTCGAGCCAGCGGCGGCCGTACTCGACCATGCCGAAGATCGCGATCGCGGCCAGGATCGGCAGCTCGAAGCGCGACCAGTCGAGGGCCCCGTCGCGGGCGAGCACGACGAGCAGGCACAGGAGCAGCGCCGCGCCGATGCCGGTCCAGCCGGGCTGCTTGTAGCGATGGACCCAGTGCTCCAGCTCGTGCACCTCCTCCTCCTCGAGGCGGCGCCGCGCGACGCGCAGGCTGGGGTCCTTGAGCACGACGCGGAAGCCGTCGGGCAGGGGCTGGACGAAGGGGTCGGCGGGCGGCGCGGCCGCGCGGCCGACGCTGGCCACGGTCTCGGCCGACAGCGGCCGGCCGTCGGCGCTGAGCACGCGCCCTGAGGTCGGCAGGACCTCGACGCTGTGCTCGCCGTCCGCGTCGAAGCCCTCCTCGCTGCGCAGCCGCTCGTGGGCGCGCTTGGCCAGGCCGGTCAGGAACCGGCCCGGATCGAGCAGGCCGCCGAAGCGCTCGACGTAGCCGCGCTCGAGGTCGAGGCGGAGGCTGCGGATCTCGCGCAGCGAGTCGCGCAGCCGCAGCAGGCCGAGCGGCAGCGTCAGCATGACCAGGACCAGGCACAGCTCGACGAGGAACCCGAGGTCCTGCTGGTCCTCGGCGACGACGCCGAGGACCGAGAGCGCCACGAGCGTCACGACCAGCACGACGAGCACGAGCCGGAGCTCGCGCCTGAGGTCGCGCAGGCGCTCGTTGAGCACCCGCCGCTCGTCGTCGACGAAGCGGCGTCGCTCGATGCGTCGGAGTCCTAGGAACCAGTGCTCCATGCGGTCCGGGTGCCTGCCCCCTTCCTTCATCGACCGGAGCCGGGACCGGCGTGAAGCGCCGCCGCCGAGCCCGCGCTGCGACCGGGGCTTCGCGGACGCACCCCCCGCCGGGTCGCCCCGTCCTCGGGGCCCCGCTCAGCCGAGCCGGGCGACGCCCTCGAGGACGACGCCGTCGAGCGGCTTGTCGACCAGGAGGTCGTCGACGAGGGCCTGCGGGCCGGCGCAGAGCGTCCACGCGAGGTCGGGGTGGCTGAGCAGGACCCAGCGCCGCCCGCGGTCGGCCCACAGCGTCGGCGAGCCGGTGAGGCCCGGGCCGTCGAGCAGCCGCAGGGCGTCGCCCGGCCCGCCCTCGAAGCAGCGGGGCCGGCCGTCCGTCGTCCTGCTCGCCGGATAGTGGAGCTCGCAGCCGTCGCCGGCGTACGGCCGCAGGAGCCGCTCGAGGTGGTGCAGGCAGTCGAGCTCGAGAAGGCCGTCCTCGGGGCCGCAGAGGCGGCGTGGCCAGCGCCCGCCGACGAAGGTCGAGGCGAGGTCGGCCAGGGTCGTCGCGGTTCCGAAGTCGAGGCCGCGCTCCTCGGCAAGGTCGTGCCACTTGAGGCCGCGGGCCGGGAACGACGCCCGCGGGCGGCCACGGCCCCAGCGCGGGTCCCAGCACTCGTCCCAGGGCGCGTCGTCGCCGGCCAGCGACAGGTCCTCCCAGATCGGGTGGAGGATCCTGGCCCTGGCCTCGAACCGCCCGAGGTCGAGGGCGTCGAGGTCGAGCCGGCCTTCGTCGTCGAGCGCCGGCGGCTCCCCGCCCGGGCCGAGGAACCACTCCGCAAGTCGCTCGTCGTCGCAGGCCCGCATGCCCGCAGTATCGGCCTTCCCCGCACTCCGGCAATCGGCCATGCTCTCGCGTCGAGGAGGCCCGCCATGAACCCCGCAAGCCGTCCCGCCGCCCTCTTCCTGGCCCTCTGCGCCCCGATCCTGTTGGCGAGACCCGCCCTCGCCACCCAGGCCGGCGAGGCCGGCGAGGCGCCGAAGCAGGCCGCCGAGCGCCTCGACGACGGGCTCGCCGACGCCAAGGGCAAGACCGCCGTCTTCGTCCGCTTCGCCGACCAGCTGTTCCAGGGCGCCGGGGACTACGAGCGGTTCTGCGCCGAGCGGGCCAAGGACAAGCGCTCGGCCCTCCGCGCCGAGGTCCTCGCGACGCTGCGCAAGAAGCACGACGCGACGATGAAGCGGGTCGGGCCCAAGCTGGCCGCGCTCGAGAAGGAGGGCGCCATCGAGGCCGGCCAGCCGTACTGGATCGTCAACGGCTACGCCTGCCTGGCCACGCCCGAGGGCCTGCGCGCCCTCGCCGCGCTCGACGGCGTCGACTTCGTCTACCGCCAGCGCGCCGCGCCGCAGCACCGCACCGTCGCGGGGCGCTTCGGCCGGCGCCGGACGACGCCGCAGGAGGCCCTCGCAGAATTCGAGAAGAAGCACCACCCAGGCCCGACCGAGCCGATGGACGCGGCGGCCCTGGCCAAGCTCGAGGTCCCGTGGAACCTCGAGCGCATCGACGCGCCCTCGGCGTGGAAGCAGGGCTACCAGGGTCAGGGGGTCGTCGTGGCCCTGCTCGACACCGGCCTGCTCGACACGCCGGCGCTGACCGGCGCGCTGTGGCGCAACCCGAAGGAGCAGCCCGACGGCAAGGACGACGACGGCAACGGCTACGTCGACGACGTCCACGGCTGGAACTTCATGAACGACGAGCCCTTCGTGCCCGGCAGCGAGTCGCCGCGCATGCCCCACGGCTCGATCTGCGCCGGCATCGTCGCCGGCCGCCCGCACCCCGGGAAGCCGCTCATCACCGGCGTCGCGCCGCGCGCGCGGCTCATGGTCCTGCAGGGCATGGGCAGCCTCAGGGCCTACGAGTACGCCCTGGCCAACGGCGCCGACGTCATGTCGATGAGCTACATGTGGGTCCGCATGGAGCTCGGCAACTACCGCGCGGTGTTCCGCCTGGCCCACGAGCACCTCGCCGCGGCCGGCGTGCTGTCGGTCGGCGGCGCCGGCAACTTCGGCAGCGGCGGGCGCCAGCAGGCGCCCAAGGGCGAGCAGATCGCCCTGCCCAAGGACATCCCCTGCGTGCTGGCCGCGGCCGGCATCGTCGAGGACGGCAGCCGGCCCAAGGCCAGCTCCGAGGGACCGGTCACCTGGACCGGGGTCCGCGGCTACGACGACTACCCGGCCGAGGCGCCCCTGCTCAAGCCCGACCTGACGGCCTGCTTCGGCGGCTACCCCGTGTGGTGCCTGACGACCATCGGGCGGCGCGCCCTCCAGCCCGTGTTCGACGCCAAGGACGGCTGCGGCCTCGTCGTCGGCCCCCAGGGCAACTCGTTCTCGGGGCCCCACGTCGCCGGCGTCGCGGCCCTGCTGTGGTCGGCCGCGCCGGAGCTGCAGGTCGCCGAGCTGTCGCGGATCCTGTGCGAGAGCGCCAAGGACCTCGGCGAGGAGGGCCCTGACATGAGCTACGGCCACGGCCTGCTGCAGGCCGGCGCGGCGATCGCCCTGCTGCTCGCGGAGCACCCGGAGGTCCGCGAGGCCGAGGCCGCCAAGGACGACGCGGGGGGCGCCCCGGCCGAGGAGGGCCGGCGTTGAGCGGGGACTTCCCCAGGCGCCTGCACCTCGGCAGCGGCAAGAACTTCCTGCCGGACTGGCTCAACGTCGACTGCTCGCCGCAGTGGCAGCCCGACGTCCTGCACGACCTCGAGCAGCCGTTCCCGTCCGACCGGTCGGTCCCCTACCGCACCGACCGCTTCGGCGACGTGCTGGTCGGGTCCAACACCTTCGACGAGATCCGCGCCGACGACCTGCTCGAGCACATCCGGGCCCTGCCGACGCTGATGACGTCCTGCCTCGACGTGCTCCGCCCCGCCGGCGTGTTCCGGATCTCGGTCCCGTACGAGCTGTCGCTCGGGGCCTGGTCCGACCCGACCCACGTCCGCGCGTTCAACGAGCGGTCCTGGGTCTACTGGTGCGAGTGGTCGTGGTACTTCGGCTGGGCCGAGTTCCGCTTCCACCTCGAGGACCTGCGGTTCACGCCGAGCGAACTCGGCCGGGACCACCTCGAGGCCGGCACGCCGCTCGAGGAGGTCCTGCGCATGCCGCGGGCCGTGGACTCGATGCAGGCGACCCTGGTCAAGGTCCCCCTGACCGAGGCCGACCTCGAGGCCCTGCGCCAGCACTCCGCCCGGTCCCGGCCGGGGCCGGCCTGAGCCGGGCGGCCGGCCGCCTGGGGCCCGGACCGCCCGCCCGGGCCGGCGGAAAGCCCGGACCACGGCTTGGACCCGGCCGCGGGGACCGCTAGGATCTCCGCCCTTTCTGACCCCGCGGAGCAAGAGCATGGCTCGAGTCTGCCAAGTCACCGGCAAGCGCACCCAGAAGGGCTACAAGGTCGCCCGACGGGGCCTGTCCAAGAAGTCGGGCGGCGTCGGTCTCAAGACCACCGGCCGGACCAAGCGCACGTACAAGCCCAACCTGCAGACCGTGCGGGTCCTGGACCCCGACGGCCGGCTGCTCCGGCTCAAGATCTCGACCCGGGTGCTCAAGAAGGGCGTCATCGAGCTCGAGCGGGGCGGCAAGGTCGTCCGCTTCCCGCTGGTCAAGGCGCTGCGCGGCCGCAACCGCGCCTTCAGCGGCAAGAGCCGGCCCGCCGCCGAGGCCTGAGCCCGGCCCTGAGGCCCGGCGGGGCCCGACCGGCCCGCCACCCAAGACCCGCTCCAGGCGGGTCTTCGCACGTACGGGGCGAACCCGGCCCCGCCCCCGCACGATCTCCCGGACGCGCCCCGTCCGATAGCATGGGCATGCCCTGGAGATCCGAGCGGAGACACCCGTGAGCCAGACCCTGCCCGAGTCGATCGCCTCGACCTACGACCGCGTCCTGGCCCAGGTCCGCCGGGTCGTCTCCCTGCCCGACGAGGTGCTCGAGCCGATCCTGGTGTCGCTCGTCGCCGGCGGCCACGTGCTGCTCGAGGGCATCCCGGGGATCGGGAAGACGCTCCTGGCCCGCACGCTCGCGGCCTGCCTGGACATGAGCTTCCACCGGATCCAGTTCACGAACGACCTGATGCCGTCCGACATCGTCGGCTCGTCGATCTGGAACCCCGGGCGCGGCGCGTTCGACTTCGTCCCCGGCCCGCTGTTCGCGAACCTCGTCCTCGCCGACGAGATCAACCGCACCAGCCCCCGGACCCTGTCCTGCCTGCTCGAGGCCATGGAGAACGGCTCGGTCTCGGTCGACGGCAAGCTCACCGAGCTCGGCCGCCCCTTCCTCGTGCTCGCGACCCGCAACCCGATCGAGTTCCACGGTACCTTCCCGATCCCCGAGGCCGCGCTCGACCGCTTCCTGTGCCGCGTCCGGCTCGGCTATCCCGAGCAGGACCAGGAGCTGTCGCTGTACCTCGGCGAGGACCGCGAGGCCGAGCTCGCGACCCTGACCCCGCTGCTCCATCCCGACGACCTCGCCCTCCACGCCGGCCAGGTCCAGGCCGTCGAGCTCAGCGAGCCGGTGGCCCGCTACGTGCACGAGGTCGTCCACGCGACGCGGTCCCATCCCGGCGTCCTGCTCGGCGCCAGCCCCCGCGCGGCCCTGGCCTGGATCCGCGCCGCGCGCGCCCGCGCGTTCCTGCACGGCCGCACCTACGTGCTGCCCGACGACCTCAAGGTGCTCGCCCAGCCCGTGCTGGCCCACCGGGTCTTCCTCGAGGGCGGCGGCGACAGCGCGCCCGTCGTCGAGGACCTCGTGGCCCGGACGCGGGTGCCCCTGTGACCCGGATCCGGCCGACGCGGCTCGGCGTCGAGGCCCTGATCTTCTTCACGCTGCTCCTCGTCGGCTGGCTCGCAACGCCCTACTCGAACCTGTTCTTCCTGCTGCTGGCCTTCTTCGCCTGCCTCATGGGCCTCGGCGTCCTGTGGGCCCTCGGCAACCTGCGCGGCGTCGGCGGGCGCGTCGAGGACTTCGCGCCCCAGCCGGCGCGGCAGCCGATCCTGGCCGGCTTCGTGCTCGACCCGGGGCGGCGCCCGAAGGAGCAGGTCGAGGTCGTGCTCGAGCTCGACGACGGCGAGGGGACCCAGCGGGCCCGCGTCGGCGCCGTCGCCGTGCTCGAGCACCGCACGGCCCTCGAGGGCGTGCTGCCGCCCCTGCCCCGCGGCATCCACCGGATCCGCTCGGCCTGGGTCCGCTCGTCGTTCCCGTTCGGCGGCGTCCTGGTGCAGCGCCGCATCCCCGCGCCGGAGCGCATCGTCGTCCACCCGGCCCCGCTCGAGCTCCGGAGGGGCGCGCCCCGCAGCCTCGTGCTGGCCGAGCTCGGCGAGCGGCTCGTGACCGCCGGGGCCCGGGTCCAGCCGTCCGGGCTGCGGGAGTTCCGCCAGGGGGACGAGGCGCGCCGGGTCCATTGGCGCGCGAGCGCGCGGCGGGGGTCCCTCGTCGTGCTCGAGTGGGACGGCGAGGCCGAGGAGGCCCTCGAGGTCGTCCTCGACCGCCGGGCCGACCGCAAGCCCTTCGAGCGGGCCCTGTCGGTGCTGGCGGCGCTGGGCCTGCGCGCGCAGGAGCTCGGCGAGACCCTGCACCTCTGCAGCCAGGGCGTCGACCTCGCCTTCGGCGAGGGCGGCCGGCCGATCCGCGAGCTGCTCCACTGGCTGGCCGAGGCCGAGCCCCTGGCCCCCGAGGACCCCCCGCCGCCGCCCTGCTCGCCGGCGGCCCTGCGCCTGCCCTTCACCCGCGACCTCGAGCCGGAGGCCCGGAGGGCGACGTGAGCCTGCTGCTCAGGATCTTCCTGCTCGACCTCGTCCTGCTCGACCTCGTGTTCGTGCAGGTCACGGGCCAGGCCCCGACGCGGCTCCTGCTCCCGCTCTACGCGCTGACGCTGGCCTCGCCGTTCCTCGTCCGGTTCCAGGACCGGCTGCTGTACCGGGCCGCGTGGACCCTGGGGCTGTTCCTCGTGTTCGGGACGCTGGTCTACGACCTCGGCCGCCAGGGCCTCGCCCCCCTGCTCCAGGACGGGCTCCTGCTCGCGGCCTGGTGCCAGGTCCAGGTCCTCAACCAGATCGGCCCCAAGCAGCGGCCCGACCTGCTGTTCTTCAACTCGTTCCTGATCCCGCTGGTCACGAGCTTCTTCTCGCAGGACCTGGCCTTCATCGCCGTGTTCGCGCTGTACGTGCCGGTCCTGCTGATCTCGCTCCAGCTCTGGAACCTCGAGCGCGGCGGCCTCCCGCTGGCCGGCCGCAAGGTCGCCTGGGCGATCCGCGGGGCGCTGCGCCGCTCGACCGTGCTGCTGCTGCTGACCCTGGCGGTGTTCCTGTACTGGCCGCGCGACTTCGGCCGGCGCGGCTGGGTCGGGGAGCACTTCGAGGAGCTGCTCGGCTCGGGGGCCAAGAGCGTCGGCTTCGGCGACGAGCTCCGCCTCGGCGACACCGACCTCGCGACGCTGAGCCTCGAGGTCGTGCTGCGCGCGCGGCTGCTCGAGGGGCGCCCGGAGGACCTGCCGGTCTACTGGACCGGCAACACCTTCGTCGACTACCGCGACCACGGCTGGCAGGCGATCCGGCGCGGGCGCCTGCTCGACCCGCTCGAGCAGCGCTTCGCCGACGAGCAGGCCATGAGCTGGAAGCGCCTCGACGCCCGCAGCTGGCAGCGGGGACCGGCCGAGGACTGCGACGGGCCGAGGTTCCGGATCACGTTCGCGACGGCGCGCTGGAACCAGTGCAAGCTGTTCCTGCCGGCGGGCCCCTGCGCGCTCGCGATCCTCCCGCCGGCGACCCCGGACACGGTCGTGCCGCTGCCCGACGGCACGGTGCGCTACACCTATGCCCCCGGGGACCTCCAGGAGGGCCGTGGCCTGCGCTACGAGCTGCGGACCCGGGGCATGGCCCCGGAGCCCGCGGGGCTTCAGGCCGCCCCGACGGTCGCCACGGGGCCGTTCCTGACCCTGCGCCGCGACGAGCTGCCGCTGGAGCTCCGGCGCATCGCCCACGACGTCGCGGGGAGCCTCCCCCCGCGCAGCGACCAGCACTTCGTCGTCGAGGCCCTCCGGGCGCACCTCGCCGCGTCGTACGAGTACCTGCACCCGACCCAGCCCGGCCGGGCCGCGAGCCTCGCGGACTTCGTCGCCGGCCGCGGGGGCGGGCACTGCGAGTACTTCGCCACGACCCTGGCCCTGATGCTCCGCGAGCTCGGGATCCCGTGCCGGCTCTCCTCGGGCTACGTGCCGCGGGAGTGGGACCCGGCGAGCCGCACGCTGACGATCCGCAAGCGCGACGCCCACAGCTGGGTCGAGGTCCTGGACCCGATCGCCGGGTGGATGATCGTCGACCCGAGCCCGGCCTCCGAGCAGCCGGGGGTCACCGGCGACGCGCGGGCCGAGGGTCCGTGGCAGAGCCTCATCGGCGAGGCCCGCAGGCTCTGGGAGGGCCTCGCGAGCTTCGACGCGGAAGGCAGGGCCCGGGCGATCCGCTCGCTCGAGAAGCTGCCCGGCCTGTTCTTGGCCGCGCTGACCCGCAACCCGCTGTGGCTCGCGCTCCCCCTCGCCGTCGCCGTCGCGGCGCTGACGGTCCTGCTGCACCGGCGGCGGGTCCGGGCCGCGGCCGCGGAGCCGGCGGTCGCCCGCTACCTCGAGACGCTGCGCAGGCTCGGGATCGAGCGGCCGGACGAGCGGACCCCGCGGGAGCTCCTGGCCTCGTATCGCGAGGGGGCGCTGGACGCGGCGAGCCTGGGCCGCCTGGCCCGCGCCACCGAGCTGCACGAGCGGGACCGGTACGCGGGCGGCCGGACCTGAGCCCCGCCGGGCTCAGCCCTTCTTCTTCTTCTTGCCCGGGTCCTCGTCGTCGCCGCCGCCGTTGCGCGGACCGGGCCCGAAGGGCCAGTCCTCGTCGGGCTTGTAGACGGACTTCTTGTCCCCCACGACAGTCTCGAGGAAGCCGGCGAAGGCCTTGGACTCCTTGTCCTCGCACAGCTCCTTGGCCGCCGTCATGTAGCCCTTGACCTCGGCGTCGGCCTCGGCCTCGGAGCTCAGGACCAGGGCCTGGATCAGCTCGGTGATGCGGCGCGTCCCGATGACGTAGGCCGCCGTCGACCGGACCTTGGCCGCGGGGTCGCCGAGGGCCTTGGTCAGGACCTTCTCGGTCACCTTGCGGTTCTCGATCAGGCCGCTGGCGACGACGGCGTGCATCCGCAGGACCTCGTCCTTGTCGCCGAAGGCCTTCTCGACCAGCGAGGACGTCGAGCGCTCCTTGGGCGCGCAGCTGGCCAGGGCGCGGAGCTGCAGGCCCTCGAGCCGGACGTCCTCCTCCTTGGACATGGCCTTGCGCAGCGACCGCGAGGCCTTGGGCTCGGCCAGCCGCGCCATCGCGACCGCGGCCGCCTCGCGGACGTCGGCCTCCTCGTGCTCGAGGTAGTCCTCGACGACGACGTAGTAGTCGGAGGGGCTCGACTTGCCGATCCCCTCGAGCATCTGGACCCGCCGGTTGTTGCTGATCCAGCGGCTGCTCATCGTCACCTTGACGAAGTTGATCGCGTCCTTCTCGTCGCTGAGCATGATCAGCGGGAGCTTCTTCCAGTTGTCGCGCCAGCTCCCCCGACCCCGCTTGAGGTCCTTGATGATCTCCTCGATCTCCTCCTTCGACGGGGCCTTGGCGACGGGCTCCGTCGGCAGCTCGTAGCCGAGGGCGAGCCGGCGCGGCGCGCGCATGCGGTCGCTCGGCTTGTAGTCGAACTCGGGGTCGACCTTCTTGATCGCCTGGACGAACATCCACTCGAGC
>JAWKUM010000037.1:0-32358 GCA_041398545.1 Planctomycetota bacterium | reverse complement strand
GGTCTGCGAGCCGTTGACCCCCGGGCTGAACACCCGGACCTGCCACCCGAACTCCGAGAACGGCAGGTCCTGGATCTGCCAGGAGTGGAGCTTCCGGCCGCGCTCGACTGGCCAGGTCCGGCGCACGTGGCGGGCCGGCTGCTCGTCGACCGAATGGGGCCGGTTGGGGTTGATGGCCTCCTGCACGAAGATCGTGAAGGCCTCGACCCGGTCCTCCAGGCCCGGCCCGAGCTGGACCGTGCCGACCAGGGTCCCGCTGTCGCCGACGACCGGCTCGAGCTGGTCCGAGGGGTTGCCGTCGGTGAACGCCGGGCCCGAGGCCTCGGCGACGCCGACCTCGCCAGGAGGGGGCTCCTGGTCCGGCACGGTCGGGCCGGGCTCGTCCGTGCCGACGACCACCGGAGGCCGCGAGCCGGAACCGATCAGGATCGGCAGACCGGCAGCAACCAACAGGAGGACTAGGCCGGGCAGGGCCAGGCGGCGGATCCAGGGTCTCGAAGCCATGGGGGTCGGGGAGCCGGGGGTCCCGGGGAATAGTACACCGCGGTCCCGGGGGCCACTCGGGAACCGCGATCCGGCGCTCCGATGGACGGTTGGGCCGGTCGAGACCTGCGCCGGGATGTGGACAATCGACCATCCCCGGCGGGTGGGGTCCGGACATTCAGGAATGCTCCCGACCCCGGCCCGCAGGCCGGGGCTTTCTCGGAGGACCCTCGATGCGAAGCCTGCTGCTCGCCCTCGCCCTGCTCGGCCCGGGCGCACCCGCCCAGGCGCCCGCCCCCGCGAGCGGGCCCTCCGCGCGCGACCTGTCACCGCTGGCGCCGGCCGACAGCCTGGCCGTCGCGGAGCTCCGCTCGCCGGCCTTCGCGCTCCGCTCGCTGCAGGCGCTCGCGCGCAGGCTCGAGGCCGACGACGGTCCGCTCGCCGACCTCGTCCCCGAGCGCGTGCGCCGCCGGCTCGAGCTCGGCCTCGCGTGGAGCGACCGTTGGCCCGAGCTCGCCGTCGGGCGGATGCTCGACCGCGTCGCGCACGAGGGCCTGCTGGTCGGGCTGCGTCCCGGCGATGGGGGGCCGCGGCCGTTCGCGATCCTGCAGCTCGCCGAGGACGCGCACGCCGAGGAGGCCGCCTCGGTGCTGCGGAGCTGGACCCTGGCGGTCCGCGTCTGCGGTGGTCGCACCTGCGTCCTGGCCCGGACCGAGACCGAGCTCGATGGGCTGGCCGAGGCCGTGGCGGCCGCGGCCGGGCCGGCGCGGTTCGCCGGCGCTTCGGGCGACGCGGGTGGCGACCTCGTCGCCCTGCGGCTGTGGATCGGTCCGGCGGTGCTCGCGCGGACCCGCGACCTGCCCAAGCTGCGCGAGGACCCCGGCGCGGCCTGGTTCCTGTGCGGGCTCCCGGAGGCCCTGCGCGGCAGCGCGGGCGTCGTCGTCGAGGCCGGCGTGGACGCGGGGCGGGGGCTGCGCCTCCGCGCCCGGTTCGCGGGCTTCGCCAAGGCCCTGCCGGCGGAGGCCCGTAGCGTCTGGACCGGAGGCGAGGCGCTGTGGCCGGCCGAGGTCCCCGGCACGGTGCTGCGCTTCCGCGTCGCCCGCGACCTCGCCGCCCTCGTCGAGCACCGCAGGTCGCTGCTCGACGACGCCGGCCAGCCGCCGCTCGACCGTTTCCTGCAGGGGCTCGAGTTCGGGTTCCAGGGCGCGCGCGCCGAGGACGAGCTGCTCGCCGACCTCAGGCCTTCGACGACCGGCCTGCTGGCGCTGGGCGCGGCCGAGGACCGGGTCGAGGAGCGGGGCCTGAGCTATCGCCTGCCGCGCGGCCTGCTGAGCTACGGGCACGGCGGCAGCCTCCTGGCCGCGCAGCTGCCGCAGGCCCTGCGCGTGCTGGTCGTGGCCGGCAATGCGGGCCGCCAGCGCAAGGGCCAGGCCCCGTACCGCATCGAGGACGCCGGCGACGAGGCCCTGGCGATGGCCACGGCCCGGGTCCAGTCCGGCCTCGAGCCGCGGCCCTTCGGCGAGGTCCTGCGGCCGACCGTCGGCAGCACCGGCAAGCGCCTCTACGTGGCGTCGTCGCCCGGCCTCGTCCGCGCGGTCGTCGCCGAGGGCGAGACCGTGGCCCTGCCGGCCGAGGCGCGCTGCACGCCGCTCGACCGGCTCGAGGTCGACGGTACGGCGCTGGCCGAGGGACTCGAGCAGAACCGCGACCTCGTCGCGACCCGCTTCGTCCTCGACCGTGGCGACAGCTACGCCGAGGCCCGCAAGCTGGTCGACCGCCTCGCCGCGCTGGGCCGGCTGCTGCCGGGGCTGGCGGTCTGGACCGGCTTCGACGGCGACGACCTCGTGCTCGGCCTCGAGCTCGAGACGGCCCCGAGGCTGTGGGACCTCGACGTGCTGGCCGGGCTGCTCGCCGAGGCCGGGCCGAGGCGGCCCGCGAGCCGCCCGCGGCGGACGCAGGGGAGCAGCGATGAGCCGGCACCGCGGGCGGGCGACGAGCTGCTGCGGCCCTTCGAGCCGCGCCCGGACCGGCCCTGGGACCGCGCGGCCGCGGCCCACCTCGCGCGCCGCGCCGCGCTGCACACGCACCCGGCCCTGCTCGACCGGCTCCTCGCGGCCGGCTCGCCGCAGGCGGGCGTCGCCGCCCTCCTCGCCGGCGAGGCGTCCCGACGCCGAGCAGGACGCCTACAGGCCGCCCTGGCCCTCGTGCTGGCCGGGAGCGACATGCGCGACCTGCAGGCCTGGTGCTGGATGCAGCTCCTGCTCGACCGGCACCCGCTGCAGGCGCGGATGGCGCTGTTCTGGCACGACCACTTCGCGACGGGGCCGACAAGATCCCGCAGCGCCGCGCCTGGATGGCCGGGCAGTGGCAGGTGTTCCGGCGCCTCGGGCTGGGCCCGTTCCGGACGCTCGTCGGCGAGGTCGCGCGGGGCCCGGCGATGATCCGCTGGCTCGACAACGAGACCAACGTCAAGGGCCGCGCCAACGAGAACTTCGCCCGCGAGCTGTTCGAGCTGTTCACGCTCGGCCGCGACCAGGGCTATGTCGAGGCCGACGTCAAGGAGGCCGCGCGCGCGTTCACCGGCTGGACGATCCGCAAGGACGCGTTCTGGTTCGACCACAGCAAGCACGACGGCGGGCTCAAGCGCGTGCTCGGCCACGAGGGCCGCCTCGACGGCGAGGCCGTGCTCGACCTCGCCGTGGCGCATGAGGCCTGCGCCCGGCACGTCGCCGCCAAGCTGCTGGCCTGCTTCGTCGGGCCGGCGGCGCCGCCCGAGGCCGTGGCCGAGCTCGCGGCCGTGTTCCGCGCCGCCGACGGCGACGTCGCGCGCTGCCTCGAGGTCCTGCTCGGCTCGGAGCTGTTCTTCGACCCGGCGCAGCGCGGCACGCGGATCCGCGGGCCGGTCGAGTGGATCCTCTGGGTCCTCAGGACGCTGGGCCTGCGGGCCTCGCCGCGGGCGCTGCACCGCGCCGCGGCGCGCATGGGCCAGGCACTGCTCGAGCCGCCCGACGTGGCCGGCTGGGACGAGGAGGAGGCCTGGATCTCGTCGGCGACCTGGATCCACCGGCAGAACTTCGCCGCGCGCCTCGCCTCGGCCGAGGGCCGGCCCGAGCTGCGCCCGGGGCTCGAGGACGTCGTGCCCGGCGACGACGACGGCTACGCCTACCTGGGTCCGACCCTGTTCCCCGACGGGCTCGGCCAGGGCTCGGCCCGGGCGGTCGCGCGGCTCGGCGAGGCCGGCCGCGGTTTGCCGCGCGAGCAGCGGCTGGCCGGGCTGTGCGAGACCCTGTGGATGCTGCCCGAGGCCCACCGCTTCTGAGGAATCCCTGATGGAGCCGACCATGGACCTGACCCGCCGCGCGTTCCTGGGCCGGACCGGCCTCTCGCTCGCCGCCGTGCCCGGCCTCGGCCTGCTGCCCGGCCTCGACTCCCTGTGCGTGCTCCCGGCCGCCGGCACGCGCTGCCTCGTCATGCTCGAGCTCGCGGGCGGCAACGACGGCCTCAACACCGTGATCCCGTTCGAGGACCCGGCCTACCACGCCGCGCGGCCGGTCCTGCGCGTGCGCGAGGGCCAGCACGCGCTCGAGGACGGCGTCGCGCTGCACCCGCGCCTCGGCCGCCTCGCCGAGCTCTACAAGGAGGGCTCGCTCGCGGTCGTCGAGGGCGTCGGCTACCCCTCGCCCAACCGCAGCCACTTCCGCTCGATGGACATCTGGCAGAGCGCACGGCCCGACCAGGAGCGTCCGCGCAAGGGCTGGCTCGGCCTCGCCGCCGCCGCGCTCGCCGCCGCCGGCGCGCGGCGGCCGGCCATGGCGCTCGGCCAGGCCGAGCGGCCGCTGTGCCTCGAGGCCCGGCGCATCGTCGTGCCGGCGATCGACTCCCTGGCCGACTACGAGCTGTGGTCCGGCGGGGGCGAGGACGGACGAGGTCGCCTGGCCGAGGTCCGCGACCTCGCGACCGCGCGCGGCGAGGGCGACGACGCCGTCGCCCGCCTGCTCAAGGCCACGGCGCGCGAGGCCGCCGAGAGCGCGGCCCGGATCCGCGAGGCCACGCGGAGCTACCGCCCGGCCGTCGAGTTCCCGCGGACCCGCACAGGCCGCGACCTCGAGCTGGCCGCCAAGGTCCTGTCGGCCTCGATCGGCACGCGCATCCTGCACCTCAGGCAGGGCGGCTACGACACCCACGCCGGCCAGGACCGGACCCACGGCAACCTGCTCGGCGAGGTCGGTGACGCGCTGGCGGCCCTCGCCCGCGACCTCCGGGCGCGCAAGCTGTGGGACGACTGCCTCGTGCTCGTGTTCACCGAGTTCGGGCGGCGCGTGGCCGAGAACCGCAGCCGCGGGACCGACCACGGGGCCGCGGGCCCGGTGCTCGCGCTGGGGGGCCGGGTGCGCGGTGGCCTGCACGGCCGGCGGCCCGCCCTCGACGACCTCGACGGCGAGGGCGACCTGCGCTTCACGACCGACTTCCGCGGGATCTACGCCTGCGTCCTCGAGCGCTGGCTCGGGGTCGAGCCGACCCGCATCCTCGGCGGGCGCTTCGACGGCCCCGACCTCCTGGCCGCGACCTGATCCCGGCCGGGGGCCGATCGGGGACTCGGGCTTGGCAAGCGACGCCGCGGCCCGCTTTCATGGGGGCGTGGCCAAGAAGGCAGAAGGACCCGTCGAGCGGGAGCAGGTCGAGCGGAGCGGCGAGGGCCTCGAGGGTCTGGCCGGCATCCTCTCGGCCGACGAGAAGACCCCGGACCGGGTCCTGGTCCTGCCGCTGCAGAAGGCCGTCCCGTTCCCCGGCCTGATGATGCCGGTCCAGCTCGGCACCGACCGGGCCCGCGAGACCCTGCTCCGCGCGCAGCGGCAGGGCGGCTTCATCGGGCTGTTCGCGCGCCGGACCGAGACCAAGGGCGGCGTCGGCGGCGAGCCCCAGGCCATGCTCCGGGCCGACGACGAGGAGCAGCGGCCGCTCCGCCGGGCCGAGGTCCACGACGTCGGGGTCGTGGCCAAGGTCCTCAAGCTACTCAACCTCCCCGACGGCGGCCACGCGGCGATGCTGCACGGCGTGCGGCGCGTCGAGATCCAGCGCGTCGTGACCGGCCGGCCGTACCTCCAGGTCAAGGTCGCCACCCGCGCGGACCAGCCGGCACGCGGCAAGCGCGTCGAGGCTCAGGTCCGCAACCTCCAGAAGCTCGTCAAGTCGATCGCCAAGGAGGCCGAGGGCATCGGCGACGAGTTCGTCGGCGCGGCCCTCAACATCGACGACCCGGGCGGCCTCGCCGACTTCTGCGCCGCCTACCTCGTCCGCGACCTGGGCCGCCGCCAGGAGGTCCTCGAGGAGCGCCACGTCGGCCGCCGCCTCGACCTCGTCGTCGAGTCGCTGACCCGCGAGGCCGAGATCCTCGAGCTCGGGGCCAAGATCCAGGAGGAGATCCGCGGCAAGATCGAGCAGGCGCAGAAGGAGTTCTTCCTGCGCGAGCAGATCAAGCTGATCCGGCGCGAGCTCGGCGAGGAGGTCGACACCCGCGCGGCCGAGATCAACCGGATCCGCGAGGCCATCGCCGCGGCCGGCATGCCCGACGAGGCCCGGGCCAAGGCCGAGGAGGAGCTCGAGCGCCTCGAGGTCACGCCGGTCGAGTCGCCCGAGCACGCGGTCCTGCACAACCACCTCGACTGGCTCGTGTCGCTGCCGTGGGCCGTCGGCAGCGAGGACCGGCGCGACATCCGGCTCGCGGCCCAGGTGCTCGAGGAGGACCACTACGGCCTCGCGGAGGTCAAGGAGCGGATCCTCGAGTTCCTCGCCGTGCGCAAGCTGCGCGACAGCCAGGCCGGGCCGATCCTGTGCCTGGCCGGGCCGCCGGGCGTCGGCAAGACCAGCCTCGGGCGCTCGATCGCCCGGGCCATGGGCCGGCGCTTCTGGCGCTTCTCGCTCGGCGGCATGCGCGACGAGGCCGAGATCAAGGGCCACCGCCGGACCTACGTCGGTGCGATGCCCGGCCGCATCCTCCAGGGCATCAAGGCCTGCGGGACCAACAACCCCGTGCTGATGCTCGACGAGGTCGACAAGCTCGGCAGCGACTTCCGCGGCGACCCGTCGAGCTCGCTGCTCGAGGCCCTCGACCCCGAGCAGAACAGCGCCTTCCTCGACCACTACCTGGACGTGCCGTTCGACCTGTCCAAGGTCTTCTTCGTGTGCACGGCCAACGTGCTGCAGGAGATCCCGGCGGCGCTCCAGGACCGCATGGAGATCATCGACCTGCCCGGCTACCTCACGGCCGAGAAGGTCGAGATCGCGCGCCGCCACCTGCTGCCCAAGCAGCGCGCCGCCCACGGCCTCTCGGCCCGCGACCTCAGCCTCTCGGCCCGCGTGTTGACGGCCATCGCCGACGACTGGACGCGCGAGGCAGGCGTCCGCGCGCTCGAGAAGGCCATCGCCAGGATCTGCCGCAAGCGCAGCCTCGCGCTGGCCCGCGGCCGCCGGAAGGGGACGGCGGCGGTCCGGCGCGAGGACCTCCCCGACCTGCTCGGCCTGCCCCGCCACCGGGCCCAGGTCCAGCGGCGGATGCGCGGGCCGGGCGTGGCCCAGGGCCTGGCGTGGACCCCGGTCGGCGGCGAGCTGCTCTACATCGAGGCCGCGAGCTGGCCCGGCAAGGGCGCGATCATGTGCACCGGCAAGCTCGGCGAGGTCATGCGCGAGTCGGTCCGCATCGCCCAGGGCTACCTCCTGTCGCGGGGCGACGACTTCGGCCTCGACCACGACCTGATCAGCCGCAGCGACCTCCACGTCCACTTCCCGTCCGGGGCCGTGCCCAAGGACGGCCCCTCGGCCGGCATCACGATCGCGGCCGCGCTCCTGTCGCTGTGGCTCGGCCGGTCCTGCCCCCGCGACCTGGCCATGACCGGTGAGCTGACCCTCGTCGGCGAGGTCCTGCCGATCGGCGGCGTCCGGGAGAAGGTCCTCGCCGCCAAGCGCGAGGGCGTCCGCCGCGTCCTGCTCCCGGCCGGCAACCGCCCCGACGTCGCCGAGATCTCCCGCGACCTCGTCAAGGGCATGACCTTCCTCTACGCCGAGACCTTCGCGGACGTCCTCCCGGCCCTCGACCTCTGAGCCGGATCCGGCTCAAGCCGGCGGCAGGAAGCTCCGATGACAGGGTGCAATCCCCCTCGGCCCGGGCTCCTGCCCCAGGACCCGGGCCGAACGTCATCCCCTGTTCCCGAGCCTCAGCCGGAGGTCCGGCATGCTGCACCCGACCAAGCTCTGCGCGTCCCTCGTCCTGTCGCTCCTGACCCTGCTGTCGGCCACCGCCTGCAACGGCGAGGGCGGCGCCAAGTCCCCGCGCTGGGGCACGATCCCGGCGATGCAGGCCTCGACCGGGTCGACGTTCGTCTTCGACGCCGCGCCGTACCTCGAGGACGACACCGCCACGGCCCAGTTCGAGGTCATCGACGGCGGCGGGAGCTTCACCGGCAGCGTCTACCAGCACGACTTCCCCGGGCTCGGGACCTACGAGGTCTGGATCCGGGCGACCGACTTCCGCGGCAAGGCCGGCACGACCAGGATCGTCGTGCGGGTGACGGCGACCCAGCTCGCCGTCGTGCGCAGCGGGAGCGGCGTCTACCTGTGGGACACCCGGACCGGCAAGTACACCCTGGCGCTCGGGGACAACGGCACGGCCCGGACCTTCGAGGCCGGTCTCACCGACGGCAGCCAGGTCTACGAGTTCGACCAGTTCGGCCAGAAGGACCTGTTCTTCCACCAGCCGAGCACGCCCGAGACGCGGACGATCGCCGACGAGTCGACGGTCGACGAGGTCTACGCCGGCAAGACCGCCGACGACATGGTCCTCTACGTCCGCGGCACCGCCCCGACCCGCTCGGTCTGGCTGTGGGACCCGCGCACCGGCTACGGCTTCCGGGTCACGGCCGGCCCCGCCGCCGGCCCCCAGCCGCGCGACGAGGCCGCGCCCGTCGTCGCCAGCGGGAACCGGCTCTACTTCGAGAGCGGCTCGGCCGGGAGCATGGACGTCTACCGCATGGACCTCGACACGCGGACGGTCACGGCCGTCAGCACCGACGCCGCCGACGAGCGGATCCAGGGCGTCCTGCCGGACGGGGCGGTCGTGTTCTCGCGCGTCGGCACCGGCGGCGAGATCGACCTCTACTACCACCGGCCCGACGTCGGCACGACCGAGATCGGCGCCGACCTGACCGACAAGACCGTCCCGACCGATCCCTACGACTGGGACAAGACCTTCAAGGGCGCCAACGCCAGCTCCCAGGTCGTGTTCGAGGGCAGCGACGGCAGCGACACCGACGTCTACTTCTGGGACCCGACGACCGAGGTCACGACGCCGATCCGGACCACGACCCCCGACCCGGACCTGTTCGTCGGGATCACGGCGACCGGCAAGGTCGTCGTCAAGGAGGTCAACGGCGCGACCGACCACGACGTGTTCCTTTTCTCGCCCGCGACCCTGTCCTCGGCCACGGTCTCGACGGGCCTGGCCGCGGTCAGCCTCGAGGGCAACCTCAGCAACGGCGACTTCGTCCTGACCTCGGACGACCTCGCCGGCAACCGCGACCTCTACCTCGGCACGGACGCCGGGGGGATCGCCACGATCAGCGCCAACGCGGCCGACGACGCCTTCGGTGCCGTGGCCAGCGACGACGCCGTGGCGTTCACGCGGAGCGGCGACGTGTTCCGCTTCGCCAGCGCCGCGGCCACCAACCTGACCGGCGGCCTGACCGGCGCCTGCTCCTTCGCGGGCCTCGGCGGCGGCGGCGACCTCGTGATCGCCGAGGTCAACGGCGCCGACACCGACCTGCACCTGTGGGACGCGAGCCTGCCCGGGATCGTCACGATCACGGCCGGCACCGGCGTCAACACCTGGCAGGCGGCCGCGGACGGCGGCAAGCAGCTGTTCATCCGCCTCGCGACCGGCGAGACCAACACCGACCTGTGGGTCTGGGACCCGGCCGGTCCGACGACGACGCAGGTGTCGACGACGCCGACGGTCGACGAACTCGTGCTGGCCGTCATCGACGCCCTCGTCACCAACTGAATTTCCGAGCTTCCGCCTCGGCAGAGGAGCGGAAGGGGAAGAGAAGAGAGAGCACGAGCCCGCGGGCGACCGCGGGCTCGGTTTTTTCACAGCCCCGCGGCCGCGCAGGACGCGAGGAAGGCGTCGCGCCAGTGGTACGCGGCGAGCAGGTCGTCGTCGCGGCGGCCGAGGATCCGCAATGCGGCGTAGAGCGCCTCGACCGAGGCCAGCCCGGCGTCGGGGTCGGGCTCGAGCTTGGACCGGCGCGGGTAGGCCGTGGCGAGGTCGGCCGGCAGGGAGCGGCAGACCGGCACGCCGGTGACCGAGGCCCGCATCGCCGGCAGCAGGCGCCAGGTCGAGTCGAGGACCAGCAGCGGCAGGTCCCGGTCGGCGAGGGACAGCACCGGGGCGTCGACCTCGAGCAGGAGCGCGCCCTCGCCGTCGATCGCCGTGCCCGGCCGCCAGGTCCGGAACTCGAGGCCCGGGCGGCCGACGAGCGGCTCGAGGCTGCACTTGGAGCGGCGCTCCTTGTGGTGGCGCCAGAGGAGCGCGAGCGGCGAGGCGCTCACGTCGCCGCGGGCTCCCGCGCCTCGGCGAGGATCTCGTGCACGGCGCGCGCGACCTCGGCCGGCGGGATCGCCTGCACGCAGAGCGGCGCCGGGCAGCTGCGCAGCCCGCAGGGGGCGCAGGGGACCGGGTAGCGGAGCACGATCGAGCGCCGGCCGCGGGGGCCGTAGCGGTCCGGGTCCTTGGGCCCGAACAGCGCGACGACCGGCGTGCCGACGGCCTGCGCGAGGTGCAGCGGGCCCGAGTCGGCGGCGACGCAGGTCGTGACGAGGCGCAGGGTCTCGACGAGGACCTCGAGGCCGAGGGCGGCGCCGTCGACGACGAGGACGCGCCCGCGCAGGTCGTCGTCGAGGATGGCGTCGACGAGCGGGCCCTCGCCCGGTCCCTGCGACAGCAAGACGCGGCAGCCGTCGTCGGCGAGCGTCCGGGCCAGCGCCCGGAACGCCGTCGTCGGCCAGCGCTTGAAGGCCGCGAAGTGCGAGGTCCCGGGCGCGAGCAGGACCGCCGGGCCCGCGCCGGCGGGGTGCCGCTCGAGCATGGTCCGCGCGGCGCGCTCGGCCTCCGGGTGGCGCGGGAGGAGGTCGCCCTCGGGCGGCGGCAGCCTCCGGTCGACGAGGCGGCCCGCGAGCAGCAGGCCCTCCTCCGCGCGATGCGGCAGGGGCTCGGGCAGGAGCAGGCGCTCGCGGTAGAACAGCCACGAGCCCTCGCGGGCCCGGGGGGCCATGAAGCCGAGCTTGCGACGGGCCCGGCTGAGCAGGACGTGCAGCCCGCTCTTGAGGTTGCCGTGGAGGTCGAGGACGGCGTCGTAGCGCTCGGCCCTGAGAGCGCGCAGGTGTCGCCAGATCCGGGCCAGGAGGCCCGGCCAGCGCCACGGCCGGGGCAGGGCATGGGTCAGGGCCCGGCGCTCGTAGACGAGCAGCCGGTCGATGCGCGGGTGACCCTCGAGCAGGGCCCGCCACCGGTCCTCGACGAGCCAGTCGATGCGCGCGTCGGGCTCGGCGCGGGCCAGGGCCTCGAGGGCGTCCAGGGCGAAGAGGATGTCGCCGAGGGCCGACAGGCGGAGGATCAGGTAGCGCTTCCCCGACATCGGTCCGGCATGATAGGGGCTGCCGTGCCCGAGCCCCCCGTCGCCTTGTCGGAGAAGCGCGCCGATGCCCTGCGAAGCGCTCCTGCGACCGCCGGCCCCGTCGAGGTCCGGTGGGTCGGAGCGCCCGTCCCCTTGCCCGATGGCTTCACCGAGCCCGGGTATCGGCCGGTAGGGCCTCGCTCGAGCCTCGGCCGCCTCGGGGCCGTCCTCCTGCGCTGGCCAGACGGGCGCGAGGTCTACCACCGCCGCTATGCCCACGGCGGCCTGTGCCGGTTCCTGCGCGGGGAGCGCTACGCCTCGCCGCGGCGACTCGAGCGGGAGCTCGAGGCCGCCGCGCGCCTGCGCGCCGCCGGCGTGGCGACGGCGGAGCCGGTCTGCGGGCGGATCGAGCGGGGGCTCCTGGGCTGTCGGCTGGCCCTGGTCACGACGAGGCTCGAGGGCCGCACGCTGCACGCCGAGCTCGGGCGCGGCGCCGGGCCCGAGGTCCTCGTGGAGGTCGGGCGCAGCCTCGCGAGGCTGCACGAGGCCGGCTTCCGCCACCGCGACCTCCACCCCGGCAACGTCATCGTCGGCCCCGACGGCGTCGTCTCGGTCCTCGACCTCGACGGCGGGAGCTGGGGCGGCGCGCGCCGACGAGCAGGCCGCAGAGCCTCGTGCGGATGGCGCGCCACCACGAGAAGCACCTCGGGCGTCGCCCGGACCCGCGCGCCGTCGTCGCGCTGCTGCGTGGCTACGAGCCCGACCCCCGCGCGCGGCGGCCGCTGCTGCGCGACCTCGTCCGTCGCTACCGGCGCAGCCTGCCGTGGCACCGGCTCCTGTGGGGTCGGGCGCCGCTCTGAGCCCTACGGCGCCCAGGTGTAGAGCGCGCGGCGGATCGGCGTCGCGGTCACGAAGCGGCGGCGCGCCGTGCGGCCCGGCATGCGGCGGACGAGGCGGGCCAGCCACCGGCGCGCGAAGCGGCGCACGCGGGCGGCCTCGCCGTCGCGGCCGAGGGCGGCCAGCGCGCGGGACCGCTCGAGGTCGAGGCCGAGGCGGACCGTCGGCTCGATCGACAGGCGCCGCAGGGCCACGAGCTCGGCCTCGCAGCGGGCGAGCGCCTCGCCCGCCGCGCCGTCCTCGCGCTCGAGCCGGGCCAGCAGGCGCGTCGCCCGGCAGTGCAGTCGCGGCAGGCCGAGCTGGCGGGCCTCGTCGAGGTGGCGCAGGGCCCTCGGCGTGCCACCGAGGCCGAGCTCGCACTCGGCCTCGTGGTCGCGCAGCCGGATCGAGAGCAGGCGCACGGCGTCCCCGGTCCGCTCGGCCAGGGCGCGGGCCGCGCGCAGGTGGTCGAGCGCGTCCGCCGGCCGCCCGGCGGCGAACGCGGCGACGCCGCGGAGCTCGGCGAAGCGGGCCGCGTCGCCCCGCCCGAAGTCGGCGCGCCCGAGCTCGGCGATCCAGGGCTCGAGCGGCTCCCCGAGGTGGAGGGCGAGGTGCATGCGCAGCAGCGCGAGGCGGTCGAGCTCCTTCTCCTCGCCGAGCTCGCGCAGCATGGCCTCGGCGCGGCCGAGGTCGTGCTCCCCGAGCTGCAGCCTCAGCCTCAGCGTCTGGATGCCGCCGACGGCGACGTGGATCCGGGCCCGCAGGCGGCTCGGCGGCCCCTGCTCGCAGGTGTCCTGGGCCTGGCGCAGCGTCGCCAGCGCCTCGCGGTCGTGGCCGGCGCGGTGCTCCGAGGTGCCCTGGATCCACAGCAGCACGGCCCGCTCCTGGTCGTGGCCCGCGGGCAGCCGGTCGAGCGCGGCGCGCGCCTGGGCCAGGGCCTCGCGCACGCGGCCGCGGCGGTTCTCGGCCTCGGCCAGGACGCCGCGCAGCCGGCGCTCGTCGTCCTCGCGGTCGAGGATGCGGGCCATCGACAGCCCGCGGCGCAGGTGCTCGACGGCGGGACCGGGCCGCTCGCGCAGGAGCTCCAGGCGGGCGCGCAGGCCGAGGGCCTCGAGCCGCCAGACCATCGTCGACGGCAGGCGGGGCAGGTGGTCGAGGTGGAGGTCGAGCCGGCGCACGACGACGGAGACGCGCTCGATCGCGCGGTTGGCGAGGAGCTCGCGCGCGGCCTCGAGCAGCAGGGGGATGGCCTTGTCGTGGACGCCGGCCCGCGACCACTGCATGCCGACCCGGATCGGGCCCTCGCCGCGCGCGGCCAGGACGACGGCGGCGCGGGCGTGCAGGGCCGCGCGCTCGTCGTCCGGGGCCCGGGCCAGGGCCAGGTGGCGCTGGCTGCGGCGCCGGAACCGCAGGTCCTCGCCGAACGACAGGATCCAGCGCGTGCGCAGGGCCGTGAGGCGGCGCAGGACCTCGAGCTCGCTGAGGTCGCTGAGGGCGGCGAGGTCGCGGGCGCGGAACCGCGGCCCGAGCACGGCCGCCGCCGTCAGCAGCCGCTGCTCCTCGCGGTCGAGGAGGTCCCAGGCGGCCTCGAGCATGTGGCGCAGGCGGCCCTTGAGCGGGAGCTGCACGCCGGAGGTGAAGCGCGCATAGCTGCCGGGCTCGCCGTCGAGCAGGCCGCGCCCGCGCATCCACTCGAGCGACTCGATGACGAGGCCGGGCACCGGCGCGATCTGCGCCAGGAGCTCGCGGCGGGCCCTCACGGCCTCGCCGGCGTCGGCGAACAGGGCCTCGAACAGGCGCTCGCTGGCCTCGGGGTCGAGCTGTTCGACCGCGTGCTCGACGACCGGGATGCCGTCGAGCTCGGGGCGCGGGTCCTCGCGGTGGGAGGTCAGGACCAGCAGCACCGGCACGGGTCCGGGCAGGCGCACCAGGGCGCGCAGCAGCTCGAGCGCGCCCTCGAGCATGCGCTCGGGGCGGTGCAGCCGCACGACGACGGGGCGCGCGGCGCCGCCGAGCGAGGCCAGGACCTCGGCGAGGCCGCGGATCGGCTTCTCGTCCTCCGGATGCTGCAGCCCGAGCAGCCAGCGCGCCATGCGCTCGGCCTGCCCCTCGCGCAGGCCGTGCTCGGCCGTGAGGCGCAGGGCGAGCCGCTCGGCCCGGCGGTCGGGCGGCAGTGCCCGCCGCTCCGCGGCCGCGTCCGGCCCCGCGTCGGGGTCCTCCCCGCCGGGGTCGTAGCGGCTGTGGTGCTCGACGAGGAAGTCGTCGAAGGGGCTCAGCAGCCGCGCCTCCGAGCGCGGGGCCGGCTCGCCGGCGAAGTACAGCGGCGGGTCCGGCTCGGCCAGCCGCGCGCGGACCCACTCGTCGACGAGGCGCCGCTTGCCGACGCCCTCGACCCCGCGCAGGTGGAGGACGCGCAGCTGCCCGGCCCTGGCCTCCGTGAGGCAGGCGTCGAGCAGGGCGAGCTCCCGGGCCCGGCCGACGAGCGGGACCTTGGACGGGCGCAGGCTGCGCCTGAGCCGGGCCTCGGAGGCGAGCACGGGCGTCAGCGCCTCGACCTCGCGCCAGAAGCGCGAGTCCTCGCCCTGCTCGAGGCAGCGGGCCAGGGCCGCGGCCGAGGCGAAGCGCCCCTCGGCGGCCTTGTCGAGCAGGGCCAGGACGACGCGGTCGAAGAACGGCCCGAGCCGCGGGCGCAGCGTCGACGGCGGCGCCGGCTGCTCGTGCAGGATCGCGGTCAGGAGCTCGTCGGCGTGGCCCTGGTGCGTGGCGAAGGGGTGGGTCCCGGTGGCGAGCTCGTACAGCACGACCCCCAGCGACCACAGGTCCGAGGCCGGCGTGGCGGGCCGGCCGCGGAGCACCTCGGGGGCGGCGTAGGCGATGCTGCCCGGCACGCCGCTGCTGCGCTCGCCGCGAGGCTTGAGCGCGAAGCCGAGGTCCATGAGCCGGGTCGTGCCCTCGTCGGTCAGGAACAGGTTCTCGGGCTTGACGTCGCGGTGGACGATGCCGGCGCGGTGCAGGGCCGCCAGGCCGAGGGCGGCCTCGCGGCCGACGCGGCGGGCGAGGCCCTCGACGGCCGGACCCCTCGCCACCAGGAACTCGCGCAGGGTCTGGCCGCGGAGGTGCTCGAGGACGAGCCAGTAGCGCTGCTGTCCCTCGATGTCGCCGTGCTCGAGGCCGAGGATGCGGATCACGTTGGGCGACGAGACCCGCGTGCCGAGCTCGGCCTCGCGCTCGAAGCGCTCCAGGGCCGCGGCGTCCGCGCACAGCTCCGGGTGCAGGAGCTTGAGCGCGACGGCCGTCCCGCGCGGGAGCCGGAACCGCGGCTCGGCCAGCTCGGCGAGCACGACGCGGCCCTGCCGCCCCTGTCCGAGCTCGCGCAGGACGAGGTACGGGCCGATGCGGCGGGGGAGCGGGTCGGGATCCAAGGGACGCGTGTCGCTGGCCGTGGGGGAGGGGCCGCCTATGATGCCCCGCCGATGCCGGTCCACCTCTATAACACCCGCACGCGCCGGATCGAGGAGTTCGTGCCGCTCGACCCGCCCCGGGTCCGCATGTACCACTGCGGCCCGACGGTCTACTCGAGCCCGCACATCGGCAACTTCCGGTCGTTCCTGATGGCCGACCTGCTCGGGCGGCACCTCCGCCACCGGGGCTACGACGTCACCCAGGTCATGAACATCACCGACGTCGGCCACCTGACCGAGGACGACATCGAGGCCGGCGAGGACAAGATGCTGGCCGCGGCCCGCAAGGAGCGGCTGGACCCCTTCGAGGTCGCGCGCAAGTACGAGGCCGAGTTCATGCGCGCGGCCCGGACGCTGCGCTTCCGCGTGGAGGACTACAGCTTCCCGCGGGCGACCGAGCACATCCCCGAGATGCAGGAGCTCATCGCCGACCTGCTCGAGCACGGCCACGCCTACCGGGTGGGGGACGGGGACGTCTACTTCTCGATCGCGACCTTCCCCGCCTTCGGCGCGCTGTCGGGCAAGGTCCTCGAGGACCTCGAGAGCGGGGCCCGTGTCGCCGTCGTCGAGGACAAGCAGGACCCGCGCGACTTCGCGCTGTGGAAGACCGACGCCAAGCACCTGATGCAGTGGGACGCGCCCTGGGGGCGGGGCTTCCCGGGCTGGCACATCGAGTGCTCGGCCATGAGCCGCAAGTTCCTCGGCGACCAGTTCGACGTCCACACCGGCGGCGAGGACAACCTGGTCCCGCACCACGAGTGCGAGGTCGCGCAGAGCGAGGCCTTCACCGGCAAGCAGCCCTTCGTGCGCTACTGGCTGCACTGCCGCCACCTGCTGGTCGACGACCGCAAGATGGCCAAGCGGGAGGGCAACTTCTTCACGATCCAGGACCTCCTCGACCGCGGCTACGACGGCACGACGATCCGGCTGGCCCTGATGCAGGTCCACTACCGCAAGCCGATGAACTTCACGCTGGCGGGGCTCGAGGACTGCCGGGCCCAGCTCGAGCGCGTGCGCGAGTGCCGGGCGCGGCTGCTCCGGATCCGCGAGGGGCTGGAGCCCGCCGGGGGCGACGACGTCGCCGCGGCCTGCGCGCGACGACGGGACGAGTTCGGGGCCGGGCTCGACGACGACCTCAACCTCGCGGTCTCGCTCGCGGCCCTGCAGGGCCTCGTCGGCGACCTCAACCGGTGCCGGCCCACGGCCGCGGGCGCCGCCGAGGCGCTGGCCCTGTTCCGCGACCTGGACGACTGGTGCGGCTGCGTCGGCGTCGAGCCGGTCGTCGGGCGGGAGGACTCGGGGGTCGTCTGGGGCGGGCCCCCCGACGACGCCCGCAGGGACGGGATCTGCGCCAAGGCCGCCGAGCGCCAGGCCGCCCGCGAGGCCAGGGACTGGGCCCGGGCCGACGTCCTCCGGGACGAGATCGCGGCGGCCGGCTTCAAGGTCGTGGACACCCCCCAGGGGCCCCGCGTCGAGCCGCTCTGAGCCGGCCTTGGCACGGAGCCCTGGCGGCCATGGAAACCGCCTTCCCGGACGGGATACCCTTCTCTCCGGGCCTCCGCGCCCGCTGACGGCATGACCGACCGCACACGACCCGAGACCGCCACCGACAAGCGCCTGGCCCTCGGTCTGTGGCGCGAGATGCTGCGCATCCGGCGCCGAGGAGCGCCCGGCCCTCGTCGCCGAGGGCCGCGTCGGCGGCACGACCACCTGTGCATCGGCCAGGAGGCTGTCCCGGTCGGCGTCGTCCCCGCTCGACCGGGCCGACCTCGTCGTGTCCAACCACCGTTCACGGCCACCCGCTGGCCAGGGCGGCGCGCGGCCGACCGGGCCCTGGCCGAGATCGCCGCGCGAGACCGGCTACCGCAAGGGCAAGGGCGGCAGCCAGCACGTCGCCGCGCCGCCGCTCGGGCACATGGGCAGCAACGGCATCACCGGGCGTGATCCTGATCGCGACCGGTTCGCCCTGGCGCAGAAGTTGCGCGGCACGGGCCGCTGCGTCGTCTCGCACATCGGCGACGGCGCCGCAACACCGGCAACTTCCACGAGTCCCCTCAACCTCGCGGCGCTGTGGGGCCTGCCGATCGTGTTCGTCGTCGAGAACAACCTCTACGCTGATGTCGACGCCGGTCGAGCGGACGAGCGCCTGCGCGTCGTTCACGGAGTGGGCCGAGCGCTATCGGGGCATGGCCGTGGACCGGGTCGACGGCAACGACGTCCTCGCCGTGCGCGAGCGCTTCGGGCCCCTGGCCGAGCGCGCCCGCGCCGGCGGCGGGCCGGCCCTGCTCGAGTGCCTGACCTACCGCCAGTCGGGCCACAGCAAGAGCGACGCCCGCGTCTACCGCACCCGCGACGAGGAGGCCCGCTGGGCCGAGCGCGACCCGCTCCGCGTCCTGGCCGCGCGGGCCGGGCTCGACGAGGCGGCCTGCGCGCCGGCGCGGGCCGAGGTCGAGGACGAGCTCGAGGCCGCCGTGCGCTTCGCCCTCGAGAGCCCGGCCGGGGACCTCGCCCTCGCGCTGTCCGACCTCGAGGTCCTCCCGCCCGCCCCCGGGCCGGCGCCGATGGACGTCGGGGAGGGGCAGGAGCTGAGCCTGACCGAGGCCCTGCGCGAGACCCTGCGCGGCGAGCTGCGCCGCGACCCCGCGACGCTCCTGGTCGGCGAGGACATCGGCGTCTACGGCGGCGCCTTCGGCGTGACCCGCGGCCTGCTCGAGGAGTTCGGCGCCGAGCGGGTCCGCGAGACGCCGATCTCGGAGAGCAGCTTCGTCGGCACGAGCGTCGGCGCCTCCGCCGGCGGCCTGCGCCCGGTCTGCGAGCTGATGTTCGGGGACTTCCTGGCCTGCTGCATGGACTCCCTCGTCAACCACGGGGCCAAGTTCCGCTACATGTACGCCGACACGATCCGCACGCCGTTCACGCTGCGGCTGCCGGTCGGCCGCCGCCGCGGCTACGGCGGCACGCACAGCCAGAGCCTCGAGGCCTGGCTGACCCACGTGCCCGGCCTGATCGTGCTGTTCCCGGCCACGGTCGAGGACGCCGTCGGCCTCCTGCGCGCGGCGATCCGCAGCGACTCGCCGGTCTGCTTCCTCGAGCACAAGCTGCTCTACCCGGCCCGCGGCAGGATGCCGGCCGCCGACCACGTCGTGCCGATCGGCGAGGCCCGCGTCGACCGCGAGGGCGGCGACCTCACGCTCGTGACCTACGGCAACGGCCTCGGCCTCGCCCGCGAGGCGGCCCGGATGCTCGCCGGGCGCGGCCACGAGGCCGAGATCCTCGACCTGCGCAGCCTGGCCCCGTACGACCGGGAGGCCGTCCTGCGCTCGGTCCAGAAGACCGGGCGCCTCCTGTTCGTCCAGGAGGCCGTCGGCGACGGCGGCTTCTGCGACCGGGTCCTGGCCGACCTCGGCCCCGAGGCCTTCCCCTGGCTCCGGGCCCCGTTGACCAAGGTCGCCGGCCTGGCCTGCCCGATGCCGTCCTCGCCGGACCTCGAGGAGCTCGTCGTGCCCGACGTCAGGGCCGTGCTCCGAGCCGCCGTGGAGCTGCTCGAGCGCTACTAGGACGGGTCCCCGCGGCCCCGTCGGCTATCCTGGGAGCCTTCCCGGCCCGCAGCCGTCGAACGGGCTCGAGCCGCTCGGCTCCGTCCTCCCGAACCTCCGCCTCCGGTCCAGATCATGCGCTCCCAAGGCAACGCCAACCCCCTCCTGCTCGCCGTCCTGGCCGGCATCGTCCTCGTCGGCGGCTACCTCCTCCTCGACCCCCTGGGCGACCCGCGGGTGCCCAAGGACAAGCGGGGCGAGGCGGCCACGGGCCAGGCCGACCCGGCCGCCACGCCGGGGGCCAAGGAGGGCCCGGCCTCGCCCGAGGCCGGCCCCGAGAACGGCACCGGGCCGGGCGACCCGACCAAGGCCGGCGGCACCGGCCCGGTCGGGACCGAGGTCGGCAAGACGACGCCGGTGACCTCGGCCGAGCGAGAGGCCTGGAACAGGCGCGAGGCCCAGCTGATGGACACCAGCCACGACCCGGCCATCGGCGCCGGCCCCAAGCGCCGCGTGCTCGAGGAGCTGCAGGCCAGCAAGTACGGCAAGGTCCACGTGCCGGGTGAGGTCGACCGGCTGCTCGACGAGGTCCCGTCCCAGGAGCTCCTGCGCGAGCTCATGGACTTCATGGGCAAGCACCCCGACGACCAGTACCCGCTCATGCTGACGAAGGCCTACTCCAAGGCCAGCGACAAGGAGACGCGGCTGGCGTTCTTCAAGGCCATCGAGAACTACCCCGGCAACAGCTACCTGCTCGACGTCCTGAACAAGTTCGAGCGGACCGTCGACGACACCGAGATCCACGAGGCCATCGTCCGGGCCCGCGAGAAGATCTACCGGGACTAGCGCCCCACGCGCGCCCCGGGCCGCCGCGGACCGGCGCTCACCAGGTGTTGCCGATGACGAGGTGGACGCCGTTGCTGAGCTCGGTGCCGGCGGGGAAGGCCAGGACATCGACGGCGATGGTCTGGAGCACCATGCGCGCGTCGACGAGGGCGTTGTCGTTGGGGATGGGGACGACGAACGTGGCCCTCGGTCCGCCCACCGTCGCGAACACGGCGCTCGGCGCCAGCACGTCGAAGTAGAGGTAGTTGCCCAGGGAGGGGACCGGGCGACCGACGGGGCGCCCGAGGAGCAGGAGCTGGAACGGTGTGGAGACCCCCGTCGCGACCTCGATCGTCACCGGCTTCCCGATCAAGGGGTCGGTGACCGAGAGGGTCGTGGTCGGGGGCCTGCCCTGGAACGGCCGGAACGGGGGTGGGTAGCCGACGACCTGCGCCGTCCCGCCGTTGGAGACGCGCCAGAGCTGCTTCTCGCCCTTGGGGGTCCGGCTGGCCGCGCACCAGAGGTAGCCGTCCATGACCGCGAAGCGGTCGGAGCCGAGGTCGCCGTTGTACGGCTCGCTGCCGCCGATCGGGTCCAGGTCGAAGTCGTGGACCGCGAGGGGAGCCCTCGTCGTATCGATCGTGCACAGCTCGCGACCCGAGGCGGCCGTCATCCCCGAAAGGTAGATCCGTCGGGTGCCGACGGGGGTCATGTAGCGTGGCACCAGGTCGTGCGAGGACAGCTTCACCATCCGCGTGTTGGCGGACGTGCCGTCGGACTGCCAGAGCTGCACGCCGTTGGTGCCGTCGGTCGCGAAGAACCAGAGCATGCCGCCCTGGGCGACCAGCCCGTGGGGATAGCTGGAGGCGAGGCCTGAGTTGATGTCCTTGAAAACCCGTGTCCCGGCCTCGGTCCCGTCGCTGACCCAGACCTCCATGCCCACGTAGAGGTCCGACGCGACGAAGAACAGCTGGTCGCCGAGGACGGCAAAGTCCTTGGGCTCGCTGCTCCGGGTCCCCTTGTCGATGTCCTTGAGGAGCCTGGTCCCGGTGGCCGTTCCGTCCGACACGTGGAGCTCGACGCCGGCGGCGGGGTTGTACGCGCTGAAGTAGGCCTGGCCCTTGAACTCGATGAAGTGGCTCGGGTAGGAGGCCCCCCCGTTGGCGCCGATGTCCTTGAGGAGCCTGGTCCCGCCCGGCGTCCCGTCGGTCTCGAACAGCTCGTAGCCGGTCGAGGAGGTCGTGGCCTGGAAGTAGACCTTGTCGCCGATGCGGGTGAGCCAGATCGGGCTGGAGCTGCCCGAGCCGGGCTGCAGGTCCTTGAGCAGAAGTGTGCCCGCTGCCGTGCCGTCCGTGACCCATGGCTCCTTGCCCAGGCCCGGGCTGTCGACCGCGAAGATGACCTTGTCGCCCAGCAGGACCTTGTGCGACGGGTAGGAGCTGCTCGAACCCGGGTAGATGTCCTTCACGAGGCTGGTGCCGGCCGCCGTGCCATCCGATGACCAGAGCTCGATCCCGTTGGACCCGTCGTTGGCCCAGAACAGGACCTTGTCCTGCATCGCGACGATGTACTGGACCTCGTCCCCCCCGGTCTTGGTCCCGTAGGTCCAGACGTCGATGTCCTTGAGCAACATCGTGGTCTTGGGTGTCCCGAAGGAGATCCAGGGCTCCTGGCCGGTCACCTTGTCGTCGGCCCGGAACATGACGACGCCCTTCGCGAGGCGGGTCATGTAGACACCGTTTGCCCGGAGTCCCGGCCGGGGACGATCTCGAGCACGACGGTGCCGGCGGCCGTCCCGTCGGTCTACAGGGCTCGTCACCCAGGCTGGTCCCGACGCCCTGGCCCGCAGAAGAACACCCTCCCCGTCCGTCTCCGGTGCTGGGGCTACCGTTGCACCGCCGAGACCGGTCGCGAACGGCTTCGTCCCCGCCTTCGTGCCGTCGCTTACCCAGATCTGGAAGTCCGTGCCCGGTGTCGCAAGGAGGAGGTACTGAGCGTGCCCGAGCTGTTGGAGCACCCGAACTCGCAGGCCCCCCAGCGGGAGCCGACCTGGATGTCGACGAGCATGAACGTGCCGGACGTGTAAATTGCCGTCCGTGACCCACCATCGTAGCCGTGGGTCCCGTCATAGGCGCTGAACCCGTATTTCGAGGGCGGAGTGCCGAGGGCGTAGCAGCCAGTGAGGTGGCTTGATGCCTTCCTTGCCAGGAGTGATGTCCTTGACGAGGGACGTCCCGGCGGCGGTGCCGTCGGAGATCCACAGCTCGCGCCCGTTCGTCCCGTCTTCGGCGGTGAACAAGACCTTGTTGCCCCCGAACGGTTGGAACTCCTGCGGGGGTGCTCCAGAGCCAGGCGGGTCCGGACCATGACGGTCCCGGCCGAGGTGCCGTCGGTCACCCAGAGCTCGTCGCCGTTCCCGGGTCAGCCGGGCGGGAGGAAGAGAGCCCTGCTGCCAGGCCGGGGTGACCTGCCGGCATTCTGCGCGTTACATGTTGGCACCAGTCGCGGCACCGTCCGGCCAGCTTCATCCGGCCGCCGTGCCGCATCGAAGTCAGACTCAAGCCGGTGACGCATCGTCAGCCGGAGAAGAAGGCGGCTGCGATCCCCGCCGTCCGGCGGGGCGCCGCTACCTGTCACCAGCCGGATATCCCAGGCGAGCTCTGGTCCCGGCAGCGGTCCCGTCGGTGACCCAGAGGCGCTCGGCATAGTGGGTCCCGTCGTCGGCGCGGAAGTAGAGCTTGGAGCCGATGGGGGTGAGGTAGTACGGATCGGAGCCGGCGTCGCTCGGGTTGATGTCGGCCACGAGCGTGGTCCCGGCCACCGTGCCGTCGGTGCGCCACGGCTCCCTTGCCGTCGGCCAGGGTCGTGGCGGAGAAGTAGAAGGAGCCACCCGACCGGACGAATCGTTGCTCGTCCGAGGTCATTGAAGAAGCGCGCGGGGTCGGGCCACCGTGCAGGATCGCGCTGACCGGCGTCTTGTTGATGTCCGCGACGAGGGTGGCCGCCTGGGCCGTGAGCCCGAGGGTCGGGATCACGCCGGCGGCGAGCAGGAACCCGAGCATGGCGACCCGGGAGGTTGCGGTCGATGGTGCCATCAGCCTGTGGTCCATGAGGATCTCGAAGGGTCTGGGCGTTTGCCCTCCTCCGATGTCGATGCGCTCACCAGGTGTTGCCGATGACGAGGTGGACGCCGTTGCTGAGCTCGAGGCCCAGGGGAGGGCCTGGGTTGTCCATCACGACAGCTGGGCATGTCGGAGGCATCGACGAGGGCACTGGAGTTAGGGGATGGGGACGCTGAACGTCGCTAGCGCGATCCGGATGCGATCGCGAACACTGCGAAGCAGCGCGGAAGCAGGTCGAAATGGGTGTGGCTGCGCCGAGAAGGCTGGTGCGGGCCAGGCGCCGGTGAGCGCCTGTTCGGACGAGCTTTCTTTGCCGGGCCACGCCGCCGGCGACGGCCTCGATCTGCACGAGGCGGTTGATCAGCGGATCGGTTGCCGAGAGCCGGGTCGCCTGGGGGGCGCCGCCCCCAGCCATGGGGCCCGGGGCATCGCCGAGGGCCTGCGCCGTCCCACCGTTGGAGACGCGCCAGAGCTGATTGTCGGTGTACGGCGTCCTCGTCGCCTGGAACCAGACGCCGCCATCCATGACCGCGAAGCCGTCCCTGCCCCCCGTCCGGTTGAAGGGGAGGCCGCTGCCGACCCCGGCGAGGTCGACGTGCGAGACGGCGTACGGCGTCGCGGTCGTGTCCACGAGGCAGAGCTCCCGACCCGCGGAGGCCGTCAAGCCCGAGAAGTAGAGCCTGCGGGAGCCCACGGCCGTCAGGGTGAGGGGGACGAGGTCATGGAGGACCTGGCCCGCCATCCCGAGCCCCGTGGTCGTGCCGTCGCACTTCCAGATCTCGATGCCGTTGACGCCGTCGGTCGCGCTGAACCACAGCGTGTCCCCACGCACGCAGAGGTTGGCCGGGTTGGCGGACGAGAGGCCCGGGTTGAGGTCCGTGAACAGCCTGGTTCCCTCCGCCGTCCCATTGGAGACGAAGAGCTCGTATCCGGTCTCCGGCGTGGTGGCCTGGAAGTACAGCAGCTTGCCGAGGGCGGCCATGTGCCCGGGGAAGCTGCTCGACTTGCCGGGCAGGATGTCCGCGACGAGCGTCGTCCCTGCCGAGGTGCCATCCGTCACGAACAGCTCGTACCCGGTCGCGGGGGTGTACGCCTGGAAGTAGACCTTGCCGTCCATCGCGGTGAACCCACTCGGGTACGAGCTCCCGTTGCCGGGCACGATGTCGGCGACCAGCCTCGTGCCGGCCGAGGTCCCGTCCGTGACCCAGAGCTCGTAGCCGCGGTACTGGTCGTCCTGGGCCTGGAACCAGACCTCGTCCCCGATGCGCGTGAAGTGGGTGGGGTTCGAATTGCTCGACCCGTGGAGCTCCTTGAGCATCCTGGTCCCCGCGGCCGTCCCGTCCGAGATCCAGGGCTCGTAGCCCTTGTAGCCGTCGTTGGCGCGGAAGATGACGTTGTTGCCGAGGCGGGCCTTGGCGTCGGGCCCCGAGCCCTCGGCGCCGGGGTTGATGTCCTTGACGAGCTTCGTCCCTGCGGGCGTCCCGTCAGAGACCCACAACTCGGCCCCGTTCACGCCGTCGTCGGCGGTGAACAGGACCCTGTCGAACAGGGGCTCGATGGCGCTGACGGCGTCGTCCTCGGTCACCGGACCGGCGGTCCAGACGTTGAGGTCCTTGACCATCCTGGTCCCGGTCCCCGTCCCGTCCGAGATCCAGGGCTCGACGCCGTGGGACGCGTCCTGCCCCTGGAACATCACGACCTGCTTGGCGATCCGGGTCATGTAGGTCCCGAGCCCGGAGCCCGAGCCCGGGTAGATGTCGAGGCGGGTCGTGCCCGTGGCGGTCCCGTCGGTCACCCAGGGCTCGAAGCCGGTCGAGCCACCCCACGTCTCGCTCGAGAAGAAGACGCGCCCGGTCCCGTCCTCCTCGAGGTAGGTCGGCTCCCCGATGCTGGCCGCTGTCAGGAAGGGGGCGGTCCCCAACGAGGTGCCGTCGGTCGCCCAGATCTCGTATCCCGTGCCCGTGGAGCACGCGAGGTAGACCAGCGTCCTGATGAAACTGGTGCAGCCATGACCGGTCGCGCCGCCGCTGCCACCGCCGATCCTCATCAACATGGTGGTCCCTGTCGGGGTCCCGTCCGTGACCCACCATTGGGAACCGTTGGTGCCATCACTCCCCATGAAGACGTACTTGTTGGGTGGCGAGCCCAGCCCGTAGCTGTAGACGAAGGCCGTCCCGCTCGGACTGCCGGGATGGACGTCCTTCACCAGCAACGTCCCGGCGGACGTGCCATCGCTGACCCAGAGCTCGACTCCGTGGGTGAGGTCGTTGGCGCCGAAGATGACCCCGTCCTTCCCCAGCGGTCGGAATGGTCCTGCACCACCCGATCCCGTCCCCGGGGAGATGTCCTTGACCAGGACCGTGCCCTTCGTCGTCCCGTCCGTGACCCACAGGGCCGTGCCGTTCGTCTGGTCGAAGGCGTTGAAGAAGACCCGGGTCCCCGACCAGGTGGAGGCGCAGGAAACGGCGCCGCCGTCATGGGGTCCGGGGAGGATGTCCTTGAGCATCGTCGTCCCCGCGACCGTGCCGTCCGAGAACCAGGGCTCGGCCCCGTACGCGGCCGTCGACGCCTGGAACACGATCCCGGTGCCCAACCTCGCGATGTTCCGGGGGCTCGATCCGCTCGAACCCGTCCAGATGTCGGCGACCATCTTGGTGCCCTGTGGCGTGCCGTCGCTGACCCAGAGCTCGGGACCGTGCTTGCCGTCGTCCGCCTGGAAGTAGAGGGAGGAGCCGACGACGGTCAGATACCAGGGGCTCGAGCTGCCGGGGCCGGGGTTGATGTCGGCGACCATGGTGGTGCCCGAGGGGCTGCCGTCCGTCCTCCAGAGCTCGGTCCCGCTCCCGTAGGTCGTCGCCGTGAAGTACGCGTAGCCGCCAAGCCGCACGAAGCGGTAGTCATCCTGCGCGTGCGGATAGTGCCCGAGGTACGGGTCGCTCGAGGCGATCGGTGTGACCGGCGTCTTGTTGATGTCCGCGACGAGGGTCGCTGCCTGGGCCGGCAGGACCTGTCCGGAGGTTGCGCCCAGCATGGTCAGGAGCGTGAGGAGGACGGCGCGTGGTGCCGAGGTGCTGGGGGACATGGCCGGTCCTCCGGGGTCACGAGGCGGGTGCAGGGGCGGCCGCGTCGGCCCTCCGGGGCGCAGGGGAGGGCGGGGCGCGGCGATGGGCGGATCTTACCCGCGGGCGCCGGGGTTTCCGCCCCGACGGTCCCCGGGAGGTGGGGGATCTCACCGTCCGTGGGGATGCCTCCCCCCATTGCCCGGCGCTCACCAGGTGTTGCCGATGACGAGGTGGACGCCGTTGCTGAGCTCGGTGCCGGCGGGGAACCTGGCGGCGTCGATGCCCAGGCTCTGGAGCACGACGCGGCCCCCGACCAGGCCCGTGTCGTTGGGCACCGTGTAGCTCAACGACATGCTCGTCCCGCCGACGGCGGCGATCACCGAGAACGGCTGGAGCAGGTCGAAGTAGAGGAAGCCCCCCAGGAGCGCGGCCGGCCTGCCGGCGGGGGCGCCGAGGAACAGGAGCTGGGCCGCATTGGCGACCGAGGTCCTGCCCGTGATCTTCATGACCTGGTTGATCCTGGGGTCCGTGACCCCGAGCGACGTCGTGCCGCTGCGGCGGCCGATGGCCTGCGCCGTCCCGCCGTTGGGGGAACGGAACAGCTGGAAGTCGGTGAAGGCCGAGGCGTTGGCCCGGAACCAGGCGCTGCCGTCCATGACGGCGAACCGGTAGTCGTTGCCGGTGAAGTTGTACGGCGTGCTGTTGTTCGGGCCCTTGAAGATGTCGACCATCCAGGTCCTGTACGGCGTCGTCGTCGTGTCGAGGATGTTCAGCTCGTTGCCGGACGTGGCCGTGTTGCCGGTGAAGTAGATGCGGCGGGAGCCGACGGCCGTGATGTAGGTCGGGATCAGGTCGAACGGGGCCTGGAGGGCCATGTAGGTGTTGGTGGCCGTCCCGTCCGACTCCCACAGCTGGTAGCCGTTGATGCCGTCGGTGGCGTAGAACCAGAGCTTGCCGTTCTGGGTGCACTTGTACGCCGGGCTGCCGGAGCCGGTCCCGGGGTAGATGTCCTTGACCAGCTTCGTCCCCGCGGAGGTCCCGTCGGTCTCGAACAGCTCGTAGCCGGTCGCCGTCGTCGTGGCCTGGAAGTAGAGCTTGCCGTTGAGCTCGGTGAAGTAGCTGGGGTAGGAGCTCGGGCCGCCGGGGTCGATGTCCTTGACCAGCTTCGTGCCGGCGGCCGTGCCGTCGGACGTCCACAGCTCGAAGCCGCGCGTGCCGTCGAAGGCGTAGAAGCAGGCCTTGCCGGCGAGCTCGTGGAAGTAGCGGGGGTTGGAGCTGCCGGTGCCGGGGTAGATGTCGGCGACCATCCGCGTGCCGGCCGTGGTGCCGTCGGTGGCCCAGAGCTCGTAGCCCGCCGGCCCGGAGTAGGCGGAGAAGAACACCTGGTCACCGATGCGGGTCAGGAAGCTCGGGTAGGAGTTGCCGTTGGCGTAGATGTCCTTGAGCAGCCGCGTGCCGGCCTTGGTCCCGTCGGTGATCCAGAGCTCGTAGCCGGAACTCGGGTGGTAGCCGGTGAACAGCACGGCGTCGCCCAGCCGGCACTTGTAGTAGCAGTAGCCGCTGCCGCTCCCGGGGTTCAGGTCCAGGACCATGTTGGTGCCGGCGGCCGTGCCGTCGGAGGCCCACAGCTCCTGGCCGTTGACGCCGTCGTCGGCCGTGAACAGGACCCTGTCGAACAGCGGCACGACGTACTGGACGTCGTCGTTGGCGGTCATGGGCGCGGGGAGCGCGTGGATGTCCTTGATCATCCGCGTGCCGGCGGCGGTCCCGTCCGTGACCCAGGGCTCGTAGCCGAGCTTCCCGTCGCCGCCGTAGAACACGCAGGTGCCCTTGGCGAGGCAGGTCATGTAGGAGCCGTAGCCCGGGCCCGAGCCCGGGAAGATGTCGAAGGCGAGCGTGCCTGTGACGGTCCCGTCGGTGACGCAGGGCTCACGACCGGTCAGGCCGCCGAGGTCGTTGCCCGGAAAGAACACCCTGCCGGTCCCGTCGGCCTCGAGGTAGTAGGGATAGCCCGTGCCGACCGAGGTCGCGAAGGGTAGTGCCGGCCGTGGTGCCGTCGACCCAGATCTGGAAGGCGGACCCCTTGGCGCGGGACAGGTAGACGCGGGAGGCGCCGCATCGGTGCACCCGAAGTAGTACGCGCCGTCGGCGGTCCCGGGGACGATGTCGGCGGGAGGATGGTGCCGGCCGTCGAGCCGTCGGTGACCCACCACTCGTTGCCGTTGGTCGGGTCGAACCCCCGGAAGACGACCTTGGTCGGGACGTTCCCCACGGCGTAGCTGGAGTTGAGGGAGGTGCCCGGAGCCCGCGCCGGGGTTGACGTCCTTGAGGAGCCTGGTGCCCTTGGGCGTGCCGTCGGAGATCCACAGCTCGGTGCCGGTCACGCCGTCGTCGGCCGTGAAGATCACGCTGTTCGCGATGAAGGGCCGGAACAGCGCCAGCGAGCCGCTGGTCGAGCCCGGATGGATGTCCTTGACCAGGACCGTGCCGGCGGCGTCCCGTCGGTGACCCAGAGCTCGTAGCCGTTCTTGCCGTCGTCGGCCTGGAAGAAGACCTTGCTGCCGATGGGAGTCGGTCGTGCAGTAATAGGCGTAGCCGCTGTAAGCTCCGGGTTGACGTCCTTGAGCATCCTGGTCCCGGTCGTCGTGCCGTCCGAGAACCAGGGCTCGGTGCCGTTGGTCCCGTCAGGCGTGGAACACGACCCCTTCCCGCAGCGGGCCAGGTGCGACAGGAGCCGCTGCTCAGCGACCGGCCCAGATGTCGGCGACCATCCAGGTCCCGGCCTTGGTCCCGTCGGTGACCCAGAGCTCGTAGCCGTTCCTGCCGTCGTTCGCGCGGAAGTAGAGCAGGGAGCCGACGACCGTGAGGTAATGCGGGCTCGAGCTGCCGGCTCCGGCGTTGATGTCGGCGACCATCGTCGTGCCGGCGGCCGTGCCGTCCGTGCGCCACGAAGCTCTGGCCGCTGGCGTCGGTCGCGGCGAAGTAGAGGTAGCCGCCCATCTGCACAGCGCTGGTCGGCGTAGGACGTCGCGTAGCGGGCGATGGACGGCGAGCTGGGGCTGCGTGCCGACCTGCGTCGTGTTGATGTCCTTGACCAGGGTGGCCGTCTGGGCCTGAGCGGCGCCGGCCAGCAGGGCGGCCGCGGCGACGAGCCAGGGAGCCGGCGTCCTCGCAGGGGGTGGTGCCTCGATGCCTGTGGTCCCATGCTCAGGTGGCGCTCACCAGGTGTTGCCGATGACGAGGTGGACGCCGTTGCTGAGCTCGGTGCCGGCGGGGAACCTGGCGGCGTCGATGCCCCAGCTCTGGAGCACGACGCGGCCGCCGACCAGACCCGTGTCGTTGGGCACGGTATAGCTGAACGACATGCTCGTCCCGCCGACGGCGGCGACCACCGAGAACGGCTGGAGCAGGTCGAAGTAGAGGAAGCCCCCGAGGATCGGGGCCGAGGTTGGCGGCCGGCGCGCCGAGGAACAGGAGCTGGGCCGCATTGGCGACCGAGGTCCTGCCCGTGATCCTCATGACCTGGTTGATCAGCGGGTCGGTGACCTCCGAGCGACGTCGTGCCGCTGCGGCGGCCGATGGCCTGCGCCGTCCCGCCGTTGGGTGCGCGGAACGGCTGGTAGTCGGTATAGGTCGAGGCGTTGGCCCTGAACCAGGCGCTGCCGTCCATGACCCCGAAGTGGTAGTCGTTGCCGTCCGTAGTTGTCCGGCGTGCTGTTGTTGGGCCCGACGAAGATGTCGACGACCCAGGACTTATGCGGCGTCGTGGTCGTGTCGAGGATGACGAGCTCATTGCCGGACGAGGCGGTGTTGCCGGCGAAGTAGATCTTGCGTGACCCGGCCGCCGTGGGGCAGGTCGGGACCAGGTCGAAGGAGGCCTGGCCGACCATCTTGGTGTTGGCGGCCGTCCCGTCCGACTCCCAAGGCTCGTAGCCGTTGCTGCCGTCGGTCGCGTAGAACCAGAGCTTGCCGTTCTGGACGCACTTATGCCGGGAGCCCGAGGCCGAGCCCGGGTAGATGTCCTTGACGAGCTTGGTGCCGGCAGCGGTGCCGTCGGTCTCGAACAGCTCGTAGCCCGTCGCGGCGGTCGAGGCGTAGAAATGCAGCTTGCCCGTTGAGCTCCTCGAAGAAGCCGGGGCTGGAGCTGCCCACGCCGGGCTCGATGTCCTTGACGAGCCTGGTGCCGGCAGCGGTGCCGTCCGACGTCCACAGCTCGTAGCCGTTGGTCTGGTCGTAGGCCTGGAAGTAGGCCCTGCCGCCGAGCTCGTGGAAGTTGCCGGGGTAGGAGTTGCCGTTGCCGGGGTAGATGTCCGCGACCATCCTCGTGCCGGCGGCCGTGCCGTCGCTGACCCAGAGCTCGGTCCCCGCGGACCAGGTGTAGGCGGAGAAGAAGACCTTGTCGCCGATCCGCGTCAGGTACGTCGGGTTGGAGCCGCCGTTGCCGTAGATGTCCTTGAGGAGCTTCGTGCCGGCGGCGGTGCCGTCGGAGGTCCACAGCTCGTAGCCGTTGTCCGGGTGGTCGGCGTTGAACAGGATGGCGTTGCCGAGGCGGCACTTGTAGTAGCAGTAGCTGCCGCCGTTGCCGGGGTAGATGTCCGCGACCATCTTCGTGCCGGCGGCGGTGCCGTCGGAGCTCCACAGCTCGTAGCCGTTGACGCCGTCGTTGGCCGTGAAGTAGACCTTGTCGAACATCGTCACGATGTACTGGACGTAGTCGTTGGCGGTCCCCGGCGACGGCGTCGCGTAGACGTCCTTGATCAGCCTGGTGCCGGCCTTGGTCCCGTCGCTGATCCAGGGCTCGTAGCCGGTCCACGGGTCGAGGCCGTAGAACATGCACGTGCCCTTGGCCATGCGGGTCATGTAGTAGCCGTAGCCGGAGCTCGAGCCCGCGTACAGGTCGAGGTCCAGGGTCCCGGCGGCGGTGCCGTCGGTGACGCAGGGCTCGCGTCCGGTCGAGCCGCCGACGTTGTAGCCGGAGAAGAACACACGCCCGGCCCCGTCCTCCTCGAGGTAGTAGGGGTAGCTCGTGCCGACGGCGGTCGCGAAGGCCTTGGTGCCGGCGGTCGTGCCGTCGGTCACGTAGATCGCGTAGGACGAGCCCGAGTAGCAGGACAGGTAGACCTGGCCGTAGCCGGCGCTCGTGCAGCCGAAGTAGTACGAGCCCGCCGCCGTGCCCGGGTTGAGGTCGGCCAGCAGGAAGGTCCCGCTCGTCGTCCCGTCGGTGACCCACCACTCGTAGCCGTTGGACGCGTCGTAGCCGCGGAACACCAGCTTGGTCGGGACGCCGCCGAGCTTGTAGGCGTAGTTGAGGTACGTCCCCGAGACGCCGCCGGGGTACACGTCCTTGACGAGCGTCGTGCCGGCGGCGGTGCCGTCGGAGACCCAGAGCTCGGTGCCTGTCGTCGTGTCGGTCGCCATGAACATCACGCTCGTCGGCCGGAACGGCACGAAGGCGGTCGGGGAGCTGGCGCCCGAACCCGGGTAGATGTCCTTGACCATGAACGTGCCGGCCGAGGTCCCGTCGGTGACCCAGAGCTCGTAGCCGCTGGTCGGGGTGAACGACCGGAAGAACACCTTGCTGCCGATGAAGTTGGACGTGCAGTAGTAGGCGTAGCCGCTGTTCGAGCCCGGGTAGACGTCGACGAGCATCTTGGTGCCGGTGGCGGTCCCGTCGGAGAACCAGGGCTCGTAGCCGTTGGTGCCGTCGCCGGCGTAGAAGACGACGCCGTTGCCGCAGCGGGCCAGGTACGACGGGGAGCTGCTGTTCGAGCCGGCCCAGATGTCGGCGACGCGCCTGGTGCCGGCCTTGGTCCCGTCGGTGACCCAGAGCTCGTAGCCGCTCGTCACGGCGTTGGCGCGGAAGTAGAGCAGCGAGCCGACGACCGTCAGGTAGTACGGGCTCGAACTCCCGGTGCCGGGGTTGACGTCGGCGACCTGGGTCGTGCCGGCGGCCGTGCCGTCGGTGCGCCACAGCTCCTGGCCGCTCGTGTCGGTCGCCGCGAAGTAGGTGTAGCCGCCCATCTGGACGAAGCGGTAGTCGGCGTACGTGTTGACGTAGCGCGCGATGGAGGGCGAGCTCGACGGCGCGGAGCCGGCCGGGACCGTGTTGATGTCCTTGACCAGCGTGGCCGACTGGGCGGGGGAGGTGCCGGCCACCAGGGCGGCGGCGGCGAGGGCGGAGAGGACGGGTGACGAGCGTCCCCGCCGGGGAGCATGGTACTTCGACATCTGAACTCCTCTGCTCGAAGGAGCCGAGAGCGGAACGCGCATGGGGACGCCCACGCCAAGGAGCCAAGGGTATCACCCGCCGTCCGGCCCGGGCATGCCGG
>JAWKUM010000036.1:0-34646 GCA_041398545.1 Planctomycetota bacterium | reverse complement strand
GATCGACCAGCGCACCAGGAGCATCGTCTCGGACATCAGCGTCGAGGTCGCCGAGAAGGACCGGATCTACGACCCCGAGATCGAGTCGATCGCCGAGGGCGCGCTGGCCCAGGCGATCCTCCTCCCCGAGGGCGACCGTGTCCGACTGCTGCTCGAGGGCATCCTCGGCACGTTCGTCGCCCAGGAGAGCCTCGAGCTCCAGGTCGGTGAGACCGGCCGGATCTCGGTGCCCACGTACGACCAGATCCTCGTCGATCGCAGCCTCCTCATGACCCTGGGCGAGCGCGTCGAGCTCGGCTTCGGGCCCGACGTCCGCGACGCCGACGGCAAGCGCTACCGCACGAGGGCCTGGGTCCGCGTCGACGAGTTGAAGGCGCCCTGAGCGCCGCCCCGCGCGAGCTCCTCGCACAGCCGGCGCAGCGGGTCGATCGAGCCGGTGCGCAGGGCCTCGCAGTGGGCGCCCGCCCAGGCGATCGAGGTCTCGGTGTAGCCGAGGGGGGCGAGGAGGCCGTCGAAGGCCGTGAGCGGCAGCGGTTGGTCGAGGAGGCGCAGGGTCGCGTCGCGGAGCCAACGGGCCTCGGCCTGCATGCCGGCGAGGTCGTACAGGCGGAGGAGGTTGAGGCGGGGCGGGACGAGGCGGGGGTCGCGCTCGCAGGCCTGGACGAGGAGCTCGACGACGGCGCTGCCGTCGCCCTTGTGCGGGAACAGGCCGTGCAGGACGACGGCCAGGTCCTGGGCCAGGACGGCGTCGCCGGGGGCCAGGCGGCGGGCCTGGAGCAGCGGCCGGAGCAGGGACTCGGGCCGGCGGTTGTTGCCCGCCAGGGCGCGGCCGCGGCCGTGCAGCAGGCGGGCCGGGTCGGCCACGGGCCGGGCGGCCGGGTCGAGGGCCGCGATCCGCGCCGGGAGGTCGCGCCACTGGGCGGCCAGGCGGTGCCGCTGCACCCGGCGGTGGCCGGCCGCGGCGATGGCCTCGCGCTCGGCGTCGTGCGCGAGCAGCCACAGCACCTTGCGCTCGAGGTCGTCGGGCCCGTAGAGCACGCACTCGCGGTCGGGCTCGAAGAAGTCGCGGACCTCGAGGTTCTCGCGCTCCATCAGCAGCAGGGCGCCGCAGGCCGGGGCCTCGAAGGCGCGCAGGTTGCACTCGCCGCGGATCGAGCGGTTGAACGCGAGCCTGGCCCGCGACAGCAGCCGGCCGTAGTCCTCGCCGAGCGGGACCTGGCCGACGAAGACCCGGGCGCGGTCGCCGAGGGCGCGCAGCCGGTCGAGCCAGGGCGCGCGCTCGCGCTGCACGACCGGGTTGAGGTTGCCGGCGAAGACGAGGTCGAGGTCGCGCGGCAGCGGCGCGCCGCCCTCGTCCGTGTGCACGCGATGCACGTCGGGGCGGAACGAGTACTGGCCGATCGGGCCGACGGCGCCGAAGCCGAGCCGGCCGAGGACCGGCAGGCCGGGCCGGTCGCAGAGCATGGCGTCGAAGTACGGCCAGAGCCCGGTGACGTGCGGCAGGCTGAGGTTGTAGTCGGACAGCAGGCCGACGACCGGGAACGGGGCCCGCTCGAGGCCCTCGGGCACCGGCTCCTGGTCGGGCCAGAAGAACAGCAGGGCGTCGGGCTCGAAGTCGGCCGGCAGCATGGCCATGAGCTCGTCGAAGCCCTGGGCGTGCCCGTCGAAGCCCAGGTCGAAGCCGAACCGCGTCGTCCCCTCGAGCCGGCCCTCGGCCGGCCCGAAGCTCAGGATCCGCGCGAACGGAAACTCCTCGCGCGGGCCGAACATCTCGAGGGGGAAGTTGACGAGGAGGTTCATCGGGGGTGGCGGGGGCGCCGCGGCCGGTGGGGGCGACCGGCCGCTGCGGCGGGGGCTTCGCCGTCCCTATCGACCGGCGGCCGGGCCCCGCTGAACGCCCCCGCGGGCCGCCGACCACCCTGGCGCAATCCCGCCCCCGGCGCGCTACGCTCACCCGCTTCGCAACCCCCGCACGACCCGAGCGCCGGCCCGCCGCCTTGAGAGCCCTCGTCCGCATCCTGCCCGACTTCCTGGTCCGGTTCTTCGCCCGGCCGTACGTCGCCGGCGACTCCCTCGAGGACGGCGTGACCGCGGCCAGGGACCTGCTCGGCCGGGGCATCACGACGACGCTCGACCTGCTCTACGAGGGCATCACGAGCGACGACGAGGTCGCGACCGTGCGCCGGACCTACGCCGACATGGTCGACGCCTGCGCCGCGTTCGACGACGCGGCCACGCGCCCGTCGGTGTCGCTCAAGCCGAGCTCGTTCACGACGCGGCCGCTCGAGCGCGGCCGGGGCATGGACGCGACCGGCAGCGAGGAGGCGATCAGGGCGATCGTCGCCCGGGCGCGGGAGCGCGGGGTCGCGGTCACGATCGACATGGAGGACCGGCACTGGACCGACTGGACCCTCGACCTGCACCGCCGGCTGCTGACCGAGGGCCAGGACCACGTCGGCATCGTGCTGCAGACCCGCCTCCACCGGACCGAGGCCGACCTCGAGGCCCTGCCGCCCGGCTGCCGCGTCCGCCTGGTCATCGGGATCTACGTCGAGCCACCCGAACACGCGACGACCGACAAGAAGGAGATGAAGCGGCGCATGCTGGCCTTCGCCGGCACCCTCCTCGGCCGGGGTCACGTCGTCGAGCTCGCGACCCACGACGAGGGGGTCGTCCGCCGCTTCCTCGACGAGGTCGTCCCGGCCGCCGGCGTCGGTCCCGACCGCTACGAGGTCCAGATGCTGTACGGGGTGCCCCGGGCGGCCATCCACCGGCAGCTCGTCGAGGGCCGCCTCGGCGCCGGGGGTCCGGTGCGGGTCCGGCTCTACGTGCCCTTCGCGACCTCGTGGAAGCTGGCCCTCGCCTATCTCCGGCGGCGGCTCCTGGAGAACCCCTCCATGGCCTTCGCCGTAGCCCGCAACCTCTTGCGGGCGCTCTCGTTGCGGCGCTGAGCGGGGGGTGCCCGGGACCTCGGGGGAGGCCCGGGGAGGGTTTGCCGAGGCCAAGCTTCCCCCCCCGGGGGGCCGTCGCTAGAATCTTCGCGCTCATGACTCCACCCCTCGATCAGATCGCAGAACGGTTGGCCGCCTGGAAGGACGTCGAGCGGCAGAAGATCGACAGGCGCGACTCCTTCCTGGTGCGGGGCCAAGTCTTCGCCTTCCTGGGTCGCAAGGGCGTCTGCGTGAAGCTGGCCCCGCCCCAGGTCACCGAGGCCCTCAAGATCAAGGACGCCAAGCGGATCAAGACCGGCGACGAGAGCGACTCCCGCGAGTACGTGCAGATCCCGGTCATGACCCCCCGCGAGGTCGAGCGCGCCATGCTCTGGCTTCGCCGTGCCTGCCGCCTCGGCCGCACCGCCGCCGGCCCCATGTGATCCCACCCGGGCGGGGGCCCCGACCCGGGCCCTCACCCTCCGATCCCACGGCCCCTTCGCTACAGCCCGGGCTCCCGCTCCGTCGATGATCGAGGCATGGAGCCCGAGGCGGCCGAGCAGGCGGATCGCTGCAAGTACTTCGAGGGACTGTTCTCCCCGTACATGGCGGGGGAGCTGGCCAGCGAGGAGCGGCAGGCCCTGGCCGAGCACATCCGCGCCTGCGAGTCCTGCTCCGAGGCCTTCGGCCTGGCCTGGAAGGCCTTCGCCCGGGTCGACGTCGACAAGGGCCGCTTCGGCCGCGGCCGGGCCACCGACCGACGCGGCGCGAGCCAGCGCCGCATGCTCTGGGTCCTGTGCCTCGTCAGCCTCGCCGGCCTCGTCCTGCTGTCGGCCGCGGGCTGGATCGGAGGCCAGGGCCGCAACCCCCTGCGCGAGGGCAAGACCCCCGTCGGGCTGCTCGTCGACGAGTCCCTGGCCGAGATGCTGACGCTGCAGACCCGGCTCATGAAGGCCCTGTCCGAGCCGGTCATCGCCCCGCCCGAGCGGATCCCTCACGCCGCCCAGGGCGAGGTCCGCGACTTCGTCGAGGCCTGGTCGGCCCGGCCCGAGCCGGGCCCGGCCCGCGAGGCCCTGCTCGACCGGGCGCTGCACCGGATGTTCCGGGCCGTGGACCTCGCGCCGGGCGGCCGGGAGTGGGACCGCCTCGAGATGCTCGGCGAGTGGCGCGCCGCGATGCCGCGGCTCGTGCTCGTCGAGGTCGAGCACGCGTCCCGCGACACGGCCACGGTCAAGCTCGTCGTCGGCGACCGGCCGGCCCGCGCCGTGCTCGTGCGCGAACCCCGTGACGGCGAGGCGCTGGCCGACGGCCAGCGCGCCGACATGCTGCGCCTGGCGTGGCTGGCCTTCCTCGCCGGCTAGGCGAGGACCCGGGCCAGGACGTCGACCGCGTACTCCTGCTCGTCGCGGCGCAGCTCGGGGAAGATCGGCAGGGCCAGGGCCTCGCGGCTGAGCTCCTCGCTGACCGGCAGGGCCGGCTGGGCGTCGCCGCCGAAGCAGGGCTGGCGGTGCAGCGGGACGCGGTAGTAGACCGCGCAGCCGACGCCGGCCTCGCCGAGGGCGCGGACGCAGGCCTCGCGGTCCTCGGCCGGCACGCGCACGACGAACTGGTGGTAGACGTGCCGGTCGGGGTCGTCGGCCGGGCAGCGCACGCGGTCGGCGAGGCCGGCGGCCTCGAACAGGCCGCGCCAGCCGTCGGCCAGGGCGCGCCGGGCCTCGGTCCAGGCCTCGAGGTGGCGCAGCTTGACGCGCAGGAGCGCGGCCTGCATCGCGTCGAGGCGGAAGTTGCCGCCGACCTCGGTGTGCAGGTAGGCCTCGGCCTGGCCGTGGTTGCGCAGGCGGCGCAGCCGGCCGGCGAGGTCGGCGTCGTCGGTCGTGATCAGGCCGCCGTCGCCGCAGGCGCCGAGGTTCTTGGACGGGAAGAACGAGAAGCAGGACACCCGGCCCATCGCGCCGACCCGCCGCTCGCCGAGGCGGCCGCCGATGGCCTGGGCCGCGTCCTCGATCACCGGGATCCCCCGCGGCCCGCACAGCGCCTCGAGCGCCGGCACGTCGGCGGCGCGGCCGAACAGGTGGACCGGCACGACGGCCTTGGTGCGCGGCCCGAGCAGGGGCGCGACGGTCGCCGGCGTGGCGTTCCAGGTCACGGGGTCGACGTCGGCGAAGACCGGCCGCGCGCCGAGGCGGGCGACCGAGCCGGCCGTCGCGAAGAAGGTGTAGCTCGGCACGACGACCTCGTCGCCCGGGCCGACGTCGAGGGCCATCAGCGCGGCCAGCAGGGCGTCGGTGCCCGACGAGCAGCCGATGCCCTCGCGCGCGCCGACGTAGGCGGCGGCCTCGGCCTCGAAGGCGTCGACCTCGGGTCCGCCGATGTAGCGGCCCGAGCGCAGCACGGCCACGGCCGCGGCCTCGAGCTCGGCGCCGATGGCCTCGTACTGCCGGACCAGGTCGAGGAGGGGGACGTTCATGGCCCGACCATCATCGTGGGCGGGCACGGCCGGCAAAGGGGAATGTCGGCTTCCCCCCGGGCCGGGGAGCGCCTAGCTTCGCCGGCCATGGACTCGCGCTGGAACGACGGGGACGCGGCCGCCGCGGTCGGCCGCTACGCCAGGGACTGGGGCGAGGCCCTGGCGCTCCGCGTCTATACCTCGAGGCTGATCGGCGCCGACCCCGACCTCGTCCTGCACGGCGGCGGCAACACCTCGGTCAAGACGCGCCTCGTCGACGTCGACGGCGTCGAGCGCGAGGTCCTCTGCGTCAAGGGCTCGGGCTGGGACCTCGCGACGATCGAGCCCCAGGGCCTGCCGGCCCTCGAGCTCGACGGGCTGCGGGCCCTGCGCGCCCTCGACGGCCTCGACGACGAGGGCATGGTCCGCGAGCTGCGGCGCCGGCTGCGCGACCCGGCCTCCCCCAACCCGAGCGTCGAGACCCTGCTCCACGCGTACCTCCCCGACGCGTTCGTCGACCACACGCACGCCGACGCCGCGCTGGTGTTCGGCAACCGGCCCGAGGGCTTCGCCGAGCTCGAGGACCTGCTCGGTCCCGAGGTCGGCGTGCTGCCGTGGATCTTCCCCGGCTTCCCCCTGGCCAAGGAGGTCGCCGCGTGGCGCGAGGCCCACCCCGAGGCGACCGGCCTCGTGCTGCACAAGCACGGCGTGTTCTCGTGGGGGCCCGACGCGCGCACGAGCTACGAGCGCATGATCGCGATCGTCGACCGCATCGAGGGCGAGATCCGGCGCCGCCTCGAGGGGACGACGGTGTTCGTCGACGTGCCCGCCTACACCCGGGCCTCGCTCGAGCTCGTCGCGAGCACGGCCCTGCCGATCCTGCGCCGGCTGGCCGCGGCCGGCACCGGCGACGACCTCTGCCCGCACCGGCCGCTGGTCGCCGAGTGGCGGCCGACGCCCGAGGCCCTCGCCGTCGGCGAGGCCTGGGAGGACTGCCGCGAGCTGTTCTGGACGACCGGCCCCCTGACCCCCGACCACGTCATCCGCACGCGCACGGCCTACGTCGTCGCGCCGGCCGACGAGGACCGCCTGGCGGAGCTCGCCGCCGACTACCAGCTCGCCTACGTCGACTACTTCCGCGAGGCGGCACGGCAGCGCGAGTCGGCCGCGCTCATGCTCGACCCCTGCCCGCGGGTCTTCGTCGTCAAGGGCTGCGGCCTCGTCGCCTTCGGCCCGACCAAGGCCGCCGCCGTGGCCGCCGCCGACATCGCCGAGCACACCCTGCGCGGCAAGCTGCAGGCCCGGGCCCTGTCGGCCTACGAGGCCCTGACGCCGGTCGAGGTCTTCGACATGGAGTACTGGTCGCTCGAGCAGGCCAAGCTCGGCAAGGCCGCCGAGCCGCCGCTGGCGCGGCGGATCGCGCTCGTGACCGGGGCGGCAGGCGCGATCGGCCGCGCGGTCTGCCGCCGCCTGCTCGAGGGCGGGGCCCACGTCCTGCTGAGCGACCTGTGCGGCGAGCGCCTCGACGAGGCGACCGCGGAGATGGCCGGGCGCTTCGGCGCCGCCCGCGTCGCCGCGCTGCCGATGGACGTCACCGACGACAAGGGGGTCCGGCGCGCGCTGCGCGACGCCGTGCTCGTCTTCGGCGGCCTCGACGTGCTCGTCCTCAACCACGGGATCGCCCACGTCGCCGCGATCACCGACCTCGAGACCGCCGACTTCGAGCGGGTCCAGGACGTCAACGCGACCGGCACGCTGCGCGTCCTGCGCGAGGCGGCGAAGCTGTTCAAGCTCCAGGCGCTGGGCGGCCGCGTCGTGCTCAACGCCAGCAAGAACGTGCCGGCGCCCGGCGCCGACTTCGCGGCCTACTCGGCGAGCAAGGCCGCGGCCGTGCAGGTCGCCCGCGTGGCCGCCCTCGAGCTGGCCCCGGCCGGCGTGACGGTCAACATGGTCCACGCCGACGGCGTGTTCGAGGACGAGGGCAGCGGGCGCAGCTCCGGGCTGTGGGACACGGTCGGCCCCGAGCGCATGGCCAGGCGCGGGCTCTCGCCCGAGCAGCTGCGCGAGCACTACCGCGGCCGCAACCTCCTCGGCGTGTCGGTCCGGGCCGCGCAGGTCGCCGAGGCCGTGGCCTTCTTCGCCGAGCGGCGGACGCCGACGACCGGGGCCGCGCTGACGGTCGACGGCGGCCACGCCCAGACCTTCTACCGCTGAGCCTCCGCGGGGCCCGCGGGCGGGGGACTTGAGCCTCCGGGGCCGGGAACCCCGCCGCGGCCCGCGCCGGCTCGGGCCCATGCGAGGCCGGCTTCGGCGCGGGGCCGCCGCGGCCGGCGCGGGTGGCCCCCGCCGGCGCCCGCGCCGCTGCCGATCAAGGGACCCTCTCACGTGGGGCCGCGCGCCCCCGGTCCCAGGCAAGGACAGGCTCCATGGATCTCGACGCACCCGCGAACGGGGCGGAACTCTACGTCGCGAACGGGGAGCGGGTCGTGCTCGACCCGCCCGGCGCCGAGCGCTTCGGCACCGGCTGGCGCTTCCACTGGCGCCAGCTCCTCGGCGCCAAGGTCGCGCTCGACGGCTGCCGCGTGCGGCGGCCCGGCTTCGACGCGCCGCGCGAGGGCTCGACCAAGCTCCTGTTCGAGGTCACGGCCGAGAACGCCGAGGACGACGAGGTCGTCACCGACACGGTGATGGTCTTCGTCGCCGCGTCGGTCGACGAGCCGGCGGCCGCGTTGCCGAGCGAGGCACCCCCGGAGGGCGTGCTCGAGGCGGAGCTCGCGGCCCTGAGGCTCGGGACGGAGGCCCAGGCTGCACGGCCCGCGCCGGCCTCGACCATGTCGCGGCTCCTGTCGGGGCTGCGTGACTTCATGGCCAAGGTCCTATAGGAGGGGATCGGGACCTGCGGACCCCGGTCGCGGTCGGCGCGTCCTCCCCATGCGAGCGACGTCTCGCGTGCGCAGAGCACACGGCTCGAGTCCCGCGCGACGTCGGTCGAAAGGGACTCCTGGCCCTCGCCCGGCGGGCGGGGGCGCACGGATGCCGGCCATCCGATGGCCGGTATCGCACCAGCCATGATGTTCGCCGTCGCATTCCTGCTCGCCTTCGCGCCAGCGCAGGACACCCCGGACGAGGGCCTGCGCGTGCAGGTCAGGGTCCGCGACGCCGACGGCCAGCGCGTGCCCGGCGCCGAGGTCTTCTTCGCGGCCGCCGACCTGGCCGCGGTCGACCGCCAGCAGGCGCCCGAGGTCCTGCGCTACGCCTGCGACGACCGCGGCAACCTCGTCGCCGTCCTGCCCGGCGGCCGGAGCTGGGGCGCCTGGGCCGTGCACGACGAGGGCCGCAGGCGTTTCGCCTCGGCCTGGGTCGAGCGCGGGGTCGGCAGCGGCGAGGTCGAGCTCGTCGTCGAGCCGTTCCCGGTGCCCTTCGTCCGCCTGCAGAACACCGCCGGCTGGCGGGCCCGCTTCGACGGCGAGCTCTCGGTCGTCTACGTCAGCCGCTCGGGTCCGGCGCCGCGCTTCGAGCTGCCGTTCCCCGAGCGCGACGGCGTCGTGCAGCACCTCCCGCCGCTGCCCAACGACCACTACTTCCCGGTGCTCGTGCACCGCCGCCTCGGCCTGCTCGACACCGCGTACTTCGCCCCGTGGTTCCACGACGGCGAGGCCACCGCCGAGAAGCTCTACGAGCGGGACTACCCGCTCAAGCGCTTCGTCCTCGGCGCCCCCGTCCGCCTCCACGGCCGGGTCGTCGACGAGGCCGGCACCGGCGTGGCCGGGGCCGTCGTCGAGGTCGGCCCGGGCAACGGGATCCCGCTGGCCCTGCGCCAGCGCGTGCGCAGCGACGCGCAGGGCGGCTACGAGCTGTGGGTCCCGTGGAAGCCCTCCGAGCTGCGCACGCGGTACGAGAGCGAGGTCGTCGTCCACGCGACCGGCCAGGCGCCGCGGCGCGTCAAGGTCGACGGGCTCGACGACTGGCTGGCCCAGCAGCCGGTGTCCCGCGCCGACGGCGCCGGCGGAGACGCCACCGCCGGGCCGGACCTCGAGCTGCGGCTGGCGTCGGCCGCGACGCTGCACTGGACCCTGCCGTGCTTCGACCGCGCGCGGGGCGACCGCCTGCTGCTGCGCAGCAAGGTCGCCGACGACCAGGGCGGGCAGGACGTCGAGGTGCTCGAGGTCGAGGTCGGCGACGGCGGCCGGCTCGCGCTGCCGGGCGTCCCGGCCGCCCGGGAGGAGGGGGCGGTCAAGGCGCGGTTCGGCGGCGCGCTCGACGGCCCGTTCGAGCTCGTCCTCGTCCGCGACGGCCGCCCGGTGCGGCTGTTCTCGCGCACGGCCGGGCACCTGCCGCTCGAGCACGTGCTACCGGCGCCCCGCGAGGTCCGGCTGGCGGCGCGGCGCGACAACGGCCACGCCCTGCCGGGTGGGGAGCTGGAGCTGCGCATGGTCGGCGAGGACCCGCGGAAGGTCATGGTCCAGCTCGACCGGGAGGGGCGCGCCGACGTGCTGCTGGTCCCGGGCGCGTACCTCGCGGCGGTCCGCCACGCCCGCCTCGGCGAGGGCTGGACCAGGTTCGACGTGCCGGTCCGCGACGAGGTCGCGGTCCCGCCGGTCGACGTCGGCTGCCGGCCGTACCTGCGCCGGTCAGCCCGGGTCGACGCCGACGACCAGGAGGGCCTGCGCGTCCAGCTCGGCATGCGCGTGCTCGACTACGCGCCGGGCCTGCCGCGCGAGCTCCAGCCCTGGATCCGCGAGGGCCTGACCGAGGGCGTGCTGCCGGTCAACGTGCCGATCGGCCGTCGCTTCACGCTCAGGCTGTCGCCGTTCATCGCCGGCTACGAGCTGTCCGCGCTCGGCCGCAGCGACCTCGGCTGGCTCCGCGCCCAGGAGAGCGCGTCGATCGACGAGGCCGGCGAGCTGCGGCTCGACCTGCGCTGAGCGTCAGGGCCGGGCCCCGGCTCCGGCGAGCGCCTCGGCCAGCGCCCGGCCCTGGGCGATGCAGCGGGGGACGCTGCTGCCCTCGTAGCCGAGGCCGGTGAGGTGCAGGCCCGGTGCCTCCGCGAGGAGCGCGCGCAGGCGGGCGAGGCGGGCGGCGTGGCCGGGCTGATACATCGGCAGGGCCTGGACGTAGGGCTGCCACGCGAGCACCTCGGGCTCGGCGTGGAGGCCGACGAGGCGGTCGAGGGTCGCGCGGGCCTCGGCGACGTGACGGTCCCGGGCCTGCGGGTCGAAGCCGGGGTTGCGGGCGCCGCCGAGCAGGACGCGCAGCAGCAGCCGGTCGTCGCCGGCGCGGCCGGCGAAGATCCGCGACGAGTACAGGCAGCCGAGCACCGTGCTGCGGCTCTCCTGGCGCGGGATCAGGAACCCGAAGCCGTCGAGGGCGGCCGGGGCCGCGGCGCGCGGCAGGGCCAGGTGCAGCGAGGCCAGGTCGAGGAAGCGGATGCCGGCGCACTCGTCGGCGACGCGCGGGTGGCACGCGCGCAGGATCCGCGCCGTGACCGGCGGGGGCGTCGCGAGCACGACGCGGGCGGCGTCGACGCGGCTGCCGTCCTCGAGCTCGAGCTCGTGGCCGCCGTCGGCCGGGCGCAGCGAGGCGACGGCCGCGCCGAGCCTGAGCCGGTCGCCGAGGCCGGCGACCAGCGCCCGGCACAGGTCCTCGTTGCCGCCGGCGAACGACAGCGTCGTCGAGTGGCCGATGCCGACCTTGCGCATGCCCTTGATGACCGAGCCGTAGCGCTGCTCGGCCTCCCAGACCTTGGGGAAGCAGCTGCGCATCTCCATGGCCTCGGGCACGCCGGCGTAGATCCCGGACGCGAACGGCTCGGCGAAGCGCTCGAGGACGGCCGGGCCGAAGCGGCGCGCGATGAACGCGCCGAAGCTCTCCTCCGGGTCGGTGCCCTTGCGCCGCCACGGCTCGGACAGGAGCCGCAGCTTCTGGCCGAGGCCCAGGAGCTTCGACCTGAGCAGCGGCCCGGGGCCCGCCGGGAGCGGCTCGAGCCGACCCCGGTGCGCGATCCAGCGCGTCTTGACGGCCGGCGAGGCCTCGACCGGCGCGAGCCCCTGCTCGGGGAGCAGGCCCGACAGGCCGCTGCCGTCGTCGAGCAGGGTCTCGGGTCCGAGCTCGAGCAGGTAGCCGTCCTGCCGCTCGCTGCGGATGCGGCCGCCGGCCCGCGCGCCGGCTTCGAGCACGAGCACGTCGTGCGCCGGGTCGAGGCGCAGCAGGCGGTCGGCCAGGGCGAGGCCGGTGATCCCGGCGCCGACGACGACCGTGCGGCTCATCCCTCGTCCTCCGCCCGCGGCCGCCGGCCGCGGCGAAGGCACGGCCGGCCGCTCGCCGGCGTCCTCGAGCGCGCGCCGCGCGAGCGAGGTCAGCAGGGCCAGGAAGTCGGGGTCGGCGTTGAACGCCTCGGCCCGCGCGAGGTGTGGGATGCCCAGCTCGCGGGCCAGGTGCAGGGTCTCGATGTCGAGCTCGTGCAGGGTCTCGATGTGGTCCGAGACGAACGACACCGGCACGAGCACGAGGCTCCTGGCCCCGTCCCGCGCCAGGGCGCGCACGCCCTCGACGAGGCTCGGCCGCGTCCAGCGCACCGGGCCGGCGCGGCTCTGGAAGACGAGGTGCCAGGGCAGGTCCTCGCCGAGCTCGCGGCGGATGCCGCGCACGGTGGCCTCGACCTGGGCGACGTACGGGTCGCCGCGCTGCACGAAGCTCATCGGGATGCCGTGGGCCGTGAACACGAGCTGGACCGGCTCGCGGGCCTCGGGCGAGAGGCGGCGCAGGGCGCGGGCGACGCGCCAGGCCCAGCAGCGCCAGAACTCCTCCTCGGCGTACCACTCGGACACGTAGACGAGCTCGGGCGACCACCGCATGGCCTCGAGGCAGCGGCGCATGTGGTTCTCCGACGAGCCGGTGCTGGTCAGGGAGAACTGCGGGTACAGCGTCAACGACAGGACGCGCTCGGCGCCCCAGGCCCGGGCCTCCTCGAGGGCCTGCTCGCAGGACGGCTCCCAGTAGCGCATCGCCGGGCGGACGAGGAGGTCCTCGGAGGGGAAGGCCTCGGCGAGGCCGATCGTCAGGCCGCTGGCCTGGGCCTCGGTCCACTGGCGCAGCGGGGAGCCGCCGATCATGCGGTAGTTGGCCGCCGAGACCGGGGCGCGCCGGCGGGCGATGAAGCGGCCGAGCGGCCTCTGCAGCAGGCCCGCGAACGGCAGCCGCAGGATCTCGGGGTCGCTGAACAGCCTCTCGAGGAAGGGGCGGACCTCTGCCTCGGTGGCGGGTCCGCCGAGGTTGTGCAGCAGGACGGCGGTCTTCTTCATCGTCGCGCGGGGGCGGGCTCAGATCGTGCGGGAGAACATCGGGCGGTCGGACTCGCGCTGCCGGCGCAGGTAGGCGTCGAACGGCATCGCGACGTTGCGCAGGAAGATGCGGCCGGGCTCGAGCACGCGGACCCCGTCCGCGTCGACCTCGACGAGGCCGTCGTCCTGCATCGGCCGCAGCTCGGCCAGGGCCCGGGCGTGGCGCTCGGCGAAGGCCAGGCCGTCGCGGTCCTCGTAGCCGGAGAAGTCGAGCCGGAACCGGCACATCAGGTCGAGGATGATCCGGCGGCGCTCCTCGTCGTCGGCCGAGCGGCGCCAGCCCTTCTCGATCGCGGGCTCGCCGCGGTCGATGGCCTCCTCCCAGCGACGCAGCTCCTTGACGTTCTGGGTGAAGCGGCCGGCGACCTCGCCGATGGCCGTGATGCCGAGGTTGAGCATGTCCTCGGCCACGTCTCCGGAGGCCATCCGCGTCGTGTAGCCCATGAAGTTGCGGTGCATCGTCCCGCTCCGCGCCGCGATCGACAGCGGGTCGTCGGGCCGCGCGAAGTGGTCGAGGCCGAGGGCCTCGTAGCCGGCCGCCGCGAAGCGCTCGAGCGCGAGCAGGAACAGGGCGTGCTTCTCGTCGCGGCCGGGCAGGGCCTCCTCCGGGATCACGCGCTGGTGCTTCTTGAGCCACGGCACGTGGGCGTAGGAGTAGCAGGCGACGCGGTCGATGCCCCAGGCGATGATCGTGTCGACGGTCTCGCCGAAGCCCTCGGTGGTCTGGTACGGGAGGCCGTGGACGAGGTCGACGTTGACGCTGGCGAAGCCGAGGCGGCGGGCGCCGTCGACGATGGCCAGGGTCTCCTCGACCGACTGCACGCGGTGGATGGCCTCCTGGACCTCCCGGGTGAAGTCCTGCACGCCCATCGAGATGCGGTTGAAGCCGAGCCCGGCCAGGACCTCGAGCTGCTCGATGCTCGTGACCCGCGGGTCGACCTCGATCGAGACCTCGGCGTCGGGCTCGCTCGGGAACAGGCGCTGCAGGCCGGTGTAGAGCCGCTCGAGCTCCTTGGGCGGCAGGAAGGTCGGCGTGCCGCCGCCCCAGTGGTGCTGGGCGATGCGGCGGCGGTTGGGCAGGGCCTCGGCCAGGAGCTCGGCCTCGCGCAGGAGGTAGTCGACGTAGCGCAGGCCGCGGCCGACGTTCTTGGTGATCAGGACCGAGCAGCCGCAGTACCAGCACATGCTGTCGCAGTACGGGATGTGCACGTACAGCGACAGCGGGCGGTCGGCCTCGCGGTCGGCGTCGGCCATGGCCGCGCGCCAGTCCGCGTGCGAGAACTCCGGGCTCCAGACCGGGGCCGTCGGGTAGCTCGTGTAGCGCGGGCCAGGCTGGTCGTAGCGGGCCAGCAGCGCCGGCGTGATCCGGGACAGGTCGCTCATTCCCCCTCCTCCTCGTCGAAGGCCCGGACCGCGTCGATCAGCGCCTCGACGCCCTCGAGCGGCGTCGTCGGCTCGAGCCCGTGCCCGAGGTTGAAGACGTGCGGGCGGCCGCGGGCGGCCCGGAGCACGCGCCAGGCCTCGCGCGAGATCGAGTCCGTCGTGCCGTAGAGCGCGCAGGGGTCGAGGTTGCCCTGGACCGGGAGGCCGGCCGGCAGGACCGCGTCGAAGGCGGCCATGTCGGTGCGCCAGTCGAGCCCGAGGCAGTCCGCGCCGGTCGCGAGCATCGTCTCGAGGTGCGGCCGGGCGCCGTTGCAGTACATGATCACCGGCGTGCCGGCGTCCCGGAGGCCGCCGACGAGGCGGTCGAGCCAGGGCCCGAACCGCTCGCGGTAGAGGCCGGGCTCGACGACGCCGGCCCAGGAGTCGAAGACCTGGACGGCGTCGCAGCCGGCGCGGCCGAGCGCGAGCCCGAAGGCCAGCGCGGCGGCGGTGAGGCGCTCGCACAGCGCGTCGCAGAGCCCCGGGTCGCGGTACGCGAGCGCGCGTAGCCGGTGCCAGCTCTTGCTGCCCTGGCCCTCCATCGCGTAGGCCCCGAGCGTGAACGGGGCCCCGACGAAGCCGAGCAGGGCCTGGTCGGGCCGGAGCTCGCGCTTGACCCGGCGCGCCGTCTCGAGCAGGACCGAGAGCCGCTCCTCGGGGTCGGCCGGCGCGAGGCGGTCGAGGTCGCCCGGGCCCTCGAAGCGCCAGCCGAGGACCGGGCCCGGGTCGTAGTCGAGCGGCATGCCCATGGCCTCGAGCGGGACGAGGAGGTCGGTGAACAGGATCGCCGCGTCGAGCTCGGCGAAGCGCCGGAGCGGCATCAGCGTTACCTCGGTCGACAGCTCGGCCGAGCGCATGAGCTCGAGGAAGGAGTGGCGCTGCTTGAGCGCGCGGTACTCGGGCAGGACGCGGCCGGCCTGGCGCATCAGCCACATCGGCGTGCGCGCGGGGCGCGTCCCGGACAGGGCCTGGAGGATCGGGGGCTGGGTCATCGCTCGAACCTGTAGCCCACGCCGCGCAGCGTCAGGAAGTGCCGCGGCTGGCGCGGGTCGTCCTCGAACAGCTTGCGGAAGCGGGCGATGAAGTTGTCGATCGTACGCGGGTTCGGGTCCTCGTCGTGGTTCCAGACCCGCTCCATGAGCTCGCGCCGCTCGACGACCTTGCCCTCGTGCTCGACGAGGAGCTGGAGGAGCTGGGCCTCGCGGGCGCTGAGCTTCTCGACGGACCCGTCGGCGAGGCTGACCTCGCAGCGGCCGAAGTCGGCCCGGACCCCACCGATGACGAGCTCCGCGGCGGTCTGGCCCTCGGGCGCGGGGTCGTGGTTGGTCCGGCGGAGCAGGGCCCGGATCCGGAGCAGGAGCTCCTGGAGGTGGAACGGCTTGGGGAGGTAGTCGTCGGCGCCGAGCTTGAGGCCCTGGATGCGGTCCTGCTCGTGGCCGCGGGCCGAGAGGATCAGGACCGGCAGGGTCGCGCCGCCGGCGCGCAGGCGCTTGAGCAGCTCCAGCCCGGGCAGGGTCGGGAGCATGAGGTCGAGGAGGACGAGGTCGAACTCCCCGCTCTGGGCCCGCTCGAGCCCCCTGCCGCCGTCGGGCACGAGCTCGACCTCGTAGCCCTCGTGGCGGAGGTTGTCGGCCACGAGCCGCCCGATCAGCGGCTCGTCCTCGACGACGAGCAGGCGGGCGCCGCTCACGCCGCACCCCCCGGCAGCTCGAGCACGAAGCTCGCGCCCTGCCCATCGCCGAGCTCGAGGGCGAGGCTGCCGCCATGGACCGCGGCCGCCTCGGCCGCGAGCGCGAGCCCCAGGCCCGAGCCGCCGCGGGCCTCGGCCGACTCGGTGTGGCCGCGCTGGAAGCGGTCGAAGATCCGGTCGCGGTCCTCGGCCGGGACGCCGGGCCCCTGGTCGCGGACGCGGATGCGCAGCCGGCCGTCGTGCTCGAGGACCTCGACGACGACCGTGCTGCCCGACGGCGAGTACTTGATCGCGTTGTCGAGGAGGTTGCGCAGGGCCTGGGCCAGGAGCAGCGGGTCGCGGCTCAGGCGCAGGGGCTCGTGCGGGAGCTTGAGCTCGAGCTCGACGCCGCGCAGGCGGCTGCGGCTGCCGAACTCCTCGAGCACCTCGCGCAGGTCGGCGCCGAGGTCACCGTCCTCGAAGCCGCGGCCGTCGCGGTCGCCGGCGGCGGCCAGCAGCATGTTCTCGACCTCGAGCTCGAGGCGGTCGAGCTCGGCCTCGAGCTGCTCGAGGTACTCGCCCGACTTGCTCGGGTCGAGGCGGCCCTGGGCCAGGCTCTGCAGGCCGAGCTTGATGGCCGCGATCGGCGTCTTGAGCTCGTGGGTCGCGCTGCGCAGGAAGCGCTCCTCCTGCAGCCGCAGGCGGAGCTCGCGGCCCAGCGCCCGGCCGAGGATCCACGAGCCGAGCAGGAGCAGGCCGACGAAGGTCGCGCCCTCGAGCACGAACATCCACCGCCGGCCGGTCGCCTCGCCCCGGATGTCGGCCAGCGCCGTGGCCCGGGCCCCGGGGTCGCCGGCGAGCTCGCGCTCGACGCGCGCCGTCTCGAGCCGCTCGATGCGGTCGACCGACTTGAGGTGGAACGCCAGCCACCAGCCGGTCTGCAGCATGCAGAACACGACGATGAACACGAACGGCAGGCGGACGATGGCTTCGCGGGACTTCAAGGCCGGTGCTCAGGCTGCCGTGGCGGCCAGGGCCCTGGCCAGCAGCTCGACCTCCTGCTCGGTGTGGGCGGTCGACAGGAAGCCGACCTCGTACGCGCTCGGGGCGAGGTACAGCCCCTGCGCCAGGAGGTCGCGCCACAGCGGACGATAGCGCTCGCCGAGGTCCGCCGGCAGGCGGCCGGCGGCGCGCGGCGCCTCGGCGCCCGGCGGCGCGAGCCAGAACAGCGAGCCGACGCGGACGAACCGGAACGGCAGCGTGCGGCCCTCGGACGCGCGGGCGAGGCGGTCCTCGAGCAGGGCCCCGAGCGCCTCGAGCCGGGTCCAGCCGTCGTCCTCCTCGAGCACGTCGAGGGTCGCGAGGCCCGCGGCCATGGCGACCGGGTTCCCCGACAGGGTCCCCGCCTGGTAGACCGGGCCGTCGGGCGCGAGGCGGTCCATGAGGTCGGCCGGGCCGCCGAAGGCGCCGACCGGGAGGCCGCCGCCGAGGACCTTGCCGAAGGTCGCGAGGTCGGGGACGACGCCGCTCCGCTCGGTCGCGCCGCCCCGGCCGAGGCGGAAGCCGGTGATGACCTCGTCGAACAGCAGCAGCGTGCCGTGGACGTCGCACAGCTCGCGCAGCCGGCGCAGGAAGGCGGGGCGCTGCGGCAGCAGGCCGTTGTTGGCCGGCAGCGGCTCGATGACGGCGACGGCGCAGGAGGCGCCGTGCTCGGCGAAGAAGGCCTCGAGGGCCGCGTCGTCGTCGAGCGGCAGGACCGAGGTCAGGGCCGTGAAGGCCTCGGGCACGCCGGCCGACGACGGACGGCCGAAGGTCACGAGGCCCGAGCCGGCCGCGACGAGCAGGCTGTCGGAGTGGCCGTGGTAGCAGCCCTCGAACTTGAGGATCCGGTCGCGGCCGGTCGCGCCGCGCGCGAGCCGGATCGCGCTCATGACGGCCTCGGTGCCCGACGACACGAAGCGGAGCTTCTCGACGGCGGGGTGCCAGTCGACGACGCGCTCGGCGAGCCGGACCTCGTCCTCGCAGGGCGCCCCGTAGCTCGTGCCGCGGGCGACGGCGGCCTGGACGCGCTCGACGACGCGGGGCTCGGCGTGGCCGAGGACCATCGGCCCCCAGGACATCACGAAGTCGAGGAACTCGCGGCCCTCGACGTCGCGGAAGCGCGAGCCGGCGGCCTCGCGGTAGAAGATCGGCTCGCCGCCGACGGCGCGGAAGGCGCGCACCGGGGACGAGACCCCGCCGGGCATGACGTGTCGGGCCCTGCTGCGCAGGGCGGCGTGCAGGTCGGTATCCATCGCTCAGGCTCCGGGGGACAGGATCGTCAGCAGGCCCGGGAGGTCGGGGCTGACGGCGACGGCGGCGTCCACGCCCGCGGCCTCGAGCTCCCGGGCCGTGCTCGGCCCCATGGCCAGGAGCCGCGGGCCGCCGGCGAGCGTCGCCGGCGTCACCGCGCGGACCGCGGCCGGGGCCAGCCACAGTACCGCATCGGGGTCCGCGGGCAGCGCCCTCGGCGCCTCGGGGACCGTGCGGTACAGGGCCAGGGACCGCGTCGCGACGCCCGCGGCCGCGCAGGCCTCGGCGCCGTCGGCGCTCCCGCCCTCGGCGCCCAGCGCCGCGACCGAGCGGGCCCCGCGCGCGAGCGCCGCGCGGCCGAGGCCGAGGCTGCGCGGGGGGTCCCCGACGACGACGGCGCGGTCGGGGAACAGCTCGCGGGCGGCCCGGGCCGTGGCCTGGCCGGGCACGACGAGGGTGGCCGCGGCGTCGAGCGCGACCCGGCCGTCGTCGACGGCGCGGCGCAGGACCTCGAGGGTCGTCGTGCTCGCGCACAGGACATGGTCGCAGCCGGCGAGGTCGGCCTCGACCGGCAGGGCCTCGACGCCGAAGCAGGTCGCGAACGCGACGTCGGCGCCGGCGGCCTCGAGGTCGCGGGCGAGGCGCGGCGGGCGCGGGCCGCCGAGCAGCAGCACCCTGCGCCCTTGGAGCGGGCGGTCGAGGGCCGGCCGCAGCAGGGCCGCGGCGCGCTCGACGAGGGCCTCGGGGTCGTCGCCGCGGAGGTCGACCTCGAGCGCGGGCCCGGCCTCGGGGTAGAGGAAGGCGCGGAGCCTGAGCTCGCCGTCGGCCGCGTCGCAGAACGCGCCGAGCGGCAGGCTGCAGCCGCCGCCGAGGGCCTTGAGCAGGCCCCGCTCGACGGCGGTCGTGCGCGCGGCCCAGTCGTCGTCGAGCGCGGCCAGCGCCGCCCGCACCCCGGCGTCGGCGGCGCGGCACTGCAGGCCGAGGGCGCCCTGGCCGGGGGCCCCGGGCAGGACCTCGGGGCCGAGCTCGACGACCTCGAGGCCGTCGACGTCGAGGCCGAGGCGGTCGAGGCCGGCGCAGGCCAGCAGGATCGCGTCGTAGTCGCCGCGGCGCAGCTTGGCCAGGCGCGTCGGCACGTTGCCGCGCAGCTCCAGCAGCTCGAGGTCGGGCCGGAGCTCGGCCAGGCGGCGGCGGCGGCGCGGCGACGAGGTGCCGACGCGCGCGCCCTCGACGAGGCCGAGCGGCCGGGTCGGGTCGGCCGCGCCCGGGCGCAGGAGGAGGCGCTCGCGCGGGTCGGCGCGCTCGGGCACGGCGCCGAGGTGCAGGCCCGGGGGCATGTCGACGGCGAGGTCCTTGAGGCTGTGGACGGCGAGGTCGATGTCCTCGCGCAGGAGGGCGTCCTCGATCTCCTTCGTGAAGAAGGAGCGGCCCAGGTCGGCCGTCAGGGGGACGTCCTGGATGCGGTCACCCGAGGTCTCGACGATGACGAGCTCGGCCTCGTGGCCGAGCCCGGCGAGCAGGCCCTGCGTCCGGTGGGCCTGCCACATCGCGAGGTCACTCCCCCGCGTGCCGACGCGGAGCTTCATCCCTCGCCACGGCTCGCGCCGACGAGCTGCTCCCGCATGTGCTTGAGGTGGAGGTGGGCGTGGGACCGCGCCATGGTCAACAGGATGCCACGGATGGCCTCGCGGTCGGCCTCGGAAAGGTGGGCGAAGCTGCGGCGGATGCGGGCCTCGGCCTCGCGCTCGGCCAGGTCGAGGTGGGCCGTGCGGACCTCGCGGAGGTCGAGGCCGCGCTCGGCGACCCGCTGGGCCAGCCGGGCGACGTGCTGCTCGGCCAGGGGCTCGGCCCGGCTGGCGGCGCGGCGGCGCTCCTCGGCGTGGGCCTCGCTGATCTCGCGCAGCCGGTCCATGTCGAACACGCGGTGGCGGGGGCCCTGGGCCGGGAGGGCGACCTGGCCGGGGACCGACAGGTCGACGAACTCGACACGGTCGTCGCAGCGCAGCCTGGCCAGGAGCGCGGCGTCGCAGAGGGGGCGGTCGCTGCGCACGGCGACGACGACGGCGTCGGCCGCGCAACCCTCGGCCAGGAAGCGGTCGAGGGGCAGGGCGCGCCCGCCGTTGCGGTGGGCGAGGTCGACGGCCTTGTCGAGGCTGCGGTTGACGAACACGAGCTCGGCGTCGACCGCCTCGCGCAGCGCCGGGGCGGCCTTGCGGATCATCTCGCCGGCGCCGAGGAGGACGACGACCGGGCGGTGCCGCGCGCGCAGGCGGTCGGCGAGGTAGCGGGCCGCGAGCGAGGCGACCGAGACGGGGCGCTGACCGAGGCCGGTCGCGTTGCGGATCGCCTTGGCGCTGCCGAGCGCCTCGCGGAAGGCCTCCTCGAGCAGGGTCGAGCACAGGCCGTCCTCGCGGGCGGCATGCCACGCGGTCTTGACCTGGCCGAGGATCTGGTTCTCGCCGAGCACCATCGAGTCGAGCGAGCCCGTCACGCGGAACAGGTGCAGCGCGCACTCGAAGCCCTGCAGCACGACGCGAGGCAGGGGGTCGAACATCGCGCCCAGCCGCGCCTCGACGGCCGCGGCGGACGATGGGTCGCCCAGCTCGATGTACAGCTCGTAGCGGTTGCAGGTCGCGAGCAGGACGGCGCCCGCGATGAGGCCGTCGCGGCGACAGGCGGCGAGCTCGCGCGCGACGTCTTCGCGTGCAGGGAGTGCGCCGAGCGCGGTCGGAGGAACGATGCGGTGGCTGGTGCCGATCAGGAGGAAGCGGTCCATGTGGGCCCTCGCTGCCGGGTTCGTGATGTCCCGGATCATCGGCAGCGCGAGGGGCCGTTTGTCATCGCCGTGTCATCGGCCCCCGAGGGGTTTTGGCCCGTGGGTCCGAGTGCGCAGGCGGCCCACGGCATGGGCTCAGTCGAGCAGGTCGAGGCCCCGCTCGGGGGGCCTGGCGACGACGGCGCGCCCGCCGCGCTCGAGGATCGGGCGCTGGAGCAGGGCCGGGTGGCTCGTCAGCGCGCCGGCACGGGCCTCCCGGCCGGCCTCGGCCAGGCCGAGCTCGGCGAAGGCAGGCTCCCCGGACCGGAGGATCGGCAGCGGGTCGTCGAGGCCCAGGGCGGCCAGCAGGCGCGCCACCTCGGCCCCGGTCGGCGGCTCGGCGAGGTAATCCCGGTAGACGGCCTCGACGCCGCGCTCCTCGAGCAGGGCCCGGAGCGCGCGGCACTTGGAGCAGCGGGGGTTGTACCAGACGGTGACCTGCTCGCGCGCGTCCATGGGGTCCTCCGTACGTGCGAGGGGGCGCGGCCCCCGTGGGACCGCACCCCCTTCGCGTCCGGACGGCGGGTGCTCAGAAGACGAGCACGTAGTTGCCGCGGAAGATGAAGTTGCTGTCGTCGGTGCCCGTGTCGGGGCTGACGTCCTGGCCGACCACCTCGATGATGATGCGGTTGTCCGTGCCGTTCATGTCACGGCTGACGAACAGCGACCACTCCATCACGTCGCCGGGGGCGGACAGGGCGGTGTTGGCGGTCTGGAACACCGGCATGATGCCGGGATTGGCGCCCTGCGGCGTGTCGGCGTCGAACATCGAGATCGAGCCGCCGACCGAGTAGCCCTGCTCCATGGAGTAGGCCAGGATGATCGAGAAGCCGGTGTTGTCGACCGACTGCGAGCCCGCCGTGTCCTCCTCGACGTTGGCGCCGAAGAACGCCGCGTGGCCGCCGAAGCCCTTGGTCTTCACGGTGACGCCGACGGTGTAGTACATCTCGTCGAAGTTGTTGGCGCCGCCGAAGCCGCCCTCGTTGCCGATGAACAGGCCGCCGTTGATGCCCCAGAGGAGCTCCTCGGAGCGGGCCAGGTCGAGGACCGTCCAGCTCATGTCGCCCATCGACCCGTTGCCGTCGTAGCGGAAGCCGAGGCTGTAGCTCAGGACGTTGTTCTGGTTGAGCGAGGCCTCGTCCGTCGGGTTGCCGCCGGCCGCGATGTCGCCGTTCCAGATGCCGAAGTTGGCCCGCCACTTGTCGTCGTTGGCGCCGAGGATGACGTTGGCGCCCGCGCGGCGCTTGCCGGCGAAGCTGCGGCCCGCCAGCGTGTACTCGGTCATCCCCTTCCTGAAGGTCGAGCCGGTCGTCTCCCGGTCGTAGAGGGTCTTCTGGAGGCCGACCCGGACGCCCAGGTTCATCGTCTCGTTGCCCCAGACCTTGCGCCAGATCCAGGCGTCCTTCACCGACGAGCCCTCGGGGGACTCGATGGCGAACTTGAACATCGTGTCCTTGTCGAACACGTGGCCGCTCATCATCAGACGGGCGTTCCTCACCTGGAACGTCGAGACGTCGTCGACGCCGTTGTCCAGTGCCTCGAAGCGGTACTGGACGATCATGCCGACCTTGGCGTTGAGGCTGTACGCGTCGCCGCCGTCGACCGTGAAGCCCTTGCCGGGCGTGAACGTGACCTTTGCATCCTCTCCGGCCGCGGGGACGCGGACGGAGTCGAGGCCCTCGCCCCCAGCCATGGCCATAGGGGCCAGGGCCGCGAGCGCGATGCCGCTGAGACCGAGTCGATTCATCGGTGCAATCCTCCCAGTAGGAATCGGTAGCAATCGGCAACGGGCCGTCGTGTGCGTGGATCTGCCCATTGCGAACGGCCGGAGAGCCTAGTAGGGGTCAAGGGCCGATCTAGACGAGGGCTCGGAAAAATGGCACCCTCCCGAAGAAACCGTTCGGGAAAAGTCAGGGCCACCCTGGACCGCCCCCTAGGAGGCCCTTCGGAGGCCTCGAGCCGGCCTCCGAGGCTGGCGGGAACGCGGCCGCCGCCGACAATCCGGGCCCCATGACGAGGACCCTTCGGACGACCTGCGCCCGCGACTGCCCCGATGCCTGCGGGATCCTGGCCGAGGTCGACGGAGACCGGGTCCTGAGGCTGCGCGGGGACCCGGCCCACCCCGTGACCCGGGGCTTCCTGTGCGGCCGGACCAGCCGCTTCCCGGCCCGCCAACACGCCGGGGACCGGATCCTGGGGCCGCGCCTGCGCCGGGGGGACGGTTTCGTCCCGATCGGCTGGGACGAGGCCCTGGACCTCTGCGCCGCACGGCTGGGCCGGGTCCTCGACGAGGACGGACCGGCCGGGGTCTGTCACCTCCGGAGCGGGGGCTCCCTGGGGCTCCTCAAGGGCCTGACCGACCGCTGGTTCCGCTCGCTGGGCCCGGTCACCGAGGTCGTCGGCGACATCTGCAGCGGGGCCGGGGAGGCCGCCCAGGAGCTGGACTTCGGGGTCTCTGAGAGCCACGACCTGGGCGACCTGCGGCACGCCCGCCGGCTCTGGCTGTGGGGCCGGAACCTCGGCGTGTCCTGGCTCCACTCGATCCCGGTCGTCCGCGAGGCCCTGGACCGAGGCCTCGAGGTCCGCAACTTCGACCCGATCCCGCCGGCCCCGGGGCTGCCGGCCCAGCGGTGGACCGCGCTGCGGCCGGCCGGGGACGCGGCCCTGGCCCTGGCCATCGGCCGGGCCCTGCTCGACGGCGCGCCCGCGGGGTTCGCCGAGCGCCTGCCGGTCCCGGTCGAGGGGCTCGACGGCTACGCGGCCCTGTGCCGGAGCCGCAGCGTCGCGGCCTGGGCCGAGGCCGCCGGGGTCGGTGCCTCGCTGCCGGTCGAGCTGGCCGCCGAGCTCCGGGACGGCCCCGTCGCCCAGTGGCTGGGCTGGGGCCTGCAGCGGCGCCGGCGGGGTGGCCTGGCGGTGCGCGTGATCGACGCCCTCGCCGCGGTCTCCGGCAACCTCGGAGTCCCGGGCGGCGGCGTGTCGTTCAATTCCAGACGACGTGACGTCCTCGACCCCGCGGGCCGGGGCGAGGTCCGGCCCGAGGCGCAGAAGCTGGCCGTGGCCGGCTCGGACGGGAGCTGGCCGCGGCGCGTGGACCGTCGGACCGCCGTGGGTCAGCAACATGAACCCGGTCACGATGCTGCCGGAGTCTCGGTGGTGGCCACCGCCCTGCGCTCGACCGGCTTCACGGTCGTCGTCGACAACCACCCGACCGACACGACGGCCGGGCGACCTCGTGCTGCCGTCAACGGTGACAGCCTCGAGCAGGACCTCTGCGGTTCCTACGGGCACCACTGGTCGACCTGGCGGTCGGCCCAGTCGTCGCGCGGCCAGGGGTCCCCGGACCGACCTGCGCCGAGGATCATCGGCAGGAGCTGGGCCGCCGGCTCGGCGGCGAGGACATGTCGGGCGGACCGGAGCGCTGGATCACCGCGCATCCTCGGCCCGGCCTTCGGCGCATGCGGGCCTGGACGGGCCGGCCTCGCCCGGAGGGGCGCGGCTGCGGCAGCGCGGGCGGCCGAGATCCTGTTCGCCGACGGCCACGCATTCCCGGCCTCCGAGCGGCCGGGTCCGCCTCGTCGGCCTCGACGACTGGGACGAGCCCGGTCCCGCCGCCGGCCCACCGCTGTGGCTGTTCTCCAGCAGCCACCGGCCTCCAGTGCTCGCAGTGGGACCGCGACGAGGTGGCGAGGGCCTGCTGCCGGTCGGGTCCACCCCGCGGCGGCCCGGGCCTCCCGACGGCGCGCCAGTCACCTCGTCGCCGCGCGCGGCGGCTCCCGGCCCCGGCTCGAGCTCGACGAGCGGCTCAGCCCGACTGCGCGGTCGTGCCCAAGGGCGGCTCCCTGCGGCCTGGCCCGCGCGGCCAACGAGCTCGTCGACGCCGTCGAGACCGACCTCGGCGGCGGGGCGGCCTACCTCGACGCCTGGGTCGAGATCGAGCCGGCCTGAGGCCGGGCTCGGCTTTGCGCCGAGCTGTCATTCGAGCCTGGCCCGCGAGTCGTTATCTTCCCGGCGTGGGACGGGAGCCGAGGAGTGGCCACCGGTCGAGCTGGCCGAGGGCCATGCGGAGCAGGGTCACCGGCTCCCTCTGTTCTTCCTCGACTGCGAGCACCGGGTCTGGCTCGAAGGTTCTACGGGGACCGGGCTCGCCGGCTGCCTGCCTCGGCGGCGCGCTCGAACCTCGCCCGCGGGCGAGACCACGAGCGCGGGTCGACCGGACGGGCTCGCGGCGGCCGAGCCGCGAGTGGCCCGAGGGCGACTTCGCCGCCGGCGCGCGCGCCACGCTCGGCCTGTGCCGGGAGGGGAAGTGCCGCTGGTCGCCCGAAGGGCGTCCTGTGGGAGGAGCCTGGCTCGGCATCCCCGACCTCCTGCGCCGCGTCGAGGTCCGAAGGCCAGCTCGGCGCCTGGTCATGCGAGGTCGGCGACATCAAGTCGTCATGCTCGTCGCGTGGACGCCAGGCCCTCCAGGTCACGTTCTACTCGGTGCTGCTCGGCCGGCTGCAGGGCCGGCTGCCAGGCAGGGCTTCCTGATCCTGCGCGACGGGAGCGAGCGCGACTTCGCGATCGACGCGCTCCTGCCGGCCTCGACGGGTCATCGACGAGCTCGTCGCCCTGCTCGGCCCAGGCACGACGTCGAGGCCGCACCGCGGCCTCTCGTGCCGCTCTGCGGCTGGCGCGAGGTCTGCGCCGAGGACGAGGACCTGTACTGGCTGCCGGGGATGTCCCGGGCCGGGCGCGTCCTCCTCGCCGGCCAGGGCCGCGAGCTCGACGGGCACCGGCGCCTCGACCCAGGGCCATGGCCAAGGGCGGCCTCCTGCCCGAGGCGACCTGGGAAGCGGATCCGCGTGCAGGCCGAGGCCGTGCACACGGAGCGCGCCGTGCCGCGCCGGCGCCCGCGGCTGGGGCGGCGACCGGCGGCAGCACGCGGTGCTCGTGCTGCCGTCCCTTCGACCGCGTCGACCTCGGCAGGCAGCCTCGCGGCCGACGGCGCCCTGCGCCTGCGCGCGAGGAGGGCGACCAGCATGAAGGCGCCTTCGCGGCCTGGCTCGACGACCTCGACGCCGCCGCCGCGCCGTGCCGCCGGCGGGCTGCGCGAGCCGCTGCTCGGGGCCGGGGGCGCGGTTCGGCCACGAGACCCGCGCGCAGCAGCTCCACCGGGCCTCGGTCGACGTCCTCCACGCGGCCCGCGGGGCCCTTCGCCTTCCCGGCGCCGGTGCGGCAGGCCACCGAGAACCCTGGCCTGGCTCGAGGGCAACGCGCGCCGGAGCAGAGGACCTGTGGGAGCCGCTGCTCCACGCCCGCGACCTGGACGGCCTCGCCGACGAGGCTCGGCGCGAAGGCATCGGCGTGGCCATCGCCGGGCCTGCAGCGGCTTGCTCGCCGAGGAGGCCCCGTGATCGGGACCGAGGACGGCGTCGAGGCCCTGCGCCGGCGGCTGCACGCCTGGGTCCTGCACGGGGCCGAGCGAGCGCAAGGACCTCGAGGAGCTGTTCGCCCTGTCCGAGGCCACAGGCGCGTCGAGTCCGGCGACTGCGTCGGCTCGCTCTTGTGACCAGGCCGGTCGACGGCGACGGCCTGCTGCGGTGCTCGGCTGCCCCGGGATTCCGCGCCAAGTTCCGCGGGCGACCCGCTGTTCCTCAACGCGCGCCCCTCGGACCGCATCGAAGGCTCGGCCTGCCAGTCGTGTTCGAGGGCTGGGACGCCGGGCCGGCCAGGTCACGTGTCGCTCGACCGCTTCGAGGCGCGGCGACCCCGCGGCCCTGCACCCGGGCAGCGCCTGTCGCCTCGACCGCCGCGGGCTCGGCCTCGAGCGCCTCCTCCTCGAGGGCCTCGACGCCGTGTTCCACCCCGAGAACAGGCACGTGCTCGAGGCCCTGCTCGGACAGGGCCGAGGCCCCCGACGCGGCGCGCCACGCGCTCGGCCTCGCGCGCGGCCGCGAGCTCGGCTTCACCGACGCGCAGTGCGAGGCCCTGGCCCGCGGCGTGGCGACCGAGGCCTGCACGCTGATCCACGGGCCGCCGGGCACCGGCAAGACGAGGGTGCTGGCCGAGATCGCCCTGTTCCTGGCCGAGCGCCGCTGCCGCCTGTTCCTGTCGGCGTTCACGCACCGCGCCGTCGACAACGTCCTCGCGACGCTGCGCGAGCTGTCGCGCGACCTGCCGCTGTACAAGGTCGGCCGGCTCGACGACGACCTGCGCCGGCTCGGCGTGCGGCCGGTGCGCGCGCTCGAGCGCCTGGCGCTGCCGCCGGGCGGCGCGATCGTGGCCGGGACGAGCTTCGCGGCGCGGCGGTTCACCAAGGACCGGCGCTTCCACTTCGTCCTGATCGACGAGGCCGGGCAGGTCCCGGTCGTGCACGGCGCGATCGCGATGACCCAGGCGCGGCGCGCGATCCTCGTCGGCGACCCGTGCCAGCTCCCGCCGGTGCAGAAGGGCGGCTCCTTCGACGCCGAGCTCGAGGCCTCGATCTTCGCGTGGCTCGCCCGTCGGCGCCCGGCGGTCCTGCTCGACCGCAGCTTCCGCATGAACGCCGAGCTCTGCGCCCCGATCTCCGCGGCCTACTACGGCGGTCGGCTCGAGGCCTCCGGCCCGTCGGCCCGGCGCCGCCTGCGGCTGCAGCCCGGCGGCCCGCTGCGCGAGCTGCTCGACCCCGAGGTGCCCCTCGTCTGGGCGCGCGTCGACCACCTCGGCCGGCGGCGCCGCTCGGCCGAGGAGGCCCGCCTCGTCGCCGACCTCGTCCAGGTCCTGCTGCACCACCACGGCCTGCCGCCGGGCGAGCTGGCCGTGCTGACGCCGTTCCGCACCCAGATCCGCCAGATCCGGCACGAGCTGCAGCGCCTCGACCTGTGGCGGCCAGACCTCGTCGTCGACACGGTCGAGCGGATGCAGGGGCAGGAGCGCGAGGTCGTGCTGATCAGCTTCGCCGGCAGCGACCGCGACGACCTCGCCCGCCAGGCGGGCTTCTACTTCGAGCCCGGCCGCTGGAACGTCTCGCTGACCCGGGCCCGGTCCAAGTGCATCCTGATCGGCAGCCGCCACGCGCTGCGCGCGCGACCGCGCGACCTCGACCAGCTCCTGGCCGTGTCGCGGTTCAAGGGCATCGCCGCCCGCATCCCCGTCGTCGACCTGACGAGCCGCTACGGCGGCGGCTCGGCCTTCGCGTGAGCGCGGCGCCGGCGCGCGCGCCGAAGCAGCGGCTCGAGCCACAGCCACAGGCCGCTCAGCGCGAGGAAGGCGAGGCAGGCCGCGAACAGCGGCCACAGCCAGCCGTGGGCCAGGCCGCCGGCGAAGCTCCCGTCGTGCAGGTCCTCCAGGAAGTCGGACCAGCGCTTCTCCTGCGACAGGATCGCCCCGCTGACCGCGCCGACCTGGACCTCCTGGTGGTCGCGGACGAGGTGGACCTTGTAGACCTTCTTGCCGGGGCGGAAGTCGACGCGCTCGATGTCGGCCTCGCTCCTCAGGTCGGGGCGGCCGAGCGCGAACAGCCGCTCGTACAACGCCTCGATCGACAGGTACGGCCCCTCGGCCCGGTCGCGCTGCGTCGGCGGCTGGATCCAGGCGACGTCCTTCTTGAGCAGCAGCAGGAGGCCGGTCGAGGCGGCGAGGACCACGAGCAGGCTGGCGCCGACGCCGACCCACCTGTGGGTGTCCCAGAGCAGCTTGTACAGGCGCATCGGGGCCGGGTGCTCGGGCGGCTCAGCGGCCGCGGCGGACCTGGCTCGCGACGCGCAGCGGCAGCCCGAACAGGCGGACGAAGCCCTCGCTGTCCTCCTGGCGGTACTCGCCGCCCTCGCCGAAGGTCGCGAGGTCCTCGCGGTACAGCCCGTTGGGCGAGCGCACGCTGCGGGCCGTGGCCGTGCCCTTGAAGAGCTCGACGTCGACGTCGCCGGTCGCGACCTCGTTGACCTTGCGGAAGAACACGTCGAGGGCCTCGCGCTCCGGCCCGAACCACTTGCCGTAGTAGACGAGGTCGGCGAAGCGGATCGCGAGCGCCTCCATCGTGCGCGCCGTGTCGCGGTCGAGCACGAGCGACTGCAGGGTCGTCATGGCCTCCCACAGGATCGTCCCGCCCGGCGTCTCGTACAGGCCGCGGCTCTTCATGCCGACGAGCCGGTTCTCGAGCACGTCGACCCGGCCGACGCCGTGGCGCGCCGCGCGTGTGTTGAGCTCCTCGAGCAGGGCGACGGCGCCGAGCGGCCGGCCGTCGAGCGACACGGGGCGGCCGGCCTCGAAGCCGACGCGCAGGGTCTCGGGCTCGTCGGGGGCCCGGCGGGGGTCGACGGTCAGGAGCCAGGCGTCGTCCGGCGGGGCGTTGCCCGGGTCCTCGATGGCCCCGCCCTCGTGCGAGATGTGCCACAGGTTGCGGTCGCGCGAGTACAGCTTCTCGCGCGTCGCCGTGACCTTGATCCCCCGGCGCTCGGCGTACTCGAGCGCGTCCTCGCGCGACTTGATCTCCCAGTGCCGCCACGGGGCGAGGATCTCGAGGTGGGGGGCGAGCGCCATGTACGCCAGCTCGAAGCGGACCTGGTCGTTGCCCTTGCCGGTGCAGCCGTGGGCCACGGCGTCGGCGCCGATCTCGAGCGCGTAGTCGACCTGGGCGCGGGCCAGGACCGGGCGGGCCATGGCCGTGCCGAGGAGGTAGCGGTGCTCGTAGCGGGACCCGGCCATGAGGCAGGGCCAGACGACCTCCTCGAGGAAGGTCTCGCGCAGGTCGACGACCCGGCACGAGGCGGCCCCGCTGGCCAGGGCCTTGTCCTCGAGCCCGACCAGCTCGTCCCCGCCCTGGCCGACGTCCCCGCTGCAGGCGTGGACCTCGGCCCCCGGGTGGTGCTCCTGGAGCCAGGGGATCAGGATCGAGGTGTCGAGGCCTCCGGAGTAGGCGAGGACGATCTTCTTGGGCATGCCGGGCTCCCGCTGAGAGGGGCGGGAATCATAGGGTCCGGGTCCACGCCGGCCCACGGCGGTCGCCCGATCCCGGGATCCCGGGCCGGGCGCCGCCGAGGCCCCTGCCGGGCGGGTCGCGAGGGCCCGGATCAGGCCAGGAATCCGTGGTGGTCGGGAATCTTCCCGGCGGGGGGGCGTTGATGGCTCCTCCCCGGGCTCGGAAGATGGCCCGGCCTCCGCATCCGGCTCTCGACCGTGAAGCTGATCCCCGTCCTTTCCGGCAGCCTGTTCTTCCTCGGCGGCCTGCTGCTCGTCCTCCCCCGCGGTGCCGGGGCCGACGAGCCCTTGCCGGTCGTGCCGCGCATCCCCGTCCCACAGGGGGGCATGGAGGCCGGCACGGCACAGCCGACCCCCGACCATGGCGGCGACGTGCGGGCCGAGGCGGATCGCCCGACCCTGCTCGAGCCCGGCCGCGTCCGCGGGCGGGTGCTGTGGGAGAAGCGTCGGGAGGAGATCGCCGGGATCCAGGTCCGGGTGTTCGAGCGGCACGGCGGCCAGCCCCTGCGCCAGGCCCCGGCGACCCTCGACGAGCTCGGCAAGCAGCTGCGGCTGATCGGGACCGGCGCGAGCGACGACCGCGGCTGGTTCGAGATCGAGCTCGGCAAGTCGCGTGGCGAGCTCTACCTGGCCGTCGGCGCCGGCGCCGGCACGGTCGGCCTGTTCGCGATCACCGAGGGCCCGGCCATGGGCGAGCTGCTCGAGCTCGGCGAGCTCCTGCTCGAGGACTGCGGTGAGGCCACCGGGCGGGTCCTGGACGGCCATGGCGACCCCGTCGCCAACGCCTGGGTCAGGGTCCACCCGCTCGACGGCGAGGAGCCGCTCGACTTCGAGCCCGACGGCCTGATCCTCGTGCCCGAGCCCGAGCCCCGCGTGCTGACGATGACCGAGGAGCTGCGCAACGAGCTGCACCGGGACGGCCCGGGGCGCGCGCGTACCGACGAGGACGGCCGCTTCCGCCTCGACGAGCTGCCGAGCGGGAGCAGCAGGCTGAGGATCCACGCCGACCGGCACCTGCCGTTCGAGCAGGAGCTCGAGGTCAAGGCCGGCAAGGCGCAGGAGCTGGGCGAGATCGCCCTCGATCCCGGCCGCGCGGTCAGCGGGCAGGTCGTCGACCAGAACGGCGAGCCCGTGGCCGAGGTCCGGATCTGCGCCGGCACGAGCGACCGCGACGTCGGCCTCAGCGGCCTGCGCGCCAAGGTCCTCAGCCGGCCGGTGATGACCGACGCCGAGGGGCGCTTCGAGTTCGGCGGGCTCGGCCACGGCGACCTCTACGTCGCCGTCCGCCCGGCCGGGGCCTTCGACTGGCAGGTGCTCGGCCCGCTGCCCGCGACCGACGCCCTGCGCATCCAGCTCGACCTGCCCTACGTGCAGACCCCGGAGGTCACCGGCCCCGGCGGCGACGGCCGCCGCGGCTTCTGAGCGGCCCCGGGCGTGCATGCCTGACGCTCCCGACCAGGCCGGGCTCGACCGCGACGAGGCCTGGCGGCGCGACCTCGGCGAGGCCGCCCTCGCGCGGGTCCTGCGCTTCATCGCGACCCTCGACGAGCAGGCCATCTGCGGCGCGATCGACGACCTCGACCGGTTCCGCGCGCTGCACGAGCCGCCGCCGGAGGAGGCCAGGCCGGTCGAGGCCCTGCTCGACCGCGTGTTCACGGAGGTCGTGCCCCCGAGCTTCCACACGGCCCACCCCGGCTACATGGCCTACGTGCCCGGCGGGGGCCTGTACCCGGCCGCGATCGGGGCCTTCGTCGCGGCGGCGACCAACCGCTTCTCGGGCGTGTGGCAGGCCGCGCCGGGCCTGGCCGAGGTCGAGGCCTGCGTGCTCGGGTGGTTCCGCGACTGGATGGGCTTCCCCGCGGGGACGCGCGGGCTCCTGACCCCCGGCGGCTCGATGTCCACGCTCGCGGCCCTGGTCACCGCGCGCGAGCGGCACCTCGGCCGCGACCTCCGCGAGGGCGTGCTGTACGCGTCGGTCGAGGTCCACCACTGCGTGACCAAGGCCGCGCGGCTGGCCGGCATCTTCGACGACCGCGTCCGCCTCCTGCCGGTCGACGGCGGCCACCGGCTCGACCTCGACCGGCTCGCCGCCGCGGTCGCCGCCGACCGCCGCGCCGGGCTGCGACCGTTCCTCGTCGTCAGCTCGGCCGGCACGGTCCACACCGGCGTCGTCGACGACATCGCGGCCGTCGGCACGTTCTGCCGCGAGCAGGAGCTGTGGCACCACGTCGACGGGGCGTACGGAGGCTTCTTCCACGTCGTGCCCGAGCTGGCGCCGTTGCTGGCCGGGCTGCCGGACGCCGACTCCCTGGCCCTGGACCCGCACAAGGGCCTGTTCCAGCCGTACGGCTCCGGCGCGCTCCTCGTGCGCGACGGCGAGGCCCTGCGCGCGGCCCACGAGGCCCACGCCGGCTACCTCCCCGACGCCGCCGCGGAGGGCTTCTACGACCCGAGCCAGTACGGCCCCGAGCTGAGCCGCCCGTGGCGCGGGCTGCCGATCTGGCTCTCGGTCCAGAGCCTCGGCATGGCCGCGCTGCGCCGGACGATCGCCGAGCGGCGCGAGCTCGCGCTCGCGGCTGCCGCGCGCCTCGCCGAGGACCCGCGGCTCGAGGTCCTCGCGCCCCCGACCCTGTCCCTGTTCGCGTTCCGGCTCCGCGCCGGCACGCCCGAGGTCCGCGACGCCCGGACCCGCGAGCTGCTGCTCCGGCTGCGCGCGCGCGGGCGGGTCATGCTGTCCGGCTGCCGCCTCGACGGCGCAGAGGTCGGGCGGGTCTGCGTGTTGTCGTTCCGCACGCGGCCCCGCGACGTCGACGCCCTGGCCGAGGACCTGGCCGCCGTCCTCGACGAGCTCGTCGGGCCCCGCTGAGGGCGACCGCCGGCGGGCGCGGCGTCCTCCCAGGGGCCCGGTCGGGCAGGAATCCCCGACCTCGGGGGATGGGGGCACAAGCCCGGCGCCCGAGGAGCCGATAGCTGGACCGGGAAGCCCCTTGGCAGGGGCCGTTCCACCCCACCCCAGCCGAGGCTCCGGCTTCGGGATCCACAGAGCCCCACCTATCCTGGCGTCATGATGCGCAGCCTCCTCGCCGCCGCTCTCCTGCTGCTCCCGTCCTGCGTCGAGCTGGGCGCCAAGGTCGACATCGGCTACACGCGGATCGACCCCAAGGGCAGCCTCGCCCTCGACTCCTCCGGCAGCGGCAACCTGCTGAGCCTCGAGAACGACCTCCAGGACGACCTCGGCCTGACCAACGAGGCCGACTCGATGTACGGCCACGTCGAGCTGGACGCCGTGATGTTCCACTTCACGGCCTCGGCCTTCCGCATCGAGGACAAGGCGCAGGGGACCCTGCGCGCCGACTTCGGCGGGATCACGGCCTCGACGCCGGTCGAGACCGACTTCGACGTGACCAACTACCGCGCGACCGCCGGCTTCAACCTGCTCAACCTCGCCGGCGTCCGCATCTCCCCCGGCGTCGGCGTCAACGTCCTCGACTCCAAGACGACGGTGCGCTCGCTGATCTCGCCGCTCGAGGAGGACCTCAAGGGCACGGTGCCGGTCCCGTTCCTGTCGCTCGACGCGGGGCTCGAGATCTCGATCGTCGACGTGTCCCTCGGCCTCGGCTGGATCAACGGTCACTACGGCGACTTCGAGGGCGAGATGTTCGACCTCGAGGCCCTCGCGCGGCTGCGCATCCTCGATCCCGTGCACGTCTTCGTCGGCTACCGGCTGGTGCGCATGGACGTCGAGGGCGAGCAGGACGGCGACACCGGGCGCTTCGACCTCGACTGGCAGGGCTGGACCGCCGGCGTCGGCATCGACTTCTGAGCCGACGCCGTACACAGGAGCGGCGGAGCCGCTGACGGCCCCGCCGCGCGTGGTACCCCCAAGGGGACTCGAACCCCTGTCCCCTGGCTGAGAACCAGGTATCCTAGGCCACTAGACGATGGGGGCCCGGATCGGTGGGCGAAGCCCAACCGGGCGGAAGTTTCTAAGGGCAGCCCTGGCCTCCGTCAAGCACGCCCCGGGCCCCGGCTGCGACGAGATACCGCAGACGGCTCCGCACGCCCCGGGCTATCCTCTTCGCCTTTCGTGTCCGGGCGGTCCCCCGTCCGCTCCAGCCATGACCGCGAGCCCCGACCCGAAGGCCGCGCCGACCGCGCGGCTCCAGCCGTGGATCCACGCCCTGGGCATCCTGCTCGGGGCCCTGGTCGTGCTGACGATCTTCTTCGGCTCCTCGGTCACGAGCATGAACGTCGGGGACTCGGACCCGACCTGGAACCCGCTGCTGTTCCTGCGCTGGTGGCAGCCGGCGGCCGGCGGCCTCAAGGTCGAGCTCGACCACCGCAAGTTCGGCACCTTCGCCGGCGTCGTGGCCGTCGCCCTGTTCGTGCTGATGCTGATCGGCGAGCGCCGCCGCTCGCTCAAGGTCGCGGGCCTGCTGGCCCTCGTCGCGGTCTGCCTCCAGGGCCTGTTCGGCGGCCTGCGCGTGCTGGCCACGAACGACCCGGAGTGGTCGGCGAGCCTGGTGCGGACCTTCGGCAGCACCGACGGCGTGCGCATCGCGTTCGGCATGGCCCACGGCTTCCTGGCCCAGATCATCCTGGCCGCCTCGCTGTGGATCGTCCTGATGACGCGCGGCGAGTGGCGGCGCGGCGAGGCGCGGAGCTGGGCCGTCACCGGCAGCGGGGCGACGCGGCGCTGGCTGTGGACCGTGTTCGCGATGCTCTGCGTCCAGCTCCTGCTCGGGACCTGGCTCCGCCACGCCCGCTTCAATTCCGGGCACTGGGTCTACACCCA
>JAWKUM010000035.1:0-34807 GCA_041398545.1 Planctomycetota bacterium | reverse complement strand
AGTCGGGGCAGGTCCTGCGTACGTTGGTAGCCGAGACCGAGGCCTATGTTTCCCAAATGCTCCAGATCGGCGACGTCAACGGGGATCGCAGGGCAGACATCGTGATCTCGGATTACACGTTCGAAGGGCGGACGACGGGGAGCGGCATGGCGAGGGTGTTTTCCTCCGATCGCCTCGACCTCCAGTGCGCGACGCAGCGCCTGTCCCTGTTCAAGGGCGGGCAGGCCGTCATCGACGTGCACGGCGGCGCGGGCCACGCCGGCGACCTCGTGCTGATGGTCGGCAGCGGGAGCGGGACCCTGCCGGGGATCGGCTTCATGGGCCAGACCCTCCTCCTCAACCCCGACCCGTATCTCTCGTTCACGCTCAGCGCCCCGCTCGCCCTCCTCTACAACAACCTCTCCCTGCTCGACGCCCAGGGCGAGGGCAAGGTCGGCTTCACGTTGCCGCCGCTGTCACCGACCTCGCTCGGCGGCACGGTCCTGCACCACAGCGCGATCCTCGTCGGCAAGCAGGGGCTGACCTTCGCCAACACCTCGGTGCGGCTGGGGCTCGACCTGTTCTAACCGCGCGGGGCCGCGCTCAGTCGATCGTCTCGCGACCGACGCCGAGGACGGCGGCGAGGCAGACGAACAGGGCGATCCCGCCGACGGTCGTGACGCCGAAGTAGGTCCCGCCCTGGGTCGGGTTGACGAGCAGCGTGAACACGACGATGTGGGCGATGACGAACGGCAGGCCGAGCAGGACCGACAGTGCCCGCCCGCAGCCGAAGGCGCCCCACAGCTTCCCGGCCAGGGCGCCGAGGACGACCGCGCCCAGCACGCTCCACGGCCCGAAGTGCAGGGGGTCGGCCACGGTCCGGGCCGCGACCATGACGGCGATGCCCTCCCAGACGGCCCGCTTGCGCTTCTGCTCGGCGAGCATCGCCTGCGTCCGGGCGATGTTCTCGTTGATCCGTCGCTCGCGCTCGTAGCGGTCGTCGCCGAAGGACTGGCTCACCTCGAGCGCGTCGCCGTGGTGCGTCGGGTCGTAGGCGGGCTCGGGCAGGCCCCAGGGATCCTTGCTCGGCTCGGGCTCGTCCGGCGACGTCACCGGCGCCCGGGTCGCCGCCTCGTGGGCGACCTGTCGCTCCCGGTCCTCCGCCTCGCGCAGCGCGGAGGCGATGTCGAGCTCCGACGACCCGCCCTCGACGGGGCCGGTCGGGAGCTCGTTCGGGTCCTGGTGCTCGGACGGGTTCACCCGTGGTTCATCGGCATCGACCGGCGGCCGACCGCAGGTTTTCCGGCGATCGCCCGACCCCTCGTGGGGGGCAGGCGCGCCGGGGCGCCGGAGGCCGCCTTGGCACCGGCCGCTCGGCTCAGCCGCGGTCGCCGCCCTCGAGGACGAAGGCCACGATCCCGCGCCCGACCTGGTCAAGGGCCTCCCCCGCGACCCTGGCCAGGTCGCCGGGCAGGGCCCGCTCGCGGGGCAGCCCCGCCGTGACCGTGCCGATGCGCTGCCGGCCGTGCTTGCCGGCGACCCGGACCTTGGCGCTGACGACGAAGCCGGGCCCGCTCTCGCTGTCGATGACCTGGAACATGTGCAGCTCGACCTCGACGTCGAGGTCCGGGTCGCGGTCGACCGTGACCGCGGCGGGCTCGGCGGCGAGGCGGTCCTCGAGCACCTCGGCCAGGTAGTCGGCCGGCGAGACCGTCCACAGCCAGCGCTCGTCCTCCCACAGCGTCCCGTCGACCTCCTGGTGCAGGAGCGGCTGGCGCAGGTGGGTGCGGGCGGTCACGGAGCGCAGGCGGACGCGCGAGGCGTCCGCGGACGGCGGCACGGCCCGCGCCTCGGGCAGGGTCGGCTCGATGAGCCGCAGCGGCTCGGACGGGGCCGGCTCGGGCAGGCAGGACTGCAGGGCGAGTCCGACGAGGACCGTCAGCAGGGCCGGGGTGGGCATCCTCACTTCGAATCGCTCCTCGGCTTGCGGCCGTAGATCAGGGACTCGGGCTGCCGCTCGAGCCGCCGGGCCAGCGCGGCGATCTGCTGCAGGCTGTCGCGCAGGGCCGGCAGGACGTTGCGGAGGTCGGTGACGAGCAGGTCGGAGCCCTGCCCGACCTGGCGCATCTCGTTGAGCAGCGCCTGCAGCTCGCGGGAGACCTTGCGGATCTCGGCGTCCTCGATCGTCTGCTCGGCCTTGCCGAGCGTCGAGTCGAGCCGCTCCCGCATCGCGCCCAGGTCGGTGCGGGCGTCGACGAGCAGGTCCTCGACCGGCCCCCGGGGCGCGAGGAGGTCGTCGAGCCGCGTCGTGACGCGCTCGATGCTGTCGGTCGCGGTCCGCAGGAAGGCCTTGGCCTCCTCGGAGACGCGCTGCAGGTCGCTGTCGCGCAGGGACACGTCGATGCGCTCGAGGATGACGTTGGCCCGGTCGAGCAGCTCCGGGATCTTGGCGGCGAAGATCTCGATCGACTCGTAGAGGTTCTGGGTCGTCGAGGGCATCGAGTTGATCATCGGCCGGGGCGGGTCGAAGTCGGGCACGAACGGGATCGGGGCGTTCGGGCGGACGTCGATCAGGATCCACGCCCGCCCCGACAGGAAGCTGCGCTGGATCTGCACGCGCAGGTCGGGCGAGATCGTGTAGAGGCCCTGCTTGACCTTCTGGGGCAGGCCCACCTCCGAGCTCCCGAGCCGGATCAGCACGTCGTTGTCGATCTCGAGCCCGACCTCGACGAGGTGCGCGGTCGTCGCGATCGAGATCGAGTCGACGCGCCCGACCTTGACGCCGCGCAGCAGGATCGCCGAGCCGACCTCGAGGCCGGTGACCGGCTCGTCGAAGTAGGTCACGAGCTCGATCGACTCGCCCTTGCGGCCGCGCAGGCCGTAGAGCACGACCACGAGCACGAGCAGGGCCAAGGCGACGACCACGAACAGGCCGAGCCTGGCGTGGCTTTTCTGGCGTCCCATCAGGTCGTGACCTCCCGCGGCGAGCTGCGGTTGAAGAAGTGGCGGACGAACGCGTCCCGGGCCCCGTCCCGGAGCTCGGCCGGGACCCCGATCGTAGCGATGCCGCCCCGCTCGCGGTCCAGCAGCAGGCACCGGTCCGCGACGCGGAACAGGCTCGGGAGCTCGTGGGTCACGAGGACGACCGTGATCCCCAGCTCCCCGACGAGGCCGAGGATGAGGTCGTCGAGCTCGACCGCCGTCACCGGATCGAGGCCGGCCGACGGCTCGTCGAGGAACAGCAGGTCGGTCTCCAGGACCAGCGCGCGGGCGATCGCGGCCCGCTTGCGCATGCCGCCGCTGAGCTCCTCGGGGAGCAGCTCCTCGGCGCCGCCGAGCCCGACGAGGTCGAGCTTGGCGGCCACGAGGACGTCGACCGTCCGCTCGTCGAGGTCGGTCCAGGCCCGGAGCGGCAGGGCGAGGTTCTCGCGCAGGGTCAGGGAGCCGAACAGGGCCCCGCCCTGGAACATGACGCCGAACGAGGGCCGGCCCTCGTGCAGGGACGGGGCCCCGACGCCGGCGATGTCGACCGACCCCGCGAGCGGCTCCTCGAGGCCGATCAGGAACCGCATCAGCGTGCTCTTGCCCGAGCCCGAGCCGCCGAGGATCGCGAAGCACTCGCCGCGCAGGACGTCGAAGTCGAGGCCCCGGAGGAGGGGGACGCCGCCCCAGCCGACGCTGAGGTCCCGGACCGTGACGTAGGGCTCGGCGGCCACGGCTTCAGACCTCCAGCAGGGCGTAGACCATCGCGTGGACCGAGTCGATCGCGATGACGGCGAAGATCGAGAACACGACGGCCCGGGTCGTGCGGTGGCCGACGGCCTCGGCCCCGCCGCGCGTCGCGAGGCCCTGGGCGCAGGCGATCCACGTGATCGCGACCGCGAACGGGACCGCCTTGATCCAGCCGAGGAAGAAGTGCGTCGGCGTCGCCGCCTCGCGCGTCGCCTCGAGGTAGCTCCCGACGCTCATGTCGAGCATCGGCAGGCTGGCGATCATGCCGCCGGCGACGCCGACGAGGTCGCCGAGCAGGGTCAGGATCGGCAGGGCCAGGAGGAGGGCGGCCATCCGGGGCAGGACGAGGAACGACATCGGGTCGAAGCCCATCGAGCGCAGGGCGTCCACCTCCTCGGACACCTTCATCGTGCCGAGCTCGGCGGCGTAGCCGGCGCCGGTCCGCCCCGAGACGATGATGGCCGTGATCAGGGGCCCGAGCTCCCGGAGCTGGCCGATGGCGACCATCTCCGCGATGAAGCTCTGGGCGCCGAAGCGCTTGAGCTGCAGCACGCCGACGAAGCCGGTGATCAGCCCGATCAGGAGGTTCGTCAGGACCACGATCCCCATGCCCTCGCCGCCGACGCGCTGGACGAGGTCGGGCAGGTCGCGCCAGGGGACGGTCCGCCGGCGGCGGACGGCGCGGGGCAGGCTCTCGGTGAAGCCCCCGATGAACACGAGGGCCGCGCGGGCGGCGTGCGCCGCGTCGAGCGTCGCCGCGCCGACGCGGTGGAGCAGGCCCGAGGGGCCGGGCGCGGGCGGGGGGGCCGGCTCGCGCCGGCGGGAGAGGTACAGGTCCCAGGTCCGGGCCAGGGACGCCTCGGCCCCGGCCAGCGTGACCGAGGCGCCGCGCGCCGTCAGCCTGCGCTCGAAGTCGAGCAGGACGACGATCCCGGCCGAGTCGAAGCCGTCGACGCCGGCGAGGTCGAGGACCACCGCCTGGCGACCGGCCGCCTCGTCCTCGAGGCGGTCCAGGTCGCGGCGCAGCGCGCCGGCGGTGACCAGCGCGAGCGGCCCGCGGAGGCGGACCCTCGCCTCGGCACCGCCGTGCTCGAGGGCCGGGGCTTCGTACGGGGGATCGGGGCGCATGCTGCGGTCGACGGCCCGCAAGCATAGCGGGCCGCGGACCGGGAGCGCCACGACGGCGCTCCGGCCCGCGGTCGCCCCGTCCGGCTCAGGGCTTCTCGGGCCCGAGCTCGTACAGGTGGGTGGCGTACGCCGCGAACGAGTCGGTCAGCTTGCCGCCGGCGAGCTCGAGGCTGCGGGCCTCGTCCAGGACCGTGACCGTGGCCTTGGCCCGGCTCGTGAACGTGAACGAGGCGGACGCCGACTTGCCGGTCATGTTGACGGCGAACAGCCAGTGCTTGCCGCCGAAGACCTTGTGCAGGAAGGCGATCTCGACCGGGGCCGAGACCGAGACCTCGCCCTGGACGGCCGGGCCGTTGAGGACCTCCGCCAGGCCCGCGAGGCGGCCGTTGATCGCCGTCAGGGCCGCGCCGATCTTGGGGTCGGACAGCGGGACGGCGTCGTCGAACTTGGGCGTGAACTCGTGGCAGAAGTACATCGTCGAGCTGGCGCCGCAGACGATCGACATCCACACCTCGGTCCGGATCTGGTCCGGGGTCGGGCGGATGCCGTTGTTGACGCCGCCGGCCTCGATCCAGTTCCAGGCCGGCTTCTCCTTGCACCAGCCGACCATGCGGCGCACGCCGATGCCGACGAGCTCGAGCTTGCCCTGGTACTCGGACCGGGTCGGGTTGGCGACCGGGTAGTAGTCGAAGGCGAAGATGTCGCAGCCCTTGGCGTACTCGGGGTAGTCCTCGAGGTGGCCGGTGCGCGTCCCGCGGCCGACCCACTTCTCGTCCGCCACGCCGGCGCCGACGTTGAGGTAGACCGGCCGCGTCGGGTCGGTCTTGCGCATGGCGTCGTAGCGGCCGACGATCACGCTCGGCAGGACCGGCGGGTCGTAGGTCTGCTTGGACTCGTTCCACTGCGCGTTGTCCGGCTCGTCCATCTGCGTCCAGCCCTGCATCACCGACGCCCAGGTCGAGAGCAGCGACGTGCTCGTCTGGTAGGCGATCGCCGGGATCCCGGCGTTCTTGAGGTCGGTCAGCTGGTCGGTCGTCGGGCCGTTGTGCAGGCCGACGTACAGGTTGACGCCGAGGGCCTTGAACCTGGTCGCGTTGCGCGGCTGCTGCAGCCAGACCCCGATCGGCCAGTGCTTGGGGTCGTTGCTGGGGCCGTTGGCCCAGCCCGCGTACAGGTTGCGGCGCAGCAGGAGGCCGTTGGAGGCCTCGAGCGCCGCGCCCTTGGCCCAGAAGGCCTGCAGCACGGCATGGAGCCGGATGCCCTTCGGATAGGGCAGCTGGAACGCACCGCCCGCGTCGGTCGCGAACGGCAGCACGGCGACGACGTCCTTCAGGTCGAAGGCCAGGTCGAGGCCGAACAGCTTCTGGCTCGCGAACGGAGGCCGCGCGATGACCAGGACGCCGGCCGTCTGGCCCGGCGTCTGGAGATGGAGCACGTGGTCGACCTCACGCAACTCCTGGGCGTTCGCGGCGCAGACAGGCAACAGCGCCGCGAGCAGAAAATGAGCTCTCATGACTCCCCCCTCTCGTTGGGTTCCCCAAGCGACCCCGGGCTCCCCAGCCCGAGGCTCCGCCCCCCCGCATCGGCAGGAGGGCGCGAAAGCGTGAGAGTCTGCCCGCAAGCGGGCCGAGCGCAAGGGTTTCCGGAGCTCAGCGGGCCGGCTGCGCGGCCTGCTCCATCAGCGCCTGGTACTCGCCCTCGCGGCGGCTGACGCTCTGGAGCTCGGCCAGGATCGTCGAGTCCTGCTCGAGCGAGTAGGCCTCCTCGAGGGACTGGCGCGCCTCGTCGAAGCGGTTGCAGTGCTCGAGGGCCACGCCGAGGTTGAACAGCGCCTTGTAGCGCAGGTCGCCCTGGGCACGGGCCACGGCCTCCTCGTACTTGCGCAGGGCCGAGTCCCAGTTGCCGGTCTTGGCGAAGCCGTTCCCGACCTGCAGCTCGGGCAGGTCGCCGTCGGTGTAGAGGTTGACCCGGACCGTGACCTCGTGGGGCAGGATCCGGTCGAGGTACTGCTGCACGACCTTGGCCCGCGCGGCCTCGACGAGGGGCGTCGGGTCGATGCGCTTGGGCATGCCGTCGATCGCGACGGTCTGGGCCTGGGCCACGCCGCGCATGACGGCCTTGTCGAACAGGTGGTCGCCCTCGGTGTCGGTCGCCTCGATGCGGACCTCGACGACGGCCGTGACCTGGCGGGTGCGCCGCATGCGCTGCGTCTTGCCGTCGTCGGTGAACGGCGTCTCGATCATGCGCTCGCTGGCCTGGTTCTGCGTGACCTCGCCGCGGAGCACGAGCTTGGCGCTGCGCCAGCGCTCGAGGACCTCCATCGTGCGCTCGTCCCAGTCCTTGCCCTGCCGGCCGCGCATGTCGTCGAGCATGCGGTCGACCTCACCGCGGTCGATGACCTCGAAGTCCTGCTTGCCGGTCATCGGGTTCGTCGTCCGCCGCAGGGCGGCCGTGAAGTCGACGGCGACCTGGTCGCAGCCCGGGCCCTGGAACCGGTCGATGGCGACCAGCGGGTACTGGCCGAGGTGGACCGGGGCCGGCCGCATGACGCGGACGTAGATGCCCTCCATCGCACAGCTGGCGAGGAAGAGCGGCAGCACGAGCACGAGCAGGGCCGGGCGGATCGACGGCATGGATTCCTCCTGTCTGGGATCCCCGCGCTATCGGCCCGCGGGCCCCCGGCGATGAACCGCACCCGGCCGCGGGGCCGAGCCGCCCATGGGACCGGCGCCCCGCGCGGCGGCGGGCGGGGGTTCCCCGCCCTCCGTTGTCGTCCCCAGGCCGCCCCCCGCTATCGTCAGGCGCGCTCCAGCTCCCACAGGAGGTCGTAGATGGTCTCTCTCTCCGCGCTCTTGCTCCCCATCCTGCTCGCGTCGGTCGCCGTCTTCCTCGTCAGCTCGGTCCTGCACATGCTGCTGCCGATCCACAAGGGGGACTTCAAGAAGCTCCCCGACGAGGAGGGGGCCCGCGCCGCCCTGCGCGACGTGCCGCCCGGCGAGTACATGCTGCCGTGCCCGTCCTCGATGAAGGACATGGCCTCGCCCGAGGTGTGCGAGAAGTTCAAGCAGGGCCCGGTCGGCTTCCTGATCCTCCGCCCGGCCGGCATGCCCAACATGGGCAAGGGCCTGCTGCAGTGGTTCCTCTACAGCGTGCTGCTCAGCTTCTTCGTCGCCTACATCGCGACCATGGGCCTCCCCGAGGACGCCGACTACGACCTCGTCTTCCGCTTCACCGGGACGACCGCGATCCTCGGCTACTCCCTGGCGTACATCCCCGACTCGATCTGGAAGGGCCTGTCCTGGTCGACGACGCTCAAGTTCTTCGTCGACGGCGTGATCTACGGCCTGTTCACCGGCGGCGTGTTCGGCTGGCTCTGGCCCCGCGGCTGAGGGCGCGCCCTCAGCCCCGCAGGGCCCGGCACAGGGCCGCCAGCGCGGCCTCGTCGTGCGACGGGAAGGTCGCGATGCGGACCGCGTCGCGGGCGTGCAGGCCGTACCCGCGGCCGAGCGCGAAGCCGGCGGCGGCCGCGCGCGCGTGCCAGGCCTCCGGGTCGCCGACGACGAGGTGGTGGACCGTGCGCGAGCGCCAGGCGGGGTCGGCCACGAACCACCGGGCGTCGAGGCCGGCCCGCTCGAGGAGCCGGCCCTTGGCCAGGGTCGCGGCCTCGACCGCGTCGAGGTCCCAGGCGCGGAGCCGGCGGTCGAGCAGCGCCAGGGCCAGGACGTTGGGCGTCTCGTAGGTCTCGCCCGACTGCATGCGCTCGAGCATGCCGACGAGGTCCTGGGTCCCGCCCGGGGAGTGGGGGCGGCCGCGCTGCGCCAGGATCCGCGCGCGGGCCTCGGCCCGCGGCCCGACGAGGAGCAGGCCGAGCCCCGCCGGCAGGCCGAGGACCTTCTGCACCGACGCGAACCAGACGTCGGCCCGGTCCCAGTCCAGGCGCAGCGCCCCGAACGACGACGTCACGTCGACCGCGAGCAGGCGCTCCCCCTGCGCCTCGCACAGCTCCCGGAGCTCGTCCCGCGGCCACGCCGAGCCGGTGCTCGTCTCGTTGTGCGTCACGCAGACGAGCTCGGTGTCGTCGGGCACGACGGCCTCGCGCCACGGCAGCGGGTCCTGGGGCGGGCCGGCGAGCTGCGCCGGCTCGAGGCCGATCCGCCTCGCCTGGTCGAGGAAGCGCTCGCCGAAGGCCCCGTGCACGAGGTGGAAGCTCCGGCGCACGACGAGGCCGCGCAGGACGACCTCCATCGCCGCGCTGGCCGACGGCGTGAACACGGCCTGCCAGCCCTCGGGCAGGCCCATCGCGCGCAGCAGGCCGTCGCGGGCCGAGGCCACGACCGCGCGCACGGCCTCGCCGCGGTGGCTCGCCGAGAGGAGGTCGCCGCGGGCCAGCTCGGCGAGGTCGTCCCGGACCGCGGGGGGGAGCTCGGAGGGGCCGGGGTTGAACGAGACGACCACGGCGCTCAGATGTCCCAGGTCAGGCCGACCGTCAGCCGGTAGTCGTCCGGGTCGGGCAGGACGCCGCTCGAGTCGGCGACGACCTGGCCGTTGCGGTCCCAGACGAAGGTCAGGTCGAGCTCGAGCTCGCCGACGAGGTCGACCGACAGCACGACCGAGAGGTGGTGGTTGTTGCTGTCCGTCCGGGGCACGGGGACCTGGACCTTGTAGTCGGCGTCGAGCTCGACCTTGCTGCTGAGGTCCCATTCGAAGCTCGTCCCGAACGAGACGGCCGCCGTGTCGTCGTCCTCGGGCGTGCCGGGGGAGACCGACACGAAGCGCGTGTACTGGTAGCCGCCGCCCGCGGTGACGTTCCAGTCGACGCCGCCCTCGTCGATCAGCTCGTAGCCGAGGCCCACGGACGGGGACAGCCGGTAGGCGATGTTCTGGAACGGGTCGCGGTAGTACTCGAAGTAGGCCGGCATCAGGAACAGCCGGCGGGACAGGAAGATGTCGAACTTGCCGCTGGCCCGGTGGTTGTTGGCCGTCGTCGTGTCGGACACCTCGCTGAACGCGCCCTTGTAGTCGGCCAGCAGGCGGGTCTCGGGCGTGTGTCGGGCGAGGTCGATGTGCCCGGTCGCGTCCGTCTGGTCGGTGTTGCCGGAGCGCACGGTCAGGCCCAGGCCGAGCTTGCCCGACCAGTAGTTCCACTCGGACGGCGCGCCGGGGATCAGGGCCAGGAGCTCGCCCCGGCCGAAGCTGCGGCTGGCCCCGTCGTGCACGAGCTCGACCCGGTCCCCGACGACGTGGACCCGGCCGAGCTGGACGACGCGCCCGTCGAGCAGGAGCTGCATCTGCCGGGGCGAGCGCAGCTCGGCGACGTCGCTCCAGTCGATGACGAGGTCGTCGAGCTCCTCGCTGTCGAACTCGAGGCTGTCGTCGCGCATGCGCGTGACCTCGCCCTTGAGCCACTCCCCGGACACGAGGCGGATCCAGTCGGCCTCGTCCTGCGCCGGGCCGGGGGGCGTCAGCGCCGTCCCGGCCGGGGCCGGCCCGTCCTGCGGCGGCGCGGGGACGGGGTCGCGGACGACCGTGCCGCAGGCCGTGGCGACGAGGCCGCCGAGGGCGAAGGACAGGGTGGGGAGCAGGCGGGGGGGGCTGGTCGTGGTCATCGGGCGGAGGCGGGAAGGCGGCGCCGGCCTCAGTACAGGATGCGGGCGCGGATCGTGCCCTCGATGGCCCGGAGGTCGGGCAGGATCGCGGCCTTGTCGACCGGGTCGACGTCGATGACGACGTAGCCGACGCCGTCGCGGGTCTGGAGGTGCTCGCCGTGGATGTTGACGCCCTTGTCGGCGAACACGCGGTTGACCTGGCGCAGGACGCCGGGGCGGTTCTCGTGGACGTGGAGCACGCGCGAGCAGCCCTCGTGCGGGGTCAGGCCGAGCTCGGGGAAGTTGACGGCCCCGGTCGTCGTGCCCAGGTCCGAGTAGTCGATCAGCTTGCGGGCCACCTCGCCGGCGATCGTCTCCTGGGCCTCGACGGTCGAGCCCCCGACGTGCGGGGTCAGGATGACCTCGTGGATGCCCTGCAGCGGGCTCTCGAACCGCTCGCCCGGGGCCCGCGGCTCGCGCGGGAACACGTCGACGGCCGCGCCGGCGAGCCGGCCCTCGCGCAGCCGCCGCGCCAGGGCCTCGTCGTCGACGACGAGGCCGCGGCTCGTGTTGATCAGGTAGGCGTCCTCGCGCATCAGGGCCAGCTCGGGCGCCCCGACCAGGCCGCGCGTCTGCTCGGTGTCGGGGACGTGCAGCGTCACGACGTCGCTCTGGCCGAGGACCTCGGCCAGGGACCCGAGCGGCCGCGCGTTGCCGAGCGGGAGCCGGGGCGCGATGTCGTGGAACAGGACGCGCATGCCGAAGGCCTCGGCCAGGATCGAGACCTGCGAGCCGATGTGTCCGTAGCCGACGATGCCGAGGGTCTTGCCGCGGAGCTCGTGGCAGCCGCGGGCCGACTTGTCCCACGCGCCCTCGTGGGCCCGCGTGCTCTTGGGGAACACGCGCCGCAGCAGCATGACCGCGAACCCGAGCACGAGCTCGGCGACCGAGCGCGTGTTGGCGTGGGGGGCGTGGAACACCGGGACGCCGGCCCGGGCCGCGGCGTCGAGGTCGACCTGGTCGGTGCCGAGGCAGAAGCAGCCGATGGCGAGGAGCCGCGGGGCCGAGGCCAGGAGCGCGGCGTCGACGTGCGTGCGCGAGCGGATGCCGAGCAGGCGGGCGTCGGCCACGGCGTGGCGGAGCTCGTCCCGCTCGAGGGCCTTGGCCTCGAGCGTGACGTTGTCGTAGCCGTGCTCGCCGAACATGGCGTGGGCGCGCTCGTGCACGCCCTCGAGGAGGACGACCCGGATGCGGTCCTTGGGGAACGAGAGGCGGGTCACGCGGCGCCCTCCAGGAGCTCGCGCAGCCGGTCCAGGAGCTCGGCCATCGACGCGGCGGTGGGGACGGGGTTGCGCAGCATCGACTCGCGACGCTGGTGCTCGACGTAGAGCACGAAGGCGTCGACGAGGCCCTCCTCGAGCAGGGCCAGGTCGGTCGCGCCGTCGCCGACGCCGACCCGCGGCAGCGGCCAGGACGGGCCCAGGGCGCGCAGGCCCTCGACCTTGGAGCGGTGGAACGGCGGCCCCTCGGCGAAGCCGGCGAAGGCCCCCGCGTCGTCCCAGCGCGCCCGCAGGCCGAGCACGCGGTCCTCGGGGATGCCGAGCCTGCGCGCGGCCGGGCGCAGGACCTCGACGAAGGCGCCGCTGACGATCCAGCACTCGTGCCCCGCGGCGGCCAGCGCGGCGACCGTCTCGGTCGCGCCCGCGCTGAGCTCCCGCGCGAGGTCCTCGCCGACCTCGGCCAGCCCGGCGCGCTCGGGGGCGACGATCGCGAGCCTGCGCGCCAGCGAGGTCGCGAACGGCAGGCGACCCTCCATGCCGAGCCGGGTGATCTCCCGCAGCTCGGTCTCCAGGTCCCGGTCCCCGCCGAGGCGGCGCCCGGCGTAGACCTCCAGGCTCTCGACCGGCACCAGGGTCGAGTCGAAGTCGAGTACGACCGTGCCCACGCCGCGAGTCTACGGCCGCGGCAGGCGGCGACAACGGCCGGGTTCCGGCGTCAGTCGACGGCGCGGCTCGGGCGCAGGCCCAGGCTCGAGGAGCGGAAGTGGGCCGGCGCCCTGGCCCGCAGGGCCACCCGCCCGATGCTGGCGTTGCCGGCGTACGCCCCTCCGCGCATCGCGCGGATCCGCGTCGTGCGGACCGGCGGGCGCAGCCCGTCCCCCTCGCGGGGGGCCACGTCGTAGCCGGTGACGTCCTCGCGGCACCACTCGGCGACGTTGCCGATCATCTGGTGCAGGCCGAACCGGTTGGGCAGCAGGGCCTCGACCGGGGCGTGGCAGGCGTAGTCGTCGACGAAGTCCTTCTCGTACGCGGCCCCGCGCGGCAGGTAGCCCGCCTTCCACGTCCGCTCGTCGCTGATGTTGGCGTAGCCGGCGAGGCTCTTGCGGTCCTCGCCGGTCGGCCACGGCGTGTCCGTGCCGGCCCGGCACGCGTACTCCCACTGGGCCTCGGTCGGGAGCAGCAGGCCGAGGCGACCGAGGACGCTCTGGCCGTCGTCCCACGACACGGCCTCGACCGGGTTGGCCGGGGTCATCGGCGCGCCGCCGGCGATCGTCCCCGCCTTGTAGAGGGACGGGTTGCTCCCGGTGAAGCGCTCCCACTGGGCCTGGCTCATCTCGTACTTGGACAGGAAGAACGGCGCGAGCGCGACCTCGTGGACCGGGCCCTCGATGGGCTCGGCCTCGGGGTCGTAGTTGGGGCCGTCGGGGTCCGCGGCCTGGGCGCCCACCCGGACGCGTCCGCCCGGCAGCAGCACGAAGACCAGGCCGGTCCGCTCGCTGAACTCGATCCGCCCGTCGGCGCGCCGGACCGGGACCTCGCCGGTGCGGAGGTGGGCGAACTCCTGCAGGCCGGTGTCCGGGTCGGGGCCGAGCGGCACGAGCCCGACCTGCGGGCGCAGCTCGAAGCCCGCGAAGCGCTCGTCCCCCTCGAGCTCGGTCCGGGCCCGGTTCCACAGCGCCTCGTGGTCCTCGACCGTCCGCCGGACGATCGTCGCGGCCCAGTCCCGCCGGCGCTCGACCTCGGCGATCCGGCCCTGCGGGCCGGCGAAGCCGGTGAGCCCTGCGACGAGGCGGGCGAGGTTGTCGTGGAGGAACTGGTCGCGCTCGTCGGCGAACCGCGGTGCCTCGGCCGGGCTGTCGGGCAGCCGCTGGGCCACGACCGTGTCGAGCGCCGCGCGGTGACGCCCGAGCCGACCGGTCAGCTCGCGCGCGCCCCGAGCCAGGCGTCGATCGCCGGCAGCCGGGCCGGCAGCTCGGGCCAGAGCTCCTGGTCGGCCGCGGCGACGGCGCGGTCGAGGAGGACGAGGTCGGCGAGGCGCTCGTAGTCGGCGAGGTTGCTGCGCGCCTCGGCCGCGGCCTCCTCGGCCCGCGTGGCGTTCCGGCTCGCCTCGGCGGCGTTGCGGCTCGCCTCGGCCGCGTTGCGCTCGGCGGTCTCGAGGTTGCGGCGGGCGTCCTCGGCGTGCTGCCGGGCCTCGCCCTCCTTCTGCTGCGCGAGCCGCCAGTTGTGGTCGGCGTCGAGCCACAAGAGGAGGCTCGCGACGAGGCCGCCGACGAGCGAGACGAGCGCGACGGCCGCGCCGACGAACTCGCCGCGGCGGCGGCGCCAGAGCTTGCGCAGCCGGTACGACGCGCTCGGCGGCCGGGCCAGGACCGGCTGCCCGTCGAGGAAGCGCTGCAGGTCCTCGGCCATGCCGCCGACCGACTCGTAGCGGCGCGTGCGGTCCTTGTCGGTCGCCTTCTGCACGATCCAGTCGAGGTCGCCGCGGAGGTGCTCGAGCAGGGCCGGGGCGCTCGTGCCGCTGCGCGCGGCGGCGCGGGTCGCGGCCTCCGGGTCGCGACCCAGGCGCCGGCTCGGCGTCGGCGGGTCGACCTCGCGCAGGAGGCGGCGGACCTCGCCGAAGCCCTTGGAGCGCAGGTCCTCGGACGAGAACGGGAGGCAGCCGGTCAGGAGCTCGTACAGGAGCACGCCGAGCGAGTAGATGTCGGTCCGCGTGTCGACGTCGAGCGGGCTCATCTCGGCCTGCTCGGGGCTCATGTACTCCGGCGTGCCGAGCAGGCGGCCGACCTCGGTCTGGAGCGTCGCCTCGGTCAGCGGCGCGGTCAGCGCCTTGGCCACGCCGAAGTCGATGACCTTGGTCCGCGGCTCGCCCTCGACGAGGGTCACGAGCAGGTTGGACGGCTTGAGGTCGCGGTGGAGGATGCCCTTCTGGTGCGAGTGCTGGACGGCGGAGCAGACCTGCAGGAACAGCTCGAGGCGGGCGCGGAGCGGGAGCCGGTGCTCGTCGCAGTAGCGCGTGATCGGGACCCCGGGCACGTACTCCATGACGAAGTACGGGTGGCCGCGCTCGGTCTTGCCGGCGTCGAGCACGCGGGCGATGTTGGGGTGGTCGAGGCGGGCCAGGGCCCGGCGCTCGGCCTCGAAGCGCAGCAGGATCTGCCGGCTGTCCATGCCCGGGAGCAGCAGCTTGAGCGCGACCTGGCGCTCGATCGGCTCGCGCTGCTCGGCGAGGAACACGGCCCCGAAGCCGCCCTCCCCGATCTTCTGCACGATCTTGTACGGGCCGACCATCGAGCCGGGGCGGGCCTCGTCGAGCTCGGCGTCGCCGCCGAGGGTCCGGGAGCCGCCGCGCACGAGGGCGACGAGCCGGCGGAGCTCCTCCTCGTGCTCGGCGTGCCGGGAGCAGAGCCGGTCGACCGCCTCCTCCTGCTCGGTCCCCGGGGCCTGGAACAGGATGTCGTAGACCGCCGCCTCGAGCTCCTCGGGCAGCCGGGTCGCCGGGTCGTCGCGGCTCCCCAGGGAGTCCGGGGCCCTCCCGGTCTCGGATGGGTCGTCTTCGGCCATGTTCCTGGGCTGGGGGATCGGCCCCAGAGCATAGCGGGGCGCGCTCAGCCGTGGGTCCGGACCCAGGCCAGGACGCCGAGCCCGAGGACCAGGACGGCCGCGACGATCAGGGCCCGGAGCCGGCCCGCTCCGAAGCCGACGAATGCCGAGACGAAGGCGACGCCGCTCCCGCAGCACAGGAGGATGAGGCCCTTGCCGGTCCGGCTCTCCTCCTCGCCGAGGAGGGTCGCGCCGGCGAGCATCATGTCGCCGACCAGGAACACGATCAGCGCGCAGGCCAGGACGAGGGTCAGCAGGAAGGCCGAGAGCAGGCGCGACTGGGCCACGCCGAAGACCGCGGCCCCTGGACCGAGCCAGGCGACCCGCGCGGGCGGGACGGCCAGGAGCAGGAGGATCAGGCACAGCAGGACCGTCGCCCACGGCAGCAGGCGGACGCCGATGCGGGCGATCTCGAGGCGCCGGAGCTGGCGCTCGTCGAGGTTGACCTCGGCCGCGATGTGGTCGAGGGCCGCGGCCCACTCGGCGCCGGTGAGGACCTCGCCCTGGGCCAGCCGGCCGGCCGCCTTGGCGCCGGCCTCCTCGCCGGCCCGCCGGCTCGCGACGGTCTTGTTGATGCCGGTCAGCCCCTCGAGGGAGGGGGTGAAGTTGGTCCACGGCAGGAAGTAGCCGACGACGACGGCGAGCAGCGCGAGCATCGCGACGGTGTTGCTGACCCGCCCCCGGGTCATGAGCCGGGTGACGACGCCGCCTTCGCCGCGGTGTTCTGTCATGGTGCGCTCGAGGTCCGTGGTGCGAGGGCCCGCTCGACGAGGCCCAGGGCCGCGTCGGCGAGGACCGCCAGTATCGCGGCCGGCACGGCGCCGCAAAGGATCAAGGCCGTGTTGTCGAGGTAGAGGCCGGTCACCATCGGCTCGCCCAGGCCGCCGGCCCCGATGAAGGCGGCCAGGGTCGCGACGCCGACGCTGATGACCGTGGCCGTCCGGACGCCGGCCAGGATCGTGTGCATGGCCAGCGGCAGGCGGACGAGGCGCAGGATCTGCCCCTCGCGCATCCCCATCCCGCGGGCGGCCTCGATCAGGTCCGGGTCGACGCCGGCGATGCCGACGCAGGTGTTGCGCAGGATCGGCAGCAGCGCGTAGAGGAACAGGGCGGCGACGGCCGCGGAGACGCCGAGGCCGAGCAGGGGGATCATGAACGCCAGCAGCGCCAGGCTCGGGATGGTCTGCAGCATCGCCAGGCCGCGAGGCTGCGCCGCGCGGCGCTCGCGCGCGGGGGCGAGGGCGATGCCCAGCGGGACCGCCACGGCGACCGCGAGCAGGACGGCGACGCCGGCTTACGCGAGGTGCTCGAGGGCCAGGTCGAGGGTCACGTTCGGCCGCTGCCTCTACAGCAGCGGAAGAAGCCGCCCGCGCGGCGGGTCATCCGCCGGTGCCGGTACCGCGTCGGGTCCGATCAGCGCCTCGGCCAGGAGCCAGTCAGGGCCACGGCCGAGGCCGTCGCGCCCTCCTCCTCGACCCGGTGGTTGAGCCGCTGGGCGGCCGCGTCCGGCAGCCGGAACGCGAGCCGCTCGAGCACGTCGCGGACCTCGGGCAGCGCGCGCAGGGTCGCCTCGCGCAGGACCGGGGCCGCGTACGGCGGGAAGAACCGCCGGTCGTCCTCGAGCACGCGCAGGTCGTAGGCCAGGAGCTTCGCCTGCCGGCGTTGGTAGGCGTCGATGAGCCGGATCTCGCCGTTGCGGATCGCCGCAGGCGAGCCCGTGCCGAGCTGCCCTGACCCCGGCGAGCCTGAGGCCGGGTAGCTCTGCGGACCCGGGCTGCCGTCCTCGCGGTTCATGAACTCGATGCTGAAGCCGCCTCGAGGTCCTCCCGCGCGAGCAGGTCGGAGATCCGGGTGACGCCGCGGCGGCGCCCGGCCAGCCTCCTCGTCCACGCGCATGCAGGTGTTGTCCAGGCCGAAGGGCAGCAGCCAGGCGACGTCCCAGCGCTCGCGGGACCGCTTCTGGACCCACAGGTAGGTCCGCAGCGGGTCGCCGACCTTGGCCTCCTCCCTTGAGGAGGATCGCCCAGCCGGTGCCGGTGTAGTCGGCGTAGAGCCGCCCTCGAGCAGCGCCGACCAGCAGACCTTGGTCCTGCCGAGGCCGAAGCGCTGCTCGACCTCGAGCCCGGGCCGCCCCCTGGCACCCGCGCCATGGAGCCCCCGAGCACGACCGACTCGGCAGTTCTCGTTCCGACGACGATCCGCTGCGGCCGCACGTCCGGGCCGCCCGGGGTGCCGGGCTCCACGCCTGGCCGGGCGCCGCGCGGTCACGCCAGGAGCGCCGCGGCCGCCAGCAGGCCTGGGCGCCTGGCGGGCTACGCACCGGCGGGTCCCTCGCGCCGCGCCGAGGGCGGCCAGGAACTCGGTCACGAACGCGTTGGCTGGGCGCCTGGGTGCAGGTCGCGTCGGGCGTCCTGGCCCGCACGATCTCCTCGTGCATGAGGTTGACCCGGTCCCCGAGCTCGAAGGCCTCCTCGAGGTCGTGGGTCACGAGGAGGACGGTCTGCGTGACCTCGGCCCGAGTTCGTGAACTCCTGCAGGTCGCGCGGGTGATCGTCGAGGGCGCCGAAGGCTCGTCCAAGAGCACGGGATCGGTGGCCGAGCGCGCGCGAGGGCACGGTTACGCCGACGCGCTGCCGCTGCCCGCCGCTGAGCTCCGTGGAGTGGCGTCCGCGAACTGGCCGGGCAGGTCGACGAGTTCGAGCAGGCCCTCGACGCGCGCGGCTCCGGCGGTCCGGCGGCCTGGTGCGCCCTCCAGCTCGCAGAGGACGCCGACGTTGGTGGGCCACGGTCCAGTGCGGGAACAGGCCGCCGCTCTGGATGACCCAGTCGAGCCGCGCCGGAGGCGGATCGGGTCCAGGGCGGTGACGTCGTCGCTGCCGACCCGGACGCGGCTCCGCGGTCGGCCTGACGAGCCGGTTGACCTTGAGAGTCACTGTTCTGTCGGCAGCCAAGCAGCCGACCAGCAGTGTCTTCGCCGGCGCCGACCTCGGCAGGTCGGTGGGGTCGACGACGACGGCCCTGATCTCGGCGCCGCCGTCGGGCGCGGAACGACCGCGAGATGCCTCGAAGCGGATCACCTCTGGGCGGCGCCCCCGGTGTCGCGGACGAACTCGTTGGAGGGAGAACAGGCCGCGGGGGTCGGTCCACCGCTGGCGGCGGAGCTCGAGGTCGGCTAGGCGGCCGAGGACGGCGACGTCCGCGGCGGAACTTGCGCGACGTGCCGACCTGGATCGCGTCGCCGGCGTCGAGGTGGACGTCGAGGTGCAGGCGCGAGACGTAGACCTCCTGCGCCCGGTCGGTCACGAGCCGGAGCTGCACGCAGCGGGACCGGATGCCGTGGAAGTCGGGCTCGGCCTCGACCGGGGAGTGCTGCCGGAACGCGCCGAGGTCGAAGTTGGCTCCGAGGCTCTCGTTGATGCGGCGGACCATGTTGAGGAAGAAGGAGCGGTTGGCGGGACCGGCCTCGTAGGCGTCGTGCAGGACCCGGTCGTCCTTGTCGAGGTCGATGCCGACGACGAAGCGGTCCGCGCCGGCCATCCGGTCGCGGATCGTACCGAGGAAGGCGACGGTCTCGTCGAGGGTCTCGAGGTTCCCGAGCGAGCCCCCGAAGAAGGTCAGCAGCTTGTCCTCGTCGAGGGGGACGCTGGCCAGGACCTCGTCGAAGCGGCCCCAACGGGGCACGACCCGGACCCGGTCGCCGAAGCGGGCCTCGACCTCGGCCCGGGTGGCCTCGACCGCCCCCTCGCTGACGTCGACCGGGACGTAGGTCAGGGCCTCGCCGGGCCGGGAGCCCACGGCGGCCTCGAGCAGGCACGAGATCTTGCGGGCCGAGCCGCAGCCGAGCTCCACGAGCAGGCGCTCGTCGTCGAGGATCTCGCCGGCGTCGCGCTCGAGGATCTCGACCTCGGCGTCGGTCAGGTAGTAGCCGGGGCACTCGGTGTAGCGGTCGTAGAGCCGCGACGCGGTCGAGTCCCAGATGAACGCGTGGTCGATGCGCTTGACCGGCGTGTCGCTGGCCAGGGCGTCGCGGACGGCGTGGGCGAAGGCCTCGTCGACCGGCGGCGTCTTGGTCTCCAGGACGCGGTAGGTCCAGACCCTGAACTCGGCGTCGGGCTCCTTGTTGGGCAGGTACGGGGCCGGGTCGCTGAGCTCGAGCAGCTTCCACGCGTGCCCCCGGGTCAGCTCCTCCATCTTGGAGCGGACGCCCATCGCGTCCTGCTCGAAGAAGTCGACGCGCATCGTGAACACGACGACGCCGCCGGGCCTGACGAGGCGCAGGATCTCGTCGAGCGTCCAGGCGGGCGCCTGCCCGAACGAGAACACGCCGACCATGATCGCCGCGTCGAAGTGGCTGCTCGGGTACTCGTCGAGGGGGAAGCCCAGGTCGGCCCGGGCGAGGTGGCGGTAGACGCCCTTGTGCCGCGCCTCGTCCAGCATCGCCGCCGACAGGTCGAGCCCCCAGAGGTTGCGGTAGCCGAGCTCGTGCAGGGCCTGACCGGCGGCCCCGGTCCCGGCGCCGGCGTCGAGGACCGCGGCCACGTCGGGGAACGGGGTGTAGCGGGCGAGGGCGGCCGCGGCCGTCCTGTGGCCGAAGAAGCCCACGGCCTCGTGGTCCTCGTCGTACGAGGCGGCCCAGTCGCGGTACAGGCGCTCGAGGTCCTCGCGCGTGCGGGCGCCGTACGCGCGGCGCCAGATCTCTTCGAGGTGCGAGGTCGACTCCGCGCCGCTGGCGGGGGGGCGGCCGTGGCGGCTGCGAGGTGTGGGCGAGGTCGTGCTCATCTTGGTCCGGGTGCTCGTGGTGTTCGGCGGAAGCTCAGCCCGATCGCGACCGGGGGAGCGAGGGGGACGCCTCGTCGGGGCGGTCGGCGTCGGGTTCGTCGGCGGCGAGGACGTCGTGCTCGCTCATGAGCAGGGGCGCCGCGTCCAGGTCCTCGGCGTCCATCAGCGAGGCGATGCGCTGGAGGTTGCTGAGCATCGCCAGCCGCTCCCACTCGGGGAGGGTCGTCAGCGCCTGGCGGAACCGGTCCTGCAGCTGTGACGGGGCGCGGGCCAGCGTCTCCAGCCCGAGCGGGGTCACGTGGACCAGGACCGTGCGCCGGTCGGCGTCGCCGCGGATCCGGCGGACGAGGCCGCGTCGCTCGAGGCGGCTCAGGATGCCGGTCATCGTCGGCCCGCTGAGGTGGACCGCCCGGGCCAGCGCGCTGGCCGGACGCGGCCCCATGAGGCAGGCCTCTCTCAAGGTCGCGAGCTGGGGTCCCGTCAGGCCGCAGCCCTCGACGAGCCGGCGGGAGTGAAGGTCGACGGCCCGCATGATCCGGCGGAGCGCAGCCACGATCCGATCCTCGAGGACGAGGGGAGGATCTTGGTCGGGAGCAGGGGGCATGCTCGGAGGATCCCTTGAAAACCCTTTTGATGCAAAGGAATTGGGGGTCCAGCTGTGCTACGGGCGGGGATTGGGTGGCCATAAAGTCATGCAAGCTATTTATTTATGGGCTTGCCGTGACCCGATCAGGCCAGGTTGGGGGCTCAATAGCGAGAAATGATTAGCATGCAAACCAAAATTGCCTCATCGGCCCTGCCAACGGTCGATTCCGCTCAGCATCATCTCGACCGCGATGCTGCCGACGATCAGGGCCGAGATCCGCCCCACGATGTCGACGTACCGCTGGATCAGCTTGGCGTTGCGCGAGCGGACCCCGTCGAACAAGGCCTTGACGGCCAACACGCCGATCATGCTCAGGACGAGGGCAGAGGCGATGACCGCGGCGGCGCCGAGCGGGTTCAGCTCGCGCCCGATCAGGATGCTGGCGTTGACCGTGCCCGGGCCGATCAGGAACGGCATCGCGATCGAGCCGGCGAGGTGCTCCGGCTCGCCGCGGACCTTGAGGATGGCGTCCGGCCCCTGGAACACCATGCGGAGGCCGACGAGCAGGAAGATCGCGCCGCCGAACAGCAGGAAGGCCGCGTAGCGGACCTGGAGCAGGTCCTCGAACAGGGCCTCGCCGAGCAGCGCGACGACGAAGAAGCAGACCCCGGCGATGAGGCTCGCGCGCAACAGCACGAACAGCAGGGCCTTGCGGTCCAGCTCCTGCAGCAGGTCGAGCAGGTAGACCGACAGCAGGAAGGGTTGAGCAGGACCAGGAGCAGCAGCAGCAGCCGGGTGAACTCTTGGATTTCCATGGGAGCCTCGGCCCGGGGACGACGACGAGCCCCGATCCTGACTCCTCGGCGGACCGAGGTCGAGGACGGATGCGGCCCGCCCGGCCTCGGGTATGCTCGACCCGCGTGTCCGGGATGCCCGAACGTCCGTTCATCGTCTACCCCTGCCGCTGGGAGTATCGGGTCATCGGCCAGGACCGGGAGGCGCTCGTCGCGGCCATCCGGACCGTGGTCGGCGACCTCGACCACGTCCTCGCGGACGGCAACCGGAGCGGCAAGTACCTGTCGCTGAGCCTCGAGCTCGTCGTCGCCGACGAGGACCAACGCAACGCGCTGTTCGTCGCCCTCAAGCGTCAGGGCGCGGTCATCATGGTCCTCTGACGCCCCCGGCCTCGGCCTCGGCCGGGTCCCGACGGCGACCCCGGTCAGCGGAGGCTGCGGATGGCCGCGCGGACCGCGTCGAGCTCGGGCTCGAGGATCGAGCGCTCGCCGCCGGCCTCGAGCAGGGCCAGCTTGGGCGAGCCGAGGAACGGCGTGAACGGGAAGAAGGCGACGAGGTAGACGTAGTCGACGCCCTTCGCGCTGGTCCGGAACAGGAGCTCCTTGCCGGCCATCCCGCCCTCGGTCTCGACGTCGGACATCGACACGAGCTCGTAGCCGCGGTTGAGCGTCAGCTGGTTCTGGATCGAGCGGCACCAGAACCCGAGGTCGCCCTCGCCGTCGTTGGGCACGACGCGGTAGCCGAGGCGGCTGTCGTCGGCCGACACGTACTGGTACTCGTACGGGAACGCCGGGACCGACAGCTCGATCCAGCCGGCGGGGGGGCTGACCGGGGCGCGGCACGAGGCCAGGGCCAGGAGCAGCGGGGCCAGGACCGTCAGCGGGCGCGCGTTCATCGTCCGGCCCTCCCGCTCATGAGGTTGTGGATGCCGAGCGAGCGGAGCCAGGGGAAGGGCAGGTCGAAGTCGCGCCCCCCCGGCTCGGTCCGCTCGGTCACGGCGTCGAAGTCGACCTGGATCGTCGCCATCGCCGCGCGGCCGGCGAGGAACCGCATGCGGCCCTCGATGCGCTCGATCTCCTCGGTGACGCGGTCGATCTCACGCTTGACCGTGAGCAGGTCGGCGAGGTCGCCGCCGCGCTCGTACAGGGCTTGGAGCTCCGCAAGGAAGCGCTTCTTGACCCCGAGGCGGAGCTCGAGGTCGGTGTACTCCTCGGTGATGTCCTGGGCCTTGATCGCGTGCTGCAGCACGCGGCCGACCTCGGCCAGCCGGCGCCTCGCCTCCTCGAAGCGGTCGACCGGCACGCGCACGACCATCCGGTCGGTGCTCTCCTCCTGGACGAAGCCGCCGAGCTCCTCGACGAGGCTCCTGGTCCTGGCGGCGGCCTCGTCGGCGGCCGTGACCCGCAGGCGGTAGCTCGCCGAATAGACGACCATGCGCTTCGCCGGCAGGTCCGCGCCCTGCCGTGACCCCTGCAGGTCCGCGTCGTCGGCCTCGCCCTGCGCCTTGTTCAGGCTGTCGTCGACGGCCACGGTCAGGTCGTCGACGTCGCCGAGCCTCGACATGATGACCCCGTCGGACTTCGGGGCGTCCTGGTCCCGGGCCACGAGGCCAGGGGAGGCCTCGGAGTCTTGGGAAACAGGTGAATCGACCCCAAAGCTGGTGAATGCCATTGGATTTCCCGCCGCCTCCGTCCTGGCCGAGTAGTCGACCGATCCGCATGAAGCACAGGCAACGAGGAGAGTCAGCAACAGCAACGGCCGGTGGAGCGGCATCGGGTCCTCCGGGAGAGCTCGCGGGGTGGCCGGCGGGGGGACCGGGCGCCCCAGGATCCAGGGGCGGGACATGGTCGCCAAGCCCGCCGCGAGGTTCCCGGCCTCGGACGCCGGCGCCCGGCCTTTCTTCCGCCTCAGGCGCCGGCGACGCGCAGCTCTGGCCGGCCGTCCAGCTCGAGCGCGAAGCGCCCGCGGGCGACCGGCACGAGCCGGATCCCCGGGCAGCGCTCCTCGAGCCGCCGGCGGAGCAGGATCAGCCGGCTCTCGAGGTTGTCCTTGAGCGCCGGCAGGCCGAGGCCGGCGTCGAGGCGGAGCTCCCGGTTGCTGAACTCGGTCCGGCCCTCCTCGGCGTGGAGCGTCAGGAGCTTCCACAGGATCCGACCGGGCAGGTTGCGGACCAGGTATGCGTCGTCGACGAAGACGCAGTCGTCCTCGGGGTAGTAGGTCACGCGCAGGGCGCGCGCGGAGGGCGCCGCGGTCGGCCGGAGGCGCTCGATGCCGAGGGCGAGCTGGTTGGCCAGGACCTGCAGGAAGGCCTCGTCCCACTCGTCGAAGCACAGCGGGTCGGCGCTCTCGACGGCGAGGACGCCGATGAGGCGGTCGCAGACCATCAGCGGCAGGCCGAGCCAGGCCTGGGCGTCGGGCAGCCCGGGCAGCGGGAGCTCCGGGGCGAGGGCGGGCCCCTCGGACGACGCGGCGACCCGGTCGCGCACCGCGCGGCCGTAGCGCAGCTCGGCCTCCATGCCGGCGACGCGCAGCATGCGCCGGCGCTCGGCGACCGTGCCGACGAGCCCCTCGCCGACCCGCACCTCGACGCCCCGGCACGGCTCGGCGTAGCCCCGGCTGGCGACGCAGCCGAGGCGCCGGCCTTCGCCCTCGGCGAGCAGGACCATCGCGTGCGCGAAGCCGAGCACCTCGTCGAGGGCGCGGAGCCCGTCGAGCGGGGTCGCGAGGTCGGCAGCCCGCGCGGCCGCTCCGACACGAGCTGGAGGCCGCGGACCTCGGTCAGGGGCCGGTCACGGGGGCGTGCTCCGGGGTCGCGTCGAGCACGGGGTCGGGCGGCAGCAGGAAGCCCGCGACCGGAGTCGAGCGACAGGACCTCGTAGACGTCGGCCGACAGCGAAGCCGGAACACCCCGGCCATGCCGGTGTGCGGGCGATGACCTGGATCCGCATCGACATCGCGTCGAACAGCGGCCCTCGCGCTCCTCGCGCACAGACGGACGCGCATGCGCCCGGGCCTCGAGCGTCAGCGGCTCATGCCAGGACGATCGTCTTGATCCGGGTTGCCAACGACGGTGGCCTTGGTCTTGTTGAAGAACTGGCACGACAGGGCCACGTGCCGCGGGTCGACATGCTGGACCTGCGACCGTGCGTCACGTTGGGCTCGTCGGGCGCGCAGGTCCGCGATCTTGACGGGACGATGCCCTGGAAGCAGGCCTGGAGGCCCGCTCGAGGCCTGGGGTCACCGCGATCCCGGTCCTTCGGCCGCGCGGGCCAGGAGCTCGCCGGCCCCGGGGCCGGGGGTCTGCACGAACAGGGCCTCGACCCCGATCCGCAGCGCGTGGCAGGGCCAGTGGGCGATGCGCAGCGTGATCCGCGGCGGGACGCCGACCCAGCCGAGCTCCTGGGCCAGGCCGCAGCGATAGGCGTCGATCAGGGCGCGGTCCTCGGGGCCGGCGTCCTCGATCGCGAGGACCCGCCCCTTGACCTGGATCGTCCGGTGGTCCTTGGGGCGGGAGAAGCAGACCGCGACCCGGCCGTTGTCGCGCAGGTTGGCGACCGAGGTCGCCGCGGTCGCGGCCGGGACCAGGACCCGGAGCTCCCCCGACCCGACGTCGCAGCGGGCGCCCACGGCGCGGACGCAGTCCGGGACCAGCCGCGCGTCCCGGGTCCCGACGATGATCGAGACCCCGGACTCGAAGAACCCCGCCAGCTCGGGTGTCAGTGCTTCACGCATCGAGCCGGAGATTGTAGTCCGGCCCGATGCCGGAAGCTCAGCGCCTCGCCAGCGGCGGGCTCGGCTCGGGGACGCGGTTGCGGATCGGCTCGAGGCTGCGGAGGTAGGCGAAGATCGCCCCCAGGTCCTCGTCCGAGAGCCGGCCGATGGCCGCCGCGGGCATCGGCGGGAGGAGCGGCCGCCCGGTCCCGCGATGGCGACCCTCGCGCATCGCGGCCACGAACTCGGCCTCGGTCCAGGTGCCGAGCCCTGTCTCCGTGTCGGGCGTCAGGTTGGAGCAGAAGCTGACCCCCCAGGGCCCCGACCAGGCGGTGTTGGTCGCGGCGGCCCCGACGAGCCAGGGGCCATCGCCGGCGGGCGCGGCCGGCAGGGCCAGGCCGGCGGGGTGCCCGGAGAGGTGCCGGGTCGGGTCCGGCTCGGGCCCGGTCGGGCCCATGCGGTGGGGGGTGTGGCAGTCGGCGCAGCCCATGGCCTCGACCATGTAGCGGCCCCGGGCGACGGAGTCCTGGTTGCAGGCACCCAGGCCCAGGACCAGGGACAGGGCGATGCCGGCGGCGGCGAAGCGGATCGATCGGTGCATGACGGTCTCCTGACCTCTCGTCTCGGTGGGTTTCGGATGGGTGGATTCGGGGGGGCCGACGGCTCAGGCCGGGGCCCCGGCGAGGGCGGCCTCGACCTCGGCGCGCTCGCTCCGGTTGAGGGTCGGCAGCATCAGCGCGAGCCACTCGGCCATGCGGGGGCCGGGGATGGCCGCGAGGATCCGGCCGTGGAAGGCCAGCAGGGTCGCGTCGTCGAACGACGCCCACAGGGCCCGGTGCCCCTCGACCTCCTCCCGCTCCATGTGGCCGAGCTGGGCGGCGACGAGCCGGCCGAGCTCGACGTGGAGGCGGCGGCCGAGGGCGGCGCGCTCGGCCGGCCCGGCCCCGGCCAGGCGGTCGGCGAGGGCCCGGCACTCGTTCTGGAGGCCGTCGAGGCGGGCGTGGTCCGAGCGGAGGTCGGCGTGCAGGAGCGGGGCGACCCCGGCCAGGGCCGGGAGCAGGACCTCGTCCTCGTGGGCGGCGTGCTCGTCGAGGAAGTCGCAGAGCCGGTCGAGCCGGCCGGCGAAGGCCTCGGCCTCGGCGGCGTCGGTGAAGTCGGTCCGGCCGAGCCCGACGTGGGCGTCGAACAGCGCGGCGCGGATGGCCTTGTGGATCTTGGTGTAGATGTCGAAGCGCGTCATCGCGGGTCCTCCTTGGTGTGGGTGGAGGAAGCTACGGCGGCGCGCCGGACGGCCGTTCCTCAGCGATGCCTATCCCGATCCTCAATCTTTCCTAAGCGCCGCCCGGGAGGCGCCGGTTGCCTGACCCCCGGGCCCGCTCGATGATCCCGCCGAGGCATCCAGGCCCTCCGCGCGCAGGTCCCAGGCTCCGTTGAGCAGCACCGACAGCTCCCCCGTCCAGGCCCCCGCCGATCCCGGCACCGCCCGGCCCCTGCTCCACCCATGGGTGCCGCCGCTGCTCGTCCTGCTCGTCGTCGTGCTCGGCTACTTCATCGAGCCCGCGCGGCTGCCGCTGGTCGGCGAGGAGTCGTGGCCCGCGCGGCACGGGATCGAGATGGCCGAGGCGGGGACTGGATCGTGCCGACGCAGCAGGGGGTCGAGATCCTCGATCGCCCGCCGCTGCAGTACTGGACGCTGGCGCTCGTCCGGCTCGGGCTCCACGAGCTCGACCCGCTGACCCTGCGCCTCGTCCAGGCCTGCGTGACCCTGGCCACGGCCCTGCTCGTGTGGTGGTACGCGGCGGCCTTCCTGTCGCAGGTCGGCGCCCTCGCGGCCGGCCTCTGCTTCGCGACCTTCGGCCACGTCTTCGACCTCGGCCGACGGATCGAGACCGACGGCCTGTTCGCCCTGCTCGTCGTGGCCTCGCTGCTCGTCTGGCACCGCCTCTGGACCACCGGGCGGTCGCGCGCCCTCGTCTGGCTCGCCGGCGGCGCGCTCGCCGGCCTCGCGGCCCTGACCAAGGGCATCCAGGCGCCGGTCGCCTTCTTCGGCGCGTCGTTCCTGTGGCTCCTGTGGGCCGGCCGCGGCGGCGCGCTGCCGCGGCTGTCGACGCTGTGCGGCCCGCTGGCCTTCGTCGCCGTCGTCGCGGTGTGGCAGGTGCCGTGCCTGCTGCGCGAGGGCTGGGAGGGCTTCGCGGCGACCTGGTGGAGCTCGGGGGCGGAGCGCTACGCGACCGACTTCTCGCTGTCGTCGCTGCTCATGCACGTGCTCGAGTTCCCGGTCCGGGTGGCCGGGGCGACGATGCCGTGGTCGCCGCTCCTCCTCGGCCTCGCCCTCGACCGCTCGTGGCGCCGGGACCCGGTGCACGGGCCGCTCCTCCGCTTCCTCGCCTGCGGCTGCGCGGCCGTGTTCGTGCCGGTGTGGATCAGCATCTACGGCCACCAGCGCTACACGATGCCGATGTACCCGCTGCTGGCCGTGCTCTGCGGCGTCGTCGTCGACCGGGCGACGCGGCCCGAGGCGCGGGCGCTCGTCGTGCGCGGGCTCACGGTCTGGTACCGGGTCCTGGCCGTGCTGCTCGCCGCCTTCGCCGTCGTCCTCCTCGTCATCACGGTCGCCGGCGACGCGTTCACGCACCGCAACGCCCGCGCCCTGGCCCAGCCCTGGCCCCTGCTCGTCGTGCTCCTCGCCTGCGCCGGGCTCGTCCTGCGCCTCGTCTGGCGCGGCGACGCACGCCGGCCCCTCGTCCCCCTCGTGGCCCTGGCCGCGCTCCTGGCGCTGACGGCCAACGGCCCGGTCGTCAACTTCCAGGCCGCGACCTTCGTCGACGTCGGCCCGAAGATCCGCGCGTTCCGGGCCACCCTGCCGGCCGACACGAAGCTCGTCAGCTTCGAGCCGATGCACCACAAGTTCGTGTACTGGTACGAGCGCCGGATCCCGATCCTGCCCAAGCCCGCGACGGCCGCCGACCTCCCCGCCGACGTCGACCTCGTCGCCGTCCACCTCGGCCGCGGCCAGCAGCCCGACCTGCCCTTCGCCTGGGACGAGGTCGCGCGCTTCTCGATGGACCGCCGCGAGAAGGGCGAGCCGTACGAGGTCGTCGTCGTCCTGCGCCCGCGGCGGTAGCGGAGGTGCGCCCTCGCCCACGACGACGGAGGACCACCCGCCCGATGGGGACACGGCCCGGGTTCGCGGTGCTCTCGCTCGGGGTCATCGTCATCGCGAGCGCCGTCGTCATCCGCCTGGACGGGACGGAGCGACGCGAGCCGCGGCCCAGGCTCGTGCTCCGGGAGCGGGTCGTCGACGGAGACCTCAAGGTCCTCGGCAAGCCGCCGCAACACTGCGGGCCGGTGCGCCGTTCGACGTTCGAGGGGGTTGTCCTCACGGTAGCGGATCGCATACGGGACCTCGAGCGGGACTGCGCCCGGGCCCGGCGGCGTGGGGGAGCGCAGCCCGATCTGGTGCTCCGCAGGCTGATCGCGCTCGCCGCCGAGCCCTGGGCGGCGGACGTCCTGGACCCGGCCTGGGCGGTCCACGTCGCCGAGGAGGAGCGGGAGCTCGCGCAGCGGGTCGCGGCACAGCGCATCCTTCGTGCCGGTGAGTACTGGACGATCGAGGTCGGGAGGCCGAGCCTCGACCTGGTGAACGCGCTCTCGTCCAGGGTGACATGGTTCTCCCGGGTCGGTGGGGTCCACCCGGTGCAGGGCCCGGCGGTCGAGCTCGTGCTCCCGGTCCTCCCCGACGCGACGCCGGAGCTCGCCGCAGCCTCCGAGGCGGAGGCGGCCGCGCGACGCGGGTGCTGGGAGGCGTTGATGGCGGCGTTCAACCGGCGGCCGGAGGCCGATCGGAGGGAGGTCGTCGAGGGCTACTGGAGGACGCAGGCGTATGTGGGTCCGGACAAGCCGCCCGCTCCTGCGGAGGTCTTGCGCTTCTCCGAGCGGCACGCCTGGTTGTGGGACAGGCCGCGTTGGATCGGCATCGATCGGGATCGCGCCGTCTTCACGCGGCGGTGACATCGGCGCGACCTCCGGAATCCGGAGTCGGTAATCCTTGCCGGACTGTCGTGTTCCTCGACGGTCGTCACGGATCGCGCGGAACCGATCGCGGGTTTTGACATTCACAGGACGGTTGCGACCAAACCGTCCTGCAAGTCCTGCGTAGAGGACGCGTCCACCGCGAACGGAACAGGCTCCGGGCCCATCAGCGGCCCATGACCCGAGGGGTTACGTCACCCGGAGGGGGGCGACGTCACCTCGATGGAGGAGATCCCATGTCGAGTGCCCCCATGCGCTTCCCGTACGCCATCTCGTTGCTCGCCGGCATCCTCGGCGCCCAGGCCAGGGACGACGCCGCGCCGGCGGAGCTCACCTGGAAGGGCAAGGACCTCCCCCGCGCGGAGGTCGCGGCCGACGACGCCGGCCTCGCCGGAGTCCTGGAAGCCTGGGCGCCGTTCGCGGACGCCAACGGCTACCGCCTCGTGCTCGACGACGACCGCCGCGTGCTGCTCGTGCTGAGCGGGTCCCACGAGCGGCTCAAGTCCGGCAAGGAGAACAACGCGGTCAAGAACTATGTCGAGCTCGCCGGCAAGACCGACGCGGTCTGCGACGGCTACCTCGGCGCCGCGGAGGCCGGGCAGGCGCCGCTCGTGCTGGTCTGCACGCGCACCGTCGACTACGGCAAGCTCCTCGCGCACCTCCGCAAGCTCCACCCCGACCTCGCGGGCTGGCTCGACGGCGCCGGCCGCTCCGTCGCCGGCTTCGTCCTGTCCGAGCCGCTCGTGGCGGCCTGGATCGAGGACCCGGAGGGCGTGACCGAGTGGCACCCGTACAACGAGCTGGTCCACCGGTTGGCCCAGCTGCGGGTCCGCCGCCAGGCCACGTTCCTGCCCGACTGGTTGCTGCTCGGCCTGGCCTGGCACACCGAGGAGGCCGTCCGCCGCTCGGTCTACTGCTTCCCGCACCGCCGGGGCTTCGTCTCGGCGGCGTCGCACACCGACTGGGGCCTGTGGCTCGCCAACAGCTTCAAGGCCCGCTCGCGCAAGAAGGCGGGCAAGCCCGCGGACCTCGAGCTGAGCGAGTTCGCCGGCTGGAGGCCGGGCGGCGACGACGGCTTCGACAGCGGCAAGGCCTACCTGTCGTTCGGCGTCGCGCGCTACCTCGCGTCCAAGCACGCCGAGGCCCTGCGGAGCCTGATGCACGAGCTCTGCGCGGCGACCGAGAAGGGCCGCAAGGTCTGGCTGTCGGACACCGAGTGGAAGACCGACCCCGAGTACGCGGTGCCGGTCGAGGACCAGGCGAAGCTCCTGGCCGCGGTCGACGGAGACCTCATGGCCGAGGTCTCGGACTGGTTCCGGAAGAAGAAGGCCAACGATCGCGTCGCGATCGGCGACCACGGTCGCTGAGGCCGGCGAGGCGCGGCGCTCCCGACCACGACGCGATCGGGGTCAGGTGAGCGCCGAACGCCGCTGACGGGTGCGGTGGCGGCGGGGCCCCGGAGGCCCCGCCCCCCGAACTCCACCCTTCGCCTTTGCGGTGCCTTCACGGACGGCGCCGACGCTTCGCTTCACCTTGATCGGGGCTTCACGCAGGGCGCCCACGATTCGTGCGCTCTTCAAGGTCCGTTCACAGAGTGGACGTAGCGTTCCGCGCTCTCGAGTCCGAACCGGCCCCGTGGACCCCAAGGGTCCCCCATCCTCCCCAGGAGAAGACGGAAACATGACTGCAAGCCGCATCCTCAGCTCCGCGCTCGTCGGCCTCGTCCTGGCCGGCGCCGCCAGCGCCCAGACCAAGGTCGACGTGTCGACGAACATCACGACGTCGACGACCTGGACGCCGAACAACTACTACAACCTCAAGAAGCAGATCTACGTCATGCCCGGGGCGACCCTGACCATCAAGGCGGGCACCCAGGTCATCAGCGACACCGGCGTGGGCGGCAGCCTCGCGGTCGCCAAGTACGGCAAGATCTACGTCCAGGGCACCGCCGAGGAGCCGGTCATCATGACCTCGGCCGCCGACCGGGCCACCTGGACCAACAACGACCCCCGGACCGGCAAGTGGCGCGAGGCCGCCAACGAATGGGGCAACCTCACCGTCATGGGCGACGCGTTCATCTCCGAGGACGCGACGGCCGGCAACACGCCGACCCCGCACAAGGGCAACAACGCCTCGATGGAGGGCCTCGTCGCCGAGTTCCCGGGCGACCAGAAGGTCCTCTACGGCGGCGGCAACGACGACGACAACAGCGGCAGCATCACCTACCTGTCGCTGCGCTACGGCGGCAAGGTCGTCAGCCTGAACAACGAGCTCAACGGCCTGTCGCTCGGCGGCATCGGCCGCGGCACCGACATCCACCACATCGACATCATGAACAACGTCGATGACGGGGTCGAGATCTGGGGCGGCACGGCCAACCTCAAGTACTTCTCGATCTGGAACATCGGCGACGACAGCTTCGACATCGACCAGGGCTTCCGCGGCCGCGTCCAGTTCGTCCTGATCGTCCAGGGCTACAGCCTCGACGCGAGCCAGGGCTCGGGCGTCGGCGACAACTGCTTCGAGACCGACGGCGCCGAGGACTCCGGACTGGCAGCCCTGCACGACGACGACGATCTACAACGCCACGGTCATCGGCCAGCCGATCGACGGCGACGGCGCGACGACCGGCGCGACAACGCCCACATCCATACCGCAACTGCATCTTCATGACTGCGGTGAGCTGATCGTCCGGTTCGACAACGTCGACGGCGACGGCGCCCACGGCTACGGCTACAACAACACCACGAGCTGGATCAACTGCTGGACCACGCCGTACACGACCCTGCCCAACTGGAACGCCGGCACCGACGCCAAGCTGTTCGCCGGCCTCTACCAGACCCAGTCCTCGGGCTACTGGTGCGAGATCACCGACAGCGTGTTCTACAACAACACCAACTCCAAGGCCTACGACGAGGCGACGGCCCGCGGCGTGTTCGCCAACGGCACCAACAACGTCAAGGAGCCCAGCAGCTCGCCGATCGCCAAGATCACGCGCGGCACGCAGGTCACGAAGGGCGGCAAGGCCATGGTCCCGGTCACCTACCTGGACCCGCGCCCGGCCAACGACGCGCTGACCAGCGCCGCCTACGCCTCGGGCAACGCCGCCTGGACCAGCGCCAACTACCGCGGCGGCTTCGCCCCGGGCAACAACTGGCTCGCCGGCTGGACCGCGGCCTCGGCCTACGGCATGACCGACGACGAGACCTGGTGCGACCTCGGCCTGGGCAAGGCCGGCACCGGCGCCGAGCCCGTCCTGTCGGGCACCGGCACCCTGACCGCCAACGCCAACGCCTCGTTCAACGTGACGGGCGCCAAGCCGGCCTCGGTCGCGGTGTACATCCTGGGCACGCCCCGGGTCGACCTCCCGCTGTTCGGCGGCACCCTCGTCCCGAACCCCGTCCTGATCCTGACCGCCGTCACCGACAAGAACGGCGACTACAGCCTGACCTTCCCCTGGCCCTCGACCATCTCGCAGGGCACGAAGGTCTACGCCCAGGCCTGGATCGTCGAGTCGTTCAGCCCGGTCGTCTGGGCCTCCACGAACGCGCTCAAGGCGGAGTCCAACTGACGGATCCCCTCCGTCGGTGACCGATGCAGGGGCGGCCGTCCTCCGACGGGGGACGGCCGCTCCGGCACCCCCCAGGCTGCTACCGGACGGGCGGGACAAGCCCGACACGCACAATGTCGATCACGAGAAACCCGGGGTTGCGGATCGCGGCCCTGACGACCCTGGCCCTCGTCTCCGCCTGCGATCGCGCGCAGGGACCGACGACGAAGGGCGGCCGCGGCGATGCCGCGGAGGCCACGGCGGCGCACGTCCGCCGGCCGATCGAGGACCGCCCGCTCGCGGCCTGGCGCAGGGACCTGCTCGAGATCGCGTTCCGCGGCGTCTCGGCCCTGCCCCTCGATCCACACATCAAGGACCGGTCCGAATACCAGCAGGATGTCGTCCGCGCCTGCCTCGAGCTCGAGCAGCCGGTGCTCGCCCGCACGTGGATCGAGGAGGTCCGCGACTGGCGCGCAGGGCTCCTGTGGGCCGACTACGCCTCCTACTGCGCCGAGCGCGGGGACCGCGACGAGGCCGGGCGCGCCCTGGCCCTCGCCGACCGGATCTCCACCGACCCGGACCGCGACCCCAACCCCCAGAAGTGGCGCCGGGACCGCGTCCGCGCCGCGATCGCCCGGACCTGGCTGCTGTTGGGCGAGCGGGACAGGGCGCACCCCTGGATGGAGGACCTCGAGAAGTCCGAGCTCGGCGCCGTGTCTCGGCTCGAGGCCGACAAGCTCCCCGACGAGCGCTACGACGCATACCTCGCGATGCTCGACGAGGTCCTCGCGACCCAGGACTTCGAGCGGGTCCAGGCCGCCCTGCTCGCCTGCACTCGGCTCCACGACCGCTTCTTCGACGACGCCGCCCGCAGGCAGGCGACCGAGGAGCGCGTCATGACGGCCTGCGCCAAGCTGCCGTTCCAGATCCGCCTCGACCTGATCGAGGTGCTGGCCGAGACCTCGGTCGACCACGGTGACAAGGCCCGGGCGAAGGCGATGCTCGACCAGGTCGCGGACCTCATGGGCAAGGTCAAGTTCCTGCCCCAGGACTACGTCGAGGTCCGGGCGCACCTGGCCAGGCTCCGGCAGCGCGCCCGCGCGAGGGAGCAGGCCCGCCACGACCTCGAGGTCGCGATGGCGATGTACGAGCAGGAGCGGGCCAGGATCTTCGACATCCTGCGCGCGGACGCCCTCCGCCCCGTCGCGGAGGCCTGGCACGCGCTCGGGGACCGGGCGAAGGCGCTCGAGACCTATCGGCGGGCGGTCGAGGAAGGGGTCCTCAACCCCAACAGCCGCCCCCGCGCCGAGGACCTGTCCAAGACCTGCCTGTCCCTGGCCGTGAACGAAGTCGAGCCCGACGCTGCCCTGAGGGCCCGGCTGGTCGAGATCTGCGAGGGACTGGGGCACCCGTGGTGAGGCGACGTTCCCTGTGCCGGATCTTCCTCGGAATCGTGCTCTCCTCCGCCGCCGCGACGGCGCAGCAGGGGGTGGGCACCATCCGCGGCGTCGTCATCGACAACGACTTCAAGTCCCCGCTCCCGGGGGTCAAGGTCGAGACCGTCGGCCTCGAGCAGAAGGTCGAGACCACCGAGCAGGGCACCTACACGATCCGGCAGGTCCCCGCCGGCAAGCACACCCTCGTGTTCTCCAAGGACGGCTTCGTCCGCAAGGTCAAGACCGACGTCCTCGTCACCGCGGGCCGGCTCACCGAGGTCGACATCACCATGGCCGGTGACTTCACCGACATGGAGGAGTTCGTCGTCCAGGACCTGCTCCGGCTCGACCGCGGGTCCGAGGGCGCCCTGCTCCAGTTCAGGTTCAAGAGCCCGTCCTTCATGGACTCCGTCGGCAAGGACCTCATGAGCCAGGCCGGCGCGAGCGACGCCGCCCAGGGCCTCCGCCTCGTCGCGGGGGCGACGGTCAAGAACGGCAAGTCGGCCGTCATCCGCGGCCTGCCCGACCGCTACGTCAGCTCGCAGATGAACGGCGTCCGGCTGCCGACCGCCGACGAGGACAAGCGGGCGGTCGAGCTCGACCAGTTCCCGGCC